>NZ_CP047025.1:3000000-3600000 GCF_009796845.1 Cobetia sp. L2A1 | reverse complement strand
CGAGCTGCTCAATTCGGCGGTGGAGTCCGCGATTGATCGCATCGGTCCCGAGTTCCATGAGTTATCTGGACGCGCCAAGGATCTTGGGTCGGCGGCAGTGATGATCAGCCTGATTTTTGCGGGCCTGACGTGGGGCATGCTGCTGTACGACAAGCTGTTCGGTTGACCCTTGTTCGGCAGGCCCTCATGTCGTCGCAAAGATAACGCCGGCACACGACATTCAGCACATGTCATGTGCCGGCGGCCTCCGTTATGCTGAGGGCTGGATCGAAGGAGACGACCATGCCCCAGCCCGCCCCCGCACAGTCCCGCCAATTGCTGTCCGCTGATTTCTTTCCGCTGTCATCACTGCTTTCCGAGCAGTCTGAAGAGAGTCGCGCGATTCTTGAAAGCGCCGTCCACAGCGCACTTGAGCGTCTCAATGACAGTCTGGCGCAAGCCCGTGATCTCAGCGAGATGCGAGGTCATGAGACATCGCCGCTGACGGCCTTTACTACGCTCGATGAGGCGCAGCGCTACCAGCTGGGGCGGCTTGTTACGCTGTCTGATTTTGCTCTCGATACTCTGTGTCGTCGTCCTGAATTGCTGGCGGAGCTTGTCGCCAGTGGCGAGCTTGAGCGTGCCTTGCCGGCCGTTGAGCTAACGGCAAGATTGACCGAAGGGCTTGCAACAGCGACTGACGAAAAGATGATGCAGAGTGTGCTGCGCCGCTTTCGACAGCTGCGCATGCTTGGCATCGTGTGGCGTGATCTGAATGGTGCTGAAATGTGGAATACGGCCGGCGCCGTCTCACGGCTGGCCGAGGTCACGCTCGAGGGAGCGCTTGGGTGGCTGGAGACTTCGCTGGCACCGCGTTATGGCCACCCCTCGCCGGACCGTTTCGGTGAGCCACAACGCCTTGTCGTACTGGGCATGGGAAAGCTGGGTGCCGGCGAGCTCAATCTCTCCTCCGATATCGATCTTATCTTCGCCTTCCCCGATAAAGGCGAGACCGAAGGTGGCCGCAAGTCACTGGACCATCAGGAATATTTCACACGCCTTGGGCAGAAGCTGATCGCAGCACTGGACGCGATGACCTCTGATGGCTTCGTGTTCCGCGTTGACATGCGGTTGCGTCCGCTGGGCGATGGCGGACCACTGGTCGGCAGCTTCTCGATGCTGGCCAGTTACTATCAGGATCAGGGGCGTGAGTGGGAGCGCTACGCGATGCTCAAGGCGCGTCCTGTTGCCGGTAGCGTGACAGCAGGCGAGCGCTTGATCGCTCATCTGCGTCCCTTCGTCTATCGCAAGTATCTTGATTTCGGCGCCATCGAATCACTGCGTGAGATGAAGGCGATGATCAACCGCGAGGTCAAGCGCCGCGGGCTTTCTGACAACATCAAACTTGGCTCTGGCGGTATTCGCGAGGTTGAGTTTGTCGCTCAGGCTTTCCAGTTGATTCGTGGCGGACGTGAGTCGGAGTTACAGGTCACCTCGCTACGGCAGGCCTTTGCGCGCTTGCCGGCGCTGGGGTTGCTGCCGCAATCCGTGGTGGATGAGCTGGTGCCGGATTATGTCTTCCTGCGTGATCTTGAACATGCACTGCAGGCGCAGGCGGATCGCCAGACCCAGACATTGCCGCTGGACCCACTGGGTCGAGAGCGCCTTGCGTTGGCCATGTCGCTAACGGATTGGGATGCCCTGTACGAACGGCTCGAGGCCGTACGTGCCCGTATTCGTCATCACTTCGATAACGTGATTGCCTCACCGGAAGATGAAGATGTCGAACCGGCTGATGGTCAGCTGGCGTTGGATGAATGGCGCGCGCTGTGGCGTGGCGAGCTGACCACTGAGGAAGGCGAGACACTGCTGGCCGACAGCAGCTTTGAGTCGCCTACCGAGAGTTTGCGGCGGCTGGATACGCTACGTCGTTCCAGAGCGGTGCAGGGTATGCAGCGTATTGGCTGTGATCGACTTGATGCTCTGATGCCTTCGCTGCTGCAGGCGCTGGGAGCCGCTGCTGGCGATCCTGAAAAGCCTGGTGAGCATGACGCCAGTCGCGTGTTGGAACGCGTATTGCCCTTGATCGAGGCGGTGCTGCGTCGTACCGCCTATCTGGCACTGCTGCGTGAGAATCCTGATGCACTGGCTCAGCTGATGCGTCTATGTGCTGCCAGTCCGTGGATCGCGGAACAATTGGCGCGCTATCCGGTGCTGCTGGATGAGTTGCTGCATCCGCACAATCTCTACTCGCCCGCCGACAAGGCGCGTCTCGCCAATGAGCTGCGTACCGCGCTGTCACGAATTCCCGAAGACGATGAGGAGGCACTGCTTGAGGCGCTGCGTGTGTTCCGACATGCGCAGGTGTTGCACGTTGCCGCATCTGACATCGCAGGGGCTCGGCCATTGATGAAAGTCAGCGATTACCTGACCTACATCGCCGAGGTGGTGTTGGAGCAGGTACTGGCGATGGCGTGGAAGACATTGTCTCGCAAGCACGGTTTTCCAGTTGGGCGTGATGGTCAGTCGATCACGGGAGATGGCTTGAGTGGCAGCTTCGTGATCGTCGGCTATGGCAAGCTCGGCGGTATCGAGCTGGGTTATGGCTCGGATCTGGATCTGGTCTTCCTGCATGACGCCGCTAGCAAGGGCCAGACGGACGGACCTCGGCCCCTCGACAATCCCTTGTTTTTCACTCGTCTGGGGCAGCGCGTCATTCACCTGCTCACTGCTGTGACACCTGCCGGTGCGCTGTATGACGTCGACATGCGCCTGCGGCCCTCAGGAAACTCGGGGCTTTTGGTGTCGAGTCTGACGGCTTTTCGTGACTATCAGCTCACCCAGGCATGGACCTGGGAGCATCAGGCGTTGGTACGTGCACGTGCCGTGGCCGGTGATCCTGCCCTGGCGAAGTCGTTTGAAAAGGTGCGGCGAGAGGTGCTGGATCGTGAGCGCGATGCCGTCAGTCTGCGTGAGGAGGTCATCGCCATGCGCCACAAGATGCGCGACCACCTTGGCAGTACCGCCAAGGACCGCGAGACTGGCCAGTTCCATCTCAAGCAGGATGCCGGCGGTATCGTCGATATCGAATTCCTCGCCCAGTACTGCGTACTGTCAATGAGCCATCAGGTACCGGCGTTGCTGGAGTGGAGCGACAACATGCGCCTGCTGGAAACGTTGGAAGCCTGTGGCCGCCTGCCTGGCGAGCAGGCCAGCGAGCTGCGTGAGGCCTATCTTGCCTATCGTGATGCGAGTCATCGTTTGGCGTTGGAAAAGCGCAGCAGCCTGGTGCGATTGAATCAATATCCGCTGCTGGCCATGCATCGTGAGCGCGTCGTCGCCATCTGGCAGGCATTACTGGGTGAATCCAGTGCTGCTTGAATGAATCTGACGCATTAAACGTCACATCAATGCTCGCAATCTTGTGCGTCCATCCCCAGTAAATACGTCTTCAATCAACATGACTAGGGAGGCCAGGATGCTTGAATGGGTCGCGAATCACTCAAAGACCATCTCGGCAGTTGCCAGCATCGGCTCGTTTTTCATCTGGCTGGTCTATGCGCAACTGCTGTACCACAACTTTCGGCGCCAGCGTCGTCCGCGTGTGCTGATCAATCGCGGCAAGAGCAAGGGCATCGATAGCCTGTGCATCATCAGTAACATGAGTGCCGAGTCGATCTTCATCGAACATATCGTGGCCCAGCTTGATACCAACTGCGGCAGCCTGCTGATGGATGTCACCGAGCTTGAACGCAACTATCAGCAAGGTGATGAGCACGGCAACAATATCGAAGGAACCGATGGCGACCACACGGACGGCCGCCAGTACGACACTGGCAAGAGCAACGCCAATGAATCCGCGTCTGCTACTTCCTCAGCTTCCTCCTCAACCTCTCAACATTCGTCTACGTGGGCGGAAAGTTCTCAGACTGCGCAACAGGGGAGGGTCAAGGTCAGTGACATGCGTATTGTCGACACCACTCGCCAAGGCCCGCTGCAATCCGGTGACTTTCTGCACATCGGCACCTTTGCCGAAGTAGTGGAACGACTCGCGCGCAGCAATGGGGTAGATCTCGATGGTCACTGGCCGTGTCACGAGAAGGTCGAGTTTCAGCGCCTGACACTGCGCATTATCGGTATCTATGGCAGTGAAGATCACCCGATTGGCGTCGAGCGTTCCTTCAAGCTTCGCAACGGTGAGGGCGTCTGTGATCTGTTGCCGGAGCACTGGGACTCCCGTCGTCTATCATCACGTCGCCAACGTCATAAGCTCAAGAAGCTGTTGCAGCGCATGAGTGGTGAGGACATCAGTGCACGCTCCACCTTTGTGCATCCCGATGGCTAAAGGAGTGATGACAAGCAACAGTGACGATATGCAGGAGTGACAATCTGTCGATGGTCGTCGGGGAATCTCTGCGCTGTCAGCGACGGAGTTGGGTAGGCTTTGGATAAACTCTGAACCACCGGCATACTGCGATGCATCAGGCCACGCATTGGCAGCCATCCTCGGAGAGTCACGGATGCAGGAACGCGTCACGCCCTTTCAGCTATTCATACTCGTGATATCGCTTTATGTCATTGGCGCGATGGCGGCCGATCTCGTGTTCGAGCTCACGCCACAGGTCCAGCAATTGTTGCAGTATATGGACTATGTGGTCTGCGTGTTCTTTTTCATCGACTTCTGCAAGCGCTTCGCCAGTGCTCCCAGCAAGCTTGAATACATGAAATGGGGTTGGATCGATCTGCTTGCCTGTATTCCGGCGGGTTGGTTCCAAGGGGCACGCCTGTTTCGTGTGGTACAGGTACTGCGCGTGCTGCGCGCCATCAAGTCGATGGAGATGATCTGGCGACTGCTGTTTCGCAACCGTGCCGAAGGTGTCTTTGCATCAGCAGCGACTGCCACGGTGCTATTGGTCGCCTTTGGTGCGATCACCATGCTGATGGTGGAAAGCCCCAATCCGGATAGTCCCATCAATACGGCGGATGAGGCGCTGTGGTGGGCGATCGTGACTGTCACCACCGTGGGCTATGGTGATTTCTATCCGATTACCACGCTGGGGCGAGTCGTCGCGGTATTGTTGATGGTCGGTGGCGTAGGGCTGTTCGGTAGCTTCGCGGCCTATATCAGTTCGATATTCATCGCGGATGGTAGTGAGCAAGATGCACGTGCCGCGCGTGCCCAGCGTGACATGACGCGTGCGCTCTACCATCAGATCAGCGAGCTGACCACCGAGGTGCGTGAGTTGCGGGTACGCCTTGATGAAGTGGCCGAAACACAGAGGGAGCCTCTTGCTGAGCGTGAGTTGCGCCGTGAGGCGCTCCGTCGTGAAGCGCATCATGAAATGGAGCAACGCTATCAAGAGGCGCATTCTCCGGGGAAAGACACGCCTGATGTCGACAAGTGATGGATCAGACGGAGATGGGGGCAGTGATAGTTGGGCAGCGATAGGCAGGATGCCTCTCCTGTCGATAGCCGACATGAAAAAGCCCTCGACACCGTAATGGTGTCGAGGGCTTTTTTTGACACGTCAGCTGACGACGAATGGATGCTGTAGATCAGTCATCGACGCTGCGAATCAGTCGAAGTTGCGCGAGTAGAAGATCTCGAGCATTTCGCGACGCAGACGGCCTTCGATATTGGTGGCTTCCTCAAAGGTCAGCTCGCGACGCGAGGTGCCGAAGAGGTAGTTGTCCAGCTCGAAGTCCTTGAGCAGCATCTTGGTGTGGAACATGTTTTCCTGATACACGTTCACATCGACCATCTGATAGGCACGCTTGGTGTCTTCCGCCAGGTAATCCTGGATGGAGGTGATGTCGTGATCGATGAACAGTTTCTTGCCATCCACGTCCCGCGTGAAGCCACGCACACGGTAGTCCATGGTCACGATGTCGGAATCGAAGCTGTGGATAAGATAGTTCAGCGCCTTGAGCGGGCTGATCATGCCACAGGTTGATACGTCGATATCGAGACGGAAGGTGCTGATGCCGTTATCCGGGTGAGACTCCGGATAGGTGTGCACCGTGACGTGAGACTTGTCCAGGTGGCCAACAACCGTTTCCGGCAGCGGGCCCGGGCCAGGTTCAGTCTGGTTGGCGTCCTGCTCTTCCAGCTCATGCTCGGCGATCAGGATGGTCACACTGGCGCCGTGCGGCTCATAGTCCTGACGTGCGATATTCAGCACGTGTGCGCCAATGATGTTGGTCACATCCTTGAGTATCTGGGTCAGGCGTTCGGCGTTGTAAAGCTCATCGATATAATCGATGTATGCCTCACGCTGCTCTTCGGTCTGCGCATAGCAGATGTCGTAAATATTGAAGCTCAACGAACTGGTGAGGTTGTTGAACCCGTGAAGGCGGAGTTGATCGCTCACGTCCAGGCCTCCTTGAGATGGGAGGGTGGTATGACATCCGATGCGTCTCTCAAGGTCTGAAAATGAGTGATGAACATCGGGCCGAAGAGGTGGTCTCGTCGCGCTCACAACACAGCCAATGGCCTGTGAGCTACCGAGAAGACTACCGGTTTGAGGGGGGTATTATGCACAGGCAGGGCTGGCATGCCAGTGACAATTCCCGCTGCCGCCTGTCCACTGCCTTGCGTTGGATGACAACAACCCGCCCCCGATGCTGCCATGTCGTGACGGGAGTGCATTCACTTGATCAGGGTGCGACGTCCACGACTTCGTAGGAGTGGGTGATTTCGACGCCGCCCGCTGTCAGCATCAGTGAGGCGCTGCAGTACTTCTCGGCAGATAGCTCAACGGCACGCTTGACCTGAGCTTCCTTCAGATTGCGACCGCTGACCACGAAGTTGACGTGAATCCTGGTAAATACGCTAGGCACGGTATCGGCGCGCTCTGCGGTCAGTTGTGCATGGCAATCGGTGACCTGCTGACGTGCCTTCTCAAGAATCTGGATGACGTCAAAACTGGTGCAGCCGCCGAGCCCCATCAGCATCATCTCCATCGGGCGGGGGCCTGTATTGCGGCCACCATTTTCCGGATTACCGTCCATCACGACACTATGGCCACTGCCGGATTCAGCGAGGAACTGGCGACCATCGGTCCACTTGATGCTGGCGTTCATTGCCATGTCGAAATCTCTCCATTCGGTGATTCAATGACTCAATGATGTGCGTCCGATTCAGGGGCTCGGGGTGGCACGAAGGCCGACAGAATAGCATTCTCGCTGCATCTCTGGAGGAATGTCCGGTGATGAGCTTATGCCCGCAATCATGTCTTGCGGCGGCGGAGCAGTTCATCCAGTTCGGCCAGTCGCTCAGGCGTCCCTACGTCAATCCATGCACCGCGATGATGGAAGCCTCTCACCTCACCGCGGTGCATGGCATCACGCAGCAAGGGTGCCAGCTTGAAAACGCTATTCGTATCCCGTAACGCTGCGCATTCGGCGATAGCCCGCCGGATCAATATCGGTGATAACCAGGAGACACCGGAAAAGGTCAGGCGGGTGCCGTCACTGGCTTCATCATTTCCCGTGGTATCTGTCTCATCGCATACCTCGCCTGCGGGCGTGAGCAGGAAGTCGCCCTCGGGGTGATGTGGTGGGTTATCGACCAGCGCCAGGCCGGCAAGCGGAAGTGGGCTGTGTTGTTGGCGTGTCATGGCCTCGCGCATCAGCAGAGTGAGATCTGCATCACACCACACATCACCATTGATGAGCAGGAAAGGTGTGTCGTCCGCATCATCGGCAACCAATGCTCCAGGCAGTGACAGGGCGCGTGCAATGCCACCACCGGTTTCCAGTGGAATCTCCTCGTGCGAGAACGTCAGCGTCAGTGCTCGCGTCTGGCCCTGCCAGAAGGCGCGTAGCAAGCCCTCTGGCGTGGGCGCTGCACCAAAGTGATCGAGAATTCGTTCAGCGAGATGGCCGACGTTGATGATTACCGTCTCCACGCCGGCAGCCTCTAGCCGCAGCAGGTGATGCTCCAGCAATGGCAGCCCGGCGACCTCAAGCAGTGGCTTGGGTGTGTGGTCGGTCAGCGGACGCATGCGGGTACCGAAACCGGCGGCCAGAATCATCGCGCGCATCAGGCAAGTCCCTGCGCTGAGTTTGATATCTGCGGGGCAGCGTCACGCATCAGGCGTGCGGCGCGGTCTGCCAGTGCTGCCAGCTCATCGTAGTCATCAAGGTTGATCTCGGGGTACTCGCCATTGGCCAGTCGCAGATCACGAACCTCGCTTTCATGCGCGATATGTAGCGATAATGCCGGTGTCAGCACTTCATCCAGCCAATGCGTGAAGGGAGTCAGTTCCGGGCAGAAGGCCAGTCCTTCACGCAGATGACCAAGAAAACGTGGCATCAGCGTCAGATAGCGCGGTTTGGCATCGCGCAGGGTCAGGCGCGCAAAGATGCCGAGAATCTTGAGATTACGCTGTACGCCCATGCGCTCGACGCTCTGGCGATATTCGAGCGGCGACGGCATGGGCAAGCCAGCAGCGGCATAGCGTGGCAGGGCGGCGAGGCGTGATTGTTCAATCCAGCGCGCCATGGCGGACTCCGGCCAGCGCCAGTGACGGTCACGCAGCAGCGAGATGAGGTCGTAGTTTTCGGGACCGGTCACGGCGTCCTGAAAATCAATTATCCACAGATGGTCTTGAGACTGGTTGGCATCGGCATGCAGGAATAGGTTCTGAGCATGGAAATCGCGATGCACCGTCACGATTGGTTGAAGACGCGCTGCCTCGAGTAATTGGCGGGAGAGCTTCTCCCATGCGGCGTAGCGGCGATCGTGTGGCATCTCGAGCAACTGACCGAGACACCACTCCGGGAATAGATCCAGTTCAGCCTTGAGTCTAGCGTCGTCATAGGCCGGTAGCTCTGCTAACGGCAATTCATGTAGACGTTCCAGCAGTCCGATGGCTTCCCCGTAATAGTGATCAGCAGTGTCGACACTGGTCAGCGCAGTCATCAGCGGCGTATCGCCGAGATCTTCGAGCTCCAAAAAGCCCTGCCTTTCATCAAAAGCATGCACGGTAGGCAGAGGAAGGCCAGCGTCGCGCCATTGCCGAGCGATGGTGACGAAACCGTGGCTATCTTCTTTTTCGGGCGGAGCGTCCATCAAGATACGCGCCGGTTTCGACGGGGTGACTTCCTCAAGATGCAGGCGAAAATAGCGTCGGAAGCTGGCGTCGTCGGCCACAGCGCTCATGCGCACCGCATCGGGAGTGAGGTTGTGTCGAGCGGCGGCCCAGGTGTGCAGGGCCTGGCGTCGGGCGTCGGATGTCATGGGGCGGGGCTCCTGTTGGCGTATACGAGGGCCGGCTGTCAGTTGACGCCTGTGCCGCGGCCCCGCATGCTATCGGGTGGTGACCCATGAAGCAGGCGGGACCGGCAAGCAGGAAGGCCGGTTGCTGGGCCTGTATGATACCGATTCCCCCAGCCAAGGACACAGAGCAGCCATGGCCCAGCGCAGCCATTCAACACACCCGGGCAAGCCGGTGTCTGCCCTCGGGCGACGAAATCGTCGTCTCGAGAGCCCCCTGATGTCGACATCGACAGCCTTGCTGAACGGTGAGCGGCCGACATGGCGGCTCAAACCGTTGGTGTTTCGTCTGTTATGGACGTTGGCCCCGCTGGCCGCTGGTGCGCCGTTGTTGGCGCAGGCCGCACCGCCGGAGCCACTGTCAGCAAGCCAGCTTGACTGGCAGGAATACGACGACGTGCCTCGCGGGCAGCTATGTAGCGGACGCTATGTGACGCCGGCCTATCGGATTGATGCCGGTGACACGCCGGAGCAGGTCACGACGTCTGCCGACAAAGCCAATTATGGTAACGATGGTGCGGCCACCCTCATGGGTGAGGTCGTGTTGCGTCGTGGTGATTCTCAGCTGGAGTCGCCGGAGGTCAGCGTCAACGAGGCGCGTGACACGGCAACGGCCAAAGGGCCTACCACCTACCGTCAGCCGGGTGTGCTGCTACGCGGTGATGATGCTCGTGTATCGCTCAACAGCGATGCGGCTAGTGTTGATAACGGCCACTATGTCTTCCACAAGCAGCGTATCCGTGGCGATGCAGTGCAATTGGCACGCTTGGAAGATGGGCGTTACCGTTTGAAAGATGCCAGCTTCACGTCCTGTGAGCCGGGCAATAGCCTGTGGCGTCTGGTCGGTAGCGACATCACCATCAATCGTGAATCTGGTTGGGGTACGGCAGAGAATGCACGGATGGAAATGGGCGGCGTGCCGGTCTTCTATTGGCCCTATATACGCTTCCCGGTTGATGACCGCCGCCATACGGGCCTGCTGTGGCCGCAGATCAGCTACACCAGTTCCAGTGGCTTCGATTATGCGCAGCCGATCTATCTGAATCTGGCGCCCAATTACGATGCCACCATCACGCCTCGCTACATTTCCGAGCGTGGAGAGATGCTGGAAGGCGAATTCCGTTACCTGCTGCCGAATGGCGACGAAGGTTCCCTTGAGGGAGCCTGGCTTGCCGATGATGATGGCGGCAGTGACCCTGATGATGATGAAGAAGATCTCATCGGAGAAAATCGCTGGTATATCAACTATCAGCAAAGCGGTCGCTTCAATGCGAATACCGACTATCGGCTCAAGTATGGTGCCGCGTCTGACGGTAATTACTTCGATGACTTCGGGCGTAATTTCGGCGAGACCGAAACGGATAGCCTGGAGCGTCTGGCAGAGCTCAACTACCGCGACGACACCTGGGAACTTGAGTTCAAGTCCCAGGGTTATCAGCGCATGGACTATCCGTTGGATGACGACGACAAGCCGTTCTATCGCTTGCCGAGCCTGACGGCCAATGGACACTGGAGTCAGTCCAACGGCTTCTACCAGGAGTGGAATTCCAACGCGACCTACTTCTGGCGCGATGTGGATGAGACAGATACCGACATCCCCGTCGATGAGGCCGCCAATGGCACGCGTCTGCGCCTGGCGCCGGCTGCAGGTTGGCGCAGTGATCAGAGCTGGAGCTTCATCGAGCCACGCGCTCAACTGGTGAGTCTCAACTACGACCTCGACTACGGTGATCGCGATACGGATCGCGATACCAGTACCTCGGCGACCATTCCGGTGATATCACTGGATAGCGGCCTGATCTTTGACCGTGAGACCGAGTGGTTCGGTCAAGGCTACAAGCAGACGCTTGAACCGCGTCTTTACTACGCCTACGTGCCGGAAGTCGATCAGTCGGATTTTCCTGATTTCGATACCACCGAAGATGCCTTCAGCTGGAATCAGCTGTGGTCTCCGTATCGTTTCAGCGGTGGTGATCGCGTCGGGGATACCAACAAGGTTTCGTATGGCGTCTCTTCTCGCTTCATCAGCGACGAGAGCGGCCGTGAGCGCCTCAAGTTGGGTGTGGGGCAATCCAGTTATCTGGAAGATCGTAACATCGACATGGATGGCGATCCCGACAAGAGCTCGCGCTCGGATTATGACAGCTATGCCGATTACTACCGTGCGACGCGTGATCGTTCGCCGGTCGTCTTCCAGGCTGATCTGACGCTCAATGATCAGTGGACTGCCAGCCAGGCAGTGTTCCAGGACTTCGATCGCGGTGTGACTGAAAGTGCCCAGACCTCATTGAGTTTCCGTGGCGATGATGGGCTGGTAATGAACTTTGGCTACAATCGCGAGATCGAAGGCTTTGTCCCCTACGATGACGACGATGAAGATGACGTGATCGGATACACCCGTAACGAGTGGAATCTTTCATTCGCGACGCCGGTGACCGAGAGCTGGTCGTTGCTGGGGCGTTATCAGTACGACAGCACCAATTCCCGTTCGCTGGAGAAGGTGTTGGGTGTCCAGTACAACGACTGCTGTTACGGTGTGCAGGTGACCTGGCGCGAATGGCAGGATGATAACGACACCGCCAGTACCGTCTCTGATGATGAAGAAAAGAACGGTATCTTCCTGACCTTCGAGTTCAAGGGGTTAGGAGGCGTTGGCCGCGGAGCTGACAGCTATCTGGAACAGGCGGTACCGGGCTACCGTAACGCTGGTTTCTAATTCGCTGCGACGGTTCGTGAATGACTATGTCAAGGCGCTGCTGACAGGCAGCGCCATCAACACGCTTTTACGCCGAGAGATCAAGTGATGCGCAAGACCCTGATTGCCCCGCTGGGGCTGGCATTTGTGCTGGCAAGTCTGCCAGCCAGCGCCGCTGAGTTGCTTGACCGTGTAGTTGCTGTGGTCAACAAGGACGCCATCATGCAAAGCGACATGGAGGAGCGCGTCACACAGGCTAGCCAGCAGTTGAAAGATCGTGGCATCAATCTGCCGCCGCGTAATGTGCTGGAACGCCAGGTGCTCGATCGTATGGTCAATGAGCAGATTCAATTACAGATGGCGGAACAGGCCAATCTGAACATTGATGACACTCAGCTCAATGCCACCTTGCGCGGTATTGCCAAGGATAATGGTATGAGCCTGGAAGCCTTTGCTGACAAGCTGGAAAAAGACGGCATGTCATTGGCCGAAGTGCGTCAGCAAGTTCGGCGCGAGCTACTGGTTCAGCAGGTTCAGCAGCGCAGTATCGCCAGCAAGGTACGTATCTCTGATCGCGAGATAGACCGTTATCTCAGCCAACAGAATGTTGCCAGCGATGTGCAATACCATCTGGCGCATCTGCTGATTGCACTGCCGCAGGAGCCGACGCCGGATCAGGTCAAGAAAGCACGTGCCAAGGCTGAAGCGCTGCGTCAGCAGATCGAACAGGGCACTGATTTTGCCCAGATGGCGGCTGCTGAATCTGCGGGTAGTCAGGCACTGAGCGGTGGTGATCTTGGCTGGCGTGCTGGCGGTGAGTTGCCGAGCGTGTTTGCAGATGTGGTGCCGGACATGCAAGTCGGCCAGGTCTCTGAGCCGTTGCGTAGTGCCAGTGGTTATCACTTGGTCAAGTTGATCGAGAAGCGCGGTGCTGGCAAGGCGCTGATCGCTCAGACGCGTGCACGCCACATCCTGATTCAGCCTAACCCGAACATGAGCGATGACCAGGCGCGAGCGCGTGCCGAGTCCATTCGTCGCCGCCTGTTGGGAGGGGAAGACTTTGCCTCTCTCGCGCAGGAATTCAGCGACGACAAGGGAAGCTCACTGAAAGGTGGCGAGCTGGGTTGGGTCAGCCCTGGCCAGACCGTATCCTCGTTCGAGACGGCCATGAACTCCCAGAAAGTGGGTGAGATCAGCCAGCCGATCAAGACTCGTTTCGGCTATCACATCATCGAAGTGGAAGAGCGTCGCCAGCAAGACGTGACCAACTCAAGTCAGCGCGACAAGGTCAGAAAGACGTTGTTCCAGCGCAAGCTGAATGATGAGCTGGAAGCCTGGCAGCAGCAGATTCGCGCTGAGGCGTACGTCGACAATCGTCTCGACGAGAAAAGCTAACTCATCAGGACGCAGGCATGAATAGTCAGGTGATTGCGTTGACCGCGGGGGAGCCCGCGGGCATCGGGCCCGAGCTGTTAGTGATGCTGGCGGGTCAGGCAGAAACCTTCCCGGCGCAGCTGGTGGCGGTGGCAGACCCCGCACTGCTGGCGAGTCGCGCGCAGCTGCTCGGCCTGCCGCTGACGCTTCACGAGGTGGCGCCGGGTGATCCGCTGCCACCCGCATGCAATGGGCATCTGGCCGTTTGGCCGGTGTCTCTTGCTGTGCCGAGTGAGGCAGGCGTGATTGATGCGCGCAATGGTGATCATGTGTTGGCCATGCTTGATGTGGCCATTGCTGCCTGTCAGGCAGGGCATGCCAGTGCCATGGTTACAGCACCGCTGTCCAAGGCGGCGGTGATTGAGGCTGGGCATGCCGGTTTCACGGGGCACACCGAATATCTACGTGATGTCTGTGGCGTCGAGGAAGTGGTCATGATGCTGGCCTGTCCGGGGCTGCGTGTGGCGCTGGCGACAACGCATCTGCCATTGCGCGACGTTGCCGATGCGATCACGCAGGAGGGACTTGCGCGAGTGCTGGCTATTCTTGCTCATGATCTCACGCGCTACTTCGGGTGTGAGGCGCCACGAATCGCGGTATGTGGACTGAATCCTCATGCGGGCGAGGGCGGGCATCTCGGGCATGAAGAGATCGAGGTGATCATACCGACGCTAGACATGTTGCGTGCGACAGGCATGCAGCTTGAAGGCCCTCTTCCCGCGGATACGCTATTTACGCCGCGTCACCTCACGGGCGTCGATGCGGTACTGGCGATGTATCATGATCAGGGACTACCGGTGCTCAAGTATGCAGGCTTCGGCCAGGCGGCCAATATTACGTTGGGCCTGCCCATCGTGCGTACTTCGGTCGACCACGGTACTGCATTGGACCTCGCGGGCACCGGTCGTGCCGATGTCGGTAGTCTTGTACAAGCCGTGCATGTGGCCATCGAGATGGCAGCCGCCGCGCGAGCCTGAGATAATCCCCCCCATTCGGGCGTGACCGTTTAACGGTCCGTCAGGCGTGCGCCCATTCGTGGCGCTGATGCCACCCCAGTCATTCGACCATCACTGATGGTCTCGTCGCCCTTGTCTGTCTATCGATAGGTCATGGGCGGCGTCTTGTTGTCGGGAATCTTCAAGGATTCCCCGGAGGAAAGTCAGTCTCATGTCCCAACATTTCCCGGCGCATCGCGCACGCAAGCGCTTCGGTCAGAACTTCCTGCAAGACCTCGGCATCATCTCTCGCATCGTGAATGCCATTCGCCCGGATGAGGGTGAACGACTGGTAGAGATCGGCCCGGGTCAGGGGGCACTGACAGGCCCGTTGCTGGAAGCTGCCGGTAAGCTTGAGGTCATCGAGCTGGATCGCGATCTCATCCCCGGGCTGCGCGTGCAGTTCTTCAATTACCCTGATTTCGTGATTCACGAAGGCGATGCCCTACGCTTCGACTTTCCGGCGCTAGTGGGCGACGGCCCCGCGCTGCGTGTCGTCGGCAACCTGCCGTATAACATCTCTACGCCGCTGATATTCCACCTGTTGGAAGCGCGTGGTGCCATTGCCGACATGCACTTCATGCTGCAAAAAGAAGTGGTCGAGCGTCTGGCTGCCGAGCCGGGTGGTACGGATTGGGGTCGTCTGTCCGTCATGACCCAGTACTACTGCACGGTAGAGAACCTCTTCCTTGTACCGCCGACGGCCTTTTTCCCGGCGCCCAAGGTCGAGTCTGCCATCGTGCGCCTGGTGCCGCATCTGACCTTGCCGCATCCTGCGGCTGACGAGAAACTGCTGGCCGTTATCGTGCGTGAGGCGTTCTCTCAGCGTCGCAAGACCCTGCGTAACAACTTCAAGGGGCGTATTGATGCAGACCAGCTGACGGCATTGGGTATTGATCCTACGCGTCGTCCGCAAACCTTGTCTGTCGCGGAGCTTGTCATGATCAGTGATCATCTGAGCGCGCAGGGAATGACCGTCGGGAAGACCGATACTGCGCCGAAGAAGCGTCCGCGCAGCAATGTTGGGCATGGCAATGCTGAGACCGTTGGCGCTGAACAGAACAGTGTCGATCACGGCGAGCCAGGCGCCGATGACGACGGCAGTGACGCATGAATGACGTGACGGCCATTCGTGTGGATACCGTGCCAGAGTACTGTGCCGACGATAGCCGCCCCGAAGAGAATCGCTTCGTGTTCCGCTACACCATCACCGTGCATAACGGGACAGATGAGACAGTGCAGTTGCTGGCCCGCTACTGGAAAATTACCCAGGGCAGTGGCAATGAGCAGGAAGTGCGCGGCAAAGGCGTTGTTGGCAAGCAGCCGCTGATCGCGCCCGGTGAGAGTTTTAGCTATACCTCACACGCAGTACTCGATATGCCAGTGGGGGTGATGCAAGGCGCTTATACTTTCTGTGACGCGACTCATACGCGTACCTTTGACATTGCCATTGCGCCATTTCGTCTTGCTGGACCGCACCAGGTCCACTAAGTCGTCATTACACGTCTTTGCCACGAGTCTTCATCACGAGCCTTTGCGCAAGCATTCATCAAGAGTCAGGCCGCGGTGGCGGTCAGGGAGCAGGCATGACGCAGTGGGCCATTGGCGATTTACAGGGCTGTCACGAAGAATTTGTGCGGCTTCTGGAGCGGCTTGATTTCACGCCGGAATGCGATGAGCTATGGCTGGCGGGTGACCTGGTCAATCGTGGGCCGGGTTCACTCGAGTGCTTGCGCCATGTGAAAGCGCTCGGCGACAGCGCGCGAGTCGTGCTGGGTAATCATGACCTGCATCTGCTCGCCGTGGCGGAAGGCTATGGTCGCCTCAAACGCTCCGATACGCTCACGCCGATTCTTGACGCGCCAGACCGCGATGAGTTGCTTGACTGGCTGCGCCGTCAGCCATTGATGGTGACGGCCACGATCGGGGCTCGTTACACGGTAATGAGTCATGCAGGCGTGTTGCCAAACTGGACGCTGGAGCAGGCCGCCGGTTTTGCTTGTGAGGCAGAAGCCGTACTGAGTGGTGACCAGTACCGTGACTTCCTGGGTGAGATGTACGGCAATACGCCAGACCTTTGGCAGGAGGAGCTCGAAGGGGTTGCGCGTCTACGTTGCATCGTCAACGTCTTCACGCGAATGCGCTTCATTGATCGTAATGGCCGAATGGATTTTGCCGCCAAGGAAGGACTCGACTCGGCTCCTGAAGGTTATCGTCCCTGGTTCCAGTATCCGCGTCCGGAAGGTGGCCGAGACGATTCTCCGCGGCTGCTGTTTGGGCATTGGGCGGCGCTGGAGGGTAAAGCACCGGCTGCGCGGCAGGATGTTGAAGCACTCGATACCGGCTGTGTGTGGGGGGGAGGGCTGACGGCCTTGAATCTTGAGACGGATGAGCGTGTCTTCGAGCCTGCCGTTAACGCCTGATGCGCTCACCATCCTGTCTTGGTCTCGGCTGAGTGACTGGTGCGGCCCGAGATTCTCTTCACACCTCTCTTATCCCCTTCCTTGTTATTGGAGTTCGCATGAGTTTCGAACATCTTGATCTTGCTACCCTCCGCGACTGGCGTGAACGCGATCAGCCGCTCGCCTTGCTGGATATCCGTGATCCGCTGAGTTTCACGCAAGGGCGTATTCCCGGCAGTCGCCATCTCGACAATGCAAGTGCGGGTGCGATATTCGAAGACACGCCGCGTGACCGGCCGCTGGTCGTCGTTTGCTATCACGGTCACTCCAGTCAGCAGGCTGCAGCCTGGCTGGTAGGCCAGGGCTTCGAGAACGTCTATTCCCTCGATGGTGGTTTTACCCAGTATCAGCTCACGCATGGCGACGATGTCGAGAGTGGTAGCTAGACGTTTCTTCACCCTGTTCATCCATCACTCGTCACGCGAAAAGGAGGGCAGCATGACCCGTATCGCCACTCATCGACTTACCACATCCTCCGACCGTCTGTTGGCTGGCCTTGAGGTCTATCGGGTCGGCGGTGCGGTACGCGACGCTCGTCTTGGTTGGCCTTGGCATGAATGCGATTTCGTAGTGGTAGGCGCGTCGGTTGAAGACATGCAGGCGCGCGGTTTTCGCCCGGTCGGGCGTGACTTTCCTGTCTTCCTGCATCCGCAGACGCAAGAGGAGTATGCGTTGGCGCGCACCGAGCGTAAATCAGGGCATGGTTATGTCGGTTTTACCGTGCATGCCAGCCCTGATGTGACGCTGGAAGAGGATCTGGTGCGTCGTGATCTGACCATAAACGCGATGGCGGAGCCTCTGGACAGCCAGCCGGGACAGGGAGAGCTGATCGATCCACATGGGGGACTTGCGGATCTTGAGGCGCGTCTCTTGCGTCATGTTTCTGCTGCCTTCAGCGAAGATCCGTTGCGTGTATTGCGTGTGGCACGTTTTCTGGCGCGCTATCAGGGGCTCGGCTTTACCGTTGCAGACGAAACCCGTCAGCTGATGACGAGCATGGTCGAGAGTGGTGAGGTCTCACACCTGGTGGCTGAACGGGTCTGGAAGGAAACCGAGAAGGCGCTTGGCGAGGCAAATCCAGAAGCTTATTTTCAGCTGCTCGATGAGCTGGGGGCCTTGGCGGTACTGATGCCAGCGTTGGTGCTTGATGCAGCTGTGTTACCTCAGGCGTTGCTCAGGCTGGACCGTTTGCCGCGTCATTTGGCAGATGAGTCCGACATGGTCTGCTGGCGCATGGCGCGGCTGGTGGAGCATCTGGATCGCGATGCGATTGATGTACTTGCGCAGGATCTGCGTTTACCAAGTGCCGTACGAGATGCTGCGCAGCAGGCACGTCTGTGTCGCGAGTTGCGCGAGACAGCGCAGCGTGAAGGGGGAGTGACAGCACCGGATCTCAAAGCCTGGCTGGATGGTGTGGATGCTTGGCGGCGTGGCGAGCGTCAGCAGGTGCTGATCGGGCTTCTGGCGGTCGATGACGCGGGGTTGGCGCGCCTCGGCAACATGGTATGGCAGGCGGCAACCGCGGTGTCACCGCAGTCGCTGGTGGCGCAAGGCCTCAAGGGAGCGGAGATAGGTCGGGCCCTGTCTCAGCAGCGTCAGGAAGCGATTGAGACGGCGTTGAGTGAATGGCAGGCGATGCCAGAAGTGCATGCACCGCACTGTGGTTGTGGGCACGGCCACTGACGCTCAGTCTGTCGCTTTCAGAAGTGAGTGGATCAGGGTTCAAAGCCTTGGCTCACTGCCATCGCTCAGGCGACGCAGGTTCAAGGCGTGACGCACCACGATCAGGCTGGCGAACACCATCACCACCCCGCTCATCTGGGGTGCTAGCCACAAGCTGAAAAGCGGCGCCGCCAGGCCCGCTACCAGCGAGGCGATGGCAGCCGTGCGCAGCCGCCATGCCAGCCCTATCCACAGTGTCGCGCAGCTCAGTGCAACACCGGGTGCCAGCATCAGTAGCACGCCAAAGGCGGCGGCGACGGCCTTGCCGCCGCGATGACCGCGATGCCACAGTGGCAGACTATGCCCAATCAGTACGGCCAACCCGACCAATCCCAATGCCCATTGTGCCAACCCAAGGTGGATCGCCAGCCATAGTGCTGGCATGCCCTTGGCGGCATCGAAGGCCAGCACCAACAAGGCAGGAAGGCTGCCGTGCAGCCTTAGCACGTTGGAGAACCCCGGGTTGAACGACCCCGCCAGGCGTGGGTCTGACAGGTGCAATATCCGGCATAACCACACGGCCCCGAGAACTGACCCGCAGACATAGGCAGTGGCCAGCAACAGGCTCAGCTGCTGCCAGTTCGCCAGTTCTGCTCCCCAGTTGATCAATGCATTCAGCATGCTACTCCCTCCGTAATGCTCGGCATGGCTTTTGAGGGCATGCGGAAGGTCGGGTGCAGCTTGGCCAAGCGGGGGCCGGGTGCAGTAGAATCTCTCGCATGATGGCGGGGCCCTGGGCGTCGTTTTTATTCGTATATCCGACAAGCATAGAGGTAACGCCGTGGATCGTGTGCTGATCGAGGCTCTGGCAGTAGAGACCGTCATTGGAGTCTATGACTGGGAGCGTACCATCCGCCAGCGTCTGGTGATTGATCTGGAAATGGCGACTGATATTCGTGCGGCCGCCGCGGGCGATGATCTGACGTATACGCTGGATTATGCCGCCATCAGTGCGCGCATTCAGTCTTACGCCGCCGAGAGCAGCTTTGAGCTGGTGGAAACCTTCGCTGAGCGGCTGGCGGCCCTGCTGCGTGAAGAGTTCAGCATTCCCTGGCTGCGCATGACACTGCGCAAGCCGGGTGCGGTGCCTGAGGCAGTAGCTGTTGGCGTGCGTATCGAGCGCGGTACGTTGACGCCAGCTACGGACCAGATCGCATGAGTCTGGTGCTGATGTCTATCGGCAGTAATATCGAGCGTGATCACCATGTCAGCGTGTGTCTGGATGCGCTCGAGGAGACCTTTGGTGCACTGACGTTGTCATCGGTTTACGAGAGTGAGCCGGTTGGCTTCATCGATGGGCGTAACTTCTATAATCTGGTTGCTGGTTTTGACAGTGATTGGGATGTCGGCGAGTTGCAGGCGTGGTGCAAACGGGTGGAGTTTGCCAACGGCCGTCTCAAGGACAGCCTCAAGTTCAGCCCACGTACGCTGGATATTGATTTGCTCACCGTCGGCTCGCTCACGGGTGAGGTGGATGGCGTGATACTGCCGCGTGATGAAGTGGACCGTAATGCGTTTGTGCTGTTGCCGTTGGCCGAGGTGTTTGGTGACGAGCAGCATCCGGTCAGTGGTCGTGATTACGCTAGCCTGTGGCGTGAATTCGTGGCAGAAGGGCGTGCAGAGCAGCAGCGTCTCTGGGCTGTTGATTTCAGTTGGCGCTGTCGCAGAATCTCTCAAGCCAGCGTTATCGCCTGAAGGGCGATATAGGTCATGCAGTGATACTGCTCAGCGAAAAAAAGCCCTGCCGGATACCGGTAGGGCTTTTTTCTGTGTGTTTGATGGTCGCTAGCGCGAGATCAAAGGCCTGACGCCTTCGGGGGAATTAGGCTGTCGAGTGGCCAGCGCGGTACTGCACGCATCGGGCCCGTGTCCTGTTCGCCGGCATTTAGACGCTGAGCACCGACATAGGCAATCATTGCACCGTTGTCGGTACAGAAGCAGCCACGCGGATAATAGGCACGTGCATTGCGTTTGGTCAGTTCGTGGCTAAGGCGCTCACGCAGGCGAGTGTTGGCGCTGACGCCACCTGCCACGACCAGGCGCTTGAGGCCGGTTTGATCCAGCGCACGGCGGCATTTGATCACCAGCGTATCAACTACGGCCTCTTCGAAGGCGCGTGCAATATCGGCGCGGTGCTGCTCATCTACCTTACCGCTGGCTTTGGCCTTTTTGAGCGTGACCATCGTGTGCGTCTTGAGGCCGGAGAAGCTGAAGTTGAGACCGGGTCGGTCGGTCATCGGACGCGGGAAGCGATAGCGCTTCGGGTCGCCTTGCTCGGCCAGCTTTGCAATCTGCGGGCCACCGGGATAGGGCAGCTCCAGCATCTTGGCGGCTTTATCGAAGGCTTCGCCGGCAGCGTCGTCAACGGACTCGCCCAGGAGTTCATACTCACCCAGTCCACGCACGGCGACTAGCTGGGTGTGACCGCCAGAGACCAGCAGCGCGACGAAGGGGAACTCTGGTGCATCGTCTTCAAGCATGGGGGCCAGCAAGTGGCCTTCCATATGGTGCACGCCGAGCACAGGCACCTGCCAGGCGCGTGCAAGGCCGTGCGCGGTAGATGCACCGACCATCAGTGCACCGACCAGCCCCGGGCCTGCCGTATAGGTGATGGCATCGATGTCGCTGGCAGTGACGTTAGCCTCATCCATGACTTGCTGGATCAAGGGCAACAGCTTGCGAGTATGGTCGCGGGAGGCCAGTTCCGGCACCACGCCGCCGAATTCGGCATGCATGGCAATCTGGCTGTAGAGGGCATCTGCAAGCAGGCCATCATCGGTGTCATAAAGAGCGACGCCGGTCTCGTCGCAGGAGGTCTCGATACCGAGCACGCGCATGGCTGACTCTCAGGAAGTATCAGAATAAGAGGGTGGCGCATACTGAGGAGTGCAGCAATGAAAGTGCCTGCATATCAGCTGCGTCGTGGATGACCGTCATTCTACTGACTGAAGGGCCGAGTGTCGCGCGAGGCGGTCGTGTTCCAGGGCTTTCTGCAGCAGTGAAGAGTGTCTCTATAAATGGCCATGCACGGTCTGCGCAAACAGGATTGCTCAGGCTGAGTTTGCAAAGACAGTGCCGGATGTCTAGAATATGGCACTCTGCAAGACTGGGTCGTACATCCGACCATCCCGCAAAAGCTCCCCAATTCATGAAATCTACATGTGACGGCTACCCTCACCGGTGGTGTTGCAGGTGAAAGATTGATGCCGGATTAGCCGACAGGTGGCGGTTTACCGTTGCTTGGAGGTAGCTCCTGAGGAGTGGCTGCAGCGGATGTGCGTTCAAACCGAACTCATGATCTCAAGGTAGGTGAGTGTTTAATGCCTTCAGTTAAAGTACGTGACAACGAGCCGTTCGACGTCGCCCTGCGCCGTTTCAAGCGCTCCTGCGAAAAAGCCGGTGTTCTATCCGAAGTGCGTCGTCGTGAGCACTACGAGAAGCCGACAGCTGTTCGCAAGCGTCAGCAGGCGGCCGCTGTAAAGCGCCACGCCAAGAAGGTTCAGCGTGAGCGCAAGCGTTTCGAGCGTCTCTACTGATCCGTACTTTTGGGGAGTGATAGTTGCTCTCTGGAAGGACACCAAGCGGCTGCCTTACGGTGGCCGCTTGTTTTTGTCTCTGGTGGTCCGTTTCTTCTCGAGCCGTGTGCTTACGCTTCTGCACACGTCGTTTTCTCGAGGAATGGCCTGACCCGAAGGTAGCGTCGATTGCCTTATATCGACCAGGTGCTATCTTGCGGTCAGTCCGTTTTTCCACGACTCCTGGCGAATCATGGCTGGTCTTATCCCGCAAGGCTTCATCGACGATCTGCTAGCCCGTACCGATGTGGTCGAGGTGGTGGGCGAGCGCGTTCAGCTGAAAAAGGCTGGCAAGAGCTATGTTGGGCTGTGTCCCTTCCATCAGGAAAACTCACCGTCGTTCAATGTTATCCCCGATAAGCAGTTCTATCATTGCTTTGGATGCGGGGCGAGCGGTAGTGCACTCAAGTTTCTGATGGAGTTTGATCGCCTGCCCTTTCCCGATGCGGTCGAGCAACTGGCCTCACGGCTGGCGCTTGAAGTGCCGCGCGAAGGAGGCAGTCAAAGTCCTCATGAGCGCCGCGAGCGTCAACGTCGAGAGCAAGCCCGTGAAGAAGGCGTCAATCTGCTCGAATCAGCTGCTGATTTCTTCCGCCAACGCCTTACCGAGCCGCTGGCGCAGCCTGCTCGTGATTACCTTGAGGGACGTGGTCTGTCCCGTGAGGTCATGCGTGATTTCGGTATCGGCTTCGCCCCGGAAGGATGGGAGCATCTCAAGCATCATCTGACCAAGCTGGGAGTCAGTGAGGATGTGCAGATCGAATATGGTCTGCTTATCCATCATGAGGAAAGCGGCCGGCGCTACGATCGCTTCCGTGATCGCGTGATATTCCCGATCCGGGACTGGAAAGGCCGCACCATCGCCTTTGGTGGTCGCGTGATGGGCGATGCCAAGCCCAAGTATCTGAACTCGCCTGAGACACCCGTTTTCCACAAGGGGCGAGAGCTCTACGGTCTGTTTGAAGCCCGTAAGGCGAATCGCAAGCTCGAGCGCATGCTGATCGTTGAAGGCTATATGGACGTGGTAGCGCTGGCGCAGTATGGGATTCGCAATGCCTGCGCGACGCTAGGGACTGCCACCAGCGAAGACCACTTGAAGCGCCTCTACCGCTTGGTAGATGAAGTTGTGTTCTGCTTCGATGGCGACAAGGCTGGGCGCCAGGCGGCACGCCGAGCACTGGAAACGGTGCTTGACGTCATGATCGATGGCCGACAAGCGCGCTTCTTGTTTCTACCGGATGGTGAAGATCCGGACTCGCTGGTGCGACGAGAGGGGCAGGAGGCGTTCGAGAAACGCGTGACCTGTGCCTCGGGGCTCTCCGAGTTTCTCTTTGAGCAGGCTGCAGAGGGCCGCGACCTGAAGCGGATGGAGCAGCTGGAACGTTTTGTCACCCAGGCGTTGGAGTGGATTTCCCGCGTACCGGAAGGCGTACTACGCTCATTGTTACTCAAGGAGCTTGAGCGTCGTAGCGGCCTTGAGCGAGAGCGTCTGGACGCCATGCTCATTGAGCGTGCGGCCGTGCGGGAAGCACAGCAGGCACGTTTGCAGCAGCATCAGCAGCTACGACAGTCAGCCAGCGTCGCTTCGGCAGGTAACCCGCTTGAGGGTGGCACGCTTGCAGAGGCCGCAGGAGATTGGTCGTCGCTGGATGAAATGGCGGATGCAGGCTTCGGTGATGGTGAGTCTGATGGCTGGCAGCCTGATGACTGGCACCAAAGTACGAGTAGTGAGCCGCAAGAGGGGGCTCCACAGCACCACGGGACTTCACCCTCAGGGACTTCGCCGGGTCAGCAGGTACGGCGTAGTTCGCCTAAGGCCGCCAGTAAGCGCTTTTCTGTCAGTATGCTGACGCGCTTGTTGCATATGCTGGTCCATGAGCCGCTATTGGCCGCTGAGCTTCCGGATTCTGACGATTGGATCGAAGGTGCCGGTGAGTCGCTCGACAGTGAAGATGCTCTGCTGCTGGGCGAGGTGATCTGTCTGCTCAAGGCAGGGCAGTATCGCTCGCCCCAAGTGTTGCTGGCGCACTTTCTTGGTACAGCGCAAGGACCTCGCCTGGAGCAATTGGCAGCGCATGAGTTGCTGATTCCGCGTGAGGTACGTAGTGCCGAGTTGAAAGGTTTGGTGGAGCATTGCCAGCATCAGCGGGCGCGTAGCACACCGGAAGCTGAGTATCAGGCGCTGTTGGCCAAGGAAAAGCGTGGCGAGAAGTTATCTGCAGAAGAGAAGCAGCGGTTGATGGCACTGCTGATGCAGTTGGCAACGCGGCGCTGATGTGTGGTCGTTCGAAAGGTCAGTGGATGAAAAAACGTTAACTGGCCTTGAAAGACGGTGCTACACACACTATTTAAAGAGGTAGTTCCCGATGCGGACTGCCGCAACGTAACCAATTACGCTAACACACCTGGATGACTCGGCAAATACGCCGCTGGCAGCATCTCGTGATGGCACGCTATACTGGTGCGCTTGATGCTCCCTTCGTTCCTATACCGGCGCCATGCTTGCTCGCTGAGCTGCGTCGCGTCCAGGTGCTTCATTCTTCTTCGTCGAGATAGGGGTTCTATGGCTGGTAATGCGCAGCAGCAGTCGCGTCTCAAGGAGTTGATCGCGCGCGGCAAGGAACAGGGTTACCTGACCTATGCCGAGGTCAACGATCACCTGCCTGAGGATATCGCTGATCCCGAACAGGTAGAAGACATCATCAGCATGATCAATGATATGGGGATCAAGGTTTCTGAAGTAGCGCCTGATGCCGATACCTTGATGATGTCTGACTCTTCCACCGACGAGTCTGCCGCCGAAGAGGCCGTTGCCGCTCTCGCCGCGGTAGAAAGCGACGTGGGCCGCACCACCGATCCCGTGCGCATGTACATGCGCGAAATGGGCACCGTAGAACTTCTGACCCGTGAAGGCGAGATCAAAATTGCCAAGCGGATCGAGGAGGGCACGCGTGAGGTGATGTCGGCACTGGCATTCTTGCCGGGAGCCGTCGACTCTATCCTGGAAGCCTACGACGGTACACTCGGAGAAGATGGCGGGCGTCTGTCTGACCTTTTCTCCGGCTTCATCGATCCTGATGAAGGCGTGCCTGGTGTTGCTGAAGTCGAAGTCGAAGAAGTCGAAGAGACTCCTGAAGGCGAAGAAACCGAAGGCGACGAAGAAGACGAAGATGATACTGCGTCTGAAGGTGGCCCTGATCCGGAGCTTGCGCGCGTCCGCTTTGAGCAGATTCGTGAGCAGAACGAACGGACCAAGGCAGCTCTCGAGGCATACGGTCTTCGTTCTCCCGAGGCGCTGGCCGAGCAGGATCGTCTGGCCGAGTTGTTCTCGCCAATCAAGCTGGTGCCTAAGCACTTTGAGCGCTTGGTAGGTCAGATTCGCGTCTCTGTCGAGCAGGTGCGTCAGCAGGAAAAAGTCATCCTGCAGATCTTCGTCAAGCGCGGCAAGGTGCCCCGTAAGAGCTTCATCAAAGCCTTCCCGGGTAACGAGTCTGACATGGGCTGGTTCGATGGTTTCATCGGTGGCAGCAAGAAGTATTCCGACAAGCTTGAGCCGTTCCGTGCCGATGTGCTTCGCGCTCAGCGCAAGATCGCCTTCGAGCAGGACATGGTCCAGCTGCCGGTCAGCAATCTCAAGGAAGTGAATCGTCGCCTGTCGATCGGTGAGGCCAAGGCACGTCGTGCCAAGAAGGAAATGGTCGAAGCCAATCTGCGTCTGGTGATCTCGATCGCCAAGAAGTACACCAACCGAGGTCTGCAATTCCTGGATTTGATTCAGGAAGGCAACATTGGTTTGATGAAGGCAGTCGACAAGTTCGAGTACCGTCGCGGTTACAAGTTCTCGACCTATGCTACTTGGTGGATTCGTCAGGCGATTACCCGCTCCATTGCGGATCAGGCGCGCACCATTCGTATTCCGGTGCATATGATTGAGACGATCAACAAACTCAATCGTGTTTCGCGTCAGATGCTGCAGGAGATGGGGCGCGAGCCGACGCCAGAAGAGCTCGGCGAGCGTCTTGAGATGCCGGAAGACAAGGTGCGTCGTGTACTCAAGATTGCCAAGGAGCCCATCTCCATGGAGACGCCCATTGGTGATGATGATGATTCGCACCTGGGTGACTTTATCGAAGATGGCTCGATGGTGTCGCCGATCGATTCTGCCACTGGCGAAGGCTTGATCGAAGCGACTCGTGGCATTCTGTCTGGCCTGACCGCGCGTGAAGCCAAGGTGCTGCGCATGCGTTTCGGTATCGACATGAATACTGACCACACGCTCGAGGAAGTCGGTAAGCAGTTCGACGTTACCCGCGAGCGTATTCGTCAGATTGAAGCCAAGGCGCTACGCAAGCTGCGCCATCCGTCGCGCTCTGAGTCACTACGTTCCTTCATGGAAGAGTGATCCAGCGAACTGGAGGTTCAGTCTTCAGCCAGTGTCATCACTGACAGAATGAGTGCCTGAGCCGACAAGACAACGCCCGCCCCCATGTGAATGGGAGGCGGGCGTTGTCGTTTCTGAAAGATGAGGCAGGCGCGACTCAGTTGTCGTTGTCAGGCGCCGTGGTGAAGCTGATGAGGTGAAGGGGCTGCTGCCACGCTGAAGACGACACGACCCTTGACGCAGTGTCTTGATACCGGCCCCATCTGCTCACTGCTCAACCCATCTGGATGTTCCCCGCGGAGCCAGAGTCGGCCGTTGGCATCGATGCGGTGCAGGCGTTTGATCAATTGCCCTAGCTTGGGATGTTCCACCACGACGGTGGAGCCTGGTGCCAATCGCCAGCGACTGGGCCAACGCATGCTGATGATCAGACTGTGCTGCGGAAGACTAGGGGCAAGACTGTGACCGTGCAAGCGGTAGCTACTGAACCAGCGCATGTGAGGCTCCTTGGGAATGAAGGTGTGACACGGTCCATGTCTCATCTATGTCTTTCTACCAGCAGTGGGATAGTTGAATGTTATCCTCTGAATAGTAAAATATAATCATTCTCATTTGGTGTCCAGTCCATTGCTGAAATTGCCTGCCTGGATGAAGGCTGTCAGCCTACAAAAAACCGCCGCTATGATAGCGACGGTTTCTGGGATTACACGAGATAAGAGGCTCTTGCGACAGGAATTAGCGAAGTGCACCCAGCTCCCTCAGTCTTGCGCGGCGTTGGCGGCCCATGCGGATGGCTAGCAGGATGATCTCGATCGCTGCTACCGCCATCAGAGTGTAGCCAAATAGCTCGGTGACTTCTTCAGCAGCATTCTTGACTGAGCGGAGGTAGGAATCGCCCATCAATGTCTCCCAGAATTCAGTGCGTCCGTAAAGACGCGAGAACACATAGGTAGTGAGGAAGCCGGCCCCAAAAAGACCAAAGGCAAAGCTGCGCCCGAAGTGCTCAAACTCCGCCACGAAGCGTGCTCGATTACGCCATACGGCAATTAGCACTGGGATAGCGACGAGGCTGACCAGCACCTGCCAACTGCCATCACCGATCGCTTCATCAAGCAGTGCGTCTTGCTCGCGTATCAGCGAGGCGGCAAATAGCCCGAACAGCAGCAAGCTGATGGTACGCAGGTCTGGCAGGCGCGAATGTACTGCCCACATCGCAGCGGCACTCAAGGCCAGCAGTGTACTTTGCATGTGTTCAGTCCAGCTGGACTCGCTAAAGCCAATATCATTGAAGTGATGCGCATCATGCATGACCAGCATCATCATCGCGGCGATAAGCGGCGCATAGATCGCGAGGCGCAAGCAGGCCTGCATGAAGAGCGAGGTAGGCTGTCGGCCATAGAGTGGCTGCTCGGCACTGATGGGCAGCGGAACAGAGCCATGACTGGGGGTATGGGGTGTCAGGCGAGACAAGAGGCGCTCCGGACAGTCGTGAGACTGCCTGTCAGGTAAGAGTATGGTTTGCCTGCTTATTATAACGCCGCCAATGAGCTGAGTTAATATTGTCTTAAGAAAACTGTGAGATGCCATAAGAGCATCGCTGACTGCAACGTGAATGCCGGAAAGCATCAGTCGGCGTCTTCGCCATTTCAGTGGAGCTCTGGATTGAATTGCCCTGATTGTCAGAATTGTCGCAGGCGATCGCGTTCAGCTTCCTCGACAATCCAGTCATGTACCGCCTGTATGCGGCCATCATCCAGGGTGCCATGAGGGTGCACGATGACATAGCGCTTCCCCGTCAATACCCGTTCGCCGAAAGGGGCGATCAGTGTGCCGCTGGTCAATTCCGTCGTGATGAGCGTACGGCGTGCCATGGCGACACCCATCCCTGCAATCGCGGCTTCCATCGATAGATGATTGCGGTTGAAGGTATAGCCACGCTGAACGTTGACCTCTGGAGCACCGATGCTGGCCAGATAGAATTCCCACTCGGCGTGATCATGGCTGCCGCGCCAGGCAGTGACATCATGAAGTAACGGATACCAGGCCAGATCGGCTGCACTTCGTAACGGTGGGCGACCGCGCATCAAGCCGGGGTGACAGACGGGGAAGATTTCCTCCTCCATCAAATCTGTGACCTGCATGCCGGGATAATGGCCATCGTTAAGGTCAACTGCTAACTCGAAATCGCCCTCGCGTAATGGCGAATCACTGTCCTCGGCACGCACGTGTAGTTCGATATCGGGGAAGCGTGCCTGTAGACGTGGTAGGCGGGGTGCCAGCCATTTGGACAAGAAAGAAGGTACTGAGCGCAAACGAAGTACGCCACTCATCAGGCCGCTGCGAAGCCGCTTCACTTCAAGACCTACCGCACCATAGGATTGTTCAACGACACGTGCCAGGCGTGCGCCTTCCCCCGTTAACTCCAGTCCACGTGAGCGGCGCAAGAATAGCTTGAATCCCAGGCGCTCTTCGAGCTGTTTTATCTGTTGACTGACGGCACCGGTAGTGACGTGAAGCTCTTCTGCGGCACGGGTGAAGGAGGCATGGCGAGCCGCGCAGGCGAACACCTGCAACCATGAATGTGTCTGACCATTCAGATGGCGAGGATTAGGTGTCGTGAGACCTGTTGTAAAGCCAGGCGTGGTGGACATGAGAGAGTCTCGATCTGTCTGAGAATACTTGAAGTCGAATATGACTGAAGATAGATGACGCTAACGGCATAGTGTACGCCGGTTTTATCGCACTTGGTTTAGTAGAGCTAAACCGATGGCCAGTTTTTATGGTTTGTCGCCTTGCCCCCATCCCCATCATGATTACCTCATCCACTTGCAGGCGCAGAGACGCGGCGAGCTTTCGAGACGAGGTGTTGTCATGTCCATCAGCGTATTTGATCTCTTCAAGGTCGGTGTCGGCCCTTCTAGTTCCCATACCGTCGGGCCGATGCGTGCAGCGGCTGAGTTTGTCGAGACGCTGAGGGCACGTGATCTTCTCGAACGTGTCGCACGTGTTGAAGTGCAGCTACATGGTTCACTGTCCGCGACCGGTGCTGGCCACAATACTGATAAGGCGGTCATTCTTGGTCTGATGGGTGAGCTACCGGAGACGATTGATCCGGCCATGATCGAGCCCTGCGTCGAGGAACTGCTGGAATCCCAAACGCTACTGCTCGACAACCGTATTGCGGTGCCCTTCGTCTGGGTGCGTGATATGCAGTGGAGTGATGCGCCGCTGCCCTATCATCCGAATGCCATGCGGTTGATCGCTCATGGTCACCGCGATGAGTTATATCGCAATGTCTACTACTCAGTAGGCGGTGGATTTGTCGTTGATGAAGTAGCGGCTGCGCGCGATCCGCTACTGGAAGATGAAAGCATTCGCCTGCCGTACGAATTCAATACTGCCAATGAGCTGCTGGCGCTGTGCCGCATGCACAAGATGCGTATCAGTGAACTGATGATGGCCAACGAATGTTCACTGCGCAGTGAGACGCAGGTGCGCCGTGGCCTGTGGCGTATCTGGGAAGTGATGAACGAGTGCATCGATAATGGCCTGACGCATGAGGGAATCTTGCCTGGTGGTCTCAACGTCAAGCGACGTGCCAAGCGACTTCATGCCCGCTTGCTGGATGTTGAAACCAGCAAGTCGATCATTACATCGACATTCTCGGCAATGGATTGGGTCAATTTGTTCGCGTTGGCAGTCAACGAAGAGAATGCTGCGGGTGGCCGCATGGTCACTGCGCCGACCAATGGAGCTGCAGGCATCATTCCCGCTGTCCTCAGTTATTACATGAAATTTCAGGAAGATGCTCGTGAGGAGGACGTCGTCGACTTCCTGCTCACCGCAGCTTCCGTTGGCATTCTATGCAAGAAAAACGCCTCTATCTCGGGCGCTGAGGTGGGCTGTCAGGGTGAGGTCGGTTCGGCCTGCGCGATGGCGGCCGCTGGACTCGCTGAATTGATGGGGGGGTCACCGGAGCAAGTCGAGAATGCCGCTGAAATCGGTCTTGAGCATAACCTCGGCCTGACCTGTGACCCGATCGGTGGATTGGTGCAGATTCCCTGTATCGAGCGTAATGCCATTGCCTCCGTGAAGGCGATCAATGCAGCGCAGATGGCGATGTATGGTGATGGCGATCACTTCGTCTCACTCGACAAGGCCATTCGTACCATGCGCGATACCGGTCGTGACATGCAGGACAAATACAAGGAAACCTCCAAGGGAGGCCTTGCAGTCAATGCTATCGAGTGCTGATCGCATGCAGTAAGCGCTAGACGCTTCAGTTTGATTTCATCTCCCGAAGGCTTGCCACCTTCGGGAGCTATCGTGTGGTCTCTGGCCAGAGATCATGTGCTCGGCAACCCTCTTTGACGCCTGTTCAGTCCGGATTTCCGTGACAGAACAGGCGTCTTTTTTTGCGCCGTCGAGGACGCATGATGGCAGACCGGAAGCAGTATTGGCATCTGAGGTGCGCGGTAACTTGTCAGTATGAAAGAAGTATCTGATATATCGGCTATTGGTCGAGTAATTCCTGTCGATGGTGGCAGTCTGAGATCTCATGTTCTAGTTTACGTTAACGTAAATTGCGTTTAGCGCAACGCCTACTGCGATGAGGTAGGTGCTGTGCCCCTATCTGCTTTTGTCGCCACAGACACTGCCGGCTTGCCGGTCAGAGACGGAGTACCGACATGCCATCACCGCCCATACAGGGACCTCGCGAGACCGGCGGTGCCTCTACCACGGTGCCGATCCTCGAGACCCGGGGGTTGAGCAAGGACTTTCGAGGCTTCACGGCCGTCGATGATGTCAATCTGCAGATACAGGAAGGGCATATCCATGCCCTGATCGGTCCTAATGGTGCCGGCAAGACCACGGTCTTCAATCTTCTGACTCGCTTTCTGCCGGCCACCCGTGGCGAGATTCTCTATCGGGGCAAGTCGATCACCCGCATGCGCTCGCATGAAATCGCGCGGCTGGGATTGGTGCGCTCATTCCAGATCTCCGCCGTCTTCGGTCAGATGACAGTGCTTGAAAATGTACTGGTCGCACTACAGCGACCGCTGGGGACGTCGTTTCATTTCTGGAAGCCGAAAAGTTGCCTCGACAGCTTGAACGAGCGCGCACTGCAGTTGTTGGAACAGGTGGGGCTGCACGAGGATGCGAATCGTGTGACAGCCAGTCTGCCCTATGGTCGTAAGCGAGCGCTGGAGCTTGCCACCACGCTAGCACTGGAGCCGACAGTGATGCTGCTCGATGAGCCAACCCAGGGAATGGGAGCGGAAGACGTGGATCGTGTCGTGGAGCTGATTCGTGTTGCGGCTCGCGGGCGCACCGTATTGATGGTGGAGCATAACCTGAGTGTGGTCAGCCGGCTGTGTGATCGCATCAGTGTGTTGGCGCGCGGAAGAGTACTGGCAGAAGGCGACTATGCCAGTGTGTCGGCCAATGCCGAAGTACGCGAAGCCTATCTAGGCAGTGAAGTGTCCGAGTCTGCCGCTGCTCAGCACGAGGAGGCTTGATGACCACTGCACTTGAAGATACCGCGACAACAGCCAGGGCCGCCGTGTCACCAGTGCGTGACGAACAGCTCTGTCTACGTGACTTGAATGCCTGGTATGGCGAGTCTCACGTACTGCATGGCGTCAACATGACCGTGCGGCGCGGCGAGCTGGTCACCTTGCTCGGGCGTAATGGTGCCGGTCGTAGCAGCACGTTGCGCGCGATCATGAATATGGTCGGGCGGCGCAGCGGCGAGATTTTGATCAAGGGCCGGGACAGCATGGGGTTAGCCCCGCATCGCATTGCGCATCTTGGTGTCGGCTTCTGTCCCGAAGAGCGCGGTATCTTTTCGAGCCTGACCGTCGAGGAAAATCTGCTGCTACCGCCGATGGTAAAAGGAGTGGGCAACGGAGAAGACTTGCGTGGCATGACTCTTGAGGAGCTTTACGCGCTGTTTCCCAATCTGCATGAACGCCGTAATAGCCAAGGCACGCGTCTATCCGGTGGCGAGCAGCAGATGTTGGCACTGGCACGCATTCTGAGGACGGGGGCTGATCTGTTGTTGCTCGATGAGATCACCGAAGGGTTGGCGCCGGTCATCAATCAGAAGCTGGGTGAGGTACTGATGATGCTCAAGGCGCGGGGTATGACCATCGTACTGGTGGAGCAGAACTTCCGCTTTGCCGCACCGCTAGCCGACCGACACTATCTGATGGAGCACGGCACCATTCAAGAGGAAATCACCGCCGAAGAATTGCCGGCACGCCATGAGTATCTGCATCGGATGCTGGGCGTCTAATCGACTAGTGCGTGTGTTCATCATGACTGTCGTTATCTGAATAGCCGCCTCTTGATCGCTAAGTTTTCCCCGCACGTCTCAACACAACAATCACAATATTGCCGGTTCGACCGGTCTGGAGATGTCATGCACGCCACTGCTCGCTCTTCTTCACACAAGCCATCACTACTATCACTGCGTATCAGTCTTGCCTTGCGCGCTAGACGTGTACTTCCACCAGGTGCTGCTCTCGTTGGCACGCTGCTGTCGGCGGGTATCGCACAGGCGGATATCAGTGACGATACGGTCAAGATCGGTTATCTGGCTGACATGTCAGGCACCTATCGTGATCTGGCCGGCCCCGGTGGATTGGATGCCTTGAAAATGGCGGTTGAGGACTTCGGAGGGAGTGTCAACGGCAAGCCCATCGAGGTATTGAGCGCCGATGATCGCAACAGTGCCGATGTGGGAGCCAATACCGTACATGGCTGGATCGACCAGCAGAACATCGACATGGTCGCCGGGCTGGTGGCGTCCTCGGTGAGCATCGCGGTCACGCGAATTCTGGCCGAGCAGGACACGCTGGGTATCGTCTCGGGATCAGCGGCTTCCAGTATCACCAATGAACACTGCACACCCAATCACATCCATTGGGTCTATGACACCTATCCGCTGGCCAACGGCACCGCCAAGGCGATTGTCGATGAAGGGGGCGATAGCTGGTTCCTGCTCACCGCTGACTACGCCTTTGGTCATGCGTTGGAGAGCGATGTGGAAAAGGTGGTGACTGAGAATGGTGGCACTATCGTCGGCAAGGTGCGCCATCCGTTCCCGACCAGCGATTTCTCTTCATACATCCTTCAGGCACAGGGCTCTGGCGCCAAGATCGTCGGTTTGGCCAATGCTGGTGCGGATACCGTCAACGCGCTGACCACAGCCAGTCAGTTCGGCTTGGTGCAATCAGGGCAATCGCTGGCGGGTCTGTTGATCTTCCTGAACGACGTGCATGCGCTGGGGCTCAATGTGGCGCAGGGACTGCAACTTACGACTGGCTGGTACTGGGACCTCAACGAGGAAACACGTGCCTGGTCGCAGCGTTATTACGAGCGGAATGAGCGTATGCCAACCATGGTGCAGGCCGGTATCTATTCCAGCACGATGCATTACCTGAATGCCGTTGTTGCGACTGACAGTGACGACACCGCTACCGTGCGCGCGAAGATGGGTGAGACACCGGTCAATGACATGTTCGCCAAGGGCGGCACCATCCGTGCCGATGGCCGTATGGTACATGACATGTATCTGGTAAAGGTGAAGGCGCCGTCCGAGTCAAAAGGCGAATGGGATGTCTATGATGTGGTGCGCACCATTCCTGGTGAAGAGGCTTACCGACCGCTGGCAGATAGCCAGTGTGCGCTGGTCAAGGGCCAAGGCTGATCAGGAGAGCTGATGGCCAGCAGGCCTCTCGTGGTCTTTCACGCGAGCGGCCCATGTTGGCTGCGCTGACACTGGCAAGGCCTGCTGATAAGGAATGGGCGGATGACCATGATCTTTGGAATACCTCTGATGGTGCTGTTCGGGCAGTTGATGCTGGGGCTGATCAATGGCGCCTTCTATGCATTGCTGAGCCTTGGGTTGGCGGTGATCTTTGGCCTGCTGCGCATCATCAATTTTGCCCACGGCGCGCAATACATGCTCGGGGCTTTCGCGGCGCTGCTGGGGGCTCAATATCTCGGGCTCAACTACTGGGCGGCCTTGATTGTCGTGCCGTTGGTAGTCGGTGCGCTAGGTATCGTCATGGAGCGCTTGCTGCTGAGGCGTATCCAGCATCTGGATCACCTCTATGGTTTGCTGCTGACCTTTGGGTTGGCACTGATATTTGAAGGTACGTTGGTCAATCTGTTTGGTGTCTCGGGTTCGAGTTACCCCATTCCAGAGGCATTGAGCGGCGGCTTCAAACTCAGCTTCATGTTCCTGCCCACTTATCGTGCCTGGGTGTTGGTGGCAGCGCTGGTGGTGTGTTTCGCCGTGTGGTTCTTGATCGAGCGGACGCGACTCGGCGCCTATCTGCGTGCCGGTACCGAGAACCCGGAGCTGGTACAGGCTTTCGGTATCAATGTGCCGTTGATGGTGTCGCTGACTTACGGACTGGGCGTAGCGTTAGCAGCCTTCGCAGGGGTGCTGGCCGCACCGCTATACCCGGTATCGCCGACCATGGGTTCCAGCCTGCTGATCGTGGTGTTCGCGGTCGTCGTCATCGGCGGTATGGGCTCGATTCTCGGTGCCATTCTCACCGGGCTGGCGATGGGGATAATCGAGGGGCTGACCAAGGTGTTCTATCCCGAGGCCGCCAACACCGTGATCTTCGTGGTGATGGTGATGGTGCTGATGCTTCGCCCCGCGGGGCTATTCGGAAAGGAGGCCTGACATGGCAGTACTGGAACAAGATCAGAATGCCGCACGTGCTGGCAAGACAGCCCGTCGTATCACACCGATCGGGGCGTTCTATCTCGTGCTTTTCGTGCTCGGCTTGCTGGCACCATGGGTGGCCTATCCCGTTTTCTTGATGAAGATTTTATGCTTTGCACTATTTGCCAGTGCCTTCAATCTGCTGCTCGGCTTCGTCGGATTACTGTCCTTCGGACATGCAGCCTTCCTGGCGACCGGTGCTTACATCACCGGCTTTCTGCTCGCGGAGTACCCGGGGTTGAGTCCAGCGCTGGGGATCGTGGCAGGGACGTTCGGTGCTGTGGTACTGGGTACACTGTTCGGTGCGCTGGCCATTCGGCGGCAGGGTATCTACTTTGCGATGGTGACGCTGGCACTGGCACAGATGATGTTCTTCTTCTTTGTGCAGGCACCCTTTACCCATGGTGAGGATGGTTTACATGGCGTGCCACGTGGCGACTTGTTCGGGCTATTCGATCTTTCCGATAATCACACCCTCTATTACTTCGTGTTCGCTATCTTCGTGGTGGCCTTTGCGCTGATCAGGCGAGTGGTACATTCGCCGTTCGGGCAGGTGCTCAAGGCTATCCGTGAGAATGAACCACGTGCCATCTCACTGGGCTACCACACCGATGCCTACAAGTTGGTGGCTTTCGTACTCTCGGCAGGTTTGGCGGGACTGGCCGGTGCGACCAAGACACTGGTCTTCCAACTTGCCTCGCTGGGCGATGCCAGTTGGCATATGTCAGGGGAAGTGATTCTGATGACGCTGTTGGGTGGTGTTGGCACACTCTTGGGCCCGCTGGTGGGGTCCGGGCTGGTCATCGGGCTACAGCATCAGCTGGCTCAGTCGGCATTGGGTGACTGGGTGAGTGTCATTCTGGGCGCCATCTTCGTGATCTGTGTGCTGAGCTTCCGTAGCGGTATCGTCGGTGAGTGCCAGCGCTGGCTTGAGAAACGCAAAGCACGCGAGTGATAGAGAGAACAGCTCAGAGAAGTGCGGGTAAACGCTGACTTACTTGCGCGCATAAAAAAAGCCCGCCCCCTTGAGGGGCGGGCTTAAATGCCATTGTATATCGAGGGGGATACGCCGGTCCCAGATCCTCGACTCAGCAATGAGCACGCCATGCGAGATAGCCGCCATTAGCCACCTCGATCAATATACTGCATTACCAATGCCATGTTCTTGTTTATTCAAATAAAATCATCTATTTATGAGTAATAACGGGCAGTGATGCTCATCGTCACTACCATGGCTACTGCTAGCTTGGGCTGTAACGGGAGGCGTCATGGTGCGTTGCAGCACGTTATTGCACCATTACTGTGCTGTTTGTTCGACATGTCAGGCCGTCTGCGCTGCGGCTGGTTGGTCAAAGCCGACCTGAACGGCATTTCCCTCAACGCGTACTGGCCACACCTTGAGCCGGAGCGCGGCATCCTCGATGCATTGCCCATCCTTCAATCGATAGCGCTGCTTGTAGAGGGGCGATATTACCAGTGGCTCACCGGACTGATCACCCAGCAATCCACGCGCCATCACGTTGGCCCCCGAGACAGGATCGCGATGATCGATGGCGAAGACCTGCGGCGCATCGCCTCCAGTGGTCGGCAGTGTAAATAGTGCTATCTGAAAAGATTGGCTCTGCTGTGCTTCTGACGTCTCATGCCAGGCGGCGACGCCTGAGCCTTCGACGAGGTCTTCGCGCTGGCAAAGAGTGACCCAGTGCGAGTTATCCATGGAGGTGCCATTCGATGCGGTGAGTGTAGACGTCGTCATTAGCGTATCTCCGTGGCCAGCTGGTGAGTGGCGTTGGTAGAAGAAGCCTCGGCACTAGGACCATCACTGGCAATCAATGCTGTGGGTGCCGGGCGAATCTGCCCGCGTTCGACGATATTGACCACGTCGGGATCCGGGCGTTGATCATTCACGTAGCTGCGGAAGCGCTTGAGCTTTTCAGGATGCTTGAGCGCATTGGCCCATTCGCACTCGTAGCGCTCGACCACCAGCTGCATCTGGGTCTCCAGCACGTCGCCGAGCCCGAGACTGTCGTCGATGATGACGTCTTTCAAATAGTCGAGGCCGCCTTCGAGACCTTCACGCCATACCGACGTGCGCTGCAGGCGATCAGCAGTGCGGATATAGAACATCAAGAAGCGATCAATCGTGCTGATGAGAGTCTCGTCGTCGAGGTCAGTCGCGAATAGCTCCGCATGGCGCGGGCGCATGCCGCCGTTACCGCAGACATATAAATTCCAGCCATTCTCGGTCGCAATGACACCGACATCCTTGCTCTGGGCTTCGGCACATTCACGTGTACAGCCGGATACGGCGAACTTGAGCTTGTGTGGTGAACGCAGGCCCTTGTAGCGATCTTCCAATCTCAAGGCCATCGCCATGCTGTCCTGTACGCCATAGCGGCACCAGGTGGTACCGATGCAGGACTTTACTGTCCGTGTCGATTTTCCGTAGGCATGCCCCGTTTCGAAGCCGGCCGCGATCAGCTCGCCCCAGATTTCCGGCAGCTCGTGTAACTGGGCGCCGAATAGATCGATGCGTTGGCCGCCGGTGATCTTGGTATAGAGGTTGTAGCGTTTGGCAACGTCGCCAATAGCGATCAGCTTGTCAGGCGTTATCTCACCACCGGGAATGCGTGGCACGACTGAGTAGGTGCCGTTTTTCTGCATATTGGCCATGAAGGTATCGTTGGTATCTTGTTGCGGGATATGCGAGGGGTCGGTAATGGGCGCATTCCAGCAGGAAGCGAGAATGGAGCCCACTGCCGGCTTGCAGATCTCGCAGCCCAGCGCACCAGCATGGCGACCATGGCGGGCCATCAGCTCGCTAAAGGTCTCGATACTCTCGACGCGCACGAGTGAGTAGAGTTCCTGTCGCGTGTGGGCGAAGTGCTCGCACAGTGAGTGATCAACCTCGACGCCGCGGCTCTCGAGTTCTGCATCGACGACCTTCTTGAGCAATGCCGCACAACCACCGCAGCCGGTGCTGGCTTTGGTGCTGGCCTTGATGGCGCCAAGGTCGTTGTGGCCAGCATCAATGGCACCACAGACGTCGCCTTTGGAGACGTTGTGACATGAGCACAGCGTCGCTGTTGCTGGCAGTGCATCAGCGCCTAGCGTAATCGCCTCACCGCTGCTGTCGGGAAGGATGAGTGCTGCCGGGTCCTTGGGTGCCGCGATAGCATTGCTGACATATTGCAACAGTGTGTCGTAGCGGGAGTTATCGCCCACCAGGACTGCGCCGAGCACCTGCTTGCGGTCTTTCGAGACGACGAGACGACGGTAGACGCCTTCTGCTTCATCGCAGTAGCGATAACTGATGGCACCTTCCGTCTGGCCATGTGCATCGCCGATGGAGCCAACATCGACACCAAGCAGTTTGAGCTTGGTCGACATGTCGGCACCCTGGAAGCAGAAGCTGTCTCCCGCCTCGTCAGATTCGCCATGGGTACTGGCCGCCAGTAAGGAGGCCACGCCCCGTGCCATTTGATAGCCGGGTGCTACCAGGCCAAAGATGCGCGATTGCCATAGTGCGCACTCGCCAATGGCGAAGATTTCGGGGTCGGAGGTGCGGCACTCGTCATCGATGATGATGCCGCCACGCTCACCTATTTCGAGGCTGGCGGTACGCGCCAGAGCATCCTGTGGGCGAATACCGGCAGAGAACACGATCAGATCGGTCTCCAGGTGTTCGCCATCGGCGAAGTTCATGCGCCACTTGTAGTCATTGCCAGGCACGATGCTAGTGGTGGCGCGGTTGAGATGTACTCCGACGCCCAACGCGGTGATGTGCTGCTTCAATGTCTGGCCACCGTCTTCATCCAGCTGTACGGGCATCAGTCGTGGGGCGAACTCGACCACATGCGCTTCCAGTCCGAGCGATTTGAGCGCATTGGCCGCTTCAAGCCCTAGCAGACCACCACCGACCACCACGCCACGAGTCTTCCCTTCGGCTGCAGCGCGAATCTGGTCGAGATCCTCCAGTGTGCGATAGACCAGTCGATTGCTCGCCGCAGCGACACTTCCCATGGCCCCAAGTCCTTCGATGGGCGGTACAAAGGGTGTCGAGCCCGTGGCCATTACCAGGCTGTCATAGGGATAGCGCCCGCGGGAGGTGACGACTTCACCGTTATCACGGTCAATTGAGATGACAACTTCGTCGAGGTGCAGCGTGATACCGCTTGCGACATAGTCTTCGGCACTCCCCAGTGCCAGTGATTCAGCATCGCGCCCTGTGAAGTATTCCGAGAGGTGCACGCGGTCGTAAGCGATGTGGCGCTCTTCGCCGAAGACATGAATCTGATAGTGGGCGGTGGCGCCTTGTTCGATCAGCTGCTCGATGCAGTGATGACCGACCATGCCGTTACCAATGATGATCAGGTTTTTCATGCGGCCTCCTCAAGAGAGTCAGGTGTAATGTGTGCGCTATCGCGCTGGGCGGTGTTGATGTCGGTACCAGGATCAGGCTTGGTGTTAGCGCTTTTGTTGCGTGCACGACTCGTGGGGTCGTTGGGCGAAGGGGGAGGCGTATCGTCAAGCCGCGCTAGTGCTTCTTCAGGAGCGAACAACAGATCTTCGCGAATGTCCGCGAGTGGTGTGGCGGCCTTGAGCGCTTCGAAGAGCGCATTGCCAGCGCTGACATCGCCGTAGAGCACGACACCGATCAAGCAGTTGTCGCGAAGTAATAGGCGGCGATAATCGTTGAGAACGGAATCTTGATAGACAAGGACTTCATCCCCCTCGGCTGGCGTAAGCTCACCGCAGCTATAAAGGTCGATACCACTGACCTTTAGGCGGGTCGCGAGTGGGGCATTGCAATAGGGTGTTGTCGGTAATTCGAGTAGCTGGCGGGCCAGTACCTCTATTTGAGCCCAGATGGGTTCGATCAGCCCGAAGGTCTCGCCGTCGACTTCGCAACACTCCCCCAACGCGTGAATATGGGGATCGCTGGTGAGCAGATGGCCATCGACACAGATCGCGCGCTGGCATGTCAGGCCGGCGGTCTGCGCCAGCGACATCTCGGGACGAATGCCGGTGGCGGCGACGGTCAGATCAGCCTGAAGCTCACGGCCATTGGTAAGGCGTACGCCAGTGATGCGGCCATCAGGCGACTGAAGCCACTGGTCCAGATGAGTGTTGGTGATGATGTCGAGTCCGCGGCCTGTCAGTTCCTGCTCCAGTAGGCCTGCGGCGATGCCATCCAGCTGGCGGTTCATCAATCGCTCGCTACGCTGAAGAAGAGTGACGTCTAGCCCGCCTTTGCGTAGCCCTTCCGCAGCTTCTAGCCCCAGAAGTCCACCACCGATTACCAGCGCCCGACCGCCTTCGCTACACGCCAGACGCATCTGCTCGACATCCTTTAGCTCTCGAAACCCCATCAAACCTTCGGGCCAGTCTGTTGGTGCATGGGCTGTTGCAGACCGAGGGCGCGTTAGTGTCGATATCGGCAAGGTCAGCGGCAGTGCAGGGCGTGATCCAGTGGCGATGACGAGCCGCTGGTAGGGTAGGCGGCATCCATTGGTAGTCACTAGCTGGCGAGCTTCTCGATCAATCTGCACGACGGAATCGCCGCTGAGGCGTGTAATCCCATGGCCGGTGAACCAGTCGTCGGATTGGCTGGTCAAGCTGCCTGCCTTGACATCTCCGGCCAGTAACGGCGATAGCTGGATGCGGTTATACGGTAGGTGCGGTTCTTCGCCGATGACCAGTACAGGCCAGGGAAGCTTTTCATCAGGTGCAAGTGCGACCAGTTGCTCTAACAGCTTCTGCGCGGCCATACCGTGACCGATGATCACGAGCCTTGCGATAGCGTCATCGAATGAAGATGTTGCAATAGCCGCTGAGTCATCGGGAAAAGATGGCTGCTGCATGCTGCCTCCTTGCGGTGATGCGTATTGCACATAAAAAAAGACGCCTGCGCGGCGTCGTGATGATCACGGCGTCGTGCAGGCGTCTTTGCCTGAAAACGGTGGCTAAGCATTGGATATGCGAGGTGCAGTGCCGAAAGAGCGGGACGCTGCATCAGGTATGTCGAATCGAAAGCACTAGTGCACGGTGAGACATTCGATCCGGAGTCGTCATTGACTCAACCCGATATGATAGGAGCGAATTTAGTGCCGTCGAGGTTAAATCGACGCATTATCATTGAGTTGCGTCGCTATTGTATCGAAAGCATGTGTTCATTAGAGGGGGTGCCGTGGGCTGCTGGTGCAGTAAATGGCGCTGGCGCACTTTGCTGGTGCGCTCTACGTATGGCGAATAGTATCGGTGTCACCATATCGAGCGCTGAGTGAGGGTAAGGCGTTGTTCTTGTGGAATAACATCAGTAAGTGGCCTGTTATCTGCGTCTGGTATGACATTCGCATACAGGGGTAGCTGGCGGATCAACCAGGCAAAGACGCTTGCTTGATTCGGCCAACGGCGGTCACGTCAGCCAACATCTTGTATGTATTAGTGAGTAGTTAAGCTCGATCTTTTCGTGAGCTGCAGGCAAAGGCGCCTGATGACCGCACATTACGTGCTTGGTCATCAGGCGCCTTTTTTGTGGCGCAACGCTCCGGGGAGTGATGTTGATGCAGACCCGTAACAGCCCGATTGCACATGAAATACTGATGGCCACCGATACCGCGGCGCCCACAGTGCCGGCCAGGCGCTGTGCCACGACGACATGTCCTTATTGTGGTGTGGGATGTGGTGTGGCGCTTGAGTTGGAAGAAGACGAGAGCGGGCCGCGCATCGTGTCGCTCGCAGGGGATGATCAGCATCCTGCCAATTATGGCCGTCTATGCGTCAAAGGTTCAGCGCTTGCCGAGACATTGTCACCACAGGGGCGGTTGACGCATCCGCAGGTGCGAGATGCGGCAGGCGTTCTGCGCGAGGTGAGCTGGGACACTGCGCTGGACTTGATCGCGACTCGTTTTGGCCAGCTCCGCGAGATGCACGGCGCAGATAGTATCGCGGCCTATCTCTCGGGGCAGTTACTGACAGAGGACTACTATCTCGCCAACAAGCTGTTCAAAGGCTTTATAGGTACGCCGCACCTGGATACCAACTCGCGGCTGTGCATGGCCTCGGCAGTCGTCGCACATAAGCGGGCCTTCGGGGCAGATGCGGTCCCTTGCAACTATGAAGACCTCGAGAGCGCGGAGCTGGTGGTGCTGGTCGGTAGCAATCTTGCCTGGAATCACCCAGTACTCTTCCAGCGACTCAAGCAGGCGAGAATCGATAATCCTCTATTGCGCATCGTGGTGATCGATCCACGAGTGACCGATAGTTGTGAGATCGCCGACCTTTATCTGGGCATCCGCCCTGGCAGTGATGCTCGATTGTTCAATGGGCTATTGGCCTATATGGCAGAGCGCGGTCGACTTGACCGCCTCTATCTTGAAGCTCATACCCAGGGATTTGATGCGGCGCTTGCTGAGGCTCGGCGCGAGGAGTGCTCATTGGCGGCAATTGCGCGTGACTGTGATGTCGATGTCGAGCGTCTCGAAACCTTCTATTACTGGTTCACGACTCAGTTGCATGTAGTAACGCTCTTTTCTCAAGGCATCAATCAGTCAACCAGCGGTACAGACAAGTGCAACGCGATCATCAATTGTCATCTGGCGGGAGGGAAATTGGGATTGCCGGGTGCCGGGCCGTTTTCGATCACTGGCCAGCCCAATGCCATGGGCGGCCGTGAAGTGGGTGGGCTGGCAAATCAACTGGCAGCGCACATGGATTACGACACACCGGGGGCGCGGGCTCTGGTCAGCGAATTCTGGCAGGCGCCGAATATCCCTGAAGCCCCTGGTCATAAGGCGGTAGAGTTATTCGCTGCATTGGGTCGTGGTGAGATTCAGGCGCTGTGGATCATGGCAACCAATCCGGCCGTCAGTTTGCCGGACTCCCACAATGTTCGCGCGGCACTGGCCCGCTGCCCGCTAGTGATTGTCTCTGACTGTGTGACAGACAGCGACACTCTGGCCTATGCCGATGTGGTGCTACCGGCGAGCAGCTGGGGGGAGAAGGACGGCACCGTGACCAATTCCGAGCGACGTATCTCGCGCCAGCGTGGTCTGCTAACGCCACCTGGAGAAGCACGTCATGACTGGTGGCAGCTGGCGGAAGTCGGCAAGCGCATGGGTTACTCCCAGGCATTCAGCTATGCAGGTCCACATGCCATCTTCCGCGAGCATGCACGGCTCTCCGGCTATCGGAATGCCTCGCCACGCATGAAAGCGGGCAAGCGCATTGGTGACAAGGCTTCTTGTGTGAAGCGGCTATTCAATATTGCACCGCTGGCAGAGCTGGACCGTGCAGAGTATGACAACCTCAAGCCTATTCAGTGGCCCGTGCGGCGTGATGCGCATGGCAGCTTGCTGGGCACTCCGCGCTTGTTCGAGGATGCCACCTTCAACACGCCGAATGGGCGTGCGCGATTAGTGCCGATAATCCCTCAACTGCCTTGTCAACTGCTGAGTAGTGAGACGCCATTACGTCTGAACACCGGGCGTATACGGGATCAATGGCACACCATGACGCGCACGGCGCGAAGCCCACGTCTGATGAATCATCGTGCCGAGCCGTATGTCGAGTTACATGCACGTGATGCTGAATCGCGAAAATTACAGGATGGTGCGCTGGCACGTATCTTCAGCCGTGATGCTCAGGGGGCTATTCGTGGCGACTATCGCGCAAGAGTCCGCATCTCTAGCGGGCAACGTGTAGGGGAAGTTTTTATTCCGATGCATTGGAATGATCACTTCGCCAGTCATGGTCGTGCTGGAGCGTTGTTGGCAGGGCTGACGGATCCATTATCCGGCCAGCCGGAATCCAAACATGGCGCAGTAGAAGTGGTCGCACTTGAGTGTGAGTGGCAGGCGACATTGCTGCTGGCCCCAGGGCTTCTTGAACAGCGTACCGATTTCACGGTGGCTATGGAGGCACTGGAAGGGTGGTATTGGGCGCGCATTCCGCAAGGCTCGCTAGTGCGCTATCAGCTCGCCGGTGGAGGACAGCCCGATTGGCGGAAGTGGTGTCACGAACAGTTGGGGATAGCTGCTGATTTATGGGGGGAGGATGACGCATATAAAGAGTTGCGTGCTGCTGGCCTTAAGGAAGGAAGGCTTCAGTGGTGGCTTAGAGTAGCACCGGCCTCATCGAGCGCGCTTCGTCAGCCCAATGTTGCCTGGTTAGGCGAGTGCTTCGCCAACGATCAGCTAGCGCCGCGTGAACGCCGCAGCTTATTGGCCGGGAAGCCCTCAGGGCAAGCCGAGGTCGGGACGATGGTCTGTGCTTGTCATCAGGTTGGCGAAATCACTATCCGTCATGCTATCCAGGTTGGCGATACATCAGTGGAATCACTGGGCGCACGGCTGGCGTGTGGCACTCGTTGTGGTTCCTGTCTGCCTGAACTCAAACGTCTTGTCGAAGAGGAGCGTTCTCATGAGCGTACTGATACGTCGCTGGAAATGGCGTGAATCCATGTCGCCTATCGTCATGTCATTCGTGGCAGTGATACGCGATGCCATGACAACTCGCCGTGGCTCCGGCGTACTGGGTTCACAATCAGGCTTGCGTGGAGATGTCGGCACGATCTCGCCAGATTGGGATGGATTGTTGCCGGGCGAGGTGGCGCTGATCGGTGCTGGGCCTGGTGATCCAGAGTTGATGACGTTAAAGGCATGGCGAATGCTGAATGCAGCAGATGCCGTGGTCTACGATCGACTGGTCGGTGATGAGATCCTCGCACAGTTACCAGTACACTGTGAGCGCTATTACGTCGGTAAGGCATGCGGCAATCATAGTGTTCCTCAGGCAGAAATCGGATCGCTGATGGTACGCCTGGCAGGGGAGGGCATGCGTGTCGCACGCCTGAAGGGGGGGGACCCCGGTGTCTTTGGCCGTATGGGTGAAGAGCTCTCGGCATTGGATACGGCGGGCATCAGGCGTCATGTCGTGCCGGGTATCACTGCGGCCTCCGGTGCGGCGGCAGCATTGGGGATGCCGCTGACAGATCGGGCTCACGCTCAGCGCCTACGCTTTGTCACTGCTCAGCTATGTCATCAAGATGAGCAACCCGATTGGGCACAACTGGCGCGTCGCGATGAAACGCTCGTCTTCTATATGGGTCTCAATCGACTGGAGATGATCTGCAATGCGCTAATGCATCATGGCCTACCGGCAGACTGGCCGATGATGTTGATCGCCAATGCCAGCCTCCCCGGACAACAGACGTTGCATGGCACCTTGGATAGCATGGTCGAGCGGTTGGCAGAATATCCGTTGCCGACACCCTGTTTGATTGTGGTCGGTAGTGTCTGTCAGATGGCGGTAGGGCGGGCAGTCGAGCTCAACGCGCAAAAGAGTGAACCCTTGGTAAATGAGGTGGCAGCATGTGCATAGCGCGGGCTAGAGTCGTGGTCATGACAGTCATCTGACGCTCATGTGAGATTCCTTTCAAAAAGCCCTTGCGCTGAACCAGTTCGGTGCGTAAAGTACGCATCCGCTGCCGGTGACGCAGGGCGTTACCAGCGGTGAAAGAGGTGTGCAGGTGATTGTTTCGATTGATGTTTTTCAAATCTCTCCGAAACACTCCACTTGACAATCCCGGCAGATTCGCTAGAATACGCCGCACACCTTACGGAACACGTGAACGGGCATCGCCCCTCACTACTTGATGATGCTTAGAGGCAGTCGACTGACTCATCACCAAGTGCTTGACTTCTCAAGCGTTCCTGGTAGAATATGCCTCCTCGCTTAACAGCGACGCTCTTTAAAAATTTGATCAGGTAATTCGTGTGAGCGCTTGCCGATGAGTGGTGACAAGGTCACCAAATATCGGAGCAAGCCTCTCACGAGAAGTTTGACTCTGAACCAAGTTTGGTCTGCTTAACAGACTATCAAGCTTATCAACTGAAGAGTTTGATCATGGCTCAGATTGAACGCTGGCGGCAGGCTTAACACATGCAAGTCGAGCGGAAACGATTCTAGCTTGCTAGAAGGCGTCGAGCGGCGGACGGGTGAGTAATGCATGGGAATCTGCCCGATAGTGGGGGACAACCTGGGGAAACTCAGGCTAATACCGCATACGTCCTACGGGAGAAAGCAGGGGATCTTCGGACCTTGCGCTATCGGATGAGCCCATGTCGGATTAGCTAGTTGGTGAGGTAATGGCTCACCAAGGCGACGATCCGTAGCTGGTCTGAGAGGATGATCAGCCACACTGGGACTGAGACACGGCCCAGACTCCTACGGGAGGCAGCAGTGGGGAATATTGGACAATGGGCGAAAGCCTGATCCAGCCATGCCGCGTGTGTGAAGAAGGCCTTCGGGTTGTAAAGCACTTTCAGCGAGGAAGAAAGCCTTTGGACTAATACTCTAGAGGAAGGACATCACTCGCAGAAGAAGCACCGGCTAACTCCGTGCCAGCAGCCGCGGTAATACGGAGGGTGCAAGCGTTAATCGGAATTACTGGGCGTAAAGCGCGCGTAGGTGGCTAAGTCAGCCAGGTGTGAAAGCCCCGGGCTCAACCTGGGAACGGCATCTGGAACTGCTTGGCTAGAGTACAGTAGAGGAAGGTAGAATTCCCGGTGTAGCGGTGAAATGCGTAGAGATCGGGAGGAATACCAGTGGCGAAGGCGGCCTTCTGGACTGATACTGACACTGAGGTGCGAAAGCGTGGGTAGCAAACAGGATTAGATACCCTGGTAGTCCACGCCGTAAACGATGTCAACTAGCCGTTGGGTCCCTTGAGGACTTAGTGGCGCAGCTAACGCAATAAGTTGACCGCCTGGGGAGTACGGCCGCAAGGTTAAAACTCAAATGAATTGACGGGGGCCCGCACAAGCGGTGGAGCATGTGGTTTAATTCGATGCAACGCGAAGAACCTTACCTACCCTTGACATCCAGAGGACTTTCCAGAGATGGATTGGTGCCTTCGGGAACTCTGAGACAGGTGCTGCATGGCTGTCGTCAGCTCGTGTTGTGAAATGTTGGGTTAAGTCCCGTAACGAGCGCAACCCCTATCCTTATTTGCCAGCGAGTAATGTCGGGAACTCTAAGGAGACTGCCGGTGACAAACCGGAGGAAGGTGGGGACGACGTCAAGTCATCATGGCCCTTACGGGTAGGGCTACACACGTGCTACAATGGCAAGTACAAAGGGTTGCAATACGGCGACGTGGAGCCAATCCCATAAAGCTTGCCTCAGTCCGGATTGGAGTCTGCAACTCGACTCCATGAAGTCGGAATCGCTAGTAATCGTGGATCAGAATGCCACGGTGAATACGTTCCCGGGCCTTGTACACACCGCCCGTCACACCATGGGAGTGGACTGCACCAGAAGTGGTTAGCCTAACCTTCGGGAGGGCGATCACCACGGTGTGGTTCATGACTGGGGTGAAGTCGTAACAAGGTAGCCGTAGGGGAACCTGCGGCTGGATCACCTCCTTATCGACACTGTTTATCGCTCGCGGCAAGTGCTCACAACGAATTACCTGATCTTATTGCTGGCTTAGCCGGCAGTGGCAAGCGCGCTCCTACGAGTGCGCTTCTCACTGTTCACTGAACAGCCGCTCTTTAACAATGTGAATCATGCTGACGATGGATATGTGCGCCAAGCATATGTCCATCAAACGATATGTCGGAGTTGTCCGACAATTCGTAATCCTTGACAGACCCCTTGGGGTTATATGGTCAAGCGATTAAGCGCATACGGTGGATGCCTTGGCAGCCAGAGGCGATGAAGGACGTGATAGCCTGCGATAAGCGTTGGCGAGGTGGCAAATACCCTGCGACCCAACGATTTCCGAATGGGGAAACCCACTCACCATCAGGTGAGTATCTATAGGCCAATACATAACCTATAGAGGCAAACCCGGGGAACTGAAACATCTAAGTACCCGGAGGAAAAGAAATCAACCGAGATTCCCCAAGTAGCGGCGAGCGAACGGGGACCAGCCCTTAAGCGATACAACTGACAGACGAACAGGCTGGGAAGCCTGACGATACAGGGTGATAGTCCCGTAGTCGAAGTCTGAGTATCGTGAAATCGAGTAGGTCGGGGCACGAGAAACCTTGACTGAACATGGGGGGACCATCCTCCAAGGCTAAATACTCCTGGCTGACCGATAGTGAACCAGTACCGTGAGGGAAAGGCGAAAAGAACCCCGGCGAGGGGAGTGAAATAGATCCTGAAACCGTATGCGTACAAGCAGTGGGAGCAGACTTGTTCTGTGACCGCGTACCTTTTGTATAATGGGTCAGCGACTTATATTCTGTGGCGAGCTTAACCGATTAGGGGAGGCGTAGCGAAAGCGAGTCTTAACTGGGCGACCAGTCGCAGGGTATAGACCCGAAACCGGGCGATCTATCCATGGCCAGGGTGAAGATTGAGTAACATCAATTGGAGGCCCGAACCCAAGTATGTTGAAAAATGCTGGGATGAGCTGTGGATCGGAGTGAAAGGCTAATCAAGCCCGGAGATAGCTGGTTCTCCTCGAAAGCTATTTAGGTAGCGCCTCACATATCATCATCGGGGGTAGAGCACTGTTTCGGCTAGGGGGTCATCCCGACTTACCAACCCGACGCAAACTCCGAATACCGATGAATGCAGTGTGGGAGACACACAGCGGGTGCTAACGTCCGTTGTGAAAAGGGAAACAACCCAGACCGTCAGCTAAGGTCCCAAAATCCTGATTAAGTGGGAAACGATGTGGGAAGGCTCAGACAGCTAGGAGGTTGGCTTAGAAGCAGCCATCCTTTAAAGAAAGCGTAATAGCTCACTAGTCGAGTCGGCCTGCGCGGAAGATATAACGGGGCTAAATCAGGTACCGAAGCTACGGGTTCATCCTTATGGATGAGCGGTAGAGGAGCGTCGTGTAAGCCAATGAAGGTGGATTGAGAAGTCTGCTGGAGGTATCACGAGTGCGAATGCTGACATGAGTAACGATAAGGGGAGTGAAAAACTCCCCCGCCGGAAGACCAAGGTTTTCTGTTCTACGTTAATCGGAGCAGAGTGAGTCGGCCCCTAAGGCGAGGCGGAAACGCGTAGTCGATGGGAAACGGGTTAATATTCCCGTACCGGATATGGTTGCGATGGGGGGACGAAGAAGGCTAGGTGAGCCAGGCGTTGGTTGTCCTGGTGAAAGCATGTAGGCCGAGGAATCAGGCAAATCCGGTTCCTCTGAGGTCGAGATGCGAGACGAACTGACTACGGTCAGGAAGTTGCCGATGCCACGCTTCCAGGAAAAGCCTCTAAGCTTCAGATCATATGCGACCGTACCCCAAACCGACACAGGTGGTCAGGTAGAGAATACCAAGGCGCTTGAGAGAACTCGGGTGAAGGAACTAGGCAAAATGGCACCGTAACTTCGGGAGAAGGTGCACCGGTTTGAGTGAAGGACTTGCTCCGTAAGCTCTTACCGGTCGAAGATACCAGGTGGCTGCAACTGTTTATTAAAAACACAGCACTCTGCAAACGCGCAAGCGGACGTATAGGGTGTGACGCCTGCCCGGTGCCGGAAGGTTAATTGATGGGGTTAGGATTCGTCCGAAGCTCTTGATCGAAGCCCCGGTAAACGGCGGCCGTAACTATAACGGTCCTAAGGTAGCGAAATTCCTTGTCGGGTAAGTTCCGACCTGCACGAATGGCGTAATGATGGCCACGCTGTCTCCACCCGAGACTCAGTGAAATTGAAATCGCAGTGAAGATGCTGTGTACCCGCGGCTAGACGGAAAGACCCCGTGAACCTTTACTATAGCTTTACACTGGATGCTGATGTTGTCTGTGTAGGATAGCTGGGAGGCTTGGAAACCTGGGCGCTAGCTCAGGTGGAGCCAACCTTGAAATACCAGCCTGACATCATTGGCGTTCTAACTCAGGTCCATTATCTGGATCGAGGACAGTGTATGGTGGGTAGTTTGACTGGGGCGGTCTCCTCCTAAAGAGTAACGGAGGAGCACGAAGGTACCCTCAGCACGGTTGGAAATCGTGCATTGAGTGCAAGAGCATAAGGGTGCTTGACTGCGAGACAGACACGTCGAGCAGGTACGAAAGTAGGTTCTAGTGATCCGGTGGTTCTGTATGGAAGGGCCATCGCTCAACGGATAAAAGGTACTCCGGGGATAACAGGCTGATACCGCCCAAGAGTTCACATCGACGGCGGTGTTTGGCACCTCGATGTCGGCTCATCACATCCTGGGGCTGAAGTCGGTCCCAAGGGTATGGCTGTTCGCCATTTAAAGTGGTACGCGAGCTGGGTTTAGAACGTCGTGAGACAGTTCGGTCCCTATCTGCCGTGGGCGTCGGAAGTTTGAGAAGAGCTGCTCCTAGTACGAGAGGACCGGAGTGGACGAACCTCTGGTGTTCGGGTTGTCACGCCAGTGGCATTGCCCGGTAGCTACGTTCGGACGGGATAACCGCTGAAAGCATCTAAGCGGGAAGCCCCCTTCAAGATGAGACTTCCCTGAGGCCTTGCGCCTCCTGAAGGGCCCTTGAAGACTACAAGGTTGATAGGCTGGGTGTGGAAGCACAGCAATGTGTTGAGCTAACCAGTACTAATTGCCCGTGAGGCTTGACCATATAACACCCAAGGGGTTTGCTTCGGCGAACCGCCGGGATTACGACACACGACAGTGTGCGTCAGACAGCTCCGACATAGCGTTCAGCATGATTCATATTGCGAGTCACGAGGCCCGAAAGCCTTGAGACTCAGGTACCGCAAGGTACCACCGTTTCGCCTGACGACCATAGCGAGCGTGAACCACCCGATCCCATGCCGAACTCGGAAGTGAAACCGCTTAGCGCCGATGGTAGTGTGGAGTTTCTCCATGTGAGAGTAGGTCATCGTCAGGCACTTATACTGAACCGCCCCTGTAGCCTTGCTACAGGGGCGGTTCTCTTTGTGCACAGAAAAATACCCAGAAAATATCTGAAGTAATATCTCTCAAACGCCCCTGTCGCCACCGCGACAGGGGCGTTGTCGTTTGGCGAGCACTGGTCGGTGATACACAAAGCCGAGGATGCTCCCAGGGCGTTATCCTTCGTGCGAAGGCATTCCACGCTTCAGGCCAATATTCTTGTAGAAGCATGGGAGTAGAAATAACCATTGGAACAGACTGGAGCGGGCGCAAGGAGGCGTGATGTCGAAATATCTCTCGCACTATTCATCGAGATCATCATTGGTGGGTCTTGCAAGGTGTACGGTCGGGCTTATGGCACTGCTGATAGGCGTGATGTCATCACAAATGATATCTGCAGGTGAGCGCGAGTCGCAGATAAAGCGCTGTCAGATCATCAAGGACAAGATCGAATACTATACCGACATGCGTCGAGGGGGTGGGTCTTCGAGTCAGATGCGGAGTTGGCAAGCTCAGCGAAACGATTACAAGCAACGCTATCGAGATGAGAACTGTACGCGCGTGCGGTCGGCGTTGAAGTCGCGGCGGTAGCCTTAAAGATTGGAAGAGATGAGTCAATGACAACGCCCTGCCGAGAAAAACTTGTGAGGGCGTTGCCGTGATCATCTATTCGTTATATTGCCAAGTGGACTTCACGGCCTACTCTGGTTCATGGATGCTTGCGCAGCCGTGTCAGTCCTTCCTGGGCACTGGAAGCAACAAGCTCACCATGGCGATTATACAGGCTGCCGCGAGAGAAGCTGCGTGCGTCTCCCGCCCATGGGCTATCCATCTCATAAAGGATCCAATCATTGACGCGAACATCGCGATGGAACCAGAGAGAGTGATCCAGGCTCGCCATCTGAAGTCCAGGTGAGCCGAAATAGACGTCATGACCGATCAGCCCTGTCGCCAGCAGATTGAAGTCGGAACTATAGGTCAGGAGATAGCGATGAAGCGCATCATCTTCCGGCAAGTCACCGGCCAATCGAAACCATAGCCGCTGTCGAGGGGGTGGCATCAGGCCACTACGCGAGACCTTATCCTCGTTAGCTTCTGGGGATGGTGACGGCATGCGCAGAAACTCAATGGGATGACCATCGTAGCGCTCGATCTTTGCCCCTTGCTCAATCAATTGTTCGGGGCTATCGCCTACTGGCATTGCTTGCTGGTGCTCAAATCCTTCTTCCTGACCATGAAAAGAAGCGCTGCAGAAGAAGATGGTCTTGCCATTCTGGATGGCACTGATACGGCGGGTAGTGAAGCTCCCTCCATCGCGCACGCCATCTACCTGATACACGACAGGCTTGTGGGCGTCGCCTGGACGCAGGAAATAACCATGCAGAGAATGTACCTTGCGCTCCGCGGGGACAGTGCGTGTGGCAGCAGACAATGCTTGCCCCAAGACCTGGCCTCCAAATAATTGTGGAAAGCCCAAATCCTGGCTATGTCCTCGAAAGAGATTCTCTTCCAGTGTTTCCAGGCCAAGCAATGTCACTAGAGCTTCCAGGGGAGGCGTTGAAGCTGGGGTCATCATTCCATCCTTCGGTGAACAAGAGACTGGCAGGCTGGCATGATTCCAGGCAGAGGGTTGTTCAATAAGCCGGTATCATGGAGCCTTGCATCAATGGCATCAGGATACCGGAGAATGATGGTGAGCGACGAGAGAGCAACGTCTTTGCCTGCGATGGATGTCCCTCGCAATGACCACTATTACATGCACCGTGCTTTGGACCAGGCGCGTCTGGCCTATGACGCGGGAGAAGTTCCCGTCGGAGCCGTCATCGTTGATGCACAAGGTGAGATCATTGGCGTTGGCTTCAATGCTCCAGTGGGAACACCGGACCCTACTGCACATGCCGAGGTGCAGGCCTTGCGTGCAGCAGCTGTCCATGTGGGTAACTATCGACTAGATGGCTGCACACTGTATGTGACGCTAGAGCCCTGCATGATGTGTAGTGGGGCTTTGATCCATGCTCGGCTGATGCGAGTGGTCTATGGTGCTGCGGAACCGAAGACAGGGATGGTCGAGTCAAAAGCCAATCTGTTCTCACAGCCTTGGCACAATCACCAGGTGCGTGTGGAGGGGGGCGTACTCGCGGCCCAATCCAGACGGCTCCTCAAGCAGTTCTTTACTGAGCGTCGTAGCACTGCGCCAGAATGATGGGGGGTCGGACAGGTAAAGGTGACGACAAGATGCCCGTGGAGTTCAGGCCGCGACCTGTACCTGATTGCGACCGCCGGACTTGGCGCGGTAGAGAGCTTCATCTGCCGCCTGCAAGAGTGCTTCAAGTCTCAAAGGCGCACGCGCTACGCACGCCATGCCAACAGACACTGTCACCACGCTGTCAGTAGCAGGTTGAGGTAAGCCAGCACCTTGCACGGCGCGTCTCAATTCTTCTGCAAGTGTCCGCCCGACTGCGCGAGGACACTCTGGTATGCACACCACGAATTCCTCGCCACCGAAGCGTGCCAGAATACCACCAGCCGCTTCGACCGGTGCACGTGACACTGCCGCAATTTTCTGTAGATAACGGTCGCCTTCGAGATGCCCCAGCTTGTCGTTGATCGATTTGAAGAAATCGATATCCAGAATCATCACCGTGAGCGGCATCTTGCCACTGAAGCTTTGCACTTGCTCCAGGAAATAACGGCGATTAGGGAGCTGGGTAAGTTCATCGTGGCGGGCCAACCACTGGACCTCCTTCTGCAAGCGCTCCCTGCGCACCATCTCTTCCTTGAGCGCATCATTGGCGTTCTTGACGATGCCATGTTCCTGAGAGACGCGACGGTACATATAGATGACGAGGAAGAGCAGGTAGGCCAATAAGATGCCAGTCAACAGCGTCGCTTCTGGAAGCCTTCCGCGACTGGCCGCAAGGAAGTGCTGTGTTGGCTGTAGGCCGAGTGTCAAGTCTGTCGCCGGTAGTTCAATGGGGATTCTGTGTCCCCAAGGTGCCAGACGGCTCTCGGGGCCGACGTGGATATAGATATTGCCGCGCTCGGACAAGGTGATTGCAAATGATTCATCGCGCGCTGAGTTCAGCGCCTTGTCGAGTAGCGGTGCCAGGTTAACCACCATGGCAATGGCACCGAGTATGCTGCCATCACGAGGGTTGCGTACCGGAAGATAAGAGACCATGCCCTTGCCTCCCTGCAGTAGATCAATAATGCCGGTATGCCCCTCGATACCTAGTTCTAGCGGATTACGCAGTGGAGTATCTGGCTGCACATCAAAAAGGCGAACTCCGAGCGTATCATGATTTCCGGCCTTATCAGGGAAGACGCGTGTTACCACGCTATCGGGATCGATAAAGGCAATATTCTGGAAATAGTCGAAATCCTTGTAATAACTTCTCGCCAAACGCTGCCACTCCCCTCTGATAGGGGTTTGCCCCATCAGACTCCAGAAGCCCGCAAAGCGACGCATGGCATTAAGCTGATCATTGATCTCACGTGACAGCTGAGTTGCAATCTTGTCGCCCAATACATAGGTCGCTTGATTGATACGATTGTTCTCATCCTGACTCTGCTGTTGCCAAGCCAGCAAGCAGATAAAGGTAAGCGTGGTGGAAATGATCAGAGGCAGGACGTTACGTCGCCACATCTGTGTCAATGCAGGGAGTAAATCGATCCACTGGGCGAGTAGTAATAAGCCCAAGAAGGAAAGGAGTGTGATTCGCTCAGTCCCGGCGAGGGGCATGCTGGCCACTGACAGAGTCGTATCAGCAGTAATCGAAAATATCAGGAGTAGTGATACCTGGGCCAATTGAATGGAGGACCCCAGACCCAGGCGCAGGCGCAGTAACAGCGAGCTAGTGAGACCAAAGCTTGCCAGTAGAATCAGAATGGGTGGGCGAATGTTGGCAATGTGCCAATCACCAGGTAATGCATCAAGTAGTGCACTCCAGTGATCTACACCAACCCAGCTTTCTGGTAGCAGGAAAGTGCAGACGAGCAACAGGTTGATGAAGAGCGATACACCGAGGAATAACTGACTCAGGAACAAGCTACGCCAGTGCCATGCAGTTTGCCCAGCCGCCTGAAGTGTCAGCATCATCAATAGCAGCGCGTTGGCCTCATGGCCTGCATGAGGCCATAAGCCCAACAATACGATGCCAAGGGCGAGCAGGCTGAGTAACATCAAGATGAATCTACGTGTCATTCCCTGTCCTTAGAGGCTCTTGATGCATTGCATATCATCCAGCTCACAGTAGATCTGAAGTCCCAGCCTCCATGTGTCAGAGAATCGGGGGGACTGTGTCGAAGGGATTATCGCTCCCTTCATTATCTGTGCTTTGTCGCTCATCCAGTTGGTAAAATTGCTGCTGACTACGGTAAACATAATTCAATATTTCATAATATCTACGGATGTTGCGGACATAGATGACAGGCTCTCCCCCACGAGCATACCCATAGCGAACCTTTTGATACCACTCGCGATTCTGAAGCAGTGGCAAGGCTTCGCGTACGTCCTTCCAGCGATTCTGATCACCGCCCTTCATCTTCACGATACGCCTTGCGTCATACAGGTGCCCTAGGCCGACATTATAAGCTGCCATCGTCATCCAGGTGCGATCTGGCTCCTTTATCGCATCGGGTAGCCGACTTTTGATACTCACAAGATAGCGCGATCCACCGTCGATGCTCTGAACGGGGTCCAAACGGTTGGCCACATTCATTTCACGAGCGGTGATATTCGTCAGCATCATCAGGCCTCGTACTCCAGTAGGAGAGGTGGCGCGGGGCTGCCAATGAGATTCCTGATACCCCAGCGCAGCGAGCAGCTTCCAGTCGATGCCGGTATCTCGTGCCGCCTGTTTGAAGGTGTCGATATAGCGAGGCAAGCGATCGCGAGCCTGCCGAATGAAAGTGCGTGCCCCCACATACTCTAGATAATCATCGTGACCAAAGTACCGCTCTACCAACTGATCAAGCGTGCCGTCTTGGCTGCGTGTTTCGAGAAAATCATTGGCCGCCGTCAGCAATGAAATATCGCCATGAGCAGGGAAGGCCCATGCGAGTGTTAATGGGTCGCCCAGGCTGAAGCCATTCTCCACATTCGGGAAGAACAAGCGGTTAAGTTTGAATTGATGCGCATAGACGACGGCGGCATCAAGGCTGCCATCCTCAATGCGTTGCAGGAGATCAGCCACTTCCAGTTCACTGGTTTCTTGCCAGCTGAGTTCGGGGATTTTCTGTTGTAGCTCGCGCAGAATCAAGCTGGTACCTGCACCTTTGATCGCACCTATGCGCTTGCCTATCAGGTCTTTCAGCTGTTTGGGGGGCGTCATTCCGCGACGATAGACCACCATCGCCTGTAATTCGAGAATGGGACGTGAGAAGCGTAGATCTTGCTCGGAGAGATCCAGCGGTAACGTGGCGGCAGCGAAGTCAGCTTGGTCGTCACGGACACTCTGTGTCAGGCTCTGAATATTGTGTTCTGCGTCCATCGACAGGCTGACGCCGAGATAATCGGCGAAATCGCGAGCCAGCTCGTATTCAAAACCAGTAGGGCCTTGGCGGCCTCGGTAATAAGTTGTTGGTGTATTTCGGGTGACTACCTGCAAGAAGTCGCGCGCGCGGACTTCATCGAGCGTGGTGGGCTGGTCGATCAGAGTGCGTTCAGGCATGAGCAGGATCAGCACTGCTACCGTGACGAGGGTGAGCCGGCGTGCATGGCGCGATAGTTGGCGCACAAGCGTTATCAGGGAGGAGAACGAGGTCTTGAGCATGCGTTAGCATCATTCGCGGCAGGGCTTCTACCATACCGTCAGCTCAGCACACTGTCATCCAACGTATATCATGCGTGAAAGGCGGACGGGCTTCGTTCATGCCCACCTTTCACGTATGATATGCGCTTGCTACCGCCGCTTGGCGGTTGTCCGTTCACGCTGCTTCAGAGGCTTTCCCTGCCCATGCTCGAACTGCGAGGCGCGCCTGCCCTTTCCGCCTTCCGTCACTCCCGTCTACTAGCTACGTTACGTGAGCTGGTGCCGGAAGTGGAATCTCTTCATGCCGAGTACCTGCATCTGGCCGAGGTCGATGGTGAGCTGAGCAGCACCGATCGGATAACGCTGGAGCGCCTGCTTGACTACGGCCCCAGTCGTGACGAGAGCTCAGCCGAAGGCCATCTCTTTCTCGTCATTCCTCGTCTCGGCACGCTGTCACCGTGGTCTTCCAAGGCGACAGACATCGCCGCCAATTGCGGTCTCCCGCAGGTACGCCGTCTTGAGCGTGGCATTGCCTACCGCATCAAGCTCGCGTCTCCGCTCAGCGAAGAGCTGTTCGCGTTACTTGCCTCGCAGCTACATGATCGCATGACCGAGACCGTGCTCACGCGGACTCAGGATGCGGCGCGCCTCTTCCAGCATCAGCCACCTGGCAAGCTTGCTCACGTCGATATTCTCGGGGGTGGACGCGATGCACTGTCCAAGGCCAATGGTGTTCTGGGCCTGGCATTGGCAGAAGATGAGATCGATTATCTGGTCGAAGCGTTCAAGAATCTGGGACGCAATCCGGCCGATATCGAGCTGATGATGTTTGCTCAGGCCAATTCCGAGCATTGTCGTCACAAGATCTTCAATGCCGACTGGACCATCGACGGCGAAGCGCAGACGCATTCACTGTTCAAGATGATCAAGAACACTTATCAGCATCACCCGGATGGCGTGCTTTCGGCCTATAGCGACAACGCGGCGGTCATGTCTGGTCTGACAGCTGGGCGTTACTTCCCGGTCGGTGAAGAACACGTCTACACCTATCACCAGGAACCGATCAACATCCTGATGAAGGTCGAGACGCACAACCACCCGACGGCCATTGCGCCGTATCCGGGTGCGGCGACCGGTGCCGGTGGTGAGATTCGTGATGAAGGTGCGACCGGCGTCGGTTCCAAGCCGAAAGCAGGCCTGACTGGTTTCAGCGTCTCCAATCTGCGCATTCCGGGCTTTGAACAGCCGTGGGAGCAGGATTACGGCAAGCCGGAGCGTATCAAGACGGCCTACGACATCATGCTTGAAGGACCGATCGGTGGTGCCGCCTTCAACAACGAATTTGGTCGTCCCAACCTCAATGGCTACTTCCGTACCTATGAGCAGGATGCCTTCGGCGCCGGTGGTATCGAGCGTCGCGGCTATCACAAGCCGATCATGCTCGCCGGCGGTTACGGCAATATTCGTAGCCAGCACGTCGAGAAGGGTGATATCCCGGTGGGCGCCAAGCTGATCGTGATGGGTGGCCCGGCGATGCTGATCGGCCTCGGGGGCGGTGCCGCTTCCTCCATGGCTTCCGGCAGCTCCAGCGAAGATCTCGATTTTGCCTCCGTGCAGCGTGATAACGCTGAAATGGAGCGTCGCGTGCAGGAAGTCATCGACCGCTGCTGGGCGTTGGACGACAACAACCCGATCTGCTTCATCCACGATGTGGGCGCGGGCGGTCTCTCCAACGCGCTGCCGGAGCTGGTCAAGGACGGTGGACGTGGCGGTCTGTTCGATCTGCGTGCCGTGCCGAGTGCTGAATCCAGCATGAGTCCGCTGGAAATCTGGTGCAACGAGTCTCAGGAACGTTACGTATTGGCGGTGGCGCCGGAAAATCTCGCCACCTTCGAAGCGCTGTGCGAGCGTGAGCGCTGCCTGTATGCCGTCGTCGGTGAGGCGCTGGAAGAACACGAGCTGATCGTCGAGGATGGCCACTTCAATACGCGTCCGGTCGATTTGCCGATGGACGTGTTGTTCGGCAAGGCGCCCAAGATGTCACGCAGTTTCGAGCGCCAGTCGCTTGAACTGCCTGCACTGGGCCTGGATAACCTTGACCTGCGCGAAGCGATGACACGCGTGCTGCAGCTGCCGACCGTGGCCTCCAAGAAATTCCTGATCACCATCGGTGATCGCTCGATCACTGGCATGGTCGCCCGCGATCAGATGGTCGGTCCGTGGCAGGTGCCTGTCGCTGACTGCGCCGTGACCACCAGCTCGCTGGACAGTCACGTCGGTGAAGCCATGGCCATGGGCGAGCGCACACCTGTCGCGCTGATCTCTCCAGCCGCCTCTGCGCGCCTGGCGGTGGCCGAGGTGATCACCAATCTCGCCGCCGCGCCGATCGCCAAGCTATCTGACGTCAAGCTCTCGGCCAACTGGATGAGCGCCGCTGATCACGTCGGTGAGAATCAGGCGTTGTTTGATGCCGTGCATGCCGTGGGCATGGAGCTATGTCCGGCGCTGGATCTGACCATTCCGGTTGGCAAGGACTCCATGTCCATGCGCACCGCCTGGCAGGATGAGAACGGTGAAGACAAGTCCATCACCTCACCGCTGTCGTTGGTGATGACGGGCTTCGCACCCGTCACCGATGCCATGCGTACCCTGACACCACAACTGCGTCGCACGCTGAACGGCGAAGCGCTCGAGACGGATCTGATCCTGATCGATCTTGGCCATGGTGCCCACCGTCTCGGTGGCTCGGCATTGGCACAGGTCTATGGTCAGGTGGGTAACGAAGCTCCTGATCTGGCGCGTCCGGAAGACCTCAGGACCTTCTTCGATGCCATTCAGCGCTTCAATGCCGAAGGCAAGTTGCTGGCCTATCACGATCGCAGTGATGGCGGACTGCTGACCACCCTGATGGAAATGTCCTTCGCGGGTCGTGTCGGTCTCGACATCAACCTCGATTGGACCGCTGCAGCGCCGGGCCAGGCCACGGGCGCGCTGTTTGCTGAAGAGTTGGGCGCCGTGGTTCAGGTGCGTCGTGAGCACACTGAAGACATTCTTGCCGAGCTCAAGGCTGCCGGTCTCGCGCACAGTGGCGTGATCGCCACGCCGCGTGGCGATGAGCAGATCAACATCACGCTGCTGGGCCAGTGCCTGCTCTCCACCACTCGCGCCAGTGCTGAGCGTCTGTGGGCCGAGACCAGCTATCACATGCAATCTGCGCGTGATAATGCTGACTGCGCCAAGAGTGAATTCGAGTCCATTAATGATGTGCGTGATCCGGGTCTGTCGGCTCAGGTCACCTTCGACATCAACGACGACATCACCGCGCCGTATCTGAACATTGGTGCTCGGCCACGCATGGCAATACTGCGTGAGCAGGGCGTCAATGGTCAGCTTGAGATGGCAGCGGCATTTGATCGCGCCGGCTTCGAGTCCATCGATGTCCACATGAGCGACATTCTCGCCGGTCGTGTGGACCTTGAGACCATGCGTGGTCTGGTGGCCTGTGGTGGCTTCTCCTACGGTGACGTACTGGGTGCTGGCGGTGGCTGGGCCAAGTCGGTGCTGTTCAATGCTCGTGCCCGCGAGCAGTTCGAGCGCTTCTTCACGCGTGACGACAGCTTTGCGCTGGGTGTCTGCAATGGTTGCCAGATGCTCTCCCAGCTCAAGGAACTGATTCCAGGCGCTGAGGCATGGCCGCGTTTCGTACGCAACGAGTCCGAGCAGTTCGAGGCACGTGTGGCGATGGTTGAAGTCGAGAAAAGCGCTTCGCTGTTCCTCGATGGCATGGAAGGGTCGCGTCTGCCGGTCGCCATTGCTCATGGTGAAGGGCGTGCCGAATTCCGCGACAGTGCTCACCTGCGCAAGATGCAGGGCAGCGGTCAGGTCGCGCTGCGTTACGTGGATAACTACGGGCAGACGACAGCTCGCTATCCGGCCAACCCGAACGGCTCGCCGTCCGGTATCACCGGCCTCACCACCAACGACGGGCGTGTCACCATCATGATGCCGCACCCGGAGCGCGTGGCGCGTGCCGTGACCAACTCCTGGCGTCCTGATGACTGGACGCAGGATGGCGCCTGGCTGCGCATGTTCCGCAATGCACGTCGCTGGGTTGATTGATATCGAGAGTGATCGCGCGATTGATCAGTCAAGACGAGTGACAGCATGATAGACGCCCCCGTGGTTCATTCCGCGGGGGCGTTTTGCGTTGTGGGTCGCCATTGACGCGATGATGCCTGCGACTGAACGGCCCGTTTTGCGCCTGATGAAGACAGCGGGCGCTTCTTGCGGCAGTCTGATGTCAGCAAAGCGTCAGTGACAGATTAACTGGCGTATTACTCCCCGTCGCTCGGTTCACTCGCTCGAATCACTTGCTGCCCTGACATTGCAGCTCGCAGGTAAAGGAACGTTTGATGAAATTGAAATGGTCGCTGTTATCACGTTATAGCGTATTTGGCCTGTGCATCATCGGCTTGTTGGCAGGCTTGCCGTTGGCACTGATGACGGCTTGGATGTGGCCCTTCACGCTGCTGATGGCCGTGTTGGTCGCGGTCGGCATCAATGATCTTCAGCAGACGGATTACGCGGTGCGCCGCAACTATCCGGTGATCGGTAATCTGCGCTACCTGTTCAAGGCATTGCGCCCTGAAATGCGCCAGTATCTGTTCGAGTCGGATACCGACCAGCTGCCGTTCTCCCATAAGCAGCGTGAGCTGGTCTATGCGCGTGGTCGTCAACGCAATTCGTCGCAGCCTTTCGGCACGTTGCTGGATGTCTACTCCACCAGTTATGAGTTCATTGGCCACTCGATGCAAACTACGGAGGTGCCGGATTCGACGGGCTTCCGCCTGACGATCGGTAACGACCAGTGCGCCCAGCCTTACAATGCGTCGTTGTTCAATATCTCGGCAATGAGCTTCGGCTCGTTGAGTGGCAATGCCATCCGTGCCCTCAACAAGGGTGCGATGCTGGGCAACTTTGCTCATGATACCGGCGAGGGCAGCATCAGCCCTTATCACCGTGAGTTCGGCGGTGATCTGATCTGGGAGCTGGGCAGTGGCTATTTCGGGTGTCGCAATGATGAAGGCGGCTTTGATGCCGACAAGTTCGCTCGCCAGGCGACCAGCGAACAGGTGAAGATGATCGAGATCAAGCTAAGCCAGGGTGCCAAACCCGGCCATGGCGGTGTCCTGCCGGCCAGCAAGATCAGCGCCGAGATTGCCGAGACGCGTGGCATCCCGATGGGCAAGGATTGCATCTCACCGGCCAGCCACAGTGAGTTTTCGACGCCCCTCGAGCTACTGGCGTTCATCAAGCAGCTGCGTACGCTATCCGGCGGCAAGCCGGTTGGCTTCAAGATGTGTCTGGGGCAGCCGTGGCAGTTCATGGCCATCGTCAAAGCGATGCGTGAGACAGGTGTCGTGCCCGACTTCATCGTGGTGGATGGCAGTGAGGGCGGTACCGGTGCTGCACCGACCGAATTCACGGATCACCTTGGCACACCGCTGCGCGAGGGGCTGCTATTCGTCCACAATACGCTGGTGGGAGCTGGCCTGCGTGATGAGGTGCGCATCGGGGCCAGTGGCAAGATCATCAGTGCCTTTGATATCGCGTGTGTATTGGCGTTGGGGGCGGATTGGGTCAATGCTGCGCGGGGTTACATGTTTGCGCTGGGCTGCATCCAGTCATTGAGTTGCCACACCAATAAATGTCCAACCGGGATCGCCACCCAGGATGATCTGCGACAGAAATCACTGGTGGTCGAGGACAAGGCGGATCAGGTGCGTCATTTCCATCACAACACCTTGCATGCGCTGGCGGAAATCATCGCTGCCTCGGGTCTCTCGACACCATGGCAAATCACGCCAGACCACCTCGTACACCGTGTCTCTGACAATGAGATCAAGTTGTTCTCGCATCTGCATCCCTTCCTCACGACCGGCGCCCTGCTGGAAGAGGCGGATGACTATCCCTTCTATCGCCGTATCTGGAATATGGCACAGGCGCATAGCTTCCAGCCGCGCTCATTGACGGAGGTGTCCGGCGCCAAGTGTGATTAGGCGTCTTCATCACAGACTGGCGTGATCTGCGACCAAACGACCGTTTTATAATTCGTCACGGGCGGCCACACTGATCCTGAGATTCCGCATGTCGACAAGGGGCAGAGTGGCTGCCCGTCTTGCTTTTTGATCAATATCTGATCGTCGCTTTGTTCGCTGTTCGAGGAGACCGCCATGAGTGAAGCCCCCAGCAGTTCCGATTCGCGTCGCGTGACCGTCGAGATCTGCGAACATGTCGCCGATGTGCGTTTCAATCGTCCCGACAAGCATAACGGTCTGGATTGGCAGATGATCGAGGCCATATTGGGCGTGCAGGCCGAGCTGAAAGCACGCGTCGAGGAGGGCAGTCTGCGTGCCATCGTGCTGTCGGGAGAAGGTGCCAGCTTTTGTGCCGGGCTCGACATGGCGGCCATCATGGGTGATGCCGTGCGCGTGCCGCAATTGCTGGTCGCGGGCGCCAATGGCTGCACGCCGGGGCGCAATACGGTGCAGCAACTATCGCTGGGCTGGCGGGATGGCGGAGTACCGGTGATCGCGGCACTGCATGGCAATGTCTTTGGTGGCGGTCTGCAGATCGCGCTCGGAGCAGATATCCGGCTGTGTGCCCCTGAAGCACGCCTCGCCATTCTCGAAGTTGATTGGGGCATCATTCCTGATATGGGTATCAGCGTCACAGCACGTGGTGTCCGTCGCGACTGGCTACATGAATTGAGCTGGAGTGGGCGCAAGGTCGAGGCGAGAGAGGCACTTGAGGCAGGGCTAGTGACGCGTGTTATTTCCAGTCCGCGCGAGGAAGCACTGGCACTCGCACGTCAGATCGCTAGCCGCTCACCGAACGCCATTCGTGCGATTACCCGACTTTATGCCGAGGCACTTGATGCCCCTGAGGCTGATGCACTAGCGCTAGAGGCCACGCTGCAGTCCGGTTTGCTCGGCAAGGCTGAGCATATGGAGTGTGTGGCGGCCAAACTGGGAGGACGTGCACCGCGCTTTTGATCCCCAGTCAGGGGTACTGTTCCTCAATGGGCGGCCTGCTCAGGTTGTCCACCCCTGCCACTTGGCTGGCAGGGACATCAAAGCGGATAATGATGCGTTATCTCCGCATTCATATTCGACTCGGTGGCTCTGTCATGTGTTCTGTTTACCTCCTTCATGTTGCGTTCTTCTCGGGCCGGTTATCGTATGTTTGAGCTGCGCCCTTATCAGTACGAAGCCGTTCGACGCACCGTCGAGCACTTTCGCGCCACTGATGAAGCGGGTGTCATCGTGCTGCCGACAGGTAGTGGCAAGTCGCTTGTCATCGCTGAGCTAGCGCGCATCGCGCGTGGGCGGGTGCTGGTGCTGGCGCACGTGCGTGAGCTGGTCGAGCAGAACCACGCCAAGTACGAGGCCTACGAACTCGAAGCCGATATCTTCAGCGCAGGCCTCAAGCGTAAACAGGCCACGCGACAGGTGGTGTTCGGCTCGGTGCAATCGGTGGTGCGTAACCTTGATGCCTTTAGTCCTACCGCATATGAGCCTGCTTTCACGCTGCTGGTGATCGATGAATGTCACCGTGTCTCGCTGGAGAAAGATGCCAGCTATCGCAAGGTGATTGCCCACCTGCGTGAGCGCAATCCACGCCTCAAGGTATTGGGGTTGACCGCGACTCCCTTTCGATTGGGGCAGGGGTTCATCTATCACCGCCACTATCACGGCATGGTGCGTGGCGATGACGACTGCTTCTTTCGTGACTGTGTGTTCGAGCAGCCACTGCGATTGATGGTGCGGCAGGGCTTTTTGAGCGAACCGAAGCGTATTGATGTCGCCGTGGCGCGCTACGACTTCTCGCAACTTGCGCCAGGCATTGGTGGCAGCTTCAAGGAAGAGGAACTCAATGACGTCGTGCAGGGCTCACGCGCCACACCCGGCATCGTGTTGGATATCGTCGCGCAGGCGCGTGAGCGACGTGGCGTAATGGTGTTCTGTTCTACCGTCGAGCATGCTGAGGAAGTGACTGGCTTGCTGCCCGAAGGCGAGGCGGCATTGATTACCGGTACTACGCACGGCGATGAACGTGAGCGGTTGATTACGGCGTTCAAGGCGCAGCAGCTCAAGTATCTGGTCAATGTAGCCGTGCTGACGACGGGCTTTGATGCACCGCATGTGGACATGATCGCCATTCTGCGACCGACGGAATCGGTCAGTCTCTATCAGCAGATCATCGGTCGCGGCCTGCGCCTCAGTCCCGGCAAGTCCGACTGCCTGATTCTTGATTATGCGGGCAACCCCTGGGATCTCTACGCGCCGGAAGTGGCGACCCCCAAGCCGGCAGGTGACACCGAACCAGTTCAGGTCGAGTGTCCGGTGTGTGGCAACGCCAATCTCTTCTGGGGGCGCAAGGACGGAGATCTGGTCATCGAGCACTTCGGGCGACGCTGTCAGGGGTTGGTCGAGCCATCCGCACTGCTGGGCGCAGCGGAGCCTAGGCACGAGGCTGAGCCTGTGCCAGGCAACGATGGCTCGCCGGTCAAGGCCACCAAGTTGGTGCAATGCGATTTTCGTTACCGTGCCAAGGCTTGCCCACAGTGTGGGGAAGCCAACGACATTGCCGCACGCCACTGTCATGGCTGTCAGGCACGATTGGTCGATCCCGATGACAAGCTACGCGATGCACTCAAGCTACGTGACGCTCGAGTGTTACGCGTCAGCGGCTGGCAGTTGGAAGAGACGCGCAATGGGCGTGGCCTGCCACGCCTCAAGGTCACTTATTTTGATGAAGATGGTACTGACCTCTCCGAATGGTTCGCGCTGGAAACGGCGCCACAACGACATGCGTTCCGGTTGAGCTTCCTTGCCCGTCATCTGCGTGCGCCGGGCAGTGATTGGGCACCCAAGAACATTGCCGAGGTACTGGCGGGAGAGGGGCGGCTCAAGGCGCCCGACTTCGTCATCGGGCGCAAGAGCGGCCGTTACTGGCAGATTCGCGACAAGTTGTTCGACTATGCTGGCCGTTATCGTACGGGTATCGCGGCAGGCTGATATGGCTATTCATCGTCATTTTGTAGTTTGCGATGGCCCGACTGGCCGTATTCGACAAATGACACGACGTCGCGGGGATGCTGATCGGGTGCTGGGGTTGATAGACTGGCCGCTTCATACGCTTCAGGAGAACTCACAAGGTGAGTGCCACCGATACCTCGGCCAGGCTTGTGTCCGGTTTACGCCCCACCGGACACCTGCAACTCGGACACTATCAAGCAGTGATCCGGCGCTGGACCGAACTGCAATACCATCATGATGCCTATTTTCTGGTCGCCGATTGGAATGCGCTGGCGGTTAGCGGCCATGCACCTCACGAAATCGAGCAGTACAGCTGGGCGATGGTTATCGATTGCCTCGCCTGTGGCGTCAATCCCAAGTTATCGACGCTATTCATTCAGTCGTGGGTGCCAGAGCTCACCGACATCCACATGATTCTGGCCAGCGTCACACCCAAGGCATGGCTGGAGCGCCTGCCCAGCTATCGGGAAATAGTCGCGGACCTCGGTGAGCAGCAGGGCGCCAGCCTTGCCATGCTCAGTGCCCCCCTGATGCAAGCCGCCGATATTCTGGCGCTGAGGGGGGAGGTAGTGCCGGCCGGCCCCGAGCAGCGCGCGCATATCGAGTTCACCCGTGAAGTGGCACGGCGCTTCAATCATCGCTATGGCCGTGATGCCGGCTTTGAGGAACAGGCCGAGCGGGCCATCGCCCGGCTGGGTAAAAAGAGTGGCCGTCGCTATCGCGAATGGCTGAACGCCTACCAGAAAGAGGGTGACCTCGAAGCATTTGAGCGCGCTCGTGGTTTGCTGGCTGAGCAAGACAAGCTCAATCGCCATCAGCAGGAGCGTCTGCTGGGCTATCTGGAAGGTGGAGGGCGACGTATTCTGGGTGAGCCGGAACACTGGCAAAGCGAGACGCCACCGCTGTTGGGGATGGAGCTCAATGCTAGTGGTGGCTCCCGAGATGGTGCGATCTTCCTGCGCAGCAACCGCCGTGAAATCGAGGCCTGTGTCCGTGAGATGCCAACGGACCCCGCGCGTGTTCGACGTAGTGACCCCGGCGACCCTGAGCGCTGCCCGCTGTGGAGCTTGCATGAGAGCTTTACGCCTGAATCTGACCGTCAGTGGGCCGCCAACGGCTGCCGCGATGCCAGTATCGGCTGTCTGGACTGCAAGGGCTGCCTGATCGAGCATATTGATGCCACGCTAGCGCCGATACGCGATCGCGCCGAGGAGCTTGAAGGCAATCACGGCAAGGTGCGCACATTGATGACGGAAGGGGCTGAACGTGCCCGTGATACCGTGCGCGATACGCTGGATGAGCTGAGGCGCGTCATTGGGCTAACCTACCGGTAAGCGTCCTCGTCCATGTCGCCAGCACTCATCTAGTGTGCGGGGTTAGCGACAGGCAACATCATGACTTGGGGGATAGGCCGCGAGCAGCTAGAATGCCCGTCCCCCAGCCGCCGCGCGTCCTAGTGGTTCACTTATCGCGGACGTCCGCAGGAGATTTCATGAGCGACCTGCTCGATGGCGCAAGCTTTGTCCTGGCCGATGGACATCACTCCGCACCGCTTGTTGCCACCCCTGTTGCGGCATCGGCTGTGCTGGCGCGCGTCAACGACACGGCGCTCACCGAGATGCCGCAAGACCTCTATATTCCGCCTGAGGCACTGCGCGTGTTTCTCGAGACTTTCGAGGGGCCACTGGATCTACTGCTATATCTCATCCGTCGTCAGAACCTCGATATTCTCGCGATCAATGTCGCTGCCATCACGCATCAGTACATCGAATACGTTGAGCTGATGCATGCCATGCAGATTGATCTGGCAGGTGAATATCTGCTGATGGCCGCCATGTTGGCCGAGATAAAGTCGCGCAGCTTGTTGCCGCGCCAGCCGAGTCAGAACGACGACGAGAGTGAAGAGGATCCGCGTGCCGAGCTGATCCGCCGTTTGCAGGAATACGAGCAGACCAAGCTGGCAGCTGAAGAGCTGGATACCCTGCCGCGTCAAGGGCGTGACTGGTTTATCGCGACGGCAGATCTGCCTGAGCTCGAGACGCACGTGGCGCATCCTGATGTCGATCTTTCCGAGCTGTTAGGTGCACTGTCTGGTCTTCTGCGTCAGGCAGATCTCGTGCAGGCGCATACGATCTCGCGTGAGGTGATGTCGACCCGCGAACGTATGCTGATCATCATGAATCTATTGACGCATGAGCACTTCACTCCCTTCGAGCGGTTGTTCACGCTGGAGGAAGGACGTGCTGGTGTCGTTGTCAGCTTCATGGCGATCCTGGAGTTGGCCAAGGAGTCGCTGATCGAAATCGTGCAGAATGCGCCGCTGTCACCCATCCATGTGCGTGCACGCACGCCGGAGCCTGATGGTGGCGATAATGATTGGCTAGCGCAGGAATTCGGCGACGAGCATGAGGTAGCCCCGGGACAGGGAGCTTTCGATGAGCCACTTCCTGCGGATGCTGATCAGATTGATGCTGGTCAACGTGATGAACGTCAGAACGATGCAGCCTCCTCCCTTTCCCCTCAATCCGACGAGCAGGAGAACGCGGCGTCATGAGTCAGCGCGATGTCCCTCTCGACCAGATCATTGAAGCCGCGCTGCTGGCGGCCGGTGAGCCGCTGACGCTGGAGCGTATGGCAGGTCTGTTCGATGAATACACAAGCCCTACCAAACCAGCACTTCGTGAAGCGCTTGGTCGACTAGGTGAGCGTCACCTGCCCAGGCACAGCGCGCTGGAGCTGATTGAAACGGCCAGTGGCTGGCGACTGCGCATTCGTCAGCAGTTTTCGCCGTGGGTCTCGCGGTTATGGGAAGAGCGCCCTCAGCGCTATTCCCGTGCACTACTGGAGACCCTGGCGCTGGTGGCCTATCGTCAACCTGTGACCCGCGGTGATATCGAGCAGGTGCGAGGTGTAACCGTTAGCTCATCGATCATGCGTACGCTGGTCGAGCGCGGCTGGGTGCGGGTTGTTGGGCACCGTGATGTGCCGGGGCGTCCGGCAGTCTTCGCCACCACGCGGCAGTTCCTTGATGACTTCGGGCTCAAGACGCTTGAGGAGCTTCCGCCGGTGCATGAACTGAAAGGCTTCGAAGGACTCGAACAGCTTGAGGCAGAGCTGTATGATGTGCCGCCCTCGCAGACCTTGCCGTTACCGGAAGATCCGGATGCTGAAAATGAGGGTGCCGAGCAGGATGGCGGTGAGGTAGACGCCGGTAAGGCAGGTAGTAAAGCGGACGACGCTGATGTCGCAAGTACCGATATTGCAAGTACTGATATCGCAAGTACGGATGTCGTCAGTGTGTCAGAAACAGATAATGACCCCGTGGCGATGCAGGATGATGATGGTGAGGTGACTCCCGCTATTCCTGACGACGCCACGGCGACGGCAGTGCCTGATGACTGGCAACCGCCAGAAGTAACCGCCGAGCAGCTTGAAGAGGCACTCAAGGCGCGTGCACTTGAAAATGTACCCCTTGAGATGTCTTCGCGCCCCTCGACAGCGACACCCTCCGCCACACGGGCGGAAGAAGATCACGCCGGGATGGCGTCCACAGGCTTGGGACTCGACTTCGCTACACTCGAAGCGCGCCTTAGCCAACGTTTGCGCGGTGCAGACGAGGATGACGACGCTGCTGATACGCAGCCGCACGACTCCTCCACTGCCGGGACCGTCGATGATGACGACCCTGCGTAAGCGAAACTCCTATTGATGAAATGGTTCATGTCATGAGCAAGACAGATTCCGACAAGCGCAAGACCTCTCGTCCGGCGAGCAGCAAGCCGAGCAACGGTAAGCCGGCTGGCAACAAAGATGCCGCGGGTAAGTTCCGTTCAGGCAAGGATGCCGCTGGCAAGTCCAGTGCGGGTAAAACTGGCGCTGGTAAAACGGGCACAGGCAAGGTCGTCGCCGGCAAAGCAGGCGCTGGTAAGGCGGTCGCCGGTAAATCGGGTTCAGGCAAGGCAGAATTTGCCAAGACTTCAGCCGTTGGCAGCAAGGCTGGCGACAATGCTGCAGAGCAGACGTTGGCTCGCCCGTCACGCGACACCGGCAAGTCCACGCGTGGCAGCAAGGCCAACGTCGGCAAGAAGGCAACGGTAGACGCGCCTGAGTTGCGTCCGTTGCCGCCGCAGGCCAAGGGCGACAAGCTGCTTGAAGACGAGAAGGTGCAGAAGGTGTTGGCGCGTTCTGGTCTCGGCTCGCGTCGTGAGATGGAAGTCGCGATCAGCGCAGGCCGCGTCAAGGTCAATGGCAAGGTTGCTCAGCTGGGTGATCGTATCGGGCCGCATCATCAGGTCAGCCTCGATGACCGTCCGCAGAACCTCAAGGGTGCTGAGGAAAGTGCACGCCGCGTCATCATGTACAACAAGCCGGAAGGCGAGCTGTGCACGCGTAAAGACCCGGAAGGTCGTCGTACGGTCTTCGAGCGTCTTCCGCGCCTGAAAGGTGAGCGTTGGATTGCGATCGGTCGCCTCGACATCAATACCAGTGGTCTGTTGCTGTTCACCACTGATGGTGAGCTGGCCAACCGCTTGATGCATCCGTCGACCCAGATTGAGCGCGAGTACGCTGTGCGCGTCATGGGCGAGGTCAAGCGCGAGCACGTCGTCAATATGGTCAGCGGTGTCATGTTGGAAGATGGCCCTGCGCGCTTTACTGATGTGCAGGAGTTTGGCGGCGAAGGCATCAATAGCTGGTTCCACGTCGTCATCATGGAAGGCCGTAACCGGGAAGTTCGCCGTCTGTGGGACTCCCAGGGATTGACCGTCAGCCGTCTGAAGCGTGTCCGTTACGGCACCATCTTCCTCGACAAGCGGGCACGGGCTGGCGAGTGGGTGGAGCTGGAGCAAAGCGAAATCGATGAGCTATCCACGATGTCAGGTCTTGAACATCGCAAGGCGCCGGCACTGACACCGGATGAGCAGAACCGCTGGAGCCGCGACAAGCAAAAGCGTCGTCCGGTGCGTGCGATGAAGAAGCCGCCGCAGAGCACTCGCAAGCCGCGCTAACAGCATTCACCAATGCCATGTTTCTCAAGGTATTGTCAGTGAGTGAGCGTCATCGCAAGAGTGCCACGCAAGCCCGCGCCTGTCGCGGGCTTGCGTGTTTCTGGCGCTCTTTCGTGGGTAAGCTCCGAGCAGGCTGGCAGTGGTCAAGCTAGTCATTTACTTGAAGTTTTTTCGCGAAACACTTGCGTCGTCTCTGGATTGGCGGTATCTTACGCCCCGCTTCGCAAGGGTCGTTAGCTCAGCGGTAGAGCAGTTGGCTTTTAACCAATTGGTCGAAGGTTCGAATCCCTCACGACCCACCATTTCCTGGAAATGGTCTCTTGCAAAGCACCCGGCGGCGGGTCGTTAGCTCAGCGGTAGAGCAGTTGGCTTTTAACCAATTGGTCGAAGGTTCGAATCCCTCACGACCCACCATCCGCCTCCCAGTTTTGGGTCGTTAGCTCAGTGGTAGAGCAGTTGGCTTTTAACCAATTGGTCGAAGGTTCGAATCCCTCACGACCCACCAGATTTTGCCCCGTGCCTTCATTGGCGCGGGGCAATTTTTGTTATGGCAAAGAAAACGGCTGCTACCTTCGTGGTTGGAGAGAAGGCATGTGCCAGAGTATCCTTGCAGGGCCCGTGTGATGCGGGCAATGCTGCGGGCGATAGACGCCCAAGGCACACGCGGCAGACTGGGGAGCCCAGCTGCGGCGCAGGCAGGGCCACCACGGGCAGATAAGGTCCATGGCTGAGCCCTGACCCACTCAGCACAGGGGGAGCCCCTGTGGGCTAGGTGAGACACACATGAATAGCCTGACATACGCCACGCCGGGTCGTGAGGCCCACAATGCTGTCCGTGAGCAGGTGCGCGAGCACCTGGCCCGCGCTTATTGCCCGACCCGCCCTGCAGAAGAAGATGCCGCGCTGATCAAGGAGATCAAGCAGCTGCTGATCGAGCGAGATGCTGCGCTGGTTGCGCATTACTACTGCGATGACGCCATCCAGCAGCTTGCCGAGGAAACCGGCGGCTGTGTGGCCGACTCTCTCGAGATGGCCCGCTTTGGTGCCCGCCACGAGGCGTCGACGCTGATTGTCGCGGGCGTACGCTTCATGGGCGAGACGTCCAAGATTCTGTCGCCCGAGAAGCGTGTGCTGATGCCAACGCTTGAGGCGACCTGCTCATTGGATCTCGGTTGCCCGGAAGACGAATTCGCGGCTTTTTGTGATGCACACCCAGAGCGCATCGTGGTGGTCTATGCCAATACGTCGGCCGCCGTGAAGGCGCGCGCCGATTGGGTGGTGACCTCTTCGATTGCCGTCGATGTGATTGAGCACCTGCATGCGCAGGGCGAGAAAATCATCTGGGCGCCGGACAAGCATCTGGGTGGCTACGTTCAGCAGCAGACGGGCGCCGACATGCTGTTGTGGGATGGGGCCTGTATCGTTCACGACGAGTTTCGTGCCCAAGGCATCACGGATCTGCTCAAGGTCTATCCGGACGCCGCGGTGCTGGTGCACCCGGAGTCGCCGCAGGCGGTGGTAGAGCTGGCGGACGTGGTGGGCTCTACCTCCCAGCTGATCAAGGCGGCCGTGGAGTTGCCTCAGCAGCAGCTGATTGTCGCAACCGACCGCGGCATCTTCTTCAAGATGCAGCAGGCCGCGCCGGACAAGCAGTTGTTTGAGGCACCGACCGCCGGCAATGGTGCGACCTGCAAGAGTTGCGCGCATTGCCCGTGGATGGCGATGAACGGCCTGGAGAACCTGGCGGCCGTGCTACGGCGCGATGCGGCTCAGGCTAACCCTGAGGAAGTCTTTGTCGATGACGGCCTGCGTACGCGCGCGCTGAAGCCGCTGACGCGCATGTTGGAGTTTAACCGGCGCTAGTTGTCAGTGAATTGCCTGCCAGTCAGTCATGCATTGCGTTGATGTCATCGCGTGACACACGAACCGCCGCTCTCGATATCCCGAGGCGGCGGTTTTTTTGATGAAGGAGGCTTTGTGCTATTCAGGCGCTATTCGAGGAACTGTCAGAAGTTGTCGATGGCATTGCGATAGCCCTTGAAGTCCTCACGACGGGCGCTGATACGGTTAGCCATTCCAAAGTCGTCGTCCTTGCGTGCAGCTTCATCCGCCAGCTTCAACTGGGCAAAGGCACGGTCCATGCGCCCTTCCAGCTGATCAAACTCGGCGCGGTAGAGGAAGGCTTCCGCATTGTGCCCGCTGCGCCCACTGGCTTCGGAGGCAAGACTCCAGATCTTGGGATCGTCGGGGTGATCGCGCAACATGGCTTCAAGTTGCTGACGAGCCGCAGGAGGATCTTGCTGCAAGGTGACTTCGGCAAGTGCCAAGCGTGCCGGAAGGTAGTCGGGCTGCAGGCGCAACAGACGCTTGGCACGCGTGGTGGCCTCATCGTAGCGGCGTGCATCGCGGACGACTTCCACCGCACTGGCGCTGATCATCGTCAGGTCAGGGTGTTTCTCGTGCAGGCGATCCAGCGCTGCCAGCGCCTTGTCGGTCTGATTGTTTTCGGCCAGAGCCAGCGCCTGATAGTAGGCAATGGCCTCTGGATCAGGATTGTCTTCGCGTAACGCGATCAACCCCTGCTCCGGTTGGCGCAGGTTCAGTGCCAGCAGCGCACGAGCCCGTACGAGTGAATAACCTAGCTCCGAGAGTGGGTCTGGCGTGACGGTTGGCATGGCATCGGCACGAGCTTGGGTGTCACCGATGCGCGCCTCTGTCACTGGGTGGGTTAGTAGGAATTCTGGTGCATTGCCTCCTTGCAGGCTCGCCATACGCTGCATGGCACGGAACATCCTCGGCATGGCTTCTGGGTCGAGGCCTGCGCGAGACATGGCTTCAATGCCGACACGGTCAGCTTCCTGCTCGAAGCGTCGTGAATAGGCCAGCTGATCAGAAATGGCGGCAGCCTGTGTGCCAGCCATGGCAGCAATGCCGGCCGAACCACCCCCGCCAGCGGCGATCACCATGCCGGCGAGGAAACCCGCCAGCGTCGGTAGGCGAGTTTCAGCCTGACGCTCCATGTTGCGCGCGAAGTGGTGCTGGGAGAGGTGGCCCAGTTCGTGTGCCAGCACGGAGGCGAAGGCATCGCGGTCTGGTGCAAAGGCGAACAGGCCGGTATTGACTCCGACGACACCACCGGGCACGGCGAATGCGTTGAGCTGACTACTGGCGACCAGCGTAACGATGAAGTTACGATCATCCAGTTCGCTCCACGGAGCTAGCTGGCGGACCAATCCACCGATCCAGTCCAGCGTGATGGGGTCATCCCATTCGCGGACATGAGCGCGGAACTGGCGCAACCAAGCGCGTCCGATACGGTATTCATCGTTGTTGGAAATGCCCCCGCTGGCGCTGCCCAAGTCTGGTAGGCCATAGTCGTTCTGGGCGGCAGCCGATACGCTGACAGCCGGCGTGCCGAGCAGAAGAATGCCGAGCAATACACCCGACAAGCCCACGCTCGAGGGGCGTACGGTCGCCTGTAATGATGATGCGGAACGTCTCAGATGGGACAGCAGCGACATGCAGGCAATCCTCTTGAATAAGGCGCAATGCGCAATCCACTCGAGCACATGCACGGGGGCCATACAGACATTGGCAACTCCGCTGCTATTTGCTGACGGGGCGGAAAGTTGCTTTGTCAGGCAAGGTGCCCTTAAATCGGGGCGTTTTCAAGCTGCGGTCTTCATGGCACGTGGCAGAACGTCACAACGATAACGGAAGGGCAGATGGCATCCGAACGACCTACCGCTGAGACTGCGAATCCGATGACTGACTCAAAATCTGGTACCAACGCTCGACATCTTGATGCGCGCGGACTGCATTGTCCGCTGCCATTGCTGCGTACCAAACTCACACTGGCCAGTATGGTCGCTGGTGAGCAGCTTGAAGTGTTGGCCAGTGATGCTGGTGCCTGGGGGGATATCCCGGCGTATCTGGCACTGAGCGATCACTCGTTGATCTCCCGTGAGGAAACCGCGAGCGGAGACTATCGCTTTCTGATCGCCGTGCAGTCCGAGGAAATCCCATCATGACCATGAAGACCCTGTTGCGCGGCTGGATCGAGCGCTATTTCTCCGACGAGGAGGCGGTGGTCCTGTTTCTGGTGCTGGTGCTGGTTTTTGCCGCCGTTATCCTGCTTGGCAGTATGCTGGCGCCATTTTTCACTGCGCTGGTCGTGGCCTTCCTGCTACAGAGCGGTGTGAGCTGGCTGGAGCGTCGTGGCCTGCCGCGTTTGGCGTCAGTGACGCTGATGACGCTGGTATTCATGGGTATCATGTTGGCTAGCGCGCTGATCCTGTTGCCGTTGGTCTGGCATCAGTTGGCCAATCTGATTCAGGAAATCCCCGGCATGTTTGCCTCCAGTCAGCGTTGGCTGGATGAGCTGCAGCATCGCTTCCCGAGCCTGATCACACCGGAGCTGGTGCAGCAGTGGGTCGGGGCCGCAGGTCGTGAACTGACACAATTCGGCCAGCGTGCCGTCTCGTTGTCGTTGGCGTCGCTCGGCAATCTGATGGGATTGGTGATCTACCTCGTGCTGGTACCGATTCTGGTGTTCTTCATGCTCAAGGACCGCGAGCGGCTAGTGGACTTCACGCTGGCATTATTGCCGAACAAGCGCTTGCTGATGAGTCGCGTCTGGAACGAGATGGATGATCAGATTGCCAACTTCGTGCGCGGTAAAGTCATTGAGATCGTTATCGTCGGCGGTATCAGCTATGTCACCTTCGTGGTGTTCGGGCTGCCGTACTCGGCATTGCTGGCAATAGTGGTCGGCTTCTCAGTGCTGATTCCTTACATCGGGGCTGCCGGCGCGACGCTGCCGGTCGCCGCAGTCGCAGGGTTCCACTTCGGGCTGGGGGATACCTTCATGTATGTGATGATCGCCTACGGCATCATTCAGGCGCTGGATGGCAATGTACTGGTACCGCTGCTGTTCTCCGAGGCAGTCAATCTACATCCGGTGGCCATCATTCTCGCGGTGCTGTTCTTCGGTGGCATCTGGGGCTTCTGGGGCGTGTTCTTTGCCATTCCGCTGGCAACCCTGATGAAGTCGTTGCTATACGCCTGGCCGCGCCGTGCGCGTGCCGAGGAAAACCGGCTCTGAAAACAGGCCCGACGTTTTCTTCACTGACAAAAAAGCCCCGCCGGTTGGCGGGGCTTTTTTGTTCTTGCTGTTCTGGCCTGGCACATCAAGTGTCAGTGCGAGTGCGTATTCTCACTTCGGTGTGTTCAGCTCGCGAGCCGCTTCCAGCACTTCCTCGACGTGACCCTTGACCTTCACGCTGCGCCATTCGCGCGCCAGAATGCCTTCAGCGTCGATCAGGAAGGTAGAGCGCACAACGCCCATGCTTTCCTTGCCCATGAATTTTTTGAGATGAATGACGTCAAAGATGCCGCACAGGATCTCGTCCGGGTCGCTGATCAGTTCAAACGGATAGCCCTGCTTCTCGCGGAAGTTTTCATGAGTGCGCAAGCTGTCGCGAGAAACGCCAAGAATGACGGTGTTAGTGGCCTCGAAGTCTTTCAGGTGGTCGCGGAAGTCGCCGCCTTCGGTGGTACAGCCCGGGGTATTATCCTTCGGGTAGAAATAGATGACGAATTGCTGTCCCTTGAGGCTGGCGGGCGTGACCACGGTATTGCTGGTGGCCTGAGAAGTGAAATCGGGAATTGGCTGGCCGACGCTAACGCTCATCGTGTTCTCCTGGCAGGAAGGTGCCACCCGTGAAGAGGGTTGGCAGAAAGAAGGGATGGCTAAAAACGGTGCTGGTTGAAAAGGACTGGCAAGAAACGGGCTGATGCACGAGTTTTTCACGTCCTGCCCTGCATTACACGCAGGGTGTCGCAGCTTGTCAAAGTCCGCGTCACGGTGGGTGCTGTAGCCCCATGTGCAGACCCCCGACCAGGCGTATTCCGTCTTGTTGATGTGGGCCGTGGCATATGGCATCTGTACAGGCCACGATGGTCTTTGTAACATCGACACCATTGACGCGGCCTGCGTGATGTCATGCTCACGCATTCATGGTCTTGCGTTTACCACTTATGCCAGAGACTTGCTCTTGTCTGCCATCGCTCAGATGACAGAAAGAGCGGCTGGCGCATCAGGCACCAGAGGAGAGATCGAGGGATGATCACAGGTAGCATTGTCGCACTGGCGACCCCGATGAAAGCCACCGGCGAGATCGACTGGGACGCCCTGCGCAAGCTGGTCGGTTTTCACCTCGATAACGGTACCGATGCCATTGTGGCTGCTGGCACTACCGGTGAGCCGACCACGATGTCCTTCGCGGAGCATTTCGATGTGATCCGCTGTGTGGTTGAAACGGTCGCTGGCAAGATTCCGGTGATTGCCGGTACGGGTGCCAACGCCACCTCTGAAGCAGTTGAACTGGCACGTTACGCCAAGGAAGTGGGCGCTGATTATTGCCTGTCCGTCGCGCCGTATTACAACAAGCCGACTCAGGAAGGTCTGTATCAGCACTTCAAGGCCGTGGCAGAGCAGGCGGGTATTCCGGTCATCCTGTACAACGTGCCTGGCCGTACCTGCTCCGATATCTACAACGAGACGGTCTTCCGTCTTGCTGAACTCGACAACATCGTCGGCCTCAAGGATGCCACCGGTAATCTGGAACGTGGTCAGGAGCTGATTGATCGCCTCAAGGATACTGATTTCGCGCTTTATTCCGGCGATGACGCAACGGCCTGTGACTTCATCCTGATGGGTGGCCATGGCGATATCTCCGTGACTGCCAACGTCGCACCGCGCCTGATGCACGAGATGTGTGCTGCCGCGGTGGCCGGCGATGCAGAGCGCGCTCATCAGATCAACACGCGTCTGATGCCGCTGCACTCCGCCCTGGGCGTCGAGTCCAACCCGATTCCCGTCAAGTACGCCATGCACCGCATGGGTATCGCACCGGAAGCGGGCATACGTCTGCCGATGACGTGGCTGTCCGATCAATATCACTCTACGGTCGATGAAGCACTGCAACTGGCTGAGGTATCTAGCTAATGAGTCAGCGTCTTGTGCCACTGGCATTACTGACCGCGCTTGCGGTCACAGGCTGCTCCAGTGATGGCTATTACTATGACCGTAACAGCGAGTATGCGGACGCGAGTATTGCGTCGCCGCTTGAGTTGCCAGCATCCCGCAATGCCGCAGATTACCAGGATTCCATGCCAGTGCCGCAGGCCAGTAGCGACTTCCTGGCCAGCGAAGACTTCGAGGCTCCGCGTCCTCAGCCGCTAGCGACCAGCGAGCAGGGCGAGCGCGAATTCGTGGCGCTGCGTGAAAGTGGCGATGCCCGTTGGTTGGCCGTGAACGCCGCGCCGGCGGCTGTCTGGACGCGCTTGCAGTCATTCGTGCGTGATCAGGGCCTCGACGTGCAGAGCATCGATGCCGGCAAGGGCGAAATCACCACCAGTGAGGGCGTGATCAGTGTCAGTCAAGGGTTGCGCTCCGATGCGTCTGAAGTGCGCTGTCAGCAAGGTGCCGACGTCTCTGGTAGCTGTCTGAATGCACTGCGCGGTTATCTGTCTGCCTCCTCTTCTGACAGCGGTGTGTCACTGGCGGCACAGTCGCTGAGCCGTGATGACCGCGTTCGCCTGGAAGGCCGTAACGGTTCCTGGCAGGTTGATCTGGCACTGGATACCGAGCGTAGCTGGGCTGAGCTTCTGTACCAGCTGCAGAAAAACTTCGATACCGACTACCAGAAGCTGACCGATCAGAATCGCTCTCAGGGTGAATTCATGATCGATTACATCCCGCGTGAAGATCGTGACGGTGGCTGGCTGGGGATCGGTGGTGACGGTGATCCGTTACCGATGGTGTTGACACTGCGTGCGGAAGGCGATCACACGTTGGTCACTACCCGCCGTACCGATGGTGAAGACACATCGCCGGCACTGGCGCGCGAGTTGCTCGACGCCGTGGCGTCGACACTGCGCTGAGCATGCTGTTCGACACGCCTTGCACCGCCTCATCTGACCTTTCGTCGGGTGAGGCGGTGGCGTCGTTTCAGATCCCCTTTCCCATCGCTGAGGGCGGTGCAGCAGCATCTGGCCTTCTGCTCGATGGGGTGCAGGGCGTGATGGCAATGGCCTCGCTGGGCAGTGGCAGCAAGGGCAACGGCACATTGGTGAGAACGCGAGAGGCGCTGGTACTGGTCGACTGCGGTTTTACACTCAAGGATACCGAGGCACGGCTAGCACGCCTTGGTGTGCATCCTTCCCAGCTGGACGCTGTGCTGGTCACGCATGAGCATGGTGATCATCTGAGTGGGGTTGGGCCGTTGGCACGTCGACATGGCATTCCGGTGCACCTGACCACCGGTACCTGGCTTGCGGGGCGTGCGAAGAAGCTCGGTATTCTGCCGAGTCGTCATCTGATCACGCCTCAGCAAGAGTTCGCGATCAAGGATCTCGAGATCCTGCCAGTCACCGTGCCGCACGATGCACGTGAACCGGTACAGTTCGTGTTCAGCCGGCGCGGTGAGACAGCATCACGCCGCCTGGGTGTGCTGACAGACCTCGGCCATGTCAGTGAGCATGTACTGCAGTGTTTTTCTGACTGTGATGCCTTGGTGATGGAGTTCAATCACGATCCGCAGATGCTGGCGCAGGGCCCTTATCCGCCCAGTCTCAAGCGGCGTGTTGGCGGCCGTTTGGGGCATCTGGCCAATGCGCAGGCGTGTGCTGCCTTGCCTTACCTGGGTCTGGCGCGGCTGCAACGACTGGTCGCATCGCATCTGTCGGAGCACAACAATCATCCGTTACTCGCCCGTGAGGCGCTTGCGCCCTGGCTCGAGGGTGACGATGCCCGCCTGATCATCGCCGCGCAGGATAGCGGTTTTGGCTGGCAGGCCATTGCCTGATTGTCTCGACGCCCGGTCGCCCTGCGATCGGGCGTTTGTGATTCAGGACGAGCTGACCAGACGGACAGCTCCCCGGATATTTCGCCATGTGGTTGGTCTTTCATCCGATCAACGATGTGGCTATCAAAGATTCAAGCGTGATCGATCCAATTTCGACTGCCTAAACACTCGACGCTGTGTGCGTCATCAGGGGGAACCTCATGGAAAAGCGTGAAGCGCTCTACGCCGGCAAGGCCAAGTCTGTCTTCTTTACTGACGACCCGGATCTTCTGCTGCTGGAATTCCGCGACGATACCAGCGCCTTCGACGGCAAGCGTATCGAGCAGCTGGCGCGCAAGGGTATGGTGAACAACAAGTTCAATGCCTTCATCATGGAGAAGCTCAAGGCGGCCGGTATCCCGACTCACTTCGAGCGTCTGGTCAGCGATAACGAATGTCTGGTCAAGCGCCTCGACATGATGCCGGTGGAATGTGTGGTACGTAACATTTCTGCAGGGTCTCTGGTGCGTCGTCTGGGTGTTGAGGAAGGCCTTGAGCTGACGCCGCCGACGTTTGAGCTGTTCCTCAAGAACGATGCGATGGGCGACCCGATGATCAATGAGTCGCTGGTTGAGACCTTCGGCTGGGCAGAGCCTGCGCACCTGGTCCGCGCCAAGGAGCTGACGTACCAGGTCAACGGTATTCTCAAGAAGCTGTTCCTCGACGGCGGCATCCTGCTGGTCGATTACAAGTTGGAGTTCGGTGTCTTCAATGGCGAAGTCGTACTGGGTGATGAGTTCTCTCCGGATGGCTGTCGCCTGTGGGATGCCGAGACGCGTGAGAAGCTCGACAAGGACCGCTTCCGCCAGGGGCTGGGCGGCGTGATCGAGGCCTACGAGGAAGTGGGTCGCCGTATCGGTATCGATTTTACCGCCTGATGCTGGCCTGACACTTCGCTATCACGCAGTGTTGCAATAGAAAACGGCCCTCCTGTTACCGACAGGAGGGCCGTTTTTGTGACACTCAGTTACTTCGATGCCAGTCACTGACATTGTCTGTCATTGCCCCGATACGCGACTCGCCGAATCAGTCGGTTCACACGCTGCGCAGGCGCGCCAGCTCAATTACCTGACGTGCGATGCTGGCCAATGCGTGATCCTGCCCTTCGTCATCGAGGCTGCCGTCCTCACGGAAGGCGCTACCCGCACGGGATACGGCAATCTGTTGTGGCGCGACCATCATGCCAAGATTGTTCAGGTACAGGCGCACAAACGGCAGTGCACGCATGCCACCGAAAGCGCCAGGAGCAGCCGAGACGATGCCTACGGGCATGCCGCGTAGGGGGTCCATGCCGCTTTGGCCATCTTTCGCTGGGCGCGATAACCAATCAAAGGTGTTCTTGAGTAGCGGGCTGAAGAAGCCGTTGTATTCCGGCGTGGCCAGTAGCAGACCCTGATGGCTGGCGAACAGAGACTGTAGCTGGTCGGCACTGGCAGGGCGGCCACTGGTCTCCTCACTATCACCGTCGTAGAGCGGCATCGGGAAGTCGTTGAGATCGAGCAGGGTAATCTCGGCATCTGATTCACCGGCGAGATGCGCCAGGCGGGTGATCAGGCGGCGATTGACAGAGGACTTGCGGGTACTGGCGGCGAAGGCAAGTAGGCGGACGCTCATACGGCAGACTCCCGAGGGATGGCAGATAAACAGCAGTTAGTCGACATGCCTGCTCAGTATGGGCAGTCGGCGTGGCCATCTACCATCCCGCAATTCGTCTTGCCTGATGTAGATCAGGGAAACGTGCCGTTGTATTCGCCTAGCTGAGCGATACTGATGGTCAGTCAATGAGAATGAGCGAGATGAGGAGTTATGCGGTAACGATAGCCTGTACCTGCATTAACAATTGACCATCCGGCTGGTTGAGTGCCGTGAAGCGCACGTCCACATCCACAAGGCGCACACCGTACTGGCGCTGACCATCGGCTGGCTTGGCGGCGTGATAAGCGGGGCGCGGGTCTTGCGCGAGCACCTCTTCGATCAGTGCCCGCAGTGTGGCGTGGTCGACTCTGCGGTGAAGTATCTCATCAGCTGCCGCACTGAAGGACACCGAGTGACGAGCAGGTGGCGCTGGTGCATAGCCTGCGCGCGCGTCGGGAACGGCATCGACCCACGGCAGATAAGGCTTGATGTCCATTACCGGCGTGCCATCGAGCAGATCATGACCCCGAAGTAACAGACGTACACCGCCTTGCTGACCACTGCGGCTCCCTGTCTCGACCCCGGCCAGTTCCACCACTGATTGTCCGAGGCGATTGGGGCGGTGTGTGCTGCGTGATGCAAATACTCCGATACGTGCGTTGCCACCAAGGCGTGGTGGGCGAATCAGCGGGGTCCAGCGGCTGGGACTTGCATGAAACAGGAAGTGGATCCACAGATGGCTGAATCCCTCTATACCGCGTACGCAATCCGCGTCATCGAAGGGCGGCAGCAGGTGCAGGATGGCAGTGGCATGGCGTGCCAATCCCGGCTGGCGGGGGATGCCGAACTTGTCCGGGTAGCAGCTCTCGATGATGCCGACCGGTTGCATGGCCTGCTCACCCAAGGCGATCGCCTGTGCCAGCAGATGCCGAGGCAGCTGCGGTAAACGCCGAGCCAGCATGACGCTATCTTGGGTCGTCGCAGGTGTCGAGAGGCGACCCAGGTGATCTGAAGGGGATGGGCAATCTGGAGAATCTTTGTGATTTGGAAAATCTGAGTGGGTCATGGTGAAGTCGTCGACAATGAGGGCACGAAAAGAGAGTTCAGGTAGGACAGATCTGAAAGGATCGCGTCAGAAACAGGGCGTAAAAAGTGCAGCAGATACCATGATGCCATGCTCGCTAGCGTACGGCATGCCTTGCGCCATGATTGCCCCATCCAATGATTGCCTCGCGTCATGACTGGTCTCGCCTTGTCGGCTTGTGTAGTCTGCCGCGAGAGCATCGCCCCACCGCGTTGCATCGTGATGCTGACGTGCGGGCGTGAACGCCCCACGGGACTCTTGAGGGCCACTTCCATCATGTCAGACCCTACCGCCATTGCCGCCACTTCATCGGGCTTGCCACCGACGCTGGATCTGGACTGTCTCGCACAGGCCCAGCAGCAGCTGATTGACGCTGGGCGCACACTGGATGCCGCTGGCCAGGTACCCGCTACCGGCGGCAACTTTTCCTGTCGTTTAAGCGAGACCTTGATGGCCGTGACCGCCTCCGGCTGTCACAAGGGCCGCCTGACCAGTGGCGATATTCTGGTCAGCGATTTCTCCGTCAAGCTGTTGGGCACGTCTCGCAAGGCTTCTGACGAGGCGCGTCTGCATGGTCAGCTGTACGAAGACCTGCCCGAGGCTCACGCGATTCTGCATGCCCACTCCCGCGCGGCCACCGTGCTGTCGCTGTGTCATGGCGGCGATACGCTGAGTCTTGAGGGATTTGAGCTCAACAAGGCGCTGGAAGGCGTAAAAACCCATGAGACGCCTGTGCGTCTGGCGGTGTTCGACAATACTCAGGACATCGCAGCGCTGGCACTTGATGTGCGGGCTCGGCTTAACGCCGATGCCAATCTGCACGGGTATCTGATTCGGGGACATGGTCTCTACACCTGGGCCAGCAACATGACCGCCTGCCGACGCCATATTGAAGCGCTCGACTTTCTGATGAGCTGTGAACTGGAATTGAGGAGGCAGCGATGAGCTTTCTAGCGATCTATGCCGAGCAGGACGCGACACGTCCACTATTGATCACCACCGATGGTGTGCAGATCGTCAGTGAGCTTGAAGCCGAAGGTATCCGCTTCGAGCGCTGGACGGCCGGCTGTGAGCTGAGTGATCCCACCGACCAGACTCAGGTGCTGGCGGCCTACGCCGATGACGTGGAACGCCTCAAGGCCGAGAATGGCTTTGTCACCGCTGACGTGATCGGCTTGACGCCTGATCATCCTGAGCGCAGCGCCTTGCGCGGCAAGTTTCTTGACGAGCACCGTCACGCCGAGCACGAGGTGCGCTTTTTCGTGCGCGGCAGCGGTATCTTCTATCTGCATCTTGGCGCGCGCGTCTTCGCTGTCGGCTGTGAGCAGAATGATCTGATCGCCGTCCCGGCAGGCACACCGCATTGGTTTGATATGGGTCCTACGCCGAACTTCACTGCCATTCGGCTGTTCACCAATCCAGAAGGCTGGGTCGCCAACTTTACCTCCAGTGATATCGCGAGCCGTTTTCCGCGTCACGAGGCCTTGGTCGAGCACTTCACCCAGTCCACCGCACCGTATTCCGAGGAGTCAGCATGATTCGCGCCATCGTGACCGATATCGAAGGGACTACCGGCTCGATCAGCTTCGTGCATCAGGTGCTCTTCCCCTATGCACGCCAGCATCTCGCCGGTTTTCTGCGCGAGAATACCGAGCGTGCCGACGTGTCGGAACAGATAGCCGCCACTCGCACACTGGCAGAGGCACCCGAGGCCAGTGTCGAAGAGGTGATCGCCATCCTTGAAGGTTGGATCGATGCGGATCGCAAGGCCACACCGCTCAAGGCGCTGCAGGGCATGGTGTGGGCGCGTGGCTACGAAGCAGAAGACTTCACTGGGCATGTGTATCCCGATGCGGTGAAGGGACTTGGTGACTGGAAGGAACGCGGACTGTCCTTGTATGTCTACTCTTCAGGGTCCATCCAGGCGCAGAAGCTGTTGTTCGGTCATTCCGACGCGGGAGACCTGACACCGTGGTTTGCCGGCTACTTTGACACCACGACCGGACCCAAGCAGGAAGCCGACAGTTATCGTCGTATCGCTGGCCAGCTAGGGGTGCCGGGCGCAGAGATTCTGTTCTTGTCGGATGTCGTCGCTGAGCTGGATGCAGCGGCTGCCGCTGACTTCCAGACATGGCAGCTGGTGCGTGAGCCGGGCATGGTCACGGGTGACCATCCGCAGGCCAGTCGATTTGATGAAATATCATTCAGTGGTTGATTGAACAGCACCGGTACGCCGGGACATCCGCAGGGTCTTCTTTCGAGAGGGCATAAGGAGGACGAACGATTGCACAGCCAGACAGACAGCAACGAACTACAGGATGCGCGCATCAGTATCGTACCGGCACGTACTCAGCACGCAGCAGACCAGGCTGAGGTCTTTCATCAAGCTGTCATGCAGGGAGCCGCGGGGTTTTATGATCTGGCCCAGCGTGAGCAGTGGGCGGGGCGTGTGCCGCGCGATGCTGAGCGCTGGGCAGCGCGTCAGCATCGCTTCGAGGTGTTGGTGGCAGAGCGTGATGGTCGTTGTGTCGGCTTTTGCGAGTACGTACCCGAATGGCCATTGGCACGTATCGAGATGCTATATGTCTATCCGGGGCTGACCGGGCAGGGGATTGGTTCAAGGCTGCTGGCCGCCGCCGAGAGTGATCTGCGTCGACGCAGCGTTCGTGTCGTCAGTCTCGAGGCCAGTCTGATGCTGTCACCGGGGCTGATACGTCGTGGCTGGCAGAGTCTGGGACTGGAGCACGTCAAGCGTGATGGCATCTGCCTCAAGCGTGAGCGCTTCGAGAAGCGTCTGAACAATGAGTCCCAAGTCTGACCTGCGTATGATGGACAGATTGTGTCATCGCGAGTCTGGACAAAAAAACCGCCGCCACTGGAGATCCAGTGGCGGCGGTTTTTTTGTCGCGCTTTGTGTGCCCGGCCAGCGGGCGTTACTGCTGAGTCAGACCTTGCGTAGATGCATATGACGCAACAGCCCACCGGGGCCAAGGTCACGATCCTCGAGTCGCTGCACGGCATGTCCTTGAAACAGGCTGTCCAGCGGCACACTGAGGTTGGTCGCGATCATGCGTGCCAGCGGGTTGAGCAGGCGCCGGACGATGCCTGCTGGCTGCGTGCCGCGCAGTCCCTTGTCGAGCAGCGATAGCTCCCCGTCATGCGCCAGCACACGCAGCGCCTCATTCAAGGCGGCCTGTGGTTCAGGCACCACAGCAATGATCAGGTGGGCGATCACGACATCGAAGTAGCCGTCAGGGAAGTCGAGTGCCATGGCATCGCCCTGCTTGACGTTGGCATCGAAGCCCAGTATCTCGGCACGCTCACGGCAGCGACGCAGCATTGCGGGTGAGGCATCGATGACTTCAAGCTCGATATCGCGCGGCAGGAAAGGCAGATCGAGCCCCGTACCTGCACCTAATAGCAGCACGCGTGTACCCGCCTTTAGATCCAGCGTGGCGAGTGCCTCTCGGCGTGCCGATTTCAATACGCGTGCTGCTACCCCATCATAAATCGGTGCGTAAAGGCTCCAGCGAGCAGTCTTCCAGCCTCCACGTGCCTTGGATGTACTGGCTTTTGGCCTATGGGCAGGCGATGGCCTGAGAGGAGGAGAAGGGGACATGGGCGCCTCCCTGGCGGCATGGCGAATAGGGTGCAGCCACCAAGTCGCTGGGGTCTGCCGATGGGCTAGCGGGTTTCGACAGTGTAGACGCGCATCGATAGATCGATAGCGGTCACATCCTTGGTCAGGGTGCCCATCGAGATACAGTCCACGCCCGTGGCGGCAATGCCGGGCAGGGTGGTCTCATTGACGTTGCCGGAAGCCTCCAGCACAGCCGGCGTCGCGTGTGCCTTGTTGCGCGCAACGGCTTCAATCAACTGGGTGTTGTCGAAGTTATCCAGCATGATGACATCAGCGCCCGCATCAAGTGCTTGCTCAAGCTCCTCGAAATTCTCGACTTCCACTTCGCAGGTGAGGTCGGAGGCGATGCTGCGGGCCTCACGCACGGCGGCTGCGATACTCCCACAAGCGGCAATGTGGTTTTCCTTGATCAGGAAGGCGTCATACAGACCGATACGATGGTTATGGCCACCGCCGCAGCTGACGGCATACTTCTGAGAGACACGCATGCCCGGCAGTGTCTTGCGGGTATCCAGCAGACGTACATTGCTGTCTTCTATCAGTGCTGCATAGTGGCTGGCACGGGTCGCGGTGCCGGACAGTGTCTGCAACAGATTGAGCGCGGCGCGTTCACCGGTCAGTAGTGAGCGTGCCGGGCCTTCCAGCTCCAGGAAGGGCTCATTTGCCTCGATCCGGTCACCATCGCTGGCTAGCCACTTGAGGCTGACGCGCGAGTCGAGGCGTCGAAACAGCTCGTCGACCCAAGGGACACCACAGAGTATTGCAGGTTCACGGCTGATGACACGGGCCTTGGCCCATTGGCGCTCCGGAATCAGTTCGGCAGTGATATCGCCACCGCCGACATCCTCGGCAAGCAGGCGAGCGGCACTGGTACGGATATCTTCGGCGAGGGCGTCGTGGAAGTGCATGCGTATCGGGTCCTTGTGCGAAAAGTGCTGCCGGAGCAGGGCCTGCTGGCGGCGCAACGCCGGTGGCACAGACCCATGGCTGCCGAGCATGCCATAATGAAGACCATTATAGGAAAAGCCACGCGGGTGGTCAGTCACTGTTCGTCGGGGGCGAAGCCAATATGTTCCCGCCCAACTATCTGATTGCCCTGCGTGCGACGCCGTTTCCGTCTGGAGTTCTTGATGCCCCCCTTGTCTTCCTTCCCTCGGTCGAGCCCGCTGGCTCGCCTGGCGGTCACCGCCGAGCACTGGCTGGAGAGCGCTCGCTGCGTGCCCTCGCCCAATCATAATGCCCGTCCTGAGGGAGAAGTGTCGGCGCTGGTGCTGCACTCCATCAGTTTGCCGCCGGGGCGTTTTGGTGGGCCTGCCATCGAGCAGCTGTTCACCAATCAGCTGAATCCGGGTGATCATCCTTATTTTGCTGATATTCATCAATTACGTGTCTCGGCGCACGTATTGATACAGCGTGATGGACGGCTGGTGCAGTTTGTCCCTTTTGACCGCCGCGCATGGCATGCCGGACGTTCACGCTGGCATGATGGCAAACGTGAGCGAGTCGAGCTCAACGACTTCAGTATCGGTATCGAACTGGAAGGTGATGAGGTCCATCCGTATCGCGATGTGCAGTACCGCACGTTGGCGAGGGCGGTGGCAGGGCTGCTGCAGCGCTATCCAGCACTGACACGCGACCGAATTACCTCGCATGCGCGGATTGCGCCGTTGCGCAAGACGGACCCTGGTCCTGCTTTTGACTGGGCATATTTTGATCGACTGCTGGATGACATTCAGGACTAAGGTCGTGTTTGCGCCGTCATGGTGCATTGCAGCATTTCGAGTGCGGATTCATGCGGACAGTCGATGAAGTGCGCAGTGACGGGGCATGTTGGTAGTTTTATTACACACTCGACCAACACGTCTTGTATGAACGGGGTGTGAACCTCTGCCGGAAAGTGGCGCAGGCCAGTGGTGAGGCGGGGAGGCATCACCTGCATTATTGCGTGAGGACTCTGCTCTCCGAATTGGCACGGGGGGGTGTTTGCGGTATCTTTCACGCCAAATGACGGCATCTTGTGCCCCGCTTTGGCGCACAACGCATGTCGCACCTGACGGTCGGTCAATGCCGCCTCAGACGCTTTATCGGAGATGTAGTCCATCCAGAAGGCTACGCCCACACTGAAGAGCGCCACTGGTTCCGACGTAGCATTTCGTCGGAGCATCTGACAAAAAATTTCTTCACTCGGAGAGACGTCTATGAGTCTGGAGGCAAGAGAAGATCTCGATCCGATCGAAACCACGGAATGGTTGGACTCCCTGGAATCGGTTCTGGATCGTGAGGGCGAAAATCGTGCCCAGTACCTGATGTCACGCCTAGCCGACCGTCTGCGTCGTGATGGCCATCAGGTACCCTTCTCGGTGACCACGCCCCATCGCAACAGTATCCCTGTGCATCGCGAAGCGCGCATGCCAGGCGACCTGTTCATGGAGCGTCGTATCCGTTCGCTTATCCGTTACAACGCCATCGCTCAGGTGATTCGCAATAACCGTGCCCATAAGGGCCTGGGCGGTCACATCTCGAGTTTCATGTCCAGTGCGACGCTTTATGACGTAGGTTTCAACCACTTCTTCCGTGCACCGGAAGGGGACTTTGAAGGTGACCTGCTATATATCCAGGGCCATGTGGCGCCGGGTATCTATGCTCGTTCTTTCCTGGAAGGCCGTCTGTCTGAAGCACAGATGGATAGCTTCCGTCAGGAAGTTGACGGCAATGGCCTGTCTTCCTATCCGCACCCGTGGCTGATGCCGGATTACTGGCAGTTCCCGACTGTCTCCATGGGGCTGGGGCCGATTCAGGCGATCTACCAGGCGCACGTCATGAAGTACCTCAACTCCCGTGAGTTGAAGTCCATGTACGATCGCAAGGTGTGGTGCTTCATGGGTGACGGCGAGTGTGATGAGCCGGAATCCCTGGGTGCCATCTCACTGGCAGGCCGTGAGAATCTCGATAATCTGATCTTCGTCATCAACTGCAACCTGCAGCGTCTTGACGGCCCGGTACGTGGCAACGGCCGCATCATGGATGAGCTGGAAGGCGTCTTCCGTGGTGCAGACTGGAACGTGCTCAAGGTCACCTGGGGGCGTTTCTGGGATCCGCTGTTCGAGCAGGACAAGAAAGGCATCCTGCAGAAGCGTATGGACGAAGCGGTCGACGGCGACTACCAGAACTACAAGGCCAATGGCGGCGCGTACACGCGTGAGCACTTCTTCGGAAAATATCCGGAGACGGCCGATCTGGTCAAGGACATGTCAGACGACGATATCTGGCGTCTGAACCGTGGTGGTCACGATCCGTACAAGGTCTACGCGGCGTACCACGAAGCGGTCAACAACTCCAATGGTCGTCCGACCGTCATCCTGGCGCACACCGTCAAGGGTTACGGCATGGGCATGGGCGATGGCGAAGCTGCCAATGAAGCCCACCAGGTCAAGACCATGGAATACGAGGCGATGAAGACATTCCGTGATCGCTTCGGTATCCCGTTGACCGACGAACAGCTGGAAGAAGTGCCGTACTACAAGCCGGCCGATGACAGCCCGGAAATGAAGTACATGCACTTGATGCGTGAGCGCCTTAACGGCTATCTGCCGCAGCGCCGCACCGAGTACGAAACGCTGGAAATTCCGCCGCTGGACGACAAGATCTTCGCGTCCCAGCTGAAGGGTTCCAACGGTCGTGAAGTGTCCACTACCATGGCCTTCGTGCGTGTGCTCAATGGCCTGGTCAAGCACAAGACCCTCGGCGAGCGTGTCGTCCCGATCATCCCTGATGAAGCACGTACCTTCGGTATGGAAGGCATGTTCCGTCAGCTGGGGATCTACACGGCAGCGGGTCAGAAGTACGAGCCGGTCGACAAGGGTCAGATCATGTATTACCGCGAGGACCAGAAAGGTCAGGTTCTCGAGGAAGGCATCACCGAAGCGGGCGCCATGTCAGCATGGATCGCGGCGGCAACATCGTATGCCAACCACAACCTGCCGCTGATGCCGTTCTACGTCTATTACTCGATGTTCGGCTTCCAGCGCATCGGTGATCTGGCGTGGGCCGCAGGCGATCTGCAGGCGCGTGGCTTCCTGGTGGGTGGTACTGCCGGTCGAACGACGCTGAACGGTGAAGGTCTGCAGCACCAGGATGGCCACAGCCATATCCTGGCCTCGACCATCCCGAATTGCCGCACCTACGATCCGACCTACGCTCACGAAGTGGCGGTCATCGTGCAGGACGGCATGAAACGCATGTTCGAGCAGCATGAGCCGATCTTCTATTACCTGGCAGTGATGAACGAAAACTACGAGCAACCCGTGCTTGAAACGGTGCCCGCAGATGACATCATCAAGGGTATGTATCTGCTCAAGGAAGGCGCGACAGACGGCAAGGCACGTGTCCAGCTGATGGGCTCCGGCACCATCTTGCGTGAAGTCGAAGCGGCTGCGGTGATGCTGAAGGACGACTACGGTGTCGATGCTGACATCTGGAGTGTCACCAGCTTCAACGAACTGCGTCGTGAAGCGCTCGAGTTTGACCGTCAGTCCTTCCTGAAGCCGGAAGAGACCCCGGCCAAGCCGCACATCACGAAGTGCCTGGAAGGGCGTGATGGGCCGGCGATTGCAGCGACAGATTACATGAAGCTGTTCGCCGACCAGGTACGCGCCTGGGTGCCGACTGACTATCACGTGCTCGGTACTGATGGTTTCGGCCGTTCCGATACTCGCGAGAAGCTGCGTCACTTCTTTGAAGTCGACCGTAACTTCGTCACCGTTCAGGCGCTGAAGGCGCTGGCGGATCGCGGTGAGATCGACCGTAAGGTCGTTTCGGAAGCGATCAAGACCTATGGCATCGACCCCAATAAGCCGAATCCGCTGAACGTCTGAGCGGAGATCGCGGAACAGGCGAGCGGCACTACACTCTCAAGGAGAGAGTGATGATGGTGCCGCTCCCCGTGCACGTTTTGGAAGGAGCACGATCTTGAGCAGCGAAATCATCAAGGTTCCCGACATTGGCGGTAGTTCCGATGTCGAGATCATCGAGGTAACGGTGGCGGTGGGAGATGTCATCTCCGCCGAAGACACCATGATCACGCTTGAGTCCGATAAGGCCAGCATGGATGTGCCGGCACCGAAGGGCGGCAAGGTGGTGAAGATTCTCGTCAAGGAAGGCGATACCGTCTCCGAAGGCGATGACATTCTGGAGCTGGAAGCTGAAGGGTCTGGCGATGCGCCGGCCGAAGAAGCTTCCAAGCCGGCTGAAGACGCGCCGAAGGAAGAGGCTCCCAAGCAGGAGGCTCCGAAAGAGGCTGCTCCTCAGCCCAAGGCTGCCTCTGGTGGCACCCAGACCGTCGACATCGTCGTGCCGGATCTGGGCGAATCCGAGCCGGTGCCGATCATCGAGATGGGGGTGTCTGAAGGCGACGAAGTCGACGCTGAAGATGCGCTTATCACCCTGGAATCCGACAAGGCCAGCATGGATGTCCCTAGCCCGCACAAGGGCAAGATCGTCAAGCTGACTGTCAAGGAAGGCGATAGCGTCTCCTCCGGTGACGTCATCGGTCAGATGGAGATTGCCGGTGAAGGCGGTGACAATGCCTCCTCCAACGATGCGGCCTCTACCGAGTCAGCCCCGGCAGAACAAGCGTCTGAAGAGCAGGCAACTGAAGCGCCAGCCGAAGAAGAGCAGACGTCCGGCGAGCCGCAGCGCAAGGAATTGCGCGTGCCTGACATCTCCGGCAGCGACGGCGTGCCGATCATTGAAATGGGCGTGGCAGTCGGTGATGAGGTTGGCGAGGAAGATGCGCTGATCACGCTGGAATCCGACAAGGCGACCATGGATGTGCCGAGCCCGTACGCGGGCAAGATCGTCGAGCTTTCCGTCAAGGAAGGCGACACGGTCTCCGAAGGCGACTTGATCGGTTATATCGAAGTGGCGGGCGCAGCTCCGGCTCCGAAGGCTGCCAAGGCAGAAGCTCCGGCCGCCCCCAAGGCTGCCGAAGCGAAGAAGCCTGCACCGACGCCGGCTGAAACGCCGAGTCCGGAAGCGCAGATGGCCGCACAGAAGCCGAGCAAGGGTGCCAAGTCACATGCTGGCCCGGCAGTGCGCCTGTTGGCTCGCGAGTTTGGTGTTGATCTGGCTGATGTCACGCCAAGCGGTCCGAAGGGTCGTGTGGTGAAGGAAGATGTCCAGGCCTACGTCAAGCAGATGATGAAGAAGGCCAAGTCCACACCGGCAGCCTCTGCCGCGCAGGCCACCGGCGGTGCCGGTATCCCGCAGGTGCCGGATCAGGACTTCAGTCAGTTCGGCGAGATCGAAGAGTCGAAGATGGGCCGCCTGATGAAGGCCGGTGCCACCAACCTGCATCGCAGCTGGCTCAATGTCCCGCACGTGACGCAGTTCGACGAAGCGGACATCACCGAGCTTGAGGCCTTCCGCAAGTCCATGAAGGCCGAGGCAGAAGCAGCAGGTGCCAAGCTCACGCCGCTGCCGTTCATGATCAAGGCGGCTGCGCATGCGCTGGCCAAGTATCCGCAATTCAACGTCAGCCTCAAATCTGATGGCGAGACCCTGGTGCACAAGAAGTACGTGCACATCGGTATCGCAGTGGATACGCCGGACGGTCTGATGGTACCGGTGATCCGCAATGCGGATCAGAAGAGCCTGCTGGACCTGGCCAAGGAGTCCGTGGAGCTGGCCAAGAAGGCGCAGACCAAGAAGCTCAAGCGCGAAGAGATGACCGGTGGTTGCTTCACCATCTCAAGCCTTGGCTCCATTGGCGGCACTGCCTTCACACCGATCGTCAACACGCCGGAAGTCGCCATTCTTGGTGTCTCCAAGGCGCAGATGAAGCCGGTGTGGGATGGCGCGACCTTCCAGCCGCGCCTGATGATGCCGCTGTCCCTGTCCTACGATCACCGTGCAGTGAACGGGGCAGATGCGGCACGTTTCACTGCTTACCTGGCTCAGGTGCTGACTGACGTGCGTCGTATGTTGCTGTAACGATTGATGCAGTCATCCAGTGAGTGATGCATGGCTCACTGACAGAACGGCCTCCTTCGGGAGGCCGTTTTTTTATGCCGGTTGCCCCTCGATTGCGTTGGCGAGGCAATGACGAGATATCTGTTGCTGGTACCCGCAACATGCCATGCTTGATGTGTGAATATTCTCTCTGGACTGAATCCTGTCGAACAGGTCAAGGAGCAAGGCAATGGAATGGCTGATGGACCCTTCGGCGTGGGTGGCGTTAGCGACTCTGACCGCGCTTGAAATCGTGCTGGGCATCGACAACATCATCTTCCTGTCGATTCTGGTGGCTCGCCTGCCAGAGTCCCAACGCCAACGTGGCCGCATGATTGGACTTGGGCTGGCGATGGGCATGCGTATCGTATTGTTGCTGTCGTTGTCGTGGCTGATGTCTCTGACCACGCCGTTGTTCAGTGTGGCAGACTTCAGCTTCTCCGGGCGTGATCTGATTCTGGTCTTCGGTGGCCTCTTCCTGCTCGGCAAGAGTACGCATGAGATTCATGCCAATCTGGAGGGGGAAGACCCTGCGGACGAGGGCGCGAAGAAGGGCGGTGCCAGCTTCATGGCGATCATGATCCAGATCGCGTTGATCGATATCGTCTTCTCGCTGGATTCGGTGATCACGGCTGTCGGTATGGTCGATCACCTGACGGTGATGATCATCGCGATCGTCATTTCCGTTGGCATCATGATGGTGGCCGCCAAGCCGATCGGTGATTTCGTCGATCGCCATCCGACCATCAAGATGCTGGCACTGTCCTTCCTGATCATGGTCGGCATGATGTTGATGGTGGAAGGCTTCGGTGTTCACGTACCCAAGGGCTATATCTACGTGGCGATGGCTTTCTCGCTGGCGGTGGAGATGCTCAATATTCGTCTGCGCGGCAAGCGCGCCAAGACAGTGCGCCTGCGTCGTAGTAGCCAGGCAGCAGATACGTCAGAATAAGCGTTTACGCATAAATTACCTGAGTGGCTCACGCCCCCTGCGACCTAGCGTCGCAGGGGGCGCATTTCTTTGCAGCATGACACTGACCGTATGCATTGATCACAAGCGTTGATAGCACCTCCTAATGGACCGACGACACCGGCTGTGTCGGGCGGCATACGCGCCTTTGGTGTGCTTGTGCCATCGCCGTGTGAGCGGTATCGTCGGGTTATACGTTGCATGCCAATGACATAATGAGATCGTCAGTGCGAGCAGGTAATGAATGCTCGTCACCAGTCGGTCCGATTTCTGTTTTCATTCTGGCCATTGACGACCTCGATCATGTCAAAGCTATCGATAGCGTCGATGACCAGAGCGCCTCGGATGGCCATCTGCCGCCGAGGGCGGGACGCGCAAGCGTCGGATAACTCTTTTGACACTCGTTCTCTATTTTTTATTTGCACACTCAAGGAGCAGTACCGATGCGTTTGATCCTGTTGGGCGCCCCCGGCGCCGGCAAGGGCACCCAAGCCCAGTTCATCTGCGAGCGTTTCAACATCCCGCAGATTTCCACCGGGGATATGTTGCGCGCAGCAGTCAAGGCCGGCAGCGAGCTGGGACTCAAGGTCAAGGAGATCATGAATACCGGCGGGCTCGTGTCCGACGAAATCATCATTGCTTTGGTCAAGGAACGCATCAGCCAGTCCGACTGCGAGAATGGCTTCCTGTTTGATGGCTTCCCGCGCACGATTCCGCAGGCGGATGCCATGAAGGAAGCCGGTGTGAAACTTGATCATGTGGTCGAGATTGCAGTTGCCGATGAAGAAATCGTCAAGCGCCTGTCTGGTCGTCGTGTGCACCCGGACTCCGGTCGCGTCTATCACATCGAATATAACCTGCCACGTGAAAAGGGTAAGGACGACGTTACAGGCGAAGCGCTGATCCAGCGTGAAGATGACCGTGAGGCTACCGTGCGTAACCGCCTGTCGGTCTACCATGAGCAGACCGAGCCGCTGGTCGAGTACTATTCCAGCTGGGCTGCCACTGGTGCTGCGCAAGCGCCGGCTTATCACCGCATCGAAGGCATCGGCTCCGTCGATGACATTCGCGGTCAGCTGGTCAGTGCGTTGGAGCACTGAGCACCGCTGCCAGTCGTTGCACGATTGTGCGACTGACGTGACTCGAAAACGCCCGCAGACATTGTCTGCGGGCGTTTTCTTGGGAGGCGTGAAAAGAAATCGTGAGTTGCGGTATACCACGCTCTAGCGTGGTTACGGGGGGTACGGTACGACTGACGCCTGCTGCCGACACCTGCCGTGGACAGCCTGCGTCTTTTGCTGCTTACGGCGGACAGGTAGAATCGCGTCACATTTTCTGATGATGACCCTGCCATGACCACGCTTCTGGCTATTGATGCATCCTCCTCCGCCTGCTCCGTTGCCTTGTGGCAAGACGGCGTCGTTATCGCCGAGCGTTGCGAGGCACCACGCCAGCATACCCAGCTGATGATGCCAATGATCGAGGCACTCCTTGCGAGTGCTGATATCGCCTTGAGCGATCTCGATGCACTGGCCTACGGCCACGGACCTGGCTCCTTTACTGGTCTGCGTATTGCGGCCGGCACCATCCAGGGCCTGGCATTCGGGCTCGAGTGCCCGGTCATCGGCGTCTCGACGCTGAAAGCGCTGGCGCTGCAAGCTCACCGCCACCATCACGCACGCTTCGTACTGCCGATGCTGGATGCCCGCATGGGTGAGCTCTACACGGGCGCCTATCGCGTCATGACGAGCAGTGATGGCGATATCGAGATTAAGCAGGTGTTACCGGAGCAGGTCTGCGCGCCAGGCCTGCTGGAGCTACCCGCAGAGCTGCGTGAGCATGACTGGTTGGCGATTGGCTCTGGCCTGGTCATGCACGATGCACTGCCTGACGTGCTGCGTGCCAGCCTGGCGCAGCGTCTGCCAGAGCCTCAGCCAGACGCCGAGGATATGGTGATACTGGCTGCTCAGGCGTTTGCCCGCGGAGAAGCCGTCGCTGCTGTCGAGGCGCAGCCGGTCTATCTGCGCAATGAAGTCGCCTGGCGCTGATAATCCCGCTATTACCTTGATAAGCATGACCTAAGGTTTTGCCATCAGACTGCCCGTTTTGTCGTGACGTCACTTCTGTCGTCCATGTGGGTCATCGAGACCCGGTGTTGAAAAAGGATGTTTCATGGAACTCATGCACGTGGTGGCATTGGCCATCATTCAGGGACTGACCGAGTTTTTGCCGATCTCGTCTTCTGCTCACCTCATCTTGCCGTCACAGGTGTTCGGCTGGCCGGACCAGGGATTGGCCTTTGACGTTGCGGTTCACATCGGTACGCTGCTTGCGGTAGTGCTGGCCTTCCGCAAGGATGTGATCAATATTCTCGGTGGCTGGTTCAGCCAGTTCAGTGGTCCTGGCACGTTGGCCACCCGTCAGACGGAAGACAGTCGACTGGGCTGGGCGGTATTGTTGGCGACCCTGCCCGCCGTCATCTTCGGTGGAATATTCGGTGATGTGGTGGAAACGGCAGGACGCTCGATTGCCGTGATCGGGACCACTACCATCGTCTTCGGTCTGCTGCTGTGGTGGGCGGATGCCAAAGGCACCCGGACGCGTGATCTGGCAGCGCTGACCTTGAAAGGCGCGCTGATCATCGGCCTGTTTCAGGCACTGGCGCTGATTCCCGGCACGTCTCGCTCCGGCATCACCATCACTGCGGCGCTGATTCTGGGTTTCGAGCGCCAAAGCGCCGCGCGTTTCTCCTTCCTGCTGTCGATTCCGCTGATTCTTGCTGCTGGCGGGCTCAAGAGTCTGGAGCTGATCGAGACGGGTACCGAAGCGCAGCTGTTTGACGTGGCGTTGGGCGTGCTGCTGTCTTTCCTGTCGGCACTGGTCTGCATCAAGCTGTTCCTCAAGGCGATCGACAGCATCGGCATGTTGCCGTTCGTGATCTACCGCTTGTTGCTGGGGGCGCTGCTGTTTGGCATGTTGTTGCTGTAAGCCATCTGCTTGATGACGTAAGCTTGCTCACTGACGGCGTCGCTATTGCGGCGCCGTCAGCGTTTCTGCCAGTCTGATAGCCCATTGGAATCGCCCGTAGAGATAACCAGGCGCTTGAGCGCCTGCTTCTCTTTCTTCAGTCCATCATAGAGCTCGTTCATGCTTCCACCCGATGCCCCCGTTAATCCCTCTGACGCTGCTCCCGTGATTGCCATTGCCCGTTCTCGTGTTGACGCGCGTCCGGAGCTTGCGACATTGGCCGCCCACTTCGGTATCGCCATTCATGATGACGATGCCTTGCCGTCATTGTTGCTGGATGTACAGCTGGACGAGCAGGGATTGCCGCGATTAGTGATTGCCGGTGATGAGCGTGAATATGGCAAGCCGCTGTGTGTGGATTTCGTGACAGGGCGTGTCGATCATCGTCGCCGCTTCGGTGGTGGACGCAATCAGCTGATTGCCCGTGCCTGTGGCCTGAATCGTGGTGCGCTACCCAGCGTTGTCGATGCGACAGCAGGTCTTGGGCGCGACGCCTTCGTGCTGGCAAGCCTTGGTGCACCGGTACTGATGGTGGAGCGCGTTGCTGCCACTGCGGCGATCCTGATCGATGGGTTGACGCGAGCGAAGGGTTGCTGGGATGAGGAGGTGCGTGAAATAGCGCTACGCATGCAGGCGCTGCACGGTGATGCCTGTCGTGATCTGGGTGAACTGGTCGCGCAGTGGGATCACCCACCGCAGGTGGTGCATCTGGACCCGATGTATCCACACCGTGACAAGTCGGCGCTAGTGAAGAAGGAGATGCGTGTCTTTCGTACATTGGCAGGGGATGACGCTGATGCACCGGCACTGCTTGCGGCCGCGCTTGATGTCGCCACGCATCGTGTAGTGGTCAAGCGGCCACGCAAGGCGGAACCGATTGGCGGCATCGCGCCAAGTCACATGGTGGAAGAGAAGACCAGTCGCTACGACGTCTATGTGAAACAGGCACTGCGCTAGGTCAAACCGGCATTGTTCTGGCGCCTCCAAGGCTTGGCGTCAGACATAAGAAACCCAAAGACCCCGCTTGCGATGAGAGTCGCGCGCGGGGTCTTTTTATCGGGCTGGTGTGATGAGGCGATCATTACTCGTTGGCAGGACTATCCTCGCTCTCAGTCTCACTCTCAGATTCACCCTCGGTCTCCTTATCACGCAGACGCACATGCTGAAGGCGATGGCGCAGCGCAGGATCGAACAGGTCACGCCCTCGTAACTGCAGCCCCTCAAGCGCTTCGCTGAAGCACAGTTGGCCGTCTACCAGCCAGATGAAGTCCAGTTCCAGCAGCGTATCGAGAAGACCGCTGAACAGGCGCTTATCGAAGAACTCGGGAGCATTCAGCCCTGACAATAGCGTCAGGCGCTCTGCCAGCGCACCAGAGTGATTCTCCAGCGCCTCGCGGTCCAGTGCGCCGCTGCCATGCTGTAACAATACGGCGAGCAGCAAATAGCCGCGCTCAAGCGTAGGTTGCACTGGTTGAGCGAGTAGGCGTAGCTGCTCAGAAGGTTCCTTGCTGGCGTTGGGGCGTGACCAGCGTTCGGGCGTCTCTGGAGTCGCCGGTTGATGTTCCAGCAGGCCTTCTTCGCTCAGCAGGGCCAGTGTCGTGGCGATATCCGCCGTCAGATCAGCGGATTCCGGCACAAATAATTCACGCACCAGCACTGGCCAGGCGGGGCTGATCTGATCAGAGAGGGTCTCGAGCGTGAACTGTGAGTTGTTGCGGAAAGCGAAGGCGATCAATGCCGGCAGCGCCAACAGATGCAGAACATTGTTGCGATACCAGGTCAACAGGCTGGCCTGCTCCGGCGTGGCAATCACCAGCTCGCCGAGGCTTTGTGGGCGCAGCGTGATCAAACCAAGATGCTGACAGTGGGCCAGCCAATCCAGAGGGTCTCCGTCGGGCAGGGTATGATCCTGACGGCCCGGCAGCTTGCTCGCCAGGCGTACCAACATGGCGAGCTGACGCTGCATCAGGCTCGCCTCGATGGCATGGTGCGCAGTGGAGAGCAGCACCAGCGCTGTCAGCGAGACAGGATTGAGGGCGGCGGCAGCATTGATGCGCGTCGCGATCTCGTGACCCAGCTGCGGTACCGCGGTGGTCAGCCATTCCGGCCGGCGCTGGTGACGGCTCGCCTGCCAGTCAGGCGTGCTCTCATCCAGCCAGGCCCCCAGCTTCAGCGGCTCACCGATATTCAGGTAGACCTTGCCGAAGGGCTGTTTGAGTTGGCCCAATACGCGGAACAGGTCCAGTGGTGATTCCTTCTTCTTGCTGGCCCCCGACAGCTCACGCTGATAGCTGAGGCTCTCGAAGACCTTCTCGTAACCGATATAGACCGGCACGAATGCGACTTCACGACGGGTATCACGCAAGAAGGAGCGCAGTGTCATCGCCAGCATGCCCGGCCGCGGTGGCAGCATACGGCCAGTGCGTGAACGCCCCCCCTCGATGAAATATTCCAGCGGATGCCCGCGGGTAATCAACTGGTGGACATATTCATCGAATACCGCGCCGTAAAGACGATTGCCACGGAAGCTGCGGCGCAGGAAGAAGGCACCACCGCGGCGCAGAATAGGCCCGATGATCGGCATGTCGAGATTCTTGCCAGCCGCGACATGCGGCGTCATCAACCCTTCGTGAAACAGCACGTAGGACAGCAGAAGGTAGTCGATGTGACTGCGATGGCAGGGTACATAGATCAGCTCGCAATCGCCGGCAATCGCCTTGACGCGTGACATGCCACGCACCTCAACACCGTCATAAAGCTTGTTCCATAGGCGCTTGAGAGCATGCGCCAGAAAGCGCTGCACCGGATACCCCATGTTCGAGGCGATCTCGCGGCCATACTTCAGTGCGCGTTTTTCCAGACGAGCCGGTCGCTGATTCTGCTCACGCGCCAGCCCAGCGATAACGTCCTGTACGGGCGGTGCTTTTTGCAAATTACGGATCATGGTATGGCGGTGAGAGAGATCCGGTCCGAGTAGGCGAGTGCGCACTCGCCTGAAATGCACGCGCAACAGCCGCGCGACACGGCGGCGTGCCAGCGCCTGATCTTCTGGACCTTCTCGCAAGACTGCATGCAGGTTCAACGGTTGACCAAAGTGAACATCAACCGAGCGGCCGTGCACGATGATGGCAATGGCACGCCGTAGCACACCGGTGACGCGCCAGCTGTCGGCAGAGATGAACTTCCAGAAACCGAATTCCTTACCTGGCGCGCGCCCCCAGAACACACTGACCGGCACCAGCTGCACCTCAACGTCGTCCGATGCGGTTTCCAATGCTTCAATCAGATGTGCCAGGCGACGTGACAGCAGACTCTTGTCGTTACGCGAACGGCGCAATAGCCGTAGACGTGAGTGGTGTAGGCGTAGGTCACCTATGCTCAATGACAGTGTCGGTGAGGGTAGGCCACGTGCCTCACAGAGCTGCTCTACCACCAGCTCATCAGATAGCGCCTGATAGGGGAAGACGTAGACGACCGGCAGATCAGGATCGAGATTCAGTGCACTGTGATCGAGCGCATTGATATCGGGCTCGACCGCGCGCAGCTCCACCCACTTGTCCAGTAGACGGCGGCTGAGGTTGCGCAAGGGACGCACTAGCAGGGTGACTGGCGACATGGGGAAGTCTCGCAGGTGTGCTCGAAGACGATCAGCTGAGGGCCGCGGTATCGCGATGAATAAAACAGAGATAATGCATCAGAGACGGTGAATCGGGGTTATTGGTACTTCCATATGATCTGACTGGTGCGCGTGGTCATGTGCATGATATTGATCATTATACGCATTCTGTCTAATGACGCCGATCTCGGCTGTCATGTCAGGGCGCTGGGGTCACAGGAGGCTAGGGATGCTGGGAATGTGGCGATCAGGCAATCGTTTTACCTTGCTGCCGGAAGGCGCACGTTTCCTGCCCAGTATGCTCAAGGCAGTGGATGAAGCAGGGCAATCGATTTTACTCGAACTCTATCTGGCCGAAAGCGGGCATTTGAGCCATATATTGATTGAAGCGCTTTGTACGGCACGTAGACGCGACGTCAATGTACTGGTGTTGCTGGATGGCTTCGGGTCGCTAGGGCTCAATGAATCGGACCGGCAGACCATGATTGATGCTGGTATTCAGCTGCGCATCTATAACCCGCTTCGCTGGTGGCGATTGAGCGGTAATCTGACCCGTGATCATCGCAAGTTACTCGTGGTGGATGGGGAGGTAGGCTTCACCGGCGGTTTCGGTGCGGTGGATGTGTTTGCTGAGGCGTGGTCAGAGGTGGCGGTTCGCATTCAGGGACCCTGCATCAGGGACTGGGTGCGTCTCTTTGCGCGCGTGTGGGACTCGCAGGCCAGTGCTGGGCCCGGTAGTCGTCAGGCAGTATGTGGTGTGAACATCAGCGCGACGCGTGTTGATGGTTATCTCGGCATGCGTGGACGTGTTGTCTGGGGGCATGGTTTCCGCTATCAGGCCATTCGACACTCGTTGCAGCATCAGTCCAGCAGTGCCCGCAAGCGATTGTGGATCTGCACGCCGTACTTCGTGCCGACCTACAGCATGCGACGCCGGCTACGGCGTGCTGCACGGCGGGGTGTCGATGTGCGTCTGTTGATTGCCGGGAATCATCACGATCATCCAGGCGTGCGCTCGGCGGGACAGCGATTTTATACGCGATTGCTCAAGGCAGGGGTGCGTATCCATGAATTTCAGCCAAGCTTTCTGCATGCCAAGTTTTCGCTGGCGGATGATTGGGTCACGATAGGGTCGTGCAATTTTGATCACTGGAGCCTGCAGTGGAATCTTGAGGCCAATCAGGAGGTGCAGGACCACCGTTTTGCGGCAGAGGTAGCAGCACTCTTCGAGAGCCACTTCACGCGTAGCGTAGAGATTACACAGGCTGCCTGGCTGAAACGTCCTTGGCTTCAGAGGTGTCGTGAGTGGGGGTATGGCGCTCTCGACAGCCTCGTGACGCGCCTGCGCTGAATGGATCTGGCGAATTTTCAGAGTAGGCAAAAAAACACCGGGCAGCCTGTAGAGGCTGCCCGGTGTTTTTTCAGCTGACTATCAGCACAAGCGGCTTAGCGCTTCTTGCCAACCTTGCCACCACCTTTGTTGCCAGCGTGCTTGCTACGCGGGATGCCCGCTGCCCCCGGTGCAACGGTAGCTGGTGTAGCAGATCCCTTGCGGCGTGGTGACGGCTTGGGGCTTTCCGGCGGCACGCGATACAGCAGGTACAGATCCAGCAGCAACTCGGGCAGTTGATTGACGAAGCGCTGGGCACCGATGGGGTCGGCAATCAGCTCGCCGATTTCAGCATCTTCATCATCGAAGACGCCGGAAATGGCCATGAAAGGCAACAACAGTTCAGCAGCAGACTCTTCCTGCGTACCAAACCATGCCTCTTCGTCCATGAAGACGCCTTCCATGAAGCCCGCGCACCAGTCGCCGATCGGTGTCTCGACCGGATCGACTCCGCCCAGCTCCAGCTCGAATAGCAGTTCTGGCAGTATGCCGTGCTCCAGTGCCTCAATGGCATTGCTGCGCATCTTCTCGAACAGCGCGACGATCTCGGTTTCCTGCTGCGGGCTTTCGTAGGCCGGCTGGCCTTGGAACAGCTCCGGCAACCACAGGCTGGACGGCACTTCACGCGGCGCAATGGCTAGCGCCAGCATGAAGCCGTGCGCACTGATGATATCGAGCGCTTCCGGGCCGACCAGGTCGGATTCGAGGAATTCGTCGAGAGTATCGAGGGATTCATCATCCAGCAGCGGCTGGGTCTGGACAGGCTCGGCCATGGGGAGAGTCTCACGTGCAAGGGATAGGAGTCGGGCAGCGCCCTGAAGCAACTGCGAATGGCGTTAGTGTATCATTTTGTGTCTGAGTATTTTGTGACGCTCGGTATCTATACGCGCGACTGAGACTGAGTCGTTCAGCTCAGCCATCTTTCCTGCACTCTGGTGTTCGTGTCATGCCTTCTCCTTCCACGCCTCGCGTTGTCGTTAGCCGCTACCGCTTTCCCGCAGGCCATGCACTGGCCTGTTTGGGAGAGGTGCCAGCTGCGCCGTTGCCATTGGCCGATGAGACGACGCTGGCGGCACTGACGGCCCCAGCCTTGCATGCCGCACTAGAGGCTCAGGCGCTGGCCTGTCTGGCGCGTGCGCGAGTGTTATTTCCCGCACTGCGCATGCCGTCTATTTCCTGCCGTCTCAAGGGACGCACTGCGGGTACCGCGGACTCGGCGCGTCAGCGGCTGCGCTTCAACTGGCAGCTTCTCAGTGAGAATCGCCAACACTTCCTGTCTCAGACGGTGCCGCATGAAGTGGCGCATTGGGTAGTGATGGAAGTGGTGGAGCGTGCGGGTAGGCATCGCGTCAAGCCGCATGGGCCAGAATGGCAGCAGGTGATGACCAATCTGTATGGCGTGATGCCCGACGTGACACATCGCATGGATGTCTCGGCAGCCAGTCCCATGCCGTGGGCCTACGGCTGCGCCTGTGATGCACCGCATTACTTCAGCCATCGTCGGCATGCCAATGCCTGCCGTGGTCACCGTTACCGCTGCCGTCGCTGCGGTGAAATGTTGATCGGGCCATTGGTCTCGTCATAAGGCCATGTTTCTTTTCTCGCATCCCCCGTTGATACCTGCAATCACGCAATATCGGGTTTCTCTCCTCCCAAAGGAGTGTTCTTCTCCTCCGAAAGTCGCTGTGACCTTGGTTCTATTTGTTGATAAATAGTTGAAATTAATAGTAAAAATTTTTCTACCAAGGTCTAGTGTGTGGCCCCCCCATGCTTGGGTTTAAGCTGGATCTGACTTTGATCGACTCGCAAGGTGTCGTCTTCAAGAGCGTATGAATGTTCCATCGGCAGTTTTGCCATGGCCAGCGTCTCGCCATGCATGCCATCCGCTCCAGACAATAATAATGTCGATACCTGCGTCGCCCGCCAACTTGTCAGAGGTCGTACCATCATGAGCGAACATGCCAAGCTCCATCCGGTCGCATCCGACGTCGCTGCCCGTGCCTGGGTAGACCGCGAAGGCTATAAGGCCATGTACAAGCAGTCGGTAGAGGCTCCCGACGACTTCTGGGCCGAGCAGGCCAAGACGCTGGACTGGTTCCGTGCACCTTCGATCATTCGCAATACCGATTTTGGCCCCGGCAATGTCGATGTGCGCTGGTTCGAGGATGGACAGCTCAACGTGTCGCACAACTGTCTTGATCGGCATCTGGCGACGCGCGGTGATCAGGTCGCCATTATCTGGGAGGGCGATGACCCTGACGAATCCCAGTCGATCACCTATCGCGAGCTGCATGCGCGTGTCTGCCAGTTTGCCAATGGCCTCAAGGAATTGGGCGTCAATCGCGGTGACGTCGTGACGCTCTATATGCCGATGATTCCTGAGGCCGCGATGGCGATGCTGGCGTGTACCCGCATCGGTGCCGTGCACTCGATTGTGTTCGGTGGCTTCTCGCCGGATGCACTGGCGGGACGTATCAGCGATTCAAGCTCACGTATCGTGATTACTGCCGATGAGTCGCTGCGCGGCGGCAAGCGTGTGCCGCTCAAGGAAAATGTCGATGAGGCGCTGGAGCGCGACGGTACTGACTGTGTTGATCACGTACTGGTGGTAAGGCGGACCGGTGGTGAGGTGCAGTGGGACAGCCGTGATGTGTGGTTCCATGAGCTGGTCGATCGCCAATCCAGCGAGTGTCCAGCTGAAGCGATGGGGGCGGAAGACCCGCTGTTCATCCTCTACACATCAGGCTCCACCGGCACGCCCAAGGGTCTGGAGCACACTACTGGTGGCTATCTGCTCTATGCGGCGATGACGCATCGCTATGTATTCGATTATCACGATGGTGATATCTACTGGTGTACCGCTGATGTCGGTTGGGTGACGGGCCATAGCTATATCGTCTATGGGCCACTGGCCAATGGCGCTACCACGCTGATGTTTGAGGGCGTGCCTAGTTATCCGACCCACGGTCGTATCGGTGAAATCGTCGATAAGCACAGGGTCAACATCCTCTACACCGCGCCGACGGCGGTACGTGCATTGATGGCGCATGGTGATGCGGTGATGGATTCCAGTTCCCGTGACAGTTTGCGACTGCTTGGATCGGTGGGCGAGCCAATCAATCCCGAGGCATGGGAGTGGTTCCATCGCGTCATCGGCAAAGGCCGTTGCCCGCTGGTCGACACCTGGTGGCAGACGGAAACTGGCGGCATCATGATCGCACCGCTACCCGGTGCTACTGACCTCAAACCCGGTTCTGCGACGTTGCCGTTTTTCGGTGTGCAGCCAGCGCTGGTCGATAATGAGGGCAATATTCTGGAAGGAGTCGCCGAGGGGAATCTGGTGATTCTCGACAGCTGGCCGGGACAGGCGCGCTCGATCTGGGGCAATCACGAGCGCTATATCCAGACCTACTTCTCGACCTACGACGGCATGTACTTCACGGGCGATGGTTGCCGGCGTGACGAAGATGGCTACTACTGGATCACGGGTCGCGTCGATGATGTGCTCAATGTCTCCGGGCATCGTATGGGGACCGCCGAGATCGAGTCCTCGCTGGTGGCGCATGAGGCAGTGGCCGAGGCAGCAGTGGTTGGCTATCCCCATGACATCAAGGGGCAGGGCATCTATATCTACGTGACGCTCAATGATGGCATCGAGCCGACGGATGAGCTCAAGAAGGCGCTGACCCTGTGGGTGCGCAAGGATATCGGACCGATTGCCTCCCCGGATGTCATCCAGTGGGCACCGGGGCTGCCGAAGACCCGTTCTGGCAAGATCATGCGGCGTATCCTGCGCAAGATTGCCGCCAATGAAACCGATGGCCTGGGTGATACCTCGACACTGGCAGATCCGTCAGTAGTCGACGAATTGATCGAGCATCGCGCCAATCGTTGAGCGGTATGACGATGGGGTGATAGGCGGCTCAGGCGCCTAGAACCTGTGATGCTGTAACGATATGACAAAAGCGCGGAAGCCTGGCTTCCGCGCTTTTTCGTGTTCCGACTTTGGGTGGCGCGCAGGTCACCTGCCTGAAGCTTGAGCTATCCAGGGCGGCGCTCTACTCTATATGCCCTTGATGCACCTCTCTGCGATTGCTCGCAGACACATTCGCTTGGCGGCGCGTGTGCCTGTTTATCTTCACGTTTATTTACTCATTCTCTGGAACACATCTCATGGCTGTGGCAGGTAATTCCGATACATCCTCGACACCTCCCCAGTCGTCATCATCCGAGCCATCGGCCGCAGCCTCTTCGGATGGGGAGGATCGCCCACGTGCGGTGGTACTCATGTGCCTGTCGGCCATATCCTTTGCGCTGATGGGCGCAATGGTAAAACTGAGCGGTGACCTGCCACTGTTCGAGAAAGTCTTTGTGCGTAACCTGATCAGTCTTGGTGTGGCCGTCGTGATGGTGCGTATTGCGGGGGATCGATTACTTGGCCACTGGCATCATCAGCCATTATTGCTGGCGCGTTCACTGATTGGACTGGGCGGGGTGATGAGCTTCTTTTACGCCATTGATCATCTGCTGCTGGCGGATGCCACCATTCTCAATAAGCTGTCGCCGTTTTTTGTCAGTCTGTTTGCAGGACTGTTTCTGGCTGAGCGGCTTGGTGGCTGGCGTCTAGTCGGCATGTTGATCGCTTTTAGCGGTGCTGCATTGGTTATCAAGCCCCAGTTGGCTTTCGCCGAAGGCGGTGCCGAGGCGCTGGTACCGGCGTTGATCGGCCTTGGTTCGGCGATGTTGGCCGGTGCAGCCTATACGCTGATTCGTGCGCTCAAGGGGCGCGAAGCCTCGGCAACGATTGTGCTACATTTCTCGTTGGTCTCAACCGTCGTGACACTGGTGCCAATGTTGATGGATCCGGTAATGCCGAGCGGTCCACAGGCATTGGCACTGCTGGGGATTGGTCTGTTTGCGGCGGGTGGTCAGATTCTGATGACGACCGCCTATCGAATGGCACCGGCAGGTGAGGTCTCGATTTATTCCTATCTGACCATCGTCTTCTCGGCGTTGGCAGGGTGGGCGCTTTGGGGAGAGGTGCCGGACGTGGCCAGCCTGATCGGTTTTGCGCTGATTGCCGGTGTGGCATTGGTCGGCTGGCATGCCAGCCGCGTTGCGGGTAGGGTGGTCTGATTCGCCATCCCTAGGGTGCTGTCAGAACTTGCGCAGGGATTGATCGCTCATCGGGCCTCAATCCGTGCGATACTCGTGTTCCCCGAGCGAAACATCAGTATGTCTCCCGATGGTGGGCTGCTTTGTTAAACGCGCGTTCCATGGGGTAACATGCTAGAAAATAACGGCGGTTGTTGGTCGGCCAGGAAGGTCGACGATGATCACCATCGGGGTTTTGGAGGAGACTCAATGGCCTTTGCCCAGAAGTTTATCGTTGCAGACGATCATCCGCTTTTTCGTGCCGCACTGACGCAGGCGCTCAGGCAAGTGGCCTCTCAGGCGGAGATCGTTGAGGCCGACAGCATGGAAGCGACCAACGAAGCTGTTGCCCGTCATCCCGATGCTGACTTGATCCTGTTGGACCTGCACATGCCGGGAGCCCATGGCTTCTCCGGTTTGATTCAGCTGCGTGGTCAGACCCCGGATATCCCGGTTGCTGTTGTATCCGGTAGTGAGGAGCCCTACGTGGTGCGCCGCGCGATCGATTACGGAGCCTCCGGTTTCATTCCGAAATCCGCAAGCCTTGATGTGATTGCCGAAGCGATTGGCGAGATCCTTGAGGGTGAGGTGTGGCTGCCGACGTATATCGCCGAAGCCATGGGCGATTCGAGTGAAGATGAGTCACGCTTTGCCGAAGCCATTGCCTCGTTGACGCCGCAGCAGTTCCGCGTGCTCAACATGCTCACTGAAGGTCTGCTCAACAAGCAGATCGCCTATGAGTTGAGTGTGTCTGAAGCCACCATCAAGGCTCACGTGACTGCCATTCTGCGTAAGCTCGGTGTGCATTCTCGCACTCAGGCCGTGATCGCGGCCCAGCGCCTTGAAGTCGAGCCGCCGAAGGTTCGTTCCTGACATCAGGTTCGTTCTTGAGGTAAGGCCCGCCGCAGCAGGTTGCTGAAAGCATGAAAAAGCCCGTCCTGTCACTGACAGGGCGGGCTTTTGCGTTTCTGCTGACAGTCATGACTCATTTCTGGTACTGGGCATCGTAGGTGCTGGCGATCGTTGACGATTTCCCCTCAAGCGCAATGGCCGCCGCGATAAGACGACGGCCATGTGGGCAACGACTAGTCTGTCGGTGGAGTCTCCGAGGTATCGGCTGCGTCTGAGGCGTCCGACGCGTCGCCAGTTCCGAGACTGACATGCTTCTCGGCACGATTGGCCTGCAGAGTGCGCGTCAACAGAGCGCGGAGTGCCGCAGGGCGAACCGGTTTGAGCAGCAGATGATAGCCAGCACGTCGCACTTCCTCGGCGACCTCATCAGTACGGTCAGCGGTGATCACGACACCCGGCACCGAGCTGGACAGACGCTCGTCCAATGCATCCAGTGCCATCAAGCCAGTAACCTCATTGTCGAGGTGATAGTCGGCGAGAATGGCATCGGGATCACCATCCAGGTTGCGGATGACCGATTTAGCTCCCCCGATAGAGGTGGCGGTGAACACTTCACAGCCCCAGCCAGACAACATCGCCTTCATGCCCTCGAGAATCAGACTCTCATTGTCGATACACAGGATGCGTGAACCGGTCAGCTTGTTGCCAGCACGCTTGCGAGCGGGTATGGCATCAGGGTGCTCGGCAGCTGGCAGTGCCTTGCTGATCGGGACACTGACGGCGAAGACGGTGCCGATACCCACCCAGCTACGCACCGTGATTGGGTGGTCCAGTACGCGGCTCATGCGCTCGGCTATCGACAGCCCAAGACCGAGCCCCTTTTCACTTTCCTTGTGACGCTCGGTCTGATCAAGACGGCGAAACTCCTGGAATATCTCGGTCAGCTTGGATTCAGGGATACCGGGGCCGGTATCCCACACCTCGATACGGATACGGTCGCCAAGACGACGACAGCCCAACAGTACGTGTCCTTGGCGGGTATAACGCACAGCATTGGACAGGAAGTTCTGCACGATGCGTCTGAGCATCTGACCATCAGAGTCTACCGCCAGCTGCGTCATCACGACCTTGAGGTCTAGCCCGCGATTTTCTGCCATGACTTCAAATTCCGCCTTGAGCGGTTTGAGGACATCGGAGAGGCGGAATATGCTGCGCCGCGGTGCCAATGCGCCGGCATCCAGCTTGGAGATGTCGAGCAGGGTGCTCAACAGTTCCTCGGCGGCCTGTAGTGAGTTGTCGATATGATTGGTGGTGGTCTTCATTTCACCCTCGACCTGCTGCGAGAGGGCAGAGGTGAACAGGCGTGCGGCATTCAAAGGCTGCAACAAGTCATGGCTGGCCGCGGCGAGGAAGCGGGTTTTTGAGGCATTGGCATCCTCTGCCAGCTTCTTGGCCTGACGCAATGCCTGCTCGGCCTCGGCACGTACGCGGTTCTCGGTACGTAGTGCCTCGTTGACCTGTGACAGTTCACGCGTACGTACACGGACGCGCTCTTCCAGATTCTCGTTAGTCTCCTTGAGTGCAATTTCTGCCAGACGACGTTCGGTAATGTCCTGATAGAGGGCAAAGAAGCCGAGAATATTGCCCTTGGTGCTGAAGTGCGGTGTGTAGGTGACCAGCATGTAGCGCACACCGCCTTCCGGTGCTTCCAGCGAGATTTCAAACGATACCCGCTCACCTGCCAGTGCACGTGTCATCCACGGGGCACGCTGGCGATAGATATCTTCCGGCATTGCGGCTTCGGCTGGCTCACCGATGACGGCGGTGCGATCGATCCCCATTACCGCTTCGTAGGCGCGGTTGGTGAAGAGGTAACGACATTCCTTGTCGAAGTAGGCAATCAGCGCTGGCACGTTATCGGTATAGATGCGGATATTGTTTTCCGAACGGATCAGCGCCTCTTCGGTGCTCTTCTGCTGAGTGATGTCCTGGTAGGTATAAACGAACCCGCCGCCGGGCATCGGGTTGCCCTGAATTTCCATCACGCTGCCGTCCTGGCGGTAACGCACATAGCGATGTGGCACCCCGTCACGAATGGCGTCCAGCAGCTGATCGACGTGTTCTTCCGGATCACCGGGGCCGTATTCACCGTTGTGCGCGTTATAGCGGAAGATTCGGTCTATCGGTGCACCGACCCGAATCAGATTGTCCGGGAAGCGGAACATGTCCAGATAGCGTTGGTTCCACACCACCAGTCGCATGTGCTGATCAACCACGCTGATGCCTTGATGGATATTCTCGATGGTGGCCTGCAGCAGTGCGCGGTTGAACTCCAGTACCTGCGAGGCTTCATCGACGATCGAGATGACGTCCGAGATACCGATGCCGCGTCCCTGGAGTGCCGAGTTGACCACGATACGCGCCGAGGAGGCGCCGAGTACGGAAGCCAGGAAGCGCTCGGTGAACTGGATCAAATCGATGGAAGCCCGTGCATGCAGCTCCAGCGGTTGTCCACTGCGACGGCCGTAGTCCTCGAAAGCACGTTCTACCTGTTCATCGCTCAAGAAGCGTTCACACAGTACGCGCAGGTCTGAAACGGAGGTGGAGCCGGTCCACGGACGCGAGACGCTGGTCTGACGTGTCTCGACACTGTCGACGAACAATGAAGCCTGAATGCGCTCAACCACGCGTTGCGGCGTCATTTGAGAGACAAAGATATAGAAGAACAGGTTGAGGCCGAGTGACAACATCACGCCGTGGGTCAGCGGGTCACTGAAGGGGAATCCGAACAGGCCATGCGGGGACAGCCAGTCGATGCCTAGCGGGCCATGATTGACCATTTCCACTGGCATCAGGCCAGCTTGTGCCAGCGCAGGGACCAACAACGTCCATGCCCATACGGCGAAGCCGACATTCAGGCCGACAATGACACCCAGTCGATTACCACGCTTCCAGTAAAGTCCGCCTATCAGGGATGGCGCGAATTGGGCCACTGCAGCAAATGACAGCAGACCGATGGCAGAAAGGGTGCTGTATTCGGCAATCAGTAGATAGAAGCCATAGGCCAGTCCCAGGATCATCACGATGGTCAGACGGCGCGCCAGCAGCACGATATGACTGTAGTCACGGGCCTCGGTATCAAACCAGCGTAGACGGAATAGCAGCGGGATGACGATCTCGTTGGAGATCATTATCGATACCGCTACCGCCGCAACGATGACCATGCCGGTTGCCGCAGAGAAGCCACCAATGAAGGTCAGTAATGTCAGCCATGTCTGACCGGCTGCCATGGGCAGGGCAAGCACGAAGCTATCCGGTGAGACAGAGCCATCCGGGAATAGCGTCAGGCCCGCCGCTGCAATGGGCAGTACGAAGAAGGAGATTGCGATCAGATAGATCGGGAACAGCCAGCGCGCACGACGGGCATCTTCATGGTGGGTATTCTCGACGACCGCAACATGGAATTGGCGCGGTAGACAGAAGACGGCCAGCATCGCCAGTAGCGTCTGTGCCCAGAAGCCGGAACCGAAGGTCTGGGTTTCCAGTTGCTGTTGCAGCGCCAGGTAGGTATCGGCCTTGGTGAACAGATCCCCCAGGCCATCGAACATCCCCCAGGTGACATAGGAACCCAGTATCAGGAAAGCGACCAGCTTGATCAGTGATTCAAAGGCAATCGCTTGCAATAGACCTACGTGATGCTCAGTCGCATCGGTATGGCGTGTGCCGAACAGGATCGCGAACAACGCCATGATCGCCGCCACATAGAAGGCGGTATCGCCAAGCCACGGTGTACGTGTCACATCGCTGGTATCTGTCAGGACCTGATAAGCGCTGGAAACGGCCTTGAGCTGCAGGGCGATATACGGCAGGGTGCCGATGAGAGCCACTAACGAGGCAAATACGGCCAGCGACTGTGTCTTGCCATAACGTGAGGCAATGAAGTCAGCGATCGAGGTGATGTTCTGCCGCTTGGCGACACGAATCATCTTCAGAAGGATCGGCCAGAATAGCAGGCAGGTCAGAATCGGCCCGATAAAAATACTCAGATAGGCCCAGCCGCTGGTCGCAGCCTGACCGACGCTGCCGTAGAAGGTCCAGCTGGTGCAATAAACTGCTAACCCCAGGCTATAGACCGCCGGTCGCCGATTAGGTGACCCATTTTTCTTGGCGTTGCGATCCCCGCGCCATGCAATTGTGAACAGCACCGCAATATATGCGAGTGCCACTGCAATCAGCCACCACCCCTGGAACATGTCGCTCTCCTCTCTGGAAGCGCCATTCTACGCAGGCCCTGCCACGAGGCCCAAGCATTGCCTCCCACCAAAGGTACTGAGGCTGATCGTATTTGCCTGCCAGCTTCATTGTATATCCATCACAGAGACGAATTTTGAGCGTGTCAGGCAGAAAATTGCGCTTGTTTCACGCAAGGATTGTCAGGGGATGGCACGTTCTCGAGTAGCGGTGTGTGGAGTGATCTCGGTTTCAAGCTTACTCATTTGGCCAATAGACCAAGGGATTGCACCTTTAGGTCATAACATAACTAATTGATAAGAAAGTAATTATTATACTTGGTCGAGCAATCAAGAAGAGATGGCTAACGTTAGCGACTAAAGTCAGCCTGCAGTCACCATCTGTCTTGTCTACTGTCAATTACGAGTATTCGTGTTTCTTGAAAAGCAACGGTAACGGCAGGGGATATCAAACGACCGAGAAAAGTACAGTGAGTGGCATCTAGCGGTAATGTGCCGACAAGGTGCTAGCCGACCTGTCACAAACCACAATAACAACACGAGAATGTCGTCATGAAAGAAGCGAATGCCAAGGCCTACTGGGCCGCCAATATCAAGCTGATCATGGGGTATCTCGTGGTCTGGTTTGTCGTGTCCTACGGATGTGGAATATTGCTGGTCGATGTGCTCAATAACATTCATTTCTTCGGTTTCAAGCTGGGGTTCTGGTTCGCCCAGCAGGGAGCGATCTACTTCTTCCTCGCGCTGATCATCATGTATGCCCGTTCAATGAACAAGCTCGATGAGCGCTTCGACGTTCATGAGCAATAGGGAATGTCTCGTGTCTCGTCTTACACAATAACAAGATGATCGATATCGCCAAGGACAACGCCAATGGATGTTCAACTACTCACGTATTTGTTTGTGGGCGCCTCGTTTGCGCTCTATATCGGTATCGCGGTCTGGTCGCGAGCCGGGTCTACCAAGGAATTCTATGTCGCCGGAGGTGGTGTACATCCTATTGCCAATGGAGCCGCTACGGCAGCGGACTGGATGTCTGCGGCCTCCTTCATTTCCATGGCAGGGATCATTGCCTACTCCGGTTATGACGCCTCTGTCTATCTGATGGGTTGGACTGGCGGCTATGTCTTGCTGGCGATGTTGCTGGCGCCCTATCTACGCAAGTTCGGCAAGTTTACCGTGCCGGATTTCGTAGGTGACCGTTACTACTCGAGCGTTGCACGTACTGTCGCCGTCGTCTGCGTCATCTTCATCTCCTTCACTTATGTGGCAGGTCAGATGCGCGGTACCGGGATCGTGTTTGCACGCTTCCTTGAAGTCGATGTGAATATCGGTGTGATGATTGGCATGGCGATTGTCTTCTTCTATGCCGTGCTCGGTGGAATGAAGGGCGTCACCTATACCCAGGTTGCCCAGTACTGCGTACTGATTTTTGCCTTCCTGGTGCCGGCAGTATTTTTGTCCATCATGATGACGGGTCACGTACTCCCCCAGACTGGCTTTGGCGGTACGCTGGTAGATGCTCAGGGCAATGATACGGGGGTATATTTACTGCACAAACTTGATCAAATTGTGACTGATCTCGGCTTCCGCGAGTACACCGAAGGCTCAAAATCCACTATCGATGTCTTCTTCATTACAGCTGCATTGATGTGCGGTACTGCTGGTTTGCCTCACGTCATCGTGCGCTTCTTCACCGTCCCGACAGTACGTGATGCACGCATCTCTGCGGGTTGGGCACTGTTCTTCATTGCACTGCTGTACACCACTGCACCGGCCGTGGGCGCTTTTGCTCGTGTCAATCTGATTGAGACGGTCAATGAGACTGCTTATGAAGAGTTGCCGGGATGGTTCTACAACTGGGAAAACACGGGACTGATCGGCTGGGTCGACAAGAATGCTGATGGCATCATCCAGATGCGCGGAGGTGATCCGTTTGTCGGTACGCCCACCTATGAAGGTGCGTCAGACAGTCAGGGAGCACGTGGTGAGCATGGCCAGCGTCTGTTGAGCAACGCGCCCACTGACAATGAGAGCGAGGTTTATATCGACCGCGACATCATCGTGTTGGCCAACCCTGAAATCGGCAATCTGCCGGCCTGGGTCATCGCGTTGGTAGCCGCAGGTGGTGTAGCGGCCGCGCTATCGACAGCGGCCGGGTTGCTCCTGGTCATCTCGTCGGCAATCTCGCATGACCTCTTGAAGAAGACGCTCAAGCCGAATATCACTGAGAAGCAGGAGTTGTTGGCGGCGCGACTGGCGGCAGCGGTGGCAGTCGTGATTGCCGGCTACTTCGGTATCAATCCGCCCGGATTCGTGGCCCAGGTTGTAGCCTTTGCCTTCGGATTGGCAGCATCGAGCTTCTTCCCCGTCATCCTGCTGGGCATCTTCTCCAAGCGGATGAACAAGGAAGGAGCGATCGCTGGGATGCTGGTAGGGCTGATCTTCACCTTCAGCTATATCGTGTTCTTCAAGTTCATCTCGCCAGAGCTGAACACGGCTGAGTATTGGCTGCTAGGTGTCTCGCCGGAAGGCATCGGTACGGTGGGGATGATACTCAACTTCCTCGTCGCGGTACTGGTCTGCAAGGTGACACCGCCACCGCCCGAGTACATCCAGCACATCGTCGAGGATATCCGTATCCCGCGCGGTGCAGGGGCATCAGTGGATCACTGATGAAAGGTAGGTAGCAGGGTCTGTCCATGTGAATGAAAAGAGTGTCACGTAGACAGGCCCATATATCTCAAGGCCCCGCTGTGCTTGCGCAGGTGGGGCCTTGTGGCTTGATGGCCCGCGTAGCAGCACTCCGCTACACGGGCACAGGTGGAGTTCGTGTCATGCAAGCCACATTGGTTGATATACCGTTCGATGAGCCTCCGTTCAGGCTGCTGGATTCACGCAGTCGTCAGCGTCTGGCGGAAAGTGTTGATCTTCGTTATTTCGAAGCGTTGGCCCAGCCGCTGACACCAGGCGCGGTAGGTGACGCCGTCTACATCATTCACAAGGGAGAGGTGGCGGAGTTGGCCCCCGAGACACCGCTACCAGAGTCGTCCGTGTTGGAACAGGCTGCCCACGAAGGGCGGGATGCCTGGGCCAGTTTGCATATTGGACATTACAGCCAGGGGGATATTTTTGGTGCGCTGACGCTGCTCAACGGTGAGTGCCGCACACGTTTTGTCTGTGAGCAGGAAACCTTGTGCTATCAACTTCCGGCGGCAATTTTTCATCAGTTGTGCGCGGATAACCCCGATTTTGGTCACTTTTTTCAGCGCAGTTTGCGTGATAAAGCACGGTTGCTAGCTGCCTACCGTGATACCCGGCTTGGACCGAGTCGTGACCAGACAGACTTCATGCTGGCTCGCGTGATGGACTGTATGCGACCGCCATTGGTGGTCGCGGCTACCAGCAGTATCGATGCTGGTGTGAGAGCGCTGGAGGCAGCGCGCGCTGACAGTCTGATTATCGAGGTGGAAGGGCGCTATGGCGTTGTGACGCGTACTGATTTACTCAATGCGCTCGTATTGGAGGGGCTGGCGCCGACACATCGATTGGCTCCTCTGGGCAGTTTTTCACTGGTGGCTGTCACGGCCGATGACTACCTCTTTCAGGCGCTTGTCCAGATGACGCGTCATCGCGTCGCGAGGGTCGTGGTACAGCAGTCGCCGGGACCGGATTCACTTGTCGTCGGTGTGATTGAGCTCACTGATGTATTGGGATTCTTTTCCAATCGTAGTCAGTTGGTGAGTCTGGAGATTGAACGTGCCAATGATATGGAAGCGCTGGCGCTGGCCAGTGCTCGTCTACCGGAACTCATACGCGCGCTAGTGCTGCAGGGCGTGCATCTACGACACGCGATGGCACTGCTCAGCGCGCTCAATGGGCGACTTGTCGAGCGTACCTTCGTGATGACGGTAACCGAGGCGCGGCGAGAGACCTGCTGTCTGATGTTGATGGGTAGCGAAGGACGTGGAGAACAGCTGCTTAAAACCGATCAGGACAATGGGCTGATTCTCGCTGATGGTGATCAGTGGCCTGAGTGCGAAGCAGTCATGGAAAGCTTCAGCGCTGCGCTTGCACGACTGGGTTATCCGCCATGTCCAGGTAACGTGATGGTCACCAATCCGCATTGGGTCGCTACGGAGTCGCGTTGGCGTGGCAAGATTGCCCGATGGTGCGCGGGGCGTGACGGTGAGGCTCTGATGAATCTGGCCATCGTCTTTGATGCGCGAGCGAGTGGCGGCAATGCGGAATTGGTCGATAGCCTGCGCAGTCACCTGGTACGTCACGTCAATCATGATGCGCTGCTGCTTTCGCATTTCGCTCGTGCGGCGTTACGTTTCTCGACACCGCTGACACTGTTCGGCTCGCTGCGTACGCCGCGACATGGCATCGATATCAAGAAAGGTGGCATTTTTCCTCTCGTCCATGGCGTACGCACGATGGCGCTGGAACGTGGCGTGATGGCAACCAGTACCTTTGCTCGGTTGGACGCTCTTGTCGCGGATGGCAGTATCGGAGCGCGTGACAGCGAAGACCTCTCTGAGTCGCTATCGTTGTTTTCCGAGCTACGCCTGCGCCAACAGCTACGCCGTCTGGATGAAGCATCAGCTATCCCGGCATCAGCGGAGAGGACTTTGGGGGCAGTGTCTGATGACATGGATGAGGGGAGTGCCAACTTGATCATCACTCAGTCACTGTCATCTCTGGAGCGTGATCTGCTGCGTGATGCCCTCAGTCGAGTAAAGGACTTCAAGCAACGCCTGACCCACCGTTACCACCTCGAATATTGAGAGACCTCTCGATCGAGTACTGGGCATCTGCTCCAAGGAGGATGCATGTTTCAGCAGATAAGACGTGCCGCTGATCGCCGCCGGCATGCGCATGGTGAGTTTTCCGAGCTATTCATGCCGTGGCATGGCGATGATCTGGGAGGGGAGCGGGTAGCACTGGACTGCGAGACCACCAGTCTGGAGGTCGGTCGAGCGGAGCTGGTATCAATAGCGGCGGTACGCTTCGATGTACGGCGCATACAGACATCCAGTGCGCTCTCGATTCATCTTCAGCGACCCAATAGCCTGCAGGCTGATTCGATCCGTATTCATCGCCTGCGTGGTATTGATCTACACGGCGGCGAATCATTAGGCGATGCCCTGAAGCACTTGTTGGCGTTTATCGGCAACCGGCCGCTAGTGGGCTGGTGCATTGATTTTGATGTTGCCGTGATCAATCGGCATTTACGGCCGCGGTTGGGCTTTGATTTACCTAACCGGCGCCATGATCTGGCACGTGACTATCTACGTAGTTGCCACCATGCACAACCAGAGTCTCATCCTGATCTACGTTTTGAGGCCATGGCCGACGCTCTGGGCGTACCAGTGATCGGTCGGCATACCGCCCTGGGCGACGCCGTCACCAGTGCACTGATGGCACAGCGCCTGATGTTGCCAGAATCATCGGATAAGGCTCGCAAGCGGCTGGTATAAGCCTCTTGGATATTAACCCAAGGTCTGTTGACGGAATGTCCAATGGCGATGAGCGTTCGGCTTGTACACACTGGATTCATGCAACGCCCCAAAGAGGGGCTGAGGTTGACCAAAATTACACGCCAGTGCACACCAGGCCAGCAATACGGCCAGCCATGTAGGATGTAATACCGAGCAGTCTTGATAATCATAATGAAGCGGCGACAGCGTGCAGAGGCCATTCGCAACACGGACCTGCTGTCAGTCAGCCTCTGTCAGGCCTGAGAATGCTTTCGCATCTCAGGATCGCCATCACTGCGCCAGGTGATGGCCACCGGGTTTCGGGCATGTGCTCGAGGCCCGGTTTCAGATAAGGCTTCGGATACCTGATGCCTTTATTGCCGACTTAGGGTTTTTGCCCACGAGGTGCGACATGCTGATCGCGACCAACACGCTTTTGATTCTCGGTCTTGCCATTGTGCTGTTTTCCTACAGCCACTATATCCGTCGTACGCAGGATGTACGTGGTGTACTGATGTTCTGGTCGCGTAAACTGGCGCTGACCGCCATTGAATTCCGCCTGCAACGCTTTGGCATCATCGTGATGCTTGGCGGTGTGGTGATTCGTTACCTGGAAGTACTACGACTGTTCTGAGGTTGTCGTTCTTCTTTATAACTCTTTGTACGTCTTTAGTCGTCATCGATAAATTGCTTCAGCGCCCGCCTTTCGCGGGCGTTGTGCATTGTATGACGCCATTGTCTCGCGACCCCTCCCTGCCTGACTTCCTCTGTGACGTGCCATCGGCGAGTGCTAGACTGTGCGCCCTTCCAAACTGCCTGCCCTGACTGCCATGCTCACACCTGATACCGAGTCCTTTACGGACACCCGTGGCACATTCAGTGCCACCAGCAAGCGCGACCTCAACAAGCTGCAACGACGGCTACGGCGTCAGGTCGGTACCGCGATCACTGATTACGGCATGATTCGTGATGGTGACAAGGTGATGGTATGCCTGTCTGGCGGCAAGGACTCCTACACCATGCTGGATATCCTGATGAACCTGCAGCGCAATGCGCCGGTGGAGTTCAGCCTGGTGGCAGTGAATCTAGATCAGAAACAGCCCGGCTTCCCGGAGCATGTATTGCCCGCCTGGCTTGAGTCGGTCGGTGTCGAATACCACGTTCTCGAGCGCGACACCTACTCCATCGTCAAGGAGAAGGTGCCGGAAGGAAAGACTACTTGCGGGCTTTGCTCGCGCCTGCGTCGTGGCTCGCTTTACAGCTTTGCCCAGGAAATCGGTGCGACCAAGATAGCGCTTGGCCATCATCGCGATGACATTCTCGAGACTTTATTCCTCAATATGTTCTTCGGGGGCAAGCTCAAGACAATGCCGCCCAAGCTGCTCTCGGATGATCAGCGCAATATCGTCATTCGCCCGCTTGCCTACTGCCGTGAATCCGATATCGAGGCCTATTCCGCCGCGCGTGAATTCCCGATCATTCCCTGCAACCTGTGTGGTTCTCAGGAAAATCTGCAGCGTCAGGTGGTCAAGGACATGCTGCAGGACTGGGAGCGCCAGTATCCGGGGCGCCTGGAAACCATGTTCCATGCGGTAACCTCCGTTGCGCCGTCGCACCTTGCGGACCGTGAGCTGTTCGACTTTGCCGGGTTGGATGACACCAGAGATCGTTTCAAGGCATCACGCATCGATGCACTGGACATGGACTCCGAGCAAGCCAGCATGGCCGAGGACCTTTTCGAGGCAGAACGTCGTGTTCAGCCGGCGTCTGGTCTCGATATGGCGTTGGGGCGAGAGGTTTAGCCCTCTGTGCCAACGCAGTACTGGCTCTGATATAGCTCTGATATAAGAAAGCGTGCTGCTTACGCTTGTTCAAACGCCATCTCGCTTCTTGCGAGGTGGCGTTTTGGTTTCAGGCATGAGCATTCGGTGATGGAGGGTTGAACGCCCACGACCATTGTCGTCTCGCCTGACGTGTTACTACCTCGCATGCTTGGTATATAGATGGTAGAGGTGAGGGGCGCGGAGGGACGTGCCGACTCGGGCGGGCAGGGGAGAGCAAGCATGAGCAGGTACGAAAGTGAGGAACGGGGCAATGGTCAGCAGGGGCTGCGGCTGGCAGCGACGGTGCTACATGGCTTCGATGAATATCGCTCGCGCTTCAAGCATATCTCCAGTGATGCACGGCGACGTTTCATTGAGGCCGATTGGCGCGAGGCGCAGCAAGCGTCGGCGGCACGTATCAACCTGTATGACGAGAAAGTGGCAGCGACGATGGAGCGGCTTGAGCGCGCTTTCGTTACAGAGCGACTGAACGAATGTACGTTGTGGACCGATGCCAAGCAGCACTACATGGCCTTGATCGACCAGCGCCTTGACTATAAGTTGGCAGAGACGTTCTACAACTCCATATTTTGTAACGTGTTTTCTCACCGGCACATCCGCGATGAGTGGATGTTCGTTTCATCTTCGCGGCAGGAGCCTGCCCGTCACTCAGGGTTGAGCATCAGTCACCGTGTCCCTGTGAGCGGTAACTGGGCAGGTGCGCTTGAGAGCGTACTGTGCGAGGCCCCACTCGGCATTGCTTTTGAGCACCAAGGACGCGATGTCACGCTGGGTGCCGAGATGCTGCTTGATGTTCTACCGGCACATGTCCGCGATGCACCGGATGCAGCCTTCGAGGTGTTGCGTAGCGTGTTCTATCGCAATAAAGGTGCCTATCTGGTCGGGCGTATCGAAGGTGGTGGAGAGACGCTGCCCCTGGTGTTACCGGTACTGCATACCGAGCGTGACGGTGTCTATCTGGATACCGTCATCATCGAGCCGGAAGAAGTCTCGATCATCTTCTCGTTCACCCGCGCCTATTTTCAGGTGGAAATCGAGGTGCCTGGCGAGGTGGTAGGTTTCCTGCAGACCCTGATGCCAGACAAGCCCATCGGCGAGCTTTATGCCGCCATCGGCTTTTATAAGCACGGCAAGACAGAATTGTTCCGCGGCCTCAATGAACATGTCGCGAGTCGTTCGGATCAATTCATCATCGCACCGGGTGTGCGGGGCATGGTGATGGCGGTATTCGTGCTGCCTAGCTACCGATTGGTGTTCAAACTGATCAAGGACCGTTTCGCGCCCGGCAAGGACATGAGCCGTGATCAGGTGCGCGAGAAGTATCGCCTGGTCAAGCGTCATGATCGTGTCGGACGACTGGCGGACACTCAAGAGTTCTCCAACTTTGCCGTTGGCCGTGATCATTTTGATCCCGAGTGTCTAGCTGAGCTGTTGGAGGTCTGTGGCTCTTCCATCAGTCTGCGTGGCAACAAGGTACTGATCCGTCATTGTTATACCGAGCGCATGATGACACCGCTCAATCTCTATCTGGCACAGTGTGATGCAGAGGAGACGCGTGCGGTACTGAACGACTACGGCAATGCGATCAAGCAGCTGGCGGCCGCCGATATCTTCCCTGGCGACATGCTGCTCAAGAATTTCGGTGTCACGCGTCATGGGCGCGTCGTCTTCTATGATTATGACGAGATCAATTACCTCACGGAGTGTAATTTCCGCGAGATTCCCGAGGCGCATTATCCTGAGCAGGAATTGGCCAGCGAGCCGTGGTATTCGGTCGGACCCAATGACATCTTTCCTGAAGAATTTGGTCCTTTCCTGTTTGCAGACATGGGGCTGCGTAAGCTGTTCCATGAGCTGCACCCGGAGATTTTTCAAGCCAGTTGGTGGCGAGGGTTACAGGATGCCATTGCGGCTGGCCGCGTGATTGATGTGTATCCCTATCGCAACAAACGGCGCTTTGGTATTGATCGCAGTCAGGACTTTATAGATGACTGAACGCGCTCATTATTGAGTGAGACAATGCCAGCAGTACTTCCCCGTGCTATTCATTCACGCGGCTGACCAGCAGAGAGAATGTTCGATGAGTGAAGGTTTCAAGGACCCGGGCGCACGGCATGGGCGTCATCTGGTCGTACTTAGCGGTGCTGGCATCAGCGCTGAAAGTGGTCTGCGTACCTTCCGTGCCGAGGATGGTTTGTGGGAGGAGCATCGACTGGAGGACATCGCTACGCCGCAGGCGTTTCGGCGTGACCCGGAACAAGTGCTGCGCTTTTATGATGATCGCCGTGCTCAGGTAAGGCGGGCGCGACCCAATGCCGCTCACAAGGCGCTGGCAGAGCTTGAGCAGAATGGCTTTCGTGTGTCGGTCATCACTCAGAATATTGATGATCTGCACGAGCGTGCGGGTTCCCGCGAGGTCATGCATTTACATGGCGAGATTCTCAAGGCGCGTTCGAGTGTCGATCATGGTCTGCGCTATCCACTGACTCGCGGCGGTATACGACTGGGTGACCTGTGTGACAAGGGCAGTCAGCTACGGCCGGATGTCGTGTGGTTTGGCGAGGCTGTGCCGCTTTACGGGATTGCCGAGGAACTCGCAGCCGAAGCCGATCTGCTGTTGATCGTTGGTACGTCACTCAAGGTGATGCCGGCGTCCAATCTCTATGCGGCGGCACCATTGGATGCTCCGATCATTCTGATAGACCCCAATGCCAATGAGCTCGCCGAGCCGGGAGTGCTTCCGTTAGCCGAGAGTGCTGGTCAGGCGTTGCCGCGCCTTGTGCGCCATTGGTTGTATCAGGGTCATCTTGGCTTGCCTGATACGTTATGATGCGCGGCTTCAGGCCTTCCGTGGGTGGCAGGCCAGCAATTCTGAGGGGCGAGGCTCCCTCGGCGACCGGAAATCCAGAGTATGTTCGAGACGCTCAATCGCTTCTTCCCCCTGTGGGCCTTGGTCTTTGCAGGCCTCGCAGTCATTGCGCCGACGCCTTTTGTCGCGCTCAAGGACTTCATTCAGCCACTGCTGGCGCTGATCATGTTTGCCATGGGCTTGACGTTGTCACGCGAAGACTTTATCCGTGTGGCTCGTCGTCCATGGCCCATCGCGCTGGGCTTGCTTCTTCAATATACCGTAATGCCCCTGGCTGCTTTCCTGATCGCGCGGGTACTGGGGCTGGATCCGGCGCTGACCGTTGGCATGGTATTGGTCGGTGCGACGGCTGGAGGTACCTCCTCCAATGTAATGACATGGCTGGCGGGTGGCCATGTCGCCTTGTCCGTATCGATGACCATGGCGTCGACGCTACTCTCCATCGTCATGACACCTCTGCTGACCTGGTGGCTGCTGGGTACCGACATCAATGTGCCGGTGGGCGGGATGTTGTTCAGCATCGCCAAGCTGGTAGTCGCACCCATCGTGCTCGGTGTGATCGTGCATCACTTCGCGCGTGATGCGATTCGCGAGTGGGAATCTGCATTGGCGAGTCTGGCCATGCTGGCGATCGTACTGATCATTGCTATCGTGGTATCGCTCAATGTCGGTCGCCTTGCCACACTCGGCCCGCTGGTCGCATTGGCCGTGGTCGCGCACAACGCGATCGGCCTGGGTGCTGGTTACGGCCTGTCGCGTCTATTCGGGCTGGATGAGCGTACCGCGCGCACCATCGCCATTGAGGTCGGCATGCAGAATTCTGGCCTCGCCGCCTCATTGGCGAGTCAGTTCTTCTCGGCGACGGCAGCTCTTCCCGGGGCGATCTTCTCCATCTGGCACAACGTGTCAGGCTCGCTGTTGGCGGGTTACTGGAAGCGCCGTCCGCCGAAGTTCGTCACGGGTAGCAAGCATCGTTACGAGGTGTAGTCTCTGGGGGTAGCGTTAGAGGCAATATGATCTGGTGAGGTCATGAGAGAGGGGACGCGCATGCTAGAATGCGCGTCCCTTTTTCTTTGGCCTTGACTGCTCATCATGTGTGATTCCCGCTCCTCGTTGGCAGATGCCGAGCCGACCGCTCTGGCCGAAGACCTTTCCTTTTCTGATGACCGTGATACCAAGGATAGGGGCGGCATCACTACACTGCCCAGTGGCGAGCCTGAGGAATGGCAAGGTAGCCATCCGCGGCGTGAGTTCAAGGCCCGCGGCAGTCAGGTAGTTCGCTGCGAGGCCTGCCGTCTGCCACAGCTCAACTGCCTGTGTCCTTATCGCGTCAAGGCAGAGTCACGTATCCGCTTCTGGTTGATCACGCACCCGCTGGAACACTACAAGCCGACCAACACCGGGCGGTTGATTGGTGATGTACTGGAAGGTACTGACGTCTTCAGCTGGTATCGCGTCGAGCCAGATCCGCGGTTGTTGGCGTTATTGGAGGATGATCGTTATCAGCCGTTCATCATCTTCCCGGATGATCAGTCGGACTATGCTGATCGTGTGGTAGATGTGAACGCCATTGCAGGGGTGGGTGAGGGCGTGCCGACGCATACCGCGACGGGGGAGCTGCGTATTCCTGTCTTTATCATGCTTGACGGTACCTGGCGTCAGGCGCGGCGTATCTTCCGAAGGAGCCCCTACCTGGATGGCTTGCCGGTACTGCCGCTGCACTCCCGGCGGCTCACTCGTTATCACTTGCGCAAGGCTGCATCCGAGGCACATCTATGCACGGCAGAGGTTGCCGCAGAGTTATTGCGTCAGGCAGGGGAAGAGGCCGCAGCCAGTGTGCTGGATGATTACTTTGACGCTTTTAACGATTGCTACCGTGCTAGCCGTATTCACTATGTACTGGAGCCGACAGCGGCGATGATTCGCTTGTTGGCCAGACGTGAAGCTAGCGACAGCAGCGAGTAACCTACGACGCAACACTCCTTACGCTTAGATGACATCATATGAAAAATGCCTCGTCGGAATCTCCGGCGAGGCATTTTTCATTGTCTGAATGCTGGTGTCAGCGCCGCCAGAAGGCAGGTGCGAACAGTACCAGGATGGTGAAAATCTCGAGGCGGCCGAGCAACATCGCCAATATCAGAATGCCTTTGGCAGTGCTGGGAATATCGCCGAAGTGGGTGGCGACCCCACCGAGCCCCGGGCCCAGATTGTTGAGTGCCGACCCGACGGCTGACCAGGCAGTCACCTGATCGAGACCTGTCGCCAGCATGCCCAGCATCATCAGTACAAACAGCAGCAGGTAGACGGAGAAGAAGCCCCAGACTGCCTCGGCCACGCCTTCCGAGATACGCATGCGTCCTACCTTGATCGACAGGATGGCATTGGGGTGAATCAGACGGTAGATCTCGCGTGCTCCCTGCTTGAGGATCAGCAGAATGCGAATGACCTTCATGCCCCCCCCCGCCGAGCCGGAACACGCGCCGATAAAGGCGGCGATGAACAGCATCATCGGCAGCACGCCAGGCCAGCCGGTGAAGTCGGCGACGCCGAAGCCAGTGGTGGTCGCGATGGATACTGCTTCGAAGAGCCCGTGGCGCAATGCCTTGCTATCATCGTAGCTGCCGGTGAGCAGCAGGCCAGCGATGGTGACGCAGCTCAGAATCAGCAGCAGAATCAGGAAGAAACGTGTTTCCGGATCCCGCAGATAGTGGCTGATGCGGCCTTCGCGCCACGCGGCGAAGTGCAGCCCGAAGCTGATTGAAGACACCACCATGAAGAACACACAGATCATCTCTATGGTAGCGGAATCGAAGTAGCCGATGCTGGCATCGTGTGTCGAGAATCCGCCAACGGCAACCGTCGAGAAACTGTGTCCCAGTGCATCGAACCAACTCATGCCGGCTGCCCAGTAGCTGGCAAAGCACACCAGCGTCAGCGCAGCGTAGATATACCACAGTGCCTTGGCTGTCTCGGTAATACGCGGCGTCAGCTTGGAATCCTTCAGCGGGCCGGGAATCTCGGTGCGATAGAGCTGCATGCCACCGATACCCAATGTCGGCAGGATCGCCACCGCCAATACCACGATCCCCATGCCGCCTAACCACTGTAGCTGCTGGCGATAATAAAGGATGGAGTGCGGCAGCAGGTCGAGGCCTGTCATCACCGTCGCACCAGTCGTGGTAAGGCCTGAGAAGGATTCGAACATGGCGTCGATGATCGACAGATTCGGGTCTTCTGCCAGCATGAAAGGCAATGACCCGAAGGCTCCCAGTACGGTCCAGAACAGTACCGTGATCAGGAACCCATCACGGTTTCTGAGCTCTTTGCGCGCCCGTCGATTGGGATAGTAGAGCAGAAAACCCGTCAGCAGAGTGATGCCCATTGCGATGGCGAAGGCGCTTAGAGTGCGATCTTCGAACACGAGCGAGATCACCATCGGCGGCACCAGCGTCACGCTGAAAAGCATCAACAGGATGCCGAGGATGCGATAGATCACGCGCAAGCTCATGCGTCGCCTCCGCTGCACGTGATGAGGGTGGTGTGTGGGATGTCGGACATGATAGCCGGCATCAGAAGAAGGTCAGTCCGACTTGGAAGAGTCGCTCTACTTCTCGGATGCGCCGCTTGTCGACAACAAACAGAATGACGTGATCATTGGATTTCACCACCAGATCATGATGCGCCACCAGCACTTCCTTACCGCGCACGATAGCGCCGATAGTGGTGCCATCCGGCAGGTTGATATCTTCGATACGCCGCCCGACCACCTTTGAAGAGCGCTCGTCACCGTGGGCAATGGCTTCAATGGCCTCTGCTGCGCCACGTCGCAGCGAATGGACGTTGACGATGTCACCCTTGCGCACGTGAGTCAGCAGGCCGCCAATGGTAGCTTGCTGCGGCGAGATGGCGATATCGATCTCGCCGCCCTGAACCAGATCAACGTAGGCCGCGTTATTGATCAGGGTCAGCACTTTCTTGGCGCCGAGACGCTTGGCGAGCATTGACGACATGATGTTGACCTCATCGTCATTGGTCAGCGCACAGAAGATATCGCAATCTTCGATGTTCTCCTCCAGCAGTAGCCGTTTGGAGGTGGCACTGCCGTGGAGGACGACGGTGCGGTCCAACTTCTCTGAAAGGGCAGTACAGCGCGCCAATGAGTGCTCGATGATCTTGACCTGATGCGTATGCTCCAGCGTTTCCGCAAGGCGCTCACCGATGTTGCCGCCACCAGCGATGACGACGCGGCGGAAGTTTCTATCAACACGGCGCAGTTCGCCCATCACGGTACGAATATCCTTGCGCGCGGCGATGAAGAACACCTCATCATCCGCTTCAATGACCGTGTCGCCCCGCGGAATGATCGGGCGGTTACGACGGTATATGGCCGCGACACGTGTATCCACATTGGGCATGTGACGACGCAGGAAACCGAGCTCTTGACCGACCAGGGGCCCGCCGTAATAGGCCTTGACCGCCACCAGCTGGGCAACACCATTGGCGAAATCCAGTACCTGCAACGCACCGGGATACTCGATCAGGCGACGGATGTGGTCGGTGACGACCTGCTCGGGACTGATCAGCACATCGACCGGGATGGCATCATGCGAGAACAGTCCCTTGCGGGTCAGGTAGGCGGTGGAGCGCACCCGCGCGATCTTGGTCGGCGTATGGAACAGGCTGTGGGCGATCTGACAGGCGATCATGTTGACTTCGTCTGAATTGGTCACCGCAATCAGCATGTCGGCATCTTCGCCACCGGCCTGACGCAGTACTTGTGGGTAGCTGGCGGCACCGGTCACGGTCCGTATATCGAGTCGGTTGTGCAAATCACGTAGCCGCTCGCTATCGATATCCACGACCGTGATGTCGTTTTCTTCGTGGGCGAGATGCTCTGCGAGCGTCCCGCCGACCTGGCCTGCACCCAGAATGATGATTTTCATGTCCGGCTCGTCCGCTGTTGCTCAGTCGGCACAGGATAAACCAGTGCCATGACGGAAGACAGCCGCGCCCCGGTGTCGGGGCGCGGCTGTCAGTACGCTGTCATGCTCACCTGCCAACAGGTATCAGACGTTGGCCTTGGTAATATGCGCCAGATAGAAGCCGTCGTGGCCATTGATCTGTGGCAGCATCTGACGACCAGCACCAGAGACGCGGCCCCAATCAGCGCGAATAGTTTCGGCCTTGGCATCCGGCGTACCCGCCAGGAAGCGGTCCATCACGCGAGCATTTTCTTGCGTGATGATGGAGCAGGTGCCATAGACCAGCGTGCCGCCTGGCTTGAGCATGCTCCACAGGTTGGCCAGCAGCTTGCCCTGCAGGCGCGCGAGATCACCGATGTCATTCGGACGACGCAGCAGCTTGATGTCGGGATGGCGGCGGATGACGCCACTGCCGGAGCAGGGGGCATCAAGCAGGATGACGTCGAAGGCCTCGCCGTCCCACCAATCGCGTTCGCAGGCATCAGCGCAGACGACACCAGCACCCAACTGCAGACGCTCAAGCGTTTCTTCTACACGCTCAAGGCGTTCGCCGTCGATATCAATGGCCGTCGCGTCCAGCGCGGGAAAGCGTTCCAGCATGTCAGCCAGCTTGCCACCGGGGGCGGTGCATGCGTCGAGTAAACGGACACCTTCGCCTTCGGGGTTGATGGCCGTCACTGCGGGTGCCAGTAGCTGGGCAGCGAGCTGAGCGGCTTCATCCTGCACGCTGACCAGACCTTCCTCAAAGCCTGGTAGTGCGCTGACATCGCAGGCAGCGGTCAGAGTGATACCGTGCTCGGCAAACGGGCAGGCGACAGCATCAATCTCGGCTTCTGCCAGCTGAGCGAGATAGTCCTCGCGGCTGATGGCAGCCACATTGACGCGTAGCGTCATCGGCGCCTGAGCATTATTGGCTTCGGCGATGGCCTGCCAGTCGTCCGGCCAGTTGCGCTGGAAGGTATCCATCAGCCACTGGGGATGAGACAGCGCGACGGCAGGATCTTTATCGACTTCAGCTTCAAGCTCCTCCTGCTCACGCTGGAAGCGACGCAGACAGGCGTTGAGCACGCCTGTCGCCCAGCCCTTGCCGAGACCACGCGCAGCCCCCGCGGTCTCACCGACGGCGGCATGCGGAGCGATACGCATGTAAAGCAGTTGGTACAGGCCCAGCAGCAGCAGGGCATGAATATCCTGATCCTGTGACTTGAAGGGCGACTTCAACAGCTGACCAGCCAGAGCATCCAGACGTGGCAGCTGGCGGCAGACACCGAAGCACAATGCCTTGTAGAGACCCTGGTCACGGCCAGCAACGCCAGACGGCAGGCTATCCATGTTCAGCGAGCTACGTGCGGCCAGTACCGGAGAGAGTGTGCGAGCCGCTGCGACCCGAACCGCGGCACCCGGAGAGGCCGGTGCATTGTCAGGCTGGCGGCGTGCACCACCATGCTTCTGACCGCCACCTTTGGGACGGGCGGGCGGCAGGGAGTTACGCTTCTTGCCGTTACCCTTGGCGGTCGGATTGTCTGACTGGCTCATGCGGAAGTCTCGGTATCAGGAGTGTGGCTGGCGCCGAGGACAAGTCCTTCGGGAAAGCGCGCAGCACGGGAGTTGAGAAGATCTTTGACGCTCAATGGCTTGGCACCGGGCAGCTGGGCACGAGTGATTTCCAGCACCTCATGGCCATCGCCGCAGGCAATGCGCAGGCAGTCATTGCTCGGGGCCAGGAGCGTGCCTGGCGTGACAGCGATATCAAGGCGCTGCTCGCTGGTGCGTGACATCCACAGGCGCAATGGTTCGCCCTCAAGGCGCGTCCAGGCGACCGGCCAAGGATTGAAGGCACGAATGCGTGCATCCTGTTCAGATGCCGGGCACGTGAAGTCTAGCTCGGCTTCGGCCTTGGAGAGCTTGGCGGCGTAGGTGACGCCTTCCTCGGGCTGTGGTGTCGTTGGCAGATCACCCTCGGCAATCGCATTGAGTGCCGTGACGATCGCTTCACCCCCTTGGGCAGCGAGTGCGTCGTGCAGCTCGCCACCCGTGGTACTAGCGGTGATGGATGTACGGCGAATCAACAGCATGCCACCTGTGTCGAGACCTGCATCCATCTGCATGATGGTAACGCCAGAGGCATTGTCACCCGCCTCGATGGCGCGCTGAATCGGTGCAGCACCCCGCCAGCGTGGCAGCAGTGAAGCATGGATGTTCAGACAGCCGAGACGCGGAATGTCGAGCACTGCCTGCGGCAGAATCAGTCCGTAGGCCACGACCACCATGATATCGACGTTGAGATCGCGCAGAACCTGGCGGTCGGCGTCGTCCTTGAAGTTCAGCGGCTGATGCACGGGGATGGCATGCTCAAGCGCCAGCTGCTTGACGGGGCCGGGGGTCAGCTTGCGTCCACGGCCAGAGGGGCGATCCGGCTGAGTGTGGACGCTGATGATGTGATGCTGACTGCCTAGCAGGGCGGTCAGGCACTCGGCAGCAAAATCGGGGGTGCCGGCAAAGGCAATACGCAGGGCTTTCGACATGCAAGAACTCTCGTATGGGGAACGCGGATGATACCGGGTTCAAGGTGCTGGCGGAGCAGGAAGGGCATGCTCGTAATAACGTATCAGCAATAACGAGCACGGAGGCCGAGGGGGATCCCCCAGCCTCCGTGCGATATGTCTCCCCAGGGAGCAGGTCACTAATGACAACTCAATGCTGTCAGTTGCACCGACTCGATGAGATCAGTCTTCCTGTAGCTTATGACGTTTTTGCATCTTCTTCATCACTCGATCCCGCTTGAGCGGAGAGAGGTAGTCGACGAACAACGTGCCTTGCAGGTGGTCGTTCTCATGCTGGATACAGTGCGCCAGCAGACCATCGGCCTCAAGTTCGTAAGCGTCGCCGTTGCGGTCCTGTGCCTTGAGTCGTACCTTCAAGTAACGCGGAACTTCGGCATAATACTCAGGGATCGATAGGCAGCCTTCCTGCATCGGTTCCTTCTCGTCGCCGATAGGCGTGTATTCGGGGTTGATCAGCACCAGCGGCTGGGACTGATCTTCGCTGACGTCGATGACGATCAGACGGCGATGTTCGTCGACCTGTGAGGCGGCGAGGCCGATGCCTCTAGCGTCATACATGGTCTCGATCATGTCATCGATCAGGGTCTGCAGTTCAGCATCGATCGTCTCGATCGGTACTGCAACATTGCGCAGACGCTCATCGGGGAATTCAAGAATTTCGCGCTTGGCCATGACTGGTGTAATTACCGTTGTGCTGTCAGTAAGGATTTGACTGATATTGTAGTGTGCACAAGCGAGGAACGGAACCGATGGCCGTCAATGCTGCTACTATCGCGGCAATAGTCAAGATTGATCTCGCGTGCTGTCAGGGGTCGTGGCGCGCGAAGCAGACGGATTTTCACGGTACGGATTTCAGAAAAAAGATCACCACCACCGACAGTGATGGGTGGCAATAACGCAAGGGACGCATGAATGGGCATGAAACGACTGGTCGGCAATGCCGTGTTCACGGCACTCCTCGGTATGACGACGCTGGGGGCAAGCGCAGGGATGTCGCAGGCACAGGCGGCAACAGTGCGTGACAATGTACCCTCTACCTACGTGGTAGTCAGCGGTGACACTCTCTGGGATATTTCTGGCCGCTTTTTACGTGAACCCTGGTTGTGGCCGGAAGTCTGGCGTGCCAATCCGCAGATCAAGAATCCACATCTGATCTATCCGGGCGACCGGATATCCCTTTACTACGAGAATGGTGAGCCACGTCTGCGTCTGGAGCGTGGCCAAGGTGGCGTCGTGAAGCTATCGCCGTCGATTCGCAAGATCCCCAAGCGTGAGGCTGTGCCACCCATCCCGCTGGAAAAGATCTCGGCATTCCTGACAGACCATCGCGTCGTAAAGCCTGAAGAGATCGAAGGCGTACCTTATATCGTGGCGGGTGATGATACCCGTCTGATCAGTGGTGCCGGCGATACCATCTATGCGCGCGGCCAATGGGGGAGCTACGACACCTACAGCGTCTACCGCAAAGGCGATCGTTATGTGGACCCCGACACTCAAGAGTTCCTGGGACTGGAAATGGTCAGTATCGGTGACGTCAAGCTTGAGCGTCAGGAGGGTGATATCGGCGTGATGCGCGTGCTGTCTTCCAACCGCGAGATTCTCAATGGTGATCTACTGTTGCCCGCCGATGGTGGCGCCATTACCACCAGCTTCCAACCGCAACCGCCCGCAGAAGATACCGGCGGTATCATCCTCGCGGCGCCTGATGGCCTGCGCAACATTGGCCGCAATGACATCGTGGCGCTCAATCGTGGTAGTCGAGAAGGTATCGAGCCTGGATATGTGTTCGGTGTAGAGCGTCGTGGCGAGACGATTGAAGACCCGGTAACAGGGGAGAGCATCACCCTGCCGGGTGAAGAAGGTGGGCTTTTGATGGTGTTCCGCATCTACGAAAAGGTCAGTTATGCCTTGGTGATGCAGGCAGGGCGTCCACTCAGCGTCGGCGACAAGTTGCTGGAACCGAATGGCTGAGGCCAAGCCTGAAATAGTTGATGATGCAGCTGTGGCATGAATATCGGTCAAGGCTGCCAATGATCCGCTCGGGAGGTAATACGTGATGATCGATAGCAATGTCGAAAAGCGTATCCCCTCGCGAGCGGATTTTGCGTTTCTGGCGCGACTACCGGGTTTCGGTAGCCATACCGGTGCCAAGTTGAGAGAGCATGCAGACTGGCCACAGGGCTGGTTGGCTGCGTTACCTCCGCGCTTGTCGGCCTCACTGAGGCTTTGGTGCGAGCGACCAACGTCCTCGCCGTTATATCAGCAGGTCATGGCAGATCTCGAATGGCACTCGCCGGCTTATGGTTGCTATCTCCTGACGCCAGCAGACCCTGAATGGCCCGCGATGCTCGATACGTTGCCAGACCCGCCGCTGACGCTATGGGCATTGGGGCGATGTGAACTTCTCGAACTCCCACAGCTGGCCATTGTGGGTGCGCGCAAGGCGAGCCAGGCGGGGCTTGCACATGCCCATGAGTTTGCCGGTGAGCTGGTGAGACGAGGGTGGAGTGTGGCCAGTGGCCTTGCGTTGGGGATAGATGCCGCGGCTCATCAGGGTGCACTATCGGCAGCCGCGCGACTTTCCGATGACGATTTCCCAGCACGTCCCTCGACGCTCGCCGTGCTGGGCTGCGGTGTGGATGTGACCTACCCTGCACAGCACCATCATTTGCGCCAGCGCTTGCTTGATAGCGGCGGACTGTTGTTGTCAGAGCATCCGCCAGGTACCGGCGCACATGCACGTCATTTTCCGCGTCGTAATCGCCTGATTACTGGGTTGTCACACGGTGTGCTGGTGGTAGAGGCGACGTTGCGCAGTGGCTCGTTGGTCAGTGCGCGGCTGGCGATGGAGCAGAATCGTGAGGTGTTTGCACTGCCCGGGCGTATCGAGGATATCGCGTCAAGTGGATGTCTGGAGTTGATTCGGCAGGGTGCCACGTTAGTGCGCAATGTGGACGACATGCTGGCAGAGCTGAATCACCTCATGCCGGAGGCGGTCATGGCTGAAGGCTATTCTGTTGTCCCTCGCCAGAAGAGAAATCCGGTTTCGCGACAGCAGCCGCTGACGCATGCCATGACGCAGGAGTTGCCGTCACTGGCATCTCCTTCACTACCGGGTGTCAAGGAGGCATCACCCTTGTGCTTTTTGGGGGCAATACCGACCGCGCTCGATCAATTGGTAGAGCTCAGTGGAAGTCACGTGAGTGAGTTGAGCATGCAACTGCTGGAGCTGGAGCTTGAAGGGAAAGCGGTTCAGGCGCCCGGCGGCTGGAAGCGCATTTGAGCAAGTGACATTGGTTGAACAAGAACGCCCTGCAAGGACTTTGCAGGGCGTTCTTTTATTGGCCTGACATTGCTGTCGTTACTGACCTGTCGTTACTGACCTGTCGTTACTGACCTGTCGTTACTGACCTGTCGTTACTGACCTGTCGTTACTGACCTGTCGTTACGGTACCCGTCTCTGATTGCCAGACATTCAGGGCAGCATCGCGCATCGCGCGTTTCTCTGTCTCACTGATATCCCAGTTGCCCTGATAGATAACGCCCTCCCACTCACCATAAGTCGGATTGGGCAGCATGACGAAGCGACGGCCGAACTGGCTGGCGTGTTGCTCCACCTCGGCATTGCGTGCAGTACTGGTGTCCTGCTGGAAGGCCTGATCAAAGTCGCCCAGGTTATCGCCCATCAGAATCGCGATGTTGTGGTCTGCCGTCACGATGGCGCGACGTTCAGTCTTGTTGGAGCTCTCGGTGCGCGGCATCACATGCGCGTTATCTGCCTGCGGGAAGCCAAGCGCCGCAAGGTTGGCGATGGTCGCCTGCTTTCCCGCGGCCTTGCGATTGGTGATGTAATAGACATCGACGCCGCTGGCGCTGGCGTAGTTCAGGAAGTCCACCGCCCCCGGAGACGCTGTCGAGACGGCATCGTCCACCCAGTTTGCCCAGCTTTGGCTGTCATACGTACGGCCTTCGCGCAGTGCCCAGCCACCATAGCTGGTGGTGTTGAGCACGGTGTCGTCGACATCGACCACCACGGCCAGTGGCTTGTCGTGCTGAGTGCGACGGGCAAGCGCTATATTCAGGCGGTCGTGCGCGACGTTGAACGCCTGTAGCGACAGGGCGTGAAACTCGGCGCTGCGCTGTACCCACAAGGTGGCCAGCATGGCCTGATCACTGATCGGTGCCGCTTGAGACAGCGCGGATGGCGCCTCACTCATGCCGGGCCTGGGTGCGGACGGAGCTTCAGGTTGAGAGGTAGAGCTAGCACAACCTGCCATTGTCAGCAGCAGGGCAGCGGTAGTACTGAGCGTCATGTAACGGCGCATGGAATACGTCCTTGTTTATTCAGGAATAAGGGTGTGCTGATCGAAGCGTCGGAGTGCAGCATTATCCATCATGCCGTGACGAGAGTGTGACGATAAGTCGTGTCTGCATGACACATCGTTGCGTCGGTCTCATGCTGATGAGCATGCTAGAATTGCGGCCTGTTCGGGCGATGTACCTGTGACTCACTGTCGAGGTCAGCCCATTGTGTTGCCTGTCTCAAGGAGGCCTGTGCGGATCATGAATGCAAGTGCTGCCCCGTTCGATCTTATCGCTGTTGCAGATGCTGCGGACTGTGTGCGTCGCGGCGCAATCGTTGCGTATCCGACTGAGGCTGTCTGGGGGTTAGGGTGCGATCCTGACAATGGTGAAGCGCTGGCACGGTTGATTCAGCTCAAGTCTCGGGATGCCGCCAAGGGGTTGATCCTGATCGCTGGCGATATCGCCCAGCTCGAGCCGTGGCTTGTCGGTATCTCGACAACGCAACGTGAGCAGTTAGTGGCTAGTTGGCCGGGGCCTTTTACCTGGCTGGTGCCGGATAACGGTCGTGCCCATCCCTTGTTGCGTGGTGAGCATGTCAGTCTTGCGGTGCGGGTCAGTGATCATCCATTGGTACAGGCGCTGTGTGCTGCGTTTGATGGCCCACTTGTCTCCACTTCGGCCAATCGTGCAGGCGAAGCGCCAGCGATGAGCATCGATGAGATACGTGGCACCTTTGGTACCTCGTTGGTGGATGATGTGATTCTCGACGGCCCGCTGGGTGGTTATGTGCGGCCAAGCACCATTCGTGATCTTGCTACCGGTATGATATTGCGGGCCTGAGTGTCGCGTACGCCATGGCCTTGATGTAGATCATGTGCAAGTAAAGCGCCGTCTGCCATCACCTCGAGGTGGCGGTATGCTGACAGTCTCTCGTCAGCGAGGAGACGGGCAGATGGCTCGCTGCTCTTTTTCATTTTTCATTTTTCGATTCACCGGAGGCACCGTGGCCCACGCCAATCTCGAAGACGTCAAGGTCTACCTGCTCGACCTGCAGGACCGCTTGTGTGATGCGCTGCAAGCCTGTGATGGCAAGGCAAGTTTCCGTGAAGACAGCTGGGAGCGAGCAGAGGGCGGCGGTGGTCGTTCGCGAGTCATGGAGAATGGTGATGTATTCGAGAAGGGCGGCGTCAACTTCTCACATGTCTTCGGCCTACAGTTACCGGCATCTGCCACGGCTGTTCGGCCCGAGTTGGCGGGCCGCAGCTTTCACGCGGTTGGCGTTAGCTGGGTATTACATCCGCATAATCCGCATGTGCCAACCAGCCACGGTAATGTGCGCTTTTTCATTGCCGAAAAAGAAGGTGAGGCACCGGTGTGGTGGTTCGGTGGGGGCTACGATCTGACGCCGTTCTATCCTGAATTCGAGGATGCACGTCACTGGCACCAGGCGGCCTTTGATGCCTGCATTGCCTTCGGAAGCGATGTCTATCCGCGTTACAAGACCTGGTGTGATGAGTACTTCTATCTCAAGCATCGTGATGAAACACGCGGCGTGGGTGGCTTGTTCTTCGATGATCTGAATGAATGGGGATTCGAGCGTTGCTTCGCCTTCCAGCAGTCCATAGGCAATAGCTTCCTGGAAGCGTATCTGCCGATCGTCGAACGCCGTCGTGAAACGGCTTACGGTGAGCGCGAGCGTAACTTCCAGCTGTATCGCCGTGGCCGCTATGTCGAGTTCAACCTGGTATGGGACCGTGGCACGCTATTTGGATTGCAAAGCGGCGGACGTACCGAGTCGATTCTGATGTCGATGCCGCCGGTCGTACACTGGGAATACGGCTATCAGCCGGAAGAAGGCAGTGCCGAGTCGGTGTTGTATCGCGACTTCCTGCATGCGCGTGATTGGCTGGGTGAAAGCGCCTGATGGTATCCGTTGTCCTGATATTTACCGTGTGACTGTCCCGGAGTCTTGATGTCTCGTTATGCTGTATTTGGCAATCCTATTGCCCACTCGAAATCTCCCTTGATTCATCGTGCCTTCGCTGAGCAGCTGGGAGACTCCTTGAGCTATGAGGCACGGCTGGCGCCGGCAGATGACTTTGCCGGTGGTTGGGCCGAGTTTGTCGCTGAAGGCGGGCTAGGTGCGAATGTCACCATGCCCTTCAAGGAGCAAGCGTATCGACTTGTCGACGTGCTGACACCGCGCGCTCAACGCTCTTGCGCCGTCAATACTCTGCTACTGGGTAAAAATGGTCAGGTCTACGGTGACACGACGGATGGAGTGGGCCTGGTGCGGGATCTAGAGCGCCTGACGGCGCCGCTCGCGGGTGCACGTATTCTGGTGCTGGGTGCAGGAGGCGCCGTGCGTGGCGTGCTGGAGCCCTTGTTGGCGAAGCAGCCTGCCGCACTGACCATCGCGAATCGCACGGCTTCAAAAGCTAGTGAGCTTGCCGCTGACTTTTCGGACCTGGCACTTGGGGATACACAGCTGTCAGGCGGAAGCTTTGAGGAGATTGAGGGTACGTTTGATCTAGTGATCAACGGAACCAGTGCATCGTTAGGCGGTGAGCTACCGCCATTGCCGGATGCGTTGTTTACCGCCCACGCGCTGGCGTACGACATGATGTATAGCGCAGAACCCACCGTCTTCATGCGCTGGGCTGCTGAACGCGGCGCACGTTCAGAGGATGGCTTGGGCATGCTGGTAGAGCAAGCAGCAGAATCCTACTTTCTGTGGCGCCACAAGCGGCCGGATACTGCGCCCGTTGCGCGGATGTTGCGTCAGTTGTTGACGGCTTGATGGAGAGATTCAGGCGATCTTGCGAGCACTTTCTCCATCGCTGCAGAGCTCTAGTCGATAGCCATGTTGATAAACGCTTCTCAGCTTGAGGCCATGACTACCATCAAATCCTAGTTTGCGGCGCAGGCGGCTGATATGGGTATCGACGGTGCGGGTAGAGATGTCACCGTTGATTCCCCATATCATCTCCAGCAAATAGGCGCGTGAAAATAGCTCTCCTATATGACGCAGCAAGAGTACGGCGAGCTGATACTCACGCTGTGTCAGATTGACCTGGACTCCTGCGCACCAGATGGTGTGCTCTTCCTGTTCTATTCGGTAGTGCTCGGGAATATCCTCCACCTCATTCAGTGCGTTGCTGGCAGTACTATTGGCCAGTCGTCGGCCAGTCGTCGGCCAAGCGCTGCCACTCGCGCCGTGAGTTCCTTCGGGTTGATGGGCTTGCTCAGGAAGTCATCAGCGCCATGCTCCAGTGCGTGCACGACGTCTTCTTCCCCCTGGCTTGCGGTGATGAACAGAATCAACCCCTGCCAGCCATGCTCGCGGCGCAATGTACGTGTCAGCTCCATGCCGCAGGCATCTGGCAGCTGCCAATCGATAATCAGCATGTCAAAATTCTGCTCGCGCAGGGCGCGCAATAACTGACTGGCACGCTCAAACCCTGCTAGCTCGTGACCCTGTGTCTGCAGGCAGAGCATTAGATAATCACGTTGATCTTGATCATCCTCCAGAATGCCGATGTGCATGCCGTCACCTCCCTGATGGATTCATGGCATAAGTCTACGCGTCTCTATCGTGATACGACGTCACAATGGTTCACGGTTGGCGTAAACGCGGCGGCTTATACTCATGACTGTCTATTATCGAGTGGAGTAAGTCGCATGCTTGAGTTTTCTGGGTATCTTCATGTCATTTCGCAACTTGCTCAGTGTCGGCGCTGGGTATCGTACGGTTTACTAAGTGCATTGCTGTTATCGCCTGTCGTCATGGCGCTTGAAGCACCGCAAGGTCCGGTCGTGTTGAGGGTTACCGGTAATATCGAGCACACCAATGCGGGCAATGAAGCGCACTTTGATCGTGAAATGCTGGCAGCACTGGAGCAGCGTGAAACTCTGACAATGACTCCCTGGCACGATGGCGAGATGCGTTTCAGTGGTCCGTTAGGGTCTGCTCTGATGGAGGCCGTGGGTGCGGAAAGCGGCACGATGCGTATCGTGGCGCTTAATGACTATGCCGCGAACGTGCCAGTACAGGATTTTTTTGATTATCCGGTCATCCTGGCAATGCAAATCGACGGTAAACGTTTACGGGTGCGTGACAATGGTCCCATCTTCATCATTTATCCCTTCAGCGAGCAGCCCGATCTACTCAATGAGCAAATCATGACTCGCTCTGTCTGGCAGGTGAAACGCATCGAAATCGACGATTAATTACTGTCTCAATCGCGTCTGGCAGGATGCCTACTCATGAATCCACTCCGATCGATGTATTTCAGAGCCGGCGTCGCGATTGCCGCGACGCTATTCTTTGTCTTGGTACTCGTGACAGGTGCATTGGTTTATCAGCACCAACAAACACTTGAGCACAAGCTGCGCGAAAACATGATATGGGGGATTTATCAGTACGATCGAGAAGTGCGCGAATTACGCCTGGTGATCGCTGAGGGGCGATTGTCACCTACCCCGGCCCCCTTGAGAGATGACAGTGAGCTTCTACTACGTCTCGATATCCTCTTCAGTCGTGTGCAGCTGCTGCAAAGTGGTGAGATGGGTCGCATGCTCAAGGCAATACCTGAGCTTCATGCACAGCTGATGGCGAGCCTGCCGCGAGTCGAGGCACTGGATAAAGATATCCTGGTACTGATTGATGGCGGTGGGCGTGATGAGCTGCTGTCGGAACAGTTACTGGCGCGCCTGACATCACTGCAAGGACTGACAGGTGAATTGTTGCTGGATATCAATGCAGAGGCTGCCATTCAGCGCTCCAATGAACGTAAGGAGCTACTGGAACTCTATACGCTGGCCTTGATATTGCTGTTGCTGCTGACACTGAGTGGTGCGGTACTCGTGGTAGCGCTTGTCGCGGAAACACGCGAGCGTGCTTCGAAAGCGAGAATGCTCGAAGAGCGTACGCGAGAGCTTGATGGCATGGTGCAACTGGCGCAGGCAGCCAGTCAGGCCAAGTCTGAGTTCATGGCCATCATGAGTCACGAGATTCGTACTCCACTCAATGGCATGGTGGGTGTGGCAGATCTGATTGGTGAGGAAATCACGTCTTCTCGCGGCAGAGCGTATATCGAGACATTGCGCCAGAGCGCAGCGAGCCTCCAGGTTGTCATTAACGACGTACTCGATTATTCGAAGATCGAGGCCGGCAATCTAGAGCTGGATCAGCGCTGTTTTTCGTTGCCGGACTTCCTTGATTCGCTCGTGGCGCACTATGCCCGCCAGTGCGATAGCACAGCATCTGAACACACCTGCATGTTCCTGGAAGAGCGTGCGGATGACCTGCCTACCTGGGTCGAGGGCGATATCAATCGTCTGCGTCAGGTGCTGACCAACCTGCTCAACAACGCGTTCAAATTCTGTCCTGAAGGCACTATTCGACTAGGCATCCGCTCCCATGGGAGTGATACCTTGCATTTCGAGGTGCAAGATAGTGGCTGTGGTATTGATCACGACCAGCTTGGGCACTTGTTTGCCCCCTTCACTCAGGTAGATACGTCCATGGCCCGTCGCCATGAAGGGACTGGTTTGGGATTGGCCATTTCCAGACGCTTGGTAGAGGCAATGGGTGGTGAGATTGGAGTGGAAAGTCATCGCGGATTGGGTAGTCGCTTCTGGTGCACTGTTACGCTTCCCGAGCTAGCTGCCTCGGATGCATGTCCTGAGCAGATGGCTGTAGATACGCCACTGCCACAGGCCCGAATCCTGGTGGTAGAAGATAATGAGATCAATCAATCACTGGCCCGTGCGATGCTCGAATTTCTGGGTCAACAGGTGACGGTCGTCGATAATGGTGAGCAGGCGCTGAAGTGGCTGTCCCGAGAAGGCTCAGCGGTGGATCTGATCTTCATGGACATGCAGATGCCAATACTGGATGGCCTGGAAACGACGCGTCGCTGGCGTCAAATCGAGGCCAGTCAAGCTGGACGAGTTCATCTCCCCATCATTTCCATGACCGCTAACGTGATGCAGGAAGATGCTCGGCGTTGCCTGGTAGCCGGTATGGATGCAGTACTGCATAAACCCTTTACGCGAAATGATCTGAGTCGAGTGCTCCGTTAGCATCTTGTCGTCTCTTCTGCGTCAGATGCCCCTTCTCATGCACCGCCCGATGCTGTGTTGACCGCTATCTGTGTATCGGCGGCAGGGGAGAATGTGGCGTTCGCTCAGCACGAGGCATATCCCTCTGATGATATACACGAAGCTAGGAATTCAGCCGGGGAGAGGGAGCTTTCTGAGCAAAAGTTACAGTCGCTTTTACAGATGGATACCTGTCGAGAATTGCTGGACACCCTAAATGCTGAGGCCTTTTCTCAACTGCTCAATAATTATCTCAAGCGCCTTGATCGCCGTGTGGAGCTGATGGCAACACTGCATGTTCAGAGTGACTACACCATGCTCAAGCGTGAGGCCCATTCACTGAAGGGGGCCTCGGCATCGCTTGGGTGCCTGGGACTGGCCAGTGCCGCGAAGATGCTGGAAAGTGCGTTGGCCAGTAGCGATGATGAGATGATTTGCCAGCAGTTACAGCAACTCGAAGCACTAGGGGATATGACACGTCATGCCCTCGTACAGAGGGGCTTTCTGCAGGTATGAGGGCCTTCAAGAGAGTGAGTGTGCGTGTCAAGTTGACGGTCTGGAGATCACTATATGAAAAAGGAGTAGTAATGATGAAGATGGGGGGAAGGATACATTGAAATATCATCGAAATACCCCGGCCTTGGCCGGGTCTTGTGTCATCTAGATATTGACATGACGTGTAGCTGCTTTCGGCGCTGCTAACTCACTCACGGCTATCGGTGGCTGATGATGCCAGGCATTAAAGGCCTCGACAGCAAGTGGCCGTGCGAATAAATAACCCTGTCCAATATTGCATTGAGTATCACGTAAATAGTCGCGCTGCTCTGATGTCTCGATACCTTCGCCAACGACGGCGAGATTAAGGCGCTGGCCTAGCTCTACAATCGTCCGTGTGATGGCTCTGGCTTCAGGATGACTGTCACTGCGCCCCACAAAGCATTGATCGATTTTCAGCTCGTCAAAGGGCAGGTTATAAAGCTGCATCATGGATGAAAACCCAGTGCCAAAATCGTCCAATGCCAGACGATAACCACGCTCGCGTATGGCATTGAGCAGATGGCGTGCGTAGGTGAGGCAGTCGATTCCGCAGCTTTCCGTCAGCTCCAGCGTGATGGAATGTGGGTCGATATCATGTTCACTGGCAAGTGCATCAAGATTTTTAAGCATGTCACGGGTGCGCAATAACTCAGGGGATAGGTTGAGTGCCAGGTTCAGATTTAACCCCTGCTTGCGCCATAGTGTCTGCTGACGGAAGCCTTGATCCAGTACCTGCCACGTCAGTTGATCGATACGATGACTACGCTCAGCGAGGGTAATGAACTGGTTGGGCATCACCATGCCCCGGAGCGGATGCTGCCAGCGTACGAGTGCTTCGGCCCCCGTCAGTTTTCCGCACCCGAGATCTATCTTTGGCTGATAGACCAGATGAAGTTGTTGTTGGGAAAGCGCGTCGTCCAATTCGCCGACAGTCAGCGGATTATGATGCAGTTTGAGATTATTGAGCATGGAGGCCAGATGCTTTAGATCGAAGGGTTTTCCGAGTTGTCCCAGCATGTTCAATCCGCCTCGACGTCCCCGATCAACCATCGTTCCCATCTCACTGGAATGACAGGCACTCATTAGAATGATACCGGCTTCCACATTACGTTCTCGTAGATAATTGAGTACATCATCGCCAGTAAAATCACCAAGCTCATAATCGACCAGAATGAGATCGGCTTCCAGACGGCCAGAGTTGCAGGCAATATCCTGTAATCCTTCACTCTCGGTACAACTATAACCGTGAGCGGAAAGTAATCCCGACAGTAATTCACGGAAGTCTGGGTCGTCGTCAATGATGAGGGCAAATCGAGTCATGCTGCAGTTCCTTTACAAGTGAACGCAATGTCTATGCCCGAGGGAGAGGATGGCCACAAAGCGTTAGGGCGTGCTAACAGACTAGCAATTTACTATTGGTCAGAGACGATATAGACACACTTGGCAACGAGTGTTTACATTTCCCATGAAGCAAAGAGGCGCCCTCGGGCGCCTCTTTGCTTCATGGAAGGGAGACTAGCGCAGTCGATTGCAGTTGGGTTTCTCGCCAGCGTTGCGTGCCTTCTCGTATATTGGCAGGGCTGTCGCCAGGCGCTCGTTTAGTGCCGCCATTCGCTGCTCATCACTCGGGTGTGTCGACATCCATACTGGTGGCTGGCCACCGCCAGAAGCACTCATGTTGGACCACAGTTTGACGCTGGCCCGCGGGTCAAAGCCGGCTTCGGCCATCAGATCGAGGCCTATCAGATCAGCCTCGGATTCATGTGAGCGTGAGAAGGGCTTGAGTACTCCGTATTCGGCCCCCATCCCCAGCAGGCCCATTAACTGGTCGCCTCCCGCACCCTCCAGGCCTGTCAGCGCCTGCGTCAATGAAAGCCCGGCAGAGGTCAGCGATTGCGTTGAGACACGTTCATTGGCATGCCGCGCCAGTACATGAGCAATCTCGTGTCCGATGACTGTAGCCAGTTGATCCTGATTCTCAGCGATATCCAGCAGTCCGGTATTGACACCGATGTGGCCACCCGGAAGTGCGAAGGCGTTGGCAGACTCATCCTTGAAGACCTTCACTTCCCACTGTGCGATGCCATAACTCGCAGGTACCTTGGCCGTCACGGCGTTGGCGACACAGCTGACATAGGCGTCTTCACTGCCCTCAACCACCGGCAGTTCTTCCTGATACTTGCTGAAGCTAGCCGCGCCCATCTTTTCCAGCTCCTGGTCGGAATAGAGCGTCAGCTGACTACGGCCCAGTGGAGAGCTTGCGCAGGCGCTTAGCGTGACAGCGGTCGCGATGGCGGCAAGTGGTAGCAAGCGACGTAACGGAAGGGTGGATGAAGGGAGCAATCCTGGCATGGTGATCTCCTGGGTAATGATGTCAATCGGCACTGCAGCAAAAGGAAAAAGTGCAAGAAAAGTGCAGACAGCATAACCGGACAGCTTCGCTTGTGCAGTTTTTCGGAATCATTGATTGCTGGGCTTACAGGGCGAAGTTGCCTGATTCGATCTATTGGCGTGGCATACTGAGAGATCATTTGCAGTGGTCTGCACTACGACCTAATCATTGTGTATCTGACAGGGAGTCATCATGTCGCCAGAGTTTGAATGTCGTCTCAATCAATTGCTTGATCGGTTGGAACCTCTGCTGCCGCCTACCGTGATCGACGTTGATTGGAATCGCGATATCGCCGCACTATGGACACGTCATCCATTGGGTGGGCGCCTTACCCCGATCGCGCCACGCGACGCACTCACGCTTGAAGATCTGCTCGGCATTGCCCGGCAGAAGCGTGAATTGATGGCGAATACGCGCGCCTTTCTGGCCGGCAAGCCCGCCAATCATGCGCTGCTATGGGGTGCGCGCGGTACCGGCAAGTCATCACTGGTGCGTGCCTTGCTCAATACTCTGGGTCATGAGGGATTACGCCTGATTCAGATTGATCGCCATGATCTGCCCGCGCTGCCGTCATTGGTGGCAGAGCTGGCGCATCAGCCGCATCGCTTTATCGTCTACTGCGATGATCTGTCTTTTGAGGGCAGTGATGATGCTTACAAGGCGCTCAAGAGTGTACTGGACGGCACGCTGACAGGGCCGCCGGAGAATGTGTTGCTCTACGCGACCTCCAATCGTCGCCATCTGCTGCCGGAGCAGATGAGCGACAACCATGACACGCACATCGTGGATGGCGAGCTACATCATGGTGATGCGGTGGAAGAGAAGATCTCGCTGTCGGACCGCTTCGGCCTGTGGCTGGCCTTCCATCCGTTCAATCAGGAGGCCTATCTCGAGACGTGTCAGCACTGGGTCGAATGGCGTCTGGGCGAGGGGAGCTTTGATGAGGCGGCCCGGGGCGAGGCATTGCGCTATTCCACTCAGCGTGGCGTACGTAGCGGACGCGCTGCCTGGCAATTTGCCAACATGTGGGCGGGGCAGAAGACGTTGGAAGTCTGAGTCACATCCATATTGATCTTTTTTTAGCCAAAAAACGCCGGCTCTGCAGTTATCTGCGGAGCCGGCGTTTTTGGTACTTCCAACCGCGTTACTGGTAAGCGTTCAGCAATGCCGCATCATCATCGACGCTGCTTGCGCTCCTTGCGTGCTTCCTTGGTGCGGGCCAGTGAACGTTCCTTGGCGCGCTCGCGATCATCGGTACCTCTGGCACCATCGAAGGGGTTGTCGCCGGAGCGGAACTCGAAGCGCATCGGCGTACCCTTGACCTTGAGTACCTTGCGGAAGGTGTTGATCAGGTAGCGCTTGTAGGCTTCCGGCAGCGAGTTGGTCTGGTTGCCGTGTACGATGATCAGCGGCGGGTTGGCACCGCCCTGGTGAGCCATGCGCAACTTGATACGACGGCCGTTGATCATCGGCGGCTGGTGCGCCTGGGTGGCGTCCTGCAGCAGAGTGGTCAGACGCTTGGTCGACCAGCGGGCAATCGCACTATCGAAGGCGCGATCAATAGACGGATAAATATCGCCTACCGCGGTGCCGTGAAGCGCCGAGATGAAGTGCAGATCTGCATAGTCGGTGAAGCCCAGACGACGCTTGATCTCGGAACGCATCTTCTCCTTGGCTTCGCTCTCCAGGCCATCCCACTTGTTGACGACCAGTACCAGCGCACGACCGCTGGTCAGCACGAAGTCCAGCAGGTGAAGGTCTTGTTCGACCAGACCCTGGCTGCCATCGAGCACCATCACGGCGACGTTACATTTCTTGATCGCTTCCAGTGTCTTGATGATGGAGAACTTTTCCACCATCTCGCTCACGTTCTTGCGACGACGAATACCCGCGGTATCGACCAGTAGATACGGCTTCCCACGACGCTCGAAGGGAATTTCGACAGCATCCGTCGTCGTGCCTGCCTGGTCAAAGACGACAACGCGCTCTTCACCCAGCAGACGGTTGACTAGCGTCGACTTGCCGACATTCGGGCGGCCGATGATACCGATGCGTACGCCACGGTCATCAAGCTCCGGGTGCTGATCTTCGTCTTCACCTTCCTCGACTTCCGGATACGGTGCGAGCACCTCCTCCAGAAGTACGGTGACGTTACGGCCATGTTCGGCAGCGATGGCGCGCGGGTCGCCAAGGCCGAGACCCCAGAAATCAGCCTTGCCGATTTCTTCGTCCATGCCATCCGTCTTGTTCACGACCAACCAGGTTTTCTTCTGGTTGACGCGTAGATGGTTAGCAATGGCTTCATCGGCCATGTTGAGACCAGAGCGGGCATCCACCATGAACAGCACGATGTCGGCTTCATCGATGGCAGCCAGAGACTGGCCAGCCATCATCAGGTCGAGGCCTTCTTCATCACCACTGATACCACCGGTATCGATGACAGTGTAAGGCTTGCCGCCGACCTTGCCGGTACCGTACTTGCGGTCACGGGTCAGGCCGGGGAAGTCGGCCACCAGGGCATCACGGGTTTTGGTCAGGCGATTGAATAGCGTCGACTTGCCGACATTCGGTCGGCCAACCAGGGCGATCACGGGGTTCATGAAATCTCACAGCATTCGCAGGGATAGCATCGATGCCGGCCCCGGACGGTCTGCTTCGAACCATGATGGCCGGAAAGCACCTTGTACAGGCAGGGCGATAGCGATGATATCGGACATGGGGCACTGGACGCCGCCGTTGGCCTGCAGCCGTAGACGCGTTCATCCAGTATGGTCCGCAGGCGGGCAGTTACCACTGCCTGCGGAAAAATCTTGTGGCTGAATCGATAGCCATATCATGCCGGTTGCCTCGTAAAGCATTCGGCTGACAATCGCACTCGATCTGCGGGGGCAGTATTCTAGCATTGCCTGAGGGGCGCTACCAATGGCGTATGCCAGCATTGATACGACAACGACAGCCCTTGGGCTGCCGTTGTCGTATCAGCGTTCATGCACATGGCGCTGGATGGCTCAGGGAGTCTCGAGATCCAGTGCCGTCAGCTCACCGTCATTGGTGTAGATGTAGATACGCTTGCCATCGGTGAGCGGGGTGATGCTGATGCCGTCACCGCCGCCGTCATAGCGACCGACAATCTCGCCGCTCTGGGCATCAAGTAGATGCACATAGCCGTCATAATCACCCACGACCAGCTTGCCATCGACAAAGGCCGGAGAGGTCAGCCAGCGGCCTTCCAGATCTTCCGACTTCCACAGCACATTACCGGTATTGGCATCCATCGCCAGCACATGGCTGGCATTATCGATGCTGAACAGGTAATCACCGACCACGATGGGCGTCAGGTAGCTGGAGGACTTCTTGTCCCACAGTGGCTCGCCGTTACGGGCGTCGAGTGCGATCAGACGACCATTGTAGCTGGTGACATAGAGGCGACCATCCTGGGTCAATACCGGCTGACCATCAAGATCGACCAACTGGTCCACTTCGGTACGTCCGGCAGGTACCGCGACGCGCAGGTCCCAAAGTTCCTGGCCCGAACGGTTATCCAGTGTAACCAGCTTGCCATTGGCGAAGCCCGCGAAGGTGACAGGCTTGATGACGCGAGGTGCACCGGTACCACGCAAGGTCAATGCTGGAATCGTGGCGGTGTAAGCCCACTGCTCTTCACCGGTGAAACGGTCGAGCGCCGTGACGGTACCATCGACGCTCTGCACGACGACCAACTCGTCGTTGTACTGCGGCGCAGCCAGCACCTCACTGGAGACACGTGTGCTCCATTCGATGCTGCCGTCTTCCTGATTGATCGCGCTGACCTTGCCATCACGGGTACCGACATAGAGGCGTGACGCATCAGCATTCAGAGCACTGGTGATGCCAGAGGTCAGCGTGACCTGCCAGACATCATCACCGTTCTTGGCATCAAGTGCTTCAAGTTCACCTTCCTCGGCCGCCACGAACAGGCGGTCGTTGGCGATGATCGGAGCCAATGGATAGTGGGCGCGCCCAAGACCGTTGCCGACCGATTCGCTCCATGCGGAATCCAGGGAGACCTTGCTATCAAAGTCGGCTAGGTCCTTGGGGGCATATTCCGGCTGTGCGCTGCTGGCACACCCTGCCAGCAGGCTGGCGGCCAACAGTGAGGCCGGCAGTGCCAAACGGCTCAATCGTAAATGGGAACTCAGACTCATGAGGAAGACTCCGCTGCCAGATCGGCGAGTTTCAGATCAAGGCCGTAGATCGGCTGACCGCTTTGCTGGGAGAGATTACTGGCTTCTCGGTAGGCCATGATCGCCTCATCACGCTTGTCCAGCGCGACCAAGGCATCTCCTCGTACTGCTGCGGCTTGTGCGGCTAGAGCGGCAGGCGGACTCTTGATCAGACTCAGTGCCTTGTCGCTGTCGCCACGCTCGACTTCGATGCGCGCCAGACGCAGGCTCGCCAGTCCTTGCAGGTAACTGTCATCGCTATTGTCGAGCACGCTTTGCAGCGCCTTGGCTGCCGCGTCCAGATCCTCAGCCTTCACCGACATGCTGGCATCCAGCAGGTGCGCCATCTGGGTGTAGAGGCTATCGCCATGGTTGCTTTCCAGCTCACCAATCAACGTGCGTGCCTGTTGAGTGCCGGCCTCATCCAGTTTGGGCTGGCTGACCAGACTCACCAGCTGTTGATAGCGCAGGGAGGCCGCTTCGGACTGGCTGGCATCATAGTTCTGCCACGCCTTGAAGGCAAAGACACCGGCACCGGCCAGCACGACACCGGCAATCAATGACTTACCGTTCTCGCCCCACCAGCGCTTGATGGCATCAAGCTGTTCTTCTTCGCTTCTGAGCTCTTCCGCCACGGGCGGTCTCCTTGACCAGGCCGGTACACCGGCACATGCATTCGGGAGGCGGGGATCACGTATGTCCTCGCCTACTATTCACTGGCGGTCTCAGGCGCTGAAGACGCTGCCGAGATGCTCGCCCAAGGCGCGCTGGTTCAGCGTTTCCTGATCGCGTTCTTCGCGCAGGAACTTGATGCCAACCGTGCCTTCGATGACTTCATTCTCACCGAGAATCAGCGCCACGCGTGCGCCACTCTTGTCGGCCTTCTTCATCTGGCTCTTGAAGCTGCCACCACCACAATGCAGCACGAGACGCAGGCTCGGTAGCGCACTGCGCAGGTCTTCTGCCAGGCGCATGGATTCAGCTTCAGCCTGCTCACCCATCGACATCAGATAGACATCGACTGTCTCATGTACGTCCTTCGGTACCAGCTCGAGGGTTTCGAGTAGCAGAATCAGACGCTCGATACCCATCGCAAAGCCGACGGCTGGTACGGGTTTACCGCCCAGCTGCTCGAAGAGACTGTCATAACGGCCACCGGCACACACGGTGCCTTGGCTGCCGAGAGCAGTGGTGGTCCACTCGAACACGCTACGCGAGTAGTAATCGAGGCCGCGCACCAGACGCGGATTGATGACGTACTCGATACCAGCGGCGTCGAGGCGTGCCTTGAGGCCCTCGAAGTGCACGCGGGAGTCTTCATCCAGATGATCACCGAGTCGCGGAGCAGCATCGACTACCGCCGCCATCTCCGGGTTCTTGGTATCGAGGATGCGCAGTGGATTGGTGTGCAGGCGACGCTTGGAATCTTCATCAAGCACCTCGAGGTGCTGTGTGAAGTACTCGACCAGCAGCTCGCGATAGGCAGCACGTGCTTCGAGACTGCCCAGCGAATTCAGCTCAAGCGTCACGTGCTCAAGCAGGCCCAGCTGGCGCCACAGACGAGCTGAGATCAGGATCATCTCGGCATCGATGTCCGGGCCTTCCATGCCATAGGCTTCAACGCCGACTTGATGGAACTGGCGATAACGCCCCTTCTGGGGACGCTCGTGGCGGAACATGGGGCCGGTATACCATAAGCGCTGAATCTGGTTGTGCACCAAGCCGTTTTCCATCGCCATGCGCACACAGCTGGCAGTGCCTTCCGGGCGCAGGGTCAGGCTGTCACCGTTACGATCGTCGAAGGTATACATTTCCTTTTCGACGATATCGGTGACTTCGCCGATGGAGCGTTTGAACAGCGCCGTCTGCTCGACGATGGGCGTGCGGATCTCACGATATCCGTACTGCGCCATCAGTGCCTGCACCTGGTGCTCGAAGTATTGCCACACCGGTGACTGGTCTGGCAGCAGGTCGTTCATGCCACGAATGGCCTGGATCTTGGTGCTCAACGTTCTCTCCTGAATTCTTGCACATCTCCCCGCAACGTCCCCATGCAGGCATGGAAGAAGGCGGGGAGACGAAGGCGTATCACGATGATACGCAAGCCGACTGAGACGTGCTCAGCCCTGGCGGATGATAGTGTCGGCCTCGAGGGCCTCTTTTTCAGCGACCTTGGCGCGAATCAAGCGCTCAAGGTCTTCAACCAGGGTCTCATTGGTCAGTTTGCTGGCCGGCTTGCCGTCCAGATAGACCAGGTTGGCAGGGCTGCCGCCGGTTAGACCGACATCGGTCTCCTTGGCTTCGCCCGGGCCATTGACCACACAGCCGATTATCGAGACATTCAGCGGTGTCAGCACGTCTTCAAGGCGTGCTTCCAGCTCGTTCATGGTCTTGATGACGTCGAAGTTCTGACGCGAACAGCTGGGGCAGGCAATGAAGTTGATGCCCTTGGCGCGCAGCTTGAGGCTTCTGAGCATGTCGAAGCCGACCTTGATCTCCTCGACTGGATCAGCTGCCAGCGATACACGGATGGTGTCGCCAATGCCGTCCATCAGCAACATACCGAGACCAATGGAAGACTTCACGGTGCCAGAGCGCAGGCCACCCGCCTCGGTGATACCCAGGTGCAGTGGTTGCTCAATACGGCTGGCCAGATCACGATAGGCGGCGACCGCCATGAAGACGTCACTGGCCTTGACGCTGACCTTGTATTCCTGAAAATCGAGGCGATCAAGGTGATCAATGTGGCGCATGGCTGATTCGACCAGCGCAGCCGGTGTAGGTTCGCCGTATTTCTTCTGCAAGTCCTTTTCCAGCGAGCCTGCATTGACGCCAATCCGGATCGGGATGCCGTTATCGCGTGCGGCACTGACCACGGCACGCACGCGGTCTTCACGCCCGATATTGCCAGGGTTGATGCGCAGACAGTCAACACCCAGTTCAGCGACGCGTAGCGCGATCTTGTAGTCGAAGTGAATATCGGCGACCAGCGGGATATTGCTCAGCTTCTTGATGCGGCCAAAGGCTTCGGCAGCATCCATGTCTGGCACGCTGACGCGCACGATATCGGCACCGGCATCTTCGAGACTCTTGATCTGCGCGACGGTGGCGGCGACATCATTGGTGTTGGTGTTGGTCATGCTCTGCACGGAAATCGGTGCATCGCCGCCGACAGCGACATTGCCGACATAAATCTTGCGCGAGACACGGCGCTTGATGGGGGAGTGACTATGCATGGGAGTCCGGATCATTCACCGAGAGTGAGTTTGGCGATGGTGCCGCGTGTGGCGCTTTTCAGATCAACCGGCTTGTTCATGTATTCGAGAATGACACCCGCGGACTTGCCGATGGTGAGCTTGAACGGCGGTTGGCCTTCTAGCGTCGTGCTGCTGCCGGCAGGATTGGTACCAATGAGCAATTTCTTGCCGGTGGCATCGCGAATATCGGTCCAGGAATCGTTATTGAAGGTCAGCTCGAGCTTGCGGGGATCGGCTGCGGGTGCTGCCGTCTCGGTCAGCGCGGTATCACTTTCGCTGGCAGATTCCCCTGCTGGCGCTTCGCTGAGGTCGTCTGACGGAGCATTCGCCTCTTGCGATGCCGTTCCTTCGCCGGCGTCGGCCGCTGTAGAAGCCTGCGGCACATCAGCTTCCAGCGCAGCAGAAGACGCGTCGTCTGGCGCTGATTGTGCGAGGGAAAGTTCGATGGAGCCATCTGCGTTGACGACGGGATCGCTGCTGTCATCGATACCATCTGCAGCGACGCTGTCGCTCTGCTCTGCCGGCGTGGTGCGACCGTAGTCACCGCTCTGCCACCAGACGTAGCTCAGACCGATCAGGCCTGCTATGACCAATAGGCTGACGAGGCGGAACAGGTATTTTCCCAGCTTGCCTGGCGGACGCACTGACGGATTCATCGCGGGGACATGGCGTTCCACTTCGGCAGTACCGAAATGCACATTGTATTGACTGACGATGGCTTTCTCGTCCATGCACAACAGGCGCGCATAGGCGCGCAGATAGCCACGTCGGTAGGCGATGATCGGAATCTGATCGTAGTGATCGCGTTCAAGATCGTCGATCAGGCTGGGGCGCAGATTGAGCTGAGTTGCCACCTCATCACGTGACAATCCCTGATGTTCGCGCTCGGCCTTGAGAAGCTTGCCAGGCAGTGAATCGCTGACGGGCTGATCAGGGGCGGATTGATGTTCGCTCATAGCGCATCCTTGTAAGGAAAAACTGTCTACCGAACGCACATCCGGGCGTTCTTCCGGCGTATCTGGACATGTTTTCAATGCGAGCACGACGCAGCCCGAGATAACAGTAAAAGCCGTGCCTGGCGTGGGGAGCCATCAATGGTCCGCTACCCTCGGCACTATACCAAGCCCGCGATGAGATTTTCACCGGCTTTTCGGTCTTCTCAATACTGCTTACAGCGACGGCGGTTGCTGGGGACGCTACCGTATTAAGACAATGGCAGCCGATAGCGACTAGGGAGTGCGGATGATGGTACTTCCAGACTCTCGCGTCCTGACCTGTTCCAACTGTCGTGCATAAAGATCGGCCAGGCGATTGTCGCCGCGCGCTTTGGCGACTGAGACGGCCAGCTCCAGGCTACTTCTATCGGTTCCGGCCAGGCGGAAGTAACGACTTAATCCCTTCTGGGCCGTTTCATTGTCGTTTTCGGCGTGCGCCATCCGTGCTTGTGCGAGCCAGGCTTCAGATTCACGAGGATTGATCCTGACGGCACGATTGAAACTATCGCGCGCGTCTTCCATTTTCCCTAGCTGCAGCTGACAACGCCCCAGATTGGTATATAGCTGACCACGATTGTCATAGGTCAGATCATCCGTGGCGGTCTGCAGTTGCTGGCAGGCCTCAACATATTCGCCACGTGAATAGAGGAAGGCAGCGTAGTTGTTGCGCGCACGCGTGTACGAAGGATCACTGGCAATGGCTTGCTTGAAATAATCATCTGCAAGCACATTTTCGCCCTGCTGCTGATAGATCATCGCCAACCCGGCCTTGGCTTGGGCGTTGGTTTTTTCAAGCTTGAGTGCCTTCTGGAAAGCATTGTCGGCACGTTGTAGCTGATTACGACCTAAATAGGCTTCCCCGAGCTCCACATATGCTGCGGAAGCCTTGTTGGAATCGGGAGCGGCGTAAGGGTCATTGGTCTCAACGCGGGTAGCGCAACCTGACAGAGTCAGACTGGCAATGCCGAGACACAGCAGAAGGGCTCTGGCATGGCCAGTAGCACGGTGGGCAGTAAAGCGATGACGTGGCAGACGACTCGGCATGCAATCCTCGCGTAAAGAAAGGCTTGTGGTATGCCTGCTGGCGAGGATCGCTGCAAGCAACAAAAGCGCCTCCATCAAAGCGCCGCACCCCTGACAAGTCAAGGCGGGAAGGGCGGCGCGCGTTTGCTCACTGTACTGGCTAATGCCACATGTCAAAGAATGCTGGTTCACGGGGCCGCTATCAGTGCTGGGCTCCCGTGAGACGTAAAGCAGCATCAGTACCGTACTGCCGATAGTGAGCAGTCAGGCTGAGCTTATTCAGCGTCGAGCTGGATGGCGTTGATATAACGCTCGGCACGGCGGGTACGATCCTTGACCTGACCCACCAGCTGGCCACACGCCGCATCGATGTCATCACCGCGCGTTGCGCGAACCGGCGCGGTATAGCCCAGCTCGTAAAGACGCTGTTGGAATCGCATGACCTGATTGCGTGACGGCTTTTCGTATCCGGAGTTCGGGAACGGATTGAACGGAATCAGGTTGATCTTGCACGGCAGCTCTTTGAGCAGTGCCGCCAGCTCTTCGGCGTGATGAATCTGGTCGTTGACGTCTTTCATCATCGTATATTCGATGGTGATGATGCGTGCGTCATCGCACTTGGCCAGATAACGATGGCAAGCGTCGAGCAGGGCGCGGATATTCCACTTGCGATTGATCGGCACCAGCACGTTGCGTAGCTCATCATTGGCTGCGTGCAGAGAGATCGCCAGACTGACGTCCATCTCATCGCCAAGCTGGTCAAGCTTGGGTACCACGCCAGACGTGGATAGGGTGACGCGACGCTTGGACAGGCCATAGGCGTTGTCATCCAGCATCAGCTTCATCGCCGGTACGACATTGTCGTAGTTCATCAGCGGCTCGCCCATGCCCATCATCACCACGTTGGTGACCGGGCGCTTGCGGGTGTCCTTGCGGTCTACTGCACCGCGCGTCGCGACCCATACCTGACCGATGATCTCGGCGGCGGTCAGATCACGCTCGAAGCCCTGCTTGCCGGTAGAGCAGAAGCTGCAATCCAGCGAGCAGCCGACCTGGGAGGACACGCACAAGGTGCGGCGATTACCGTTTTCAGAAGGGATCAGTACGGCCTCGACGTAGCTGCCATCACTGACTTCCAACACCCACTTGCGAGTACCGTCCTTGGATTCACCTTCATAGATGATGCCCGGCGCACGAATCTCGGCGACTGCCTTGAGGCGATCGCGCAGCGGCTTGGCCAGGTTTGTCATTTCGTCGAAGTTATCGACGCCTTCCTGGTGAATCCATTTCAATACCTGTGTGGCGCGAAATTTCTTCTCGCCGATGCTATCGAAAAAGGCTTCCATCGCGGGGAGCGGTAGGCCCAGCAGATTGGTGAGCTTGACGGTCGCAGGAGCAGTAGTGTCAGGGGTAGTCGTAGTGGTATCAGTCATGGTGTTGGGCCGGTCGAGTCAGGGGTGGGCAGGCGCAGATGGAGATGAAAGGCGCATGCGGGGCGGCGCTGTCAGGAGGAGGTGGCGATGTGTCGCAGACCTCGTATGGCGTTTGCCGTCAGTCGGTAGTGACAGTCATTTCGACTGGCACAGGGCACTGGTAAAAGCCTGCAGCGCCTGTCAGAGCGTATCGGACCTGCTCAAATGTCGAGCACAAGGCCAGACGTTTCAGCACGTCCGATACCACAACGGCCCCGCCGCACAGGCAGGGCCGTCGCGTCATGCACGACTAGACAACAAGTGGTCATTCAGTCGCACAAGAGAAATCAACCGCGCGGGCAGATTTCGTTTTCGCCGAAGAAGTAAGCAATTTCGCGCTCGGCAGCAGCCGGAGCATCGGAACCATGAACAGCGTTGGCATCGATGGACGTTGCGAAGTCGGCACGGATGGTACCGGCAGCGGCTTCTTTCGGGTTGGTAGCGCCCATCAGATCACGGTTCTTGGCGATGGCTTCTTCGCCTTCGAGCGCCTGGATCATGACCGGACCAGAAGTCATGAAGCCGACCAGCTCGCCGAAGAAACCGCGTTCGCTGTGCTCGGCATAGAAACCTTCAGCCTGTTCTTTGGACAGGTGAACCATCTTGGAGGCGATGACCTGCAGGCCGGCTTTCTCGAAGCGCGTGTAGATTTCGCCGATCACGTTCTTGGCAACGGCATCGGGCTTGATGATGGACAGAGTGCGCTGTGTAGCCATGGGTAATTCTCCTGAGACAAGCTTTGAAGAGCCACTCGGGAAAGGCCGAGTGGCGAAATAAGGGCTCTGTCGGTATGCGACGCGACAAAAGTGGGCGGCATTATAGCTGCTCACGTCATCGGCTGCATCCATCCTGCCTGCAGTCGATGACGTGAAGATGGCAGGCATCTCGACAATATTGACCGCCGAGATGCTGCTGTGGGCGCTAAGCGCTGAGATCAGGCCTACACGCTGAAGCTAGATCTACACGCTGAAGCTAGATCTACACGCTGAAGCTCTCGCCACACCCACACTCGTCTTTGACGTTGGGGTTCTTGAAGCGGAAAAAGCGATTCAGCCCGTCCTTGACGTAATCCACTTCGGAACCGTCGAGTACGGTGAGAGCTTCGTTATCCACATAGACCGTGGCGCCGTGGTCGACGAAAACGGCATCGCCATCATTGGCTTCATCGGCAAAGTCGAGCACGTAGCTATAACCGGAGCAGCCACTGGGCTTGACCGAGACGCGTAGGCCCAAGCCATGTCCGCGCTCAGCCAGTACGACGCGGATCTGGTCGGCGGCAGCGGAGGAAATCGACAGATGTGCCATGAGAATTCTCCCGGGTCAGGCGCGCAGTGCGCTCAGGGCATGCCTGAGTTCAGAGAGCGCGGAATCAATGTCGGCAGTGGTAGTGAAACGACCAAAGCTGAAACGCAGCGATGCGAGCGCCAGTGGACGAGATACCCCAATGCCGGTGAGTACGAATGAAGGTTCGACGCTCGCGGAGTTGCAGGCCGAACCGGTAGAAACTGCGATACCGCGTAATGCCATCAACAGTGCTTCGCCCTCTACGCCGTCAAAGGCGAGATTGAGGATGTTGGGCACGCTGACTGCAATATCGGTATTGAAGTGCACGCCTTCAAGCCCACTGAGGCCTGCCACGAATTGTGCACGTAGGGCGACAAGATGCTGCTGGTCGGCATCAAACTGTTCGCTGGACAGACGATAGGCCTCGCCCATGCCGACAATCTGATGCGTCGGCAGTGTGCCGGAACGCATGCCGCGCTCATGTCCACCGCCATGGATCAGTGCATCAATCTTGATCTGTGGCTGACGGCGGACGTAAAGCGCACCGATCCCCTTGGGGCCATAAGCCTTGTGGGCCGACATCGACAGCAGATCAATCGGTTGCTGGCTGACGTCAATCTTTACCTTGCCCGGTGCCTGGGCTGCATCGACGTGGAAAGCTGCGCCATGTTCTCGTGCGACGGCGCCCAGCGCTTCGAGATCATTGACGCTACCCAGCTCGTTGTTGACCGCCATCAACGAGACCAGCACGGTATCGTCGCGCAATGCTTCACGCAGGCTTTCAGGACTGATGCGACCGTCTGGCTGGGGGGCGATGCGCGTGACCTTGAATCCCTCTGCCTCCAGCGCACTGGCGGTGTCCAGAATCGCCTTGTGCTCGATCGTCGACGTGATCAGGTGACGGCCACGCTCGGCATTGGCGCGCATGTAACCGCTCAATGCCAGGTTGTTGGCTTCGGTGGCGCCGCTGGTCCAGACGATCTCGCGCGGGTCGGCACCGATCAGTTCGGCAACCTGACGGCGTGCGCCCTCGACAGCCTGTTCGGCCAGCCAGCCAGGCATGTGGCTACGTGACGCTGGATTGGCGAAAGTGCCGTCCAGCGTCAGGTGGCGCATCATCAGCTCGGCGACCCGGGGGTCGACAGGCGTGGTGGCGGCATAATCGAGATAGATCGGCTGGGACATGGTGACTTCCTGAAGACACGACTGACTGAAGTAAGAGAGGCGGAATGTTTCAAATGCAAGGCGTGGTAAGCATGGCGGCGGATGTTGATTGCCGCTGATCAGCCGCCTTCCATCAGTGTGATCGGCGTAGGCTCGCAGGCCTCGCGCTGTCGGCTGGCGATGTGCCGGATCTCTTCGCGCGCGACAAGGTCCGCAAGGCTGATGCCGTCAAGAAAGCCATGAATCTCGTCAGACAGATCGCACCATAGATGATGTGTCAGGCAGGTATCTCCCGACTGACAGTCCGACAGGCCTTGGCAGCGTGTGGCGTCCATTGACTCATTGACGGCATCGATGATGCGCGCCACCGAGGTGGCTTCAAGCTCGATGTCGAGCAGATAGCCGCCACCGGGGCCACGCACGCTCTTGACGAGACCGGCACGTCGCAGGCGAGCGAACAATTGCTCCAGATAGGACAACGAGATGCCTTGGCGTACGGCGATATCGGCCAGACAGGTCGGGCCGCACTTGGCATGCAGCGCCAGATCGAGCATCGCGGTGACGGCGTAACGTCCCTTGGTGGTCAGGCGCATGGCAAAACCCGTGAGCTGGTGAGGCAGATGGTGTCAGGAGTGGCAGTGAAGCATGAGCCTTACTGCCACCTTGCTGGTGACTGGTGTGTCGTCGCTGGCGTGATAGTGGCTGGTGTGTAGCGACTATGCAGTGACCATCAGTGAGCGCAAGCCAGGCTAACCATTATGGTGAGCCAACGATTCGCGGTCAATCCCGACTGAATTGGTCAACTTTAACCATGCTGACGCTGAGGGCTGGATTGCTCATCCGCAATGTCAGCCGTAACGTGATGTGCTACATCGGAAGTGTGGTCGTCAGTCACAGGCGTGGACGTGGCATCGTTAGTCGTGTCAGAGGCATTGGAAGCCTTGCTTGCCTTGACTGCTACCGTATCTCCACCGCATGGCCCCAGCTCATCAATCAGCTGCGCGAAGTCAGCATCGTTGAGCTCCGGCAAGTGACCCGCACGGTAGCTTGCATCCAGTTTACGTAGCGTGCCGCACATCTGTTCAATGCGCTTGTCTACGGCATGCATGTGATCAAGCATGGCGTGCATGGAGCGCGCCACAGGGTCAGGCATCTCCTGGCCCATCCCGTAGGCATCAAAGCCGAACTTCTCTTTCATGGCCTCACGGCTTTCGGGATCGACGTCCGGTGCATCATCGACATCCGGCTCAGCGCGCTTGACGATCTTGCCGGGAATGCCGACGACGGTAGCTCCAGGGGGGACTTCACGAGTGACCACGGCATTGGAGCCAACCTTGGCTCCAGCGCCGACCGTGAAGGGACCAAGAATCTTGGCGCCGGCACCGACAATCACGCCATCGCCTAACGTCGGGTGACGCTTGCCGGCATTCCAGGTGGTACCGCCGAGCGTGACGCCGTGATAGAGCGTCACGTCATCACCGATCAGCGCGGTCTCGCCAATCACGACGCCCATGCCGTGATCGATGAAGAAGCGTCGACCAATGGTCGCGCCGGGGTGAATCTCTATACCGGTCAGCCAGCGCATCAGAGTCGAGCCGGTACGCGCCAGCCACTTGGCATTGTGTCGCCACAGCCAGTGATTGATACGGTGGGCCAGCAGGGCGTGCAGGCCCGGATAGTTGGTCAGTACTTCAAACGCATTGCGCGCCGCCGGATCACGGGCAAAGACGCTGTTGATGTCTTCACGCAGTCGAGTGAACATGGCGTGTCCTCAATGGGCGCGGGGAGCCGCGGCGGTCTGTGCCTGACGAACCTGCTTGTCTACCGCTGACAGAATACCGCGCAGAATATTGATTTCCATGCTGTCAGGGCGGGCGCGCAGGTACAGGCGTCTCAGGCGAGCCATCAGTTGGCGCGGCTGTTCCGGGTCCAGAAAATCGATGCTGACCAGGGTCTTCTCGAGATGTTCGAAGAGACGCTCCAGGTCGGCGTGGCTAGCGAGAGGGCTGTCCCAGTCGATACCGAAGGGCTGCTCGTCTTCAGCACGCGGTGTCTCACCCGAAGCCTCTTGCTCGGCCAGCCACGCCTGTCGACACTCATATGCCAGGACCTGTACTGCTGCCGCCAGATTCAGTGAACTGAAATCTGGATTGGTCGGAATATGGACGTGGCGATGGCAGCGCTGTAGCTCTTCGTTGGAAAGCCCGGAGTCTTCACGGCCGAATACGATCGCGACGCGAGCATCCGGCAGGCGAATTTCGTCAGCAAGCGTCGCTCCAAAGGCGCGCGGTGTAATCATCGGCCACGGCAGATTGCGTGAGCGAGCACTGCAGCCGACGACCAGGCTGCAGTCCGCTACGGCGTCTTCCAGGCTTTCATGTACCTGAGCACTCGCGACGAGCGTATCGGCACCTGACGCCCGCGAGGCGGATTCCTGACATTGCACCTGACAGCGTGGTGCGACCAGCGCGAGGTCGGCCAAGCCCATATTGAGCATGGCACGAGCTGCTCCACCGATGTTGCCGGGATGGCTGGTGCCGATCAGGACAATGCGCAGACGTTCAAGCATGAGGACTTCCAGGGTAGCAATTGAAGGATAGGGCGGCCGACACGACCAGCGGACCGCCAAGAAACAGCGGGGTGCCAGAACCCGATATCCTAGCATGAAGCCGTCTTTGTGAGCAGGTTGCTGCATCGAGATCGAGGAGTGGGTCGGGGGCGATCGAGGGTATCTCTCGCGAGAATCCAGGCTCCGATAATGACCGCAAAGCTCTACCAAGGTCGAGTGTGGCGATGGCAGCCATGTATACCTTCTGCTAGACTACGCCGTCCTGCTATACCGCATCATCTGATTGGCACTCGCTGTCGTCACATGCTGCGCTATACAGCGCGATGCGTACATTGCACCACGCATCGCGCTTTGCAACGTGCTTACTCTTGCAAGATTCCAGTTGCGCACGACTTGTGCTTCGCAGTGTTTGTGTTCCGCATTGCGTCATGCACCGTTCTTTAACAGCTCCCGACTCGTCAAGGCTTTGATCATGCATCCGATGGTCCAATTTGCGCTACGTGCTGCACGCGGCGCCGCAGAGCAGTTCGTTCGTGCACGTGAACGTATCGAAGTTGCTCGTAACGACAAAGATCTCGATACCTTCATCGAAGATACTGCACGTCGCGCCGAAGCACACATAGTACGCCAGCTGGAACGTGGCTATCCGCAGCACGGCCTTTCCGGCCGTTATACCGACCATCGCGATGGTGAAGGCCAAGGCTCTGACTACCACTGGCGTGTTGAGCCGGTGCACGGTTATTCCAATCTGGCATCTGCCGCTTCAGGCTTCGCCCTGTCAGTGGTTTGCCTGTTCAAGGGACGTGCCGAGCACGCCGTGGTCATCGCGCCGTTTACTGACGAAGAATTCATCGTCAGCCGTGGTCGCGGTGCTCAGCATTCAGGTCACCGTATTCGCGTCACCAACGCTACGACGATCGACGGTGCACGACTGGCGATGGGTCTACCTGACGTCTGGCAGCGTTCGCGCCACCTGACGACTTACCTCTCTATCATTCAGCAGGTCGGCCCGCAGCTGAACACGCTGCGTACCAGCGGCTGTGCACTGATTGACGTGCTCGATCTGGCGGCTGGTCGTATCGATGCCGTCTACGTGCTGGGTCTGGAATCGGGTGATAGTGAGATTGCCAGCCTGTTCCTGAAGGAATGTGGCGCATTGGCCGGTAGTGCTGATGGCACACCTGTCGTGGTTGTCGAAGGTACGCTGATGGCTGCGGGTGCACGTCTGTACAAGGCACTGGCGCAGACCATGCAGCCGCACCTGTAACAGCAGAAAGATGTTCTGACGAGTCCCTGCGCTGCATATGAGGACGAATCAAGAGAACGAAAAAAGCCCACCTCGATTGAGGTGGGCTTTTTTGTGCCCGGCATCTGGTGCCGGTTGCTGCTAGCGCTAGCACATCACCCCGGGGTCAATATCCCGGGGTGATGTATCAGGGTGCGCCGTCCTCGAACTGCTCTTTCGGCGGCGGGATCAGATCTACACGCTTCAGGCCAACCACCAGTAGCAACGCTGCCGCTACATAGATGGAGGAGAAGGTGCCCGCCACAACGCCGATGATCAGCGCGATAGCGAAGTTATGAATCATGTCACCACCAAGGAAGAACAGCGCCAACAGCACCAACAACGTGGTGCCGGAGGTAGAGAGCGTACGTGACAGCGTGGCATTGATTGCGTCGTTGAAGATCGCCGGCATGTCGTCAGTGCGCGATTTGCGAATATTCTCGCGAATGCGGTCGTAGACGATGATGGTGTCGTTCAACGAGTAACCAATGACAGCCAATACTGCCGCCAGTACGGTCAGGTCAAAGTCGAGCCCGAACAGGGCAAAGATGCCTAGCAGAATCACGACATCGTGACCCAGTGAGATCAGTGCGCCGATAGCGAACTTGTACTGGAAGCGGAAGGCTACGTAGATCATCACTACCGCCAGTGCGAGCAGCATGCCAAGACCAGATTGGTCACGCAGCTGATCGCCAACCTGTGCGCCGACGAACTCTGCACGCACCAGGCTGACCTGATCGCCAGTTCCCTGGAGCTGGGCGACGATATCGTTGCCGATACCGGCTTCGAAGCTCTGTTGCAGGCGCACCAGAATCTCATTGCTGGCCCCGAAGGTTTGCACCGAGACATCCCGGTAACCAGCGGCGTCCAGCGTCTGACGGATGTTTTCAAGGGCCGGTGCAACCTGGTATTTCACTTCCACCAGGGTGCCGCCGGTAAAGTCGAGACCCAGGTTCAGGCCGTGAATCACAAGGGCGCCAATGGCCACGATCGTCAACACGATGGAGACGATGAAGGCCGCGCGCCGCTTGCTCATGAAGTCAAACTGTCGCATCACGATGGCCCCTCAGATCCAGAGTTTCTTGAGTGTCTTGCCACCAATGGCAAGATTGATGATGCCGCGCGACACCATGATCGCCGTGAACATCGACGTCAGGATGCCGATGGACAGCGTCACCGCGAAGCCCTTGACCGGACCACTACCGATGGAGAACAGGATCACCGCGACCAGCAGGGTGGTGATGTTCGCATCAATGATGGAGGTGAAGGCACGCTCGAAACCGGTATGGATGGCTTGATGCAACGGCATCTTGGTGCGCATTTCCTCACGGATACGCTCGAAGATCAGCACATTGGCATCAACTGCCATCCCCAGTGTCAATACGATACCGGCAATGCCCGGTAGCGTCAGTGTTGCACCCAGCATCGACATGGCAGCGATCAGGATTGCCAGATTCGCGGTCAAGGCAACGTTGGCGACAATGCCGAATGCCTTGTAGCGCGCCAGCATGAACAGCACGACCAGCAACAGGCCCAGTTCAATGGACAGAATGCCGCTCTTGATGTTCTCGGCCCCAAGGCTTGGGCCGATGGTGCGTTCCTGCACGAAGTAGATCGGTGCAGCCAGCGAGCCTGAACGCAGCAGCAGCGATAGCTCCTTGGCTTCCGTCGGTGAGTCGAGGCCAGTGATGCGGAAGCTGTTACCCAGAGCACTCTGGATGGTCGCCAGACTGATCAGGCCCTTCTCGGTGTAGGGAATGCGTTTATCGACCTTTTCACCGTCTTCCATCACCGTGCGCGTACGCGTCTTGTGCTCGATGAACAGCACTGCCATGTTGCGACCGATCGCAGCGCGCGTCACACGGTTCATGATCGAGCCACCGGTGCCGTCAAGATTGATGTTGACCTGCGGACGGCCACTTTCATCAAAGCTGGTACTGGCGCTGGAGACGCTGTCACCGCTGATGATCACGTCTTTCATGATGTTGGCGGTACGGCCTGGCTGGCTACGGAAGGCAAAGCTTTCCATCTCGCTGGCCGGCGTGTCGTCGGTCGCTTCGAGTCGGAACTCAAGATTGGCCGTTGCGCCCAGAACGCGCTTGGCGGCGGCAGTGTCCTGCACGCCCGGCAGCTCGACCACGATGCGGTTCGGCCCCTGACGCTGAACCAGCGGCTCGGACACACCCAGTTCATTGACGCGATTGCGGATCGTGGTCAGGTTCTGATTGACCGCATAATCCTGGATCTCCTTGACGGCAGCCGCTGTCATCTTGAGATCGAGTACGGAGCCGCTGTCGATATCACGCTCATCGTACTCGAAGTCCTGGAAGTCACGTGAGATCAGGGAGCGGGCCTTGGAGCGATCGTCGCCGTCGGCGAAGGTCAGGCTCAGTGTTCCATCGTTGACTTCGCTGCCACGGTAGCGAATGCGCTCTTCACGCAGAATTTCCTTGATGGCGCTGGCGTTGACTTCCAGGCGCTGCTTGACGGCAGCGTCCATGTCGACTTCCAGCTGGAAGTGAACGCCGCCGCGTAGATCAAGCCCCAGCTTCATCGGCGATGCACCGATGCTCGAGAGCCATGCGGGCGTTGCATCGGCCAGGTTCAGTGCGACGATGGCGTTGTCGCCAAGCGTGTCACTGATGAGTTCCTTGGCATGCAGCTGCTGGTCGTTGCTGGTCAGACGAATCAGGCCAGTGGAACCGTTGAGTTCTTGGGACTTGGGCGTAATGCCTGCATTTTCCAGCGCGCTGATGGCGCGGTCGAGATCTTGCTGGTCGACGGCCTCGGCGCCGCTGGCGGCACTGATCTGCACGGCCGGGTCTTCGGGGTAAAGGTTCGGCAATGCGTAGATCACGCCGACGGCAAGTACCAGGCAGATGACCAGGTACTTCCAAAGCGGATAACGGTTGAGCATGGCAGCCCTGTCCTTGGTGGAGCGGGAGAGAAAAGCATGCTGCCGGCACAGGGGCCGGCAGCAGGAGGGGATCAGATGGACTTGATGGTGCCCTTCGGAAGTACTGCGGCCACGGCAGATTTCTGCACGTTGACTTCGTTGCCTTCGTTCAGCTCCATGGTGAGGAACTGTTCGTTGACCTTGATGATGCGTCCGACCAGGCCGCCACCGATGACGATCTCGTCACCTTTGGCCAGGTTGCTGATCAGGTTCTTGTGTTCCTTGGCGCGCTTGGACTGCGGGCGCCACAGCAGGAAGTAGAAAATGACCACGAAGCCGACCAGCATGACAATCTGACCGATGGCGCCGCCACCGGCAATGCCAGCCTCAGCTTCAGCGTGTGCGGCAGGAATGAGAAATTCCAGCATGTGTATCTCCAGAGGTTACGGGTGAACTGTTGTTGTGCGATGAGCCTGATTTTTAACTGACAGCTTCCAACTGACGATTTCATGAATCGTCGACTCGAGTCGCGCTCCCTTAATGTATGCAATCTGACGAATGCAATGGAGAGTGCGAGACGAGTCCGAGCCGGATGGCGAACCCTCCGGCCGAGAACCGATCAGTCGGCCAGTGGCGGCACTGGCAGGCCGCGCGCGGCATAAAACTGTTCCACGAAGTCCTGCAATGTACCCGCTTCAATTGCACCGCGCAAACCAGCCATGACGGTCTGGTAGTAGCGCAGATTGTGGATGGTGTTGAGCATTGAGCCGAGCATTTCTCCACAACGATCAAGGTGATGCAGATAGCCGCGTGAGAAATTGGTGCAAGTGTAGCAATCACACTCCGGATCCAGCGGCGACGTATCACGCTTGTGGACGGCGTTACGAATCTTGACCGTGCCGGTCGGTGTGAACAGATGGCCATTACGTGCGTTGCGGGTTGGCATCACGCAATCGAACATGTCGACACCGCGACGTACGCCTTCAACGAGATCTTCTGGCTTGCCGACACCCATCAGGTAGCGCGGCTTGTCTTCCGGCATCCACTCGGGCAGGTAATCAAGAGCCTTGATCATCTCTTCCTTGGGCTCGCCCACGGACAGGCCACCAATGGCATAGCCGTCGAAATCGATCTTCTTCAGGCCTTCCAGCGACTGCTCACGCAGATCCGGATACATGCCGCCCTGGATGATGCCGAACAGGGCTGATGGGGAGTCGCCATGCGCATCGTAGGAGCGCTGAGCCCAGCGCAGCGACATTTCCATCGATTTACGAGCTTCGTCATGAGTCGCCGGATAGGGCGTGCACTCATCGAAGATCATCACGATGTCGGAGCCGAGCGAGCGTTGAACTGCCATGGACTCTTCCGGGCCCATGAAGACCTTGGAGCCATCGACCGGTGAACGGAAGTGAACGCCCTGTTCGGTGATCTTGCGTGTCTTGCCCAGCGAGAAGACCTGGAAACCGCCGGAATCGGTCAGGATCGGCTTGTCCCACTGTGCGAAGTCATGCAGATCGCCGTGCGCTTCGATGACTTCCGTGCCCGGGCGCAGCCACAGGTGGAAGGTGTTGCCAAGAATCATCTCGGCACCGATTTCCTTGATGGATTCCGGAGTCATGCCCTTGACGGTGCCGTAGGTGCCGACCGGCATGAAGGCGGGTGTTTCCACGGTGCCGCGCGGGAAGGTCATGCGACCGCGACGTGCGCGACCATCGGTTGCGAGCTTTTCGAAGCTCATGAAGCATTCTTTACGCATGGTTCTCTCTTCGCTTGGCGGCGAAACAGGCCGCAGCAGGTGTGTCAAAAGGGTAGCGCACGTCGTGTTAACTGCTCATGACGTGGATCAGGGCTGTTCACGTCCCCAATCAATCGCCGAAAGTTATAGGAAGCTGTTTCGTCCGTGTTAGACGCGCTCGAGCAGCATGGCATCGCCATAGCTGAAGAACTGATAGCGCTCTTCCACCGCAGCTTGATAGGCCGCACGGGTATTTTCATAGCCGGCAAAGGCAGATACCAACATCAATAGCGTCGATTCGGGAAGGTGAAAATTGGTGATCAGCAGATCGACGACCTGCCACTCATAACCCGGGTAGATAAAGATGTCGGTGTCGCCGGAGTACGCTGCCAGCTCGCCACCGTGTGCCTTGGCAGCACTTTCCAGACAGCGCACGCTAGTGGTGCCGACCGCGATGACACGGTGCCCAGTCGCGCGAGCCTGAGAAATCTTGTCGCACGTCTCCTGGCCGACCTCGATCCACTCACTGTGCATGTGATGTTCGAGAATGCTGTCGACGCGCACCGGCTGGAAGGTTCCTGCACCGACGTGCAAGGTGACGAAAGCCGTTTCGATACCCTTGTCGGCCATCGCAGCCATCATTGGCTCATCAAAGTGCAGGCCGGCCGTCGGTGCAGCTACGGCACCATCACGTTTGGCGTAGACCGTCTGGTAGCGTTCGCGGTCTGATAGCTCGTCGTCGCGATTGATATACGGCGGGAGTGGCATATGGCCATGTTGATTGAGTAGTTCGATCATTGGCGTCTCACCGTGGAAGCGCAGCTCGAACAACGCATCCTGACGGCCTTCGACGACAGCAGTGATGCCGCCTTCGAAGATCAGCTCAGTCCCCGGTTTCGGAGACTTGCTCGAACGGATATGTGCAAGACCGCGCTGCGCATCCAGCGGGCGTTCCAGCAGCATTTCAATCTTGCCTCCTGACGCCTTGTGGCCATGCAACCGTGCCGGAATTACGCGGGTATCGTTGAACACCACGACGTCGCCGGGCGCCAGTAGCTCGAGTAAATCCGGAAAGCGATGATGTACGATGTCACCGCTCTTGCCATCCAGGTGCAGCAGGCGGCAATCGCTGCGCTGCTCGGACGGGTAGCGGGCAATCAGTTCATCCGGCAGGCAGAAGTCATAATCACTACGCATGAGCGGACGAGCGGTAGTTGAGGTGGCAACGCCCGAGGCATCACCGGAATCGATACGTGACATGGCCAACGTGAAGCTCTGATAGAACGACGCACATAAGGCACATCGCTGCATGCGTGCATGCAATAAGGAAAGACAGTATCCATCCTCCTGCGGAGCAGATTTCGAGGCTCTGGGCAGGGCGGGCGAAAAAAGGTCGTCCATGATAGCGAATGCCGCGCCTGACGCGAAGCCCTGCTCTCGGACTTCGTTGTGTCGCCTGTACGATGGGTCGTCGTGACGATATGTTGCAGGTGGCTGTTCTGACACTAAAAATTGTTGACCTTGGCGCCATATTCCGTATAATTTCGTCCCGTTGCCGGTGTGGCGGAATTGGTAGACGCAGCGGATTCAAAATCCGCCGCTTAATAGGCGTGTCGGTTCGAGTCCGACCACCGGCACCATAGCTAGATTCAGTGACGCAACGTCACTCCTCGTAGTAGCTCCCCTTGGTTGTCAGTGCCCTTTGGCACGTCCTAGCAGTCAGTATCATCTTTCTGCGTGGCATCTTGTTGTATCGCTCCTGCTCTGATCCTGGTACTTCCCCTGCGCACTTATCAGTGCGTTTCGTCGTGTCCGTCATTTAGCCTTTAGCCGCGAGCATATTGTGCTGATACGCGCTGATGGGCATCGTTGTGTCTGGATTTTGTTTTATCCACACCTATTTGAATGAATGATGGATGTCTGCCATGCATTGGATGCCGCTGAACCTCTGGTTGTCACTTGTTGCGCTTTGCGCCATGGGCGCCATGTCACCTGGGCCGAGTCTCGCGATGGTGTTGCGGCATACCTTGGCGGGTGGGAGAAGCTCTGGTGTAGTGGCGGGAGTGAGCCACGCTTTCGGGGTGGGTATCTATGCGGCTGCGACAGCGTGGGGGTTGGGGGCGCTGGTGGCGCATTATCCGGGAGCCTTCCGTGCAGTGATGTTGCTGGGAGCGGTATATCTGGCGTGGCTGGGATACAAGGCGCTCCGGTCGGGTCACGGAGGTGCGTTGGAGATACAGGGAGCCAGCACGTCGCGCTCGATGGCAGCGCGTGATGGCTTGCTGGTGGCACTAGCCAATCCCAAGCTTATCCTGTTCTTTGTTGCGTTACTCAGTCAGTTCATTACTCCGGACATGAGTGAGGCAGGCAGGTGGTTGGTGGTGCTGACGGCGATGGTGATCGATGGAGTCTGGTACGTGCTGGTGGCGTTGGTGTTATCCCATTCGAGGGTATTGCCATGGCTGCAGGCACGCTCGGTGTGGATCAATCGTCTGACTGGCGTGGTGTTATTGGCATTGGCGCTACGTGTGGTGATGGGGGCTTGATGGGTGATCTTCAGTGAGCGAGCAGGGTGTTACCAGCAAGCACGCTTGACGTAATGCATGTGGTCATCGTTGGCGCGATGATTATTCAAACCCTCTGGCATCCTGTGTCAGAGGGTTTTGCGTTGTGTGCTTGGTGACGGCGTGAGTGATGATCGATGAGGGTGTTCAGTCCATGGCGTCTACTGGGCGGCAGTGGAGGTCATGACATCGTCATAGTCCTTCACTGATACCTCAACATGGCTGTCAGGCCGTGCGAGAAATTGCAAAGTCAGCGGGATCTTGCTCCCCGTAGTGAGGGGGTGAGACAAGCCGATCAGCATGAGATGAGGGCCACCGCCGGGCATCATCTTGAGCGGCATTCCTGCCTGAATCGGGAGGCTATCGAGTTTCTGCATCTTCATGCGCTCATTGGTGAATTGCATGTCATGCATCTCGATGACTTGTGCCCACGGCGTACTGGCTCCTGTCAGAGTTGCTGCTCCCTTGGGAGTCGTCAGTGTCAGGTAGAGCGCGCCAGTCGTCGCACCTGGCGGTGTGGGGAGTGCGAAGGCGTGCTCGACCTCAAGTTGAGCGGGAGTGCTGATAGCAGTGTCACTAGCATGAACGGCGAGCCATGGTGTCAATGGTGGAGTGCATGCCAGTAGCAGGCAGCAGACTTGGCGAGCAAGTAGGGATGTCACACTGGATGTCTTGTTCTTGGAAGTCATGGCAGTACTCGGCACAGTATCTGGTCGGATGACATGCCACGGGGGAGGCCACATACACCGCTGGCGCCAGGGATGCCGCCGCTGAGTCGTGTGGCGCAAAAGGCGTCTGCCACTGGCTGAGGGGCATGCCGTATGAGCAGTGCGGCTTGCCACAGGACGGCGAGAGACTGCACTAGCTGGCGTGCCTGCGCTTCTTCTGGTTCTTGTAGCAATCGGCTGTGTTCAAAGGCAGCCAAGGCCGTGTCGTATTCATGGTACTGACCTCCCGCTGCGGACAGCTCGGCCATCAGGGCTTCACCAGCCTGTGGGTAACGCGACAGTGTGCGCAGTACATCGAGACACAGCACGTTGCCCGAGCCTTCCCAGATGGCATTCACTGGCGCCTCTCGGTACAGACGTGCCATCAAGTGCTCCTCTATATAGCCATTGCCTCCCAGGCATTCCATCGCTTCTGCCAGCAGGCCGGGGCTACGTCGGTTGTGCCAGTATTTTGCGATTGCTGGAGCAAGGCGAGCCAGTGGCCTGGCCTCGGCGTCTTCTACGGCATCATCAAACTGGCGCGCAATCCGAAAGCATAGGGCGATGCCTGCCTCTACCTCCAGCGCGAGGTCTACCAGTACCTGCTGCATCAATGGCTGTCTGGCCAGTGGGCGACCAAAGGCATGTCGCTGTTGGCAGTGATGCAGGGCCTCTACTAGTGCCTGACGCATCAGCGCGACAGGCGCGGTGGCGGCATCGAGTCGCGTCTGGTGCACCATCTCGAGAATGGTGGTGATACCGCGTCCTGGCTCGCCCAATCGCTGCCTCAATGCATCAACCAGCATGACCTCGCTGGATGCATTGGCGCGATTGCCGCACTTGTCCTTGAGGCGTTGCAGTTGTAGGCCATTGTGGCTGCCATCCTCACGGCGTCGCGGTATCACGAAACAGGTCAGCCCTTCATCAAGCTGAGCCAGTGTCAGGAAGGCATCTGACATTGGTGCGCTCATGAACCATTTGTGTCCGTTGAGGCGGTAGCCATCCACTGTCGCGTCGGCGCGGGTCAGGTTGGTGCGCACATCACTGCCACCCTGGCGCTCTATCATTGCCATGCCAAAGGTGGCGCTGTGCTTGTCACGCGGAGCGCGCGATGTCGGGTCGTAGGCATGGGCGCGCAGGCGTGGTTTCCAGAAGGCTGCCAGTGCCTCGTTCTGACGCAGTGCTGGCCAGGCCGCGTGAGTCATGGTGATCGGGCAGCAGAACCCTGGCTCCGCTTGGGTCAATAGATAGAGAGCTGCCACATGAGCCTGATGCCCGCCGTGACCTTCCTCTTCCCAGGCGACACTGTGCCAGCCACCCTCCAGAGCCAGTCGCATCAGTTGGTGGTATGCCGGATGATGCTCGACTTCATCCAGACGACGTCCCTGTGGGGTGTAGCTACGCAGTTGCGGAATATGATGATTGGCAGCAAAGCCCAATGTGCGAGTGTCGGTGGAGCCAACGACTGCACCAAGTTCGGCCAAGCGTATCAGCACCTGCGCCGACAGGCCGGGTGCTTCGCGGCGCAGGGCCTCGCGTAACGGGTGATCATCGACAAAGGCCTGGCGGAGCGGTGACTCGGCCTGGTTGAGCACCTCATCACGGTGTGTCATGTGTCGTGTGTAAGGTGGCAGATGTTCAGAAGGAGGCAACGGGCGTGGCTCAGGCATCATGGTTTCCTGTCGCGATAGGGATATTGATAGCGTAGGACACCCGTGGCGTGGGAGTGGAGTTGAGGGCAGTTGCATCGCGTTCTGCTAACGTGGGACTCATTGGCCGGTGCTGAGCGCCGGTTTCATTCAAGGAACAGGGAACAGGGAACGGTGATCCAGGACGAAATCATCCAGTTGGTCGATGCGTGCAACCGCCCATGCGGCACGGCGCCGCGTCGCTTGATGCGCCAATATCGTTATTGGCATCGTGCTACCTATGCGTTTGTTCTCAATGCGCAGGGAGAGCTGTGTATACAGAGACGCACCCTGAGTAAAGAGGTGTTTCCAGGCTATTTCGATTTAGCCAGTGGCGGGGTGGTCGGCGCCGGTGAAGCAGTACATGTCGCGGCGCGGCGTGAGCTTGAAGAGGAAATTGGTGTGCGGGGAGTGCCGCTCAAGCATTGTTTTGATTTCCGTTATACCGATGCTACCAACCATGTTTACGGGAGTGCCTATCTCGTTCGCTATGACGGACCGCTGATGCTCCAAGCCGAAGAAGTGGCCGATGCCTTTTGGGCGATGCCTGAAGAGGCGCTGAAATTGCATCCTTCAACGCCTGACAGTCGTATGGCGCTTGAGCGTCTGATTCGTGATGGCTTTCTCTCCGTGAATGTGACCGAGTGAGTCAGCAGCGTGACTTGTCGTATGTTCATTGCTGCTAGTGCGCTAGCGCATTCCCGCTATCTCAATCCTGGAGTTCGTGCATGAATGCCAAGGTATCGCTGCAGCAACTTGAAGAGGTAGAGGCTGCGTTGTCGACCGTATTGGCCGGTAAGCCTCGTCAGATACGTCTCGCGCTGTGTTGTCTGCTCTGCCGTGGGCATGTGTTGATCGAAGATCTTCCGGGGCTTGGCAAGACGACACTGGCGCAAGGGTTGGCGCGCTTGATTGGTGCTGATATGCAGCGTGTCCAGTTCACCAGTGACTTGTTGCCAGCGGATATCCTCGGGGTGTCGGTCTTTGATCCCCGTGAGAGCAGCTTCCGTTTTCATCCCGGCCCTGTCTTTCATTCACTGATACTGGCCGATGAGATCAATCGTGCTACCCCCAAGACCCAGAGTGCATTGCTTGAGGCCATGGAAGAGCGTCAGGTCACTGTAGAGGGCGAAACGCGTCGGCTGCCTGATCCCTTTTTCGTGATTGCGACTCAGAACCCTCTTCAGCAGTCAGGTACCTTCCCGTTGCCCGAGTCACAGTTGGATCGCTTTCTGATGCGCATCTCGCTAGGTTATCCAGAGCCTGCTGCCGAGCGTGAAATTCTCAAAGGCAATGCCGGTCGTCAGCATATCGAGGCATTGCGCCCGTTGTTGCCCGTGGCGATATTGAAGGAATGGCAGGCTGCAGCCGAGCGCGTCCGTTTGTCAGATCCATTATTGGACTACCTGCAGGCATTGGTCGCGGCAACACGTAGCTCTCCTGAAGTGGCCTACGGACTGTCGACGCGTGGTGTGCTGGCACTGGCGAGTGCGGCGCGTGGGTGGGCATTGCTGGCGGGGCGGGATTACGTGCTACCAGAAGACGTTCAATCGGTATGGGCGTCGGTAGTAGGCCATCGTCTTTGTGAAGGCAGTGTGTCGGAAGGCGAGGCTGTGGCGCGGCATCTTCTGGGGCAGGTGGCAGTGGTTCCCGCATGAAACGAGTGCCAGGGAATGGCGGGTGGGCACGCTTCAAGGCGCGCATGACGCGACGGATGTCCATCGGGGGAGGTGAGGCGCTCCACCATGCCCGACTGATGATTCTACCGACACCCTTTGGCCTGTTCTGGGCGGTACTGGTGGTGTTGCTACTGTTATTGGGGATCAACTACGAGAACTCTCTGGCGCATGGATTGGCGTTCTGGCTGTTCTCGCTAGCGTTGATCAGCATTTTTCGCAGCTGGCGGAATCTGGCTGGTGTTCGTGTTCAGCTGGTGGCCGACGGCGAAGCGTATGCAGGTGGAGAGTTACGACTCATCGTGCGATTGAATGGTCGGGCGCGCTCACATGCCATTGATGTACATCTGGGTACCAGCAAGCAGCGACTTGAAATCCATGCCGGTGAGGGGAGTGTGCCGCTTGGGCTGCCCGTCGCTGTGCGTGGCCAGTTCATGCTACCGACCTTGACCCTCGAATCCCGCTGGCCATTGGGGCTGGTGCGCCTGTGGGCCTGGATTGCCATCGATATGCCGGTACTCATCCATCCGCGACCAGAACTGCCCTCAGCACCACAGGGTAGCCGTCGAACGCTTGAACACGTTGAGCAGGGGGACTTCGCAGGATTACGTCGCTATGTGCCAGGAGATGCACCCTCGCATGTGGCCTGGAAGCACTGGGGGAGGAGTGGGGAGCTGGTTACCAAGCGTTTCGAGACGCCAGTACGGCCTTCGCTATGGCTTGACTACGCGGCGTGTCGTGGGGACATGGAGCAACGTCTTGGTGAGTTGACGGCTCGCGTATTGGCGGCTGAAGACGCTCAGGCCACTTATGGCCTGCGACTACCGGGGCAAACACTGGCGATTGCCAGTGGTGGTGCACATCGTCGACGTGTGCTGGAAGCGCTAGCGTTGTTTGGGGGCGAGCGCGTATTGCCCTGGTCGGCTCAGCAGCTTGCGGTAGATATGAACGACAGCGCTGACGGGAGTGCCACATGATGCAAGGTAGTGCTGCATGATCAATGACAAGGCAAGTGGCATGCCGCATCACTGGTGGCAGCGTAACCCGCTGACGCCAGATCAGGCGCTTGGCTGGCTTGAGTTACGTCATCTATTCATCGGTCAGTGTCTCGTGTTATCTCTGCACTTGCTGTGGATGCCGATATGGTTAGGGCTGCCCGCATTGCTGGCGGCCCTGTGGCGTTTTCAGCAGTTACGCGCCCGAATACCACGTGCAGGCATTCTGTTGCGGCTGGCGGCGGTCTCGATGGTGGCGGCAGGGTTATTCCTTGAATACGGTCAGGTACTGCAGCTGGAAGCGATGATCGGGTTACTGGTTGGTATCTATCTACTCAAGTTGTTGGAGACAGACAGTCTGCGTGATGGTCGGGTGGTGTGTGGGCTCGGCTTTGTAGTGCTTGCCGCTGCCTTCCTGCATGACCAGGGCCCCCTGATGGCAGCAGCAGCTGTGCTGACGGTGGGTTGGCTGGTGGGAGGGCTGGTATTGATTGCCGGTGCGGGTACCCGTCGTGAAGCAGTGCGTGAAACGGCCTGGCTGATGGGCTTGTCCTTACCGCTGATGTTGGGACTGTTTATTCTTTTTCCGCGTCTACCACCCCTGTGGAATCTACCTCAGCTTAATGAAGCGACGACAGGGCTCACTGACAGCGTATCTCCTGGTGACATTGCTGCGCTGGGACGTAGTGATTCACTAGCTTTCAGAGCACGTTTCGACGAAGGATTGCCGGCGACTTCTCAGCGTTATTGGCGCGTCTATACGCTGAGTCTGTTTGATGGAGTTCGCTGGTCTCGCGCGACGCCAGAGCGCTTGCAACGAGCGCTAGGAGGCCCGGCATCCCGCTATGTGCTCAATAGTCGCCGTGTCAGCGGCGCTGATACCGCTCGGTATCGCTATGAACTATTGCTGGAGCCGGATCCTCGTCCATGGCGGCCGAGCCTGGGGGCACCGTTGAGCAGTAGTCGTGAATCGCGTTATCTAGTGGATGGCACACTGGAAGGGCTGACGTCACTCAATACGCGCGAGCTATTACAGCTAGCATCCTCTGGTGCGCCCCCATTCGCTGCTCCGCAGTGGATGCAACGCCTCAATCTACTGCTGCCGGATTCGGATAATCCTCGTGCACATGAATTCGCCAGGCAGCTACAGCGGCAGGCGGGAGGGGATCCTCAGCAGTTCATGCGGTTGCTGTTTCAGTACTTTAATCGCAATCCTTTTCAGTACACGCTTACTCCGCCTCGCCTCGAGGGACAGAGTCGTGTTGATGATTTTTTGTTTGATAGTCAGAGTGGTTACTGTACGCACTACGCTTCTACCAGTGTCTTTCTGGCGAGGGCTGTAGGGTTCCCTGCGCGCATGGTGGCAGGCTATCTGGGCGGAGAATCACAGGGAGATGCCGCAGGCAATGAGCAAGAATTGAGTATTCGCCAATATGATGCACATGCTTGGGTCGAGGTGTTCTACGCTGGCCGCTGGCATCGATTTGATCCTACGGCTGCGGTTGCTCCTGAGCGTATTGCTCAGGGTGCGCTGAGCTTGCAAGGTCAGCCAGGCTTCATGGCGGATGCTGGCCTACGCGCCTTTACTCTGAATAATCCTCTGTTGAGTGATCTAAGACGGTATTGGGAGCGTTTTGAATATCGCTGGCAGCGCAGCGTAGTGGGCTTTCGCTTGGATGAGCAGCGGAATCTCTGGCGAAGGGTGTTCGGTGAATTTCGCTGGGAATGGCTTGCCTGGGGGATATTGGGTCTGCTCGCTAGCGTGACTCTGCTGGGAGCCGGGTTGGTATTGTGGTCAGGACGTCGTGTATCGGCCCATGCAGGCGTTAGAGCTTATGGTCGACTCGTCAGGCGACTCGAGTGTTCCGGTCTTGGGCCAATGGTTGGCGAAGCTCCCGGTAGTCATCTCCGGCGTATTGCGGCGTGCCAGCATGAACACACACAGACGTTGTTATCTTTGGCCGATCTGATTGAACAGTGGCTTTACAGTAATATCTCTAATGTAGAAGTTAATGATGGTGATGGGGTGGTGATTCATAGCGTTGAGAGACAATGGAAGACGCATCTTCTCAAGCTTAAATACAAGCCAAAAAAAGATGCTGCGAATCTGATCGATTAATTTGTAAAGCCTTTCCGAGATCAAGCTATTCATTACTTGAGGAGGAGAAGATTGCCACATTCAGTTGGGTTGCTTTGAGTGAGTTTGTGTATCAAAATGTAATCATCTGATTTTTTCGATCATGCCATTGGTATCACGACTGCCTTGATCGAACGCCCTTTCCTCGTAGGAGTACGTCCCATGGTCCAGGTCATTCGCACTGAAGGCACAGTTCTCGTTGTTTCCTCAGGTAACGAGGCACAACGTGTCGTCGAAGGGATGACGCTGGATCCGTCCGCATCTCTGGTGGCACCACAGGGTGCGATCATAGTGCTGGAAGATGGTACGCAGCTCGTGGTGCCTCAAGGCTCGCCGATAGAGGTCGAGATGCTGTTGGCCGAGAGCCGCGGTGAGGCGCCCGTAGACCCGGCAATAGAGGCATTGCGTGAGGCTATTGCGCGCGGGGATGATCCGACGGCTATCCAGGAAGAGCCAGCGGCGGGGGATAATGGTGGTGCGCCGGGCAGTGATCGTAGTGGTTTCCTTGATGCCTCCGGTGTAAGTCGTGACGGACGTGTCGAACGGACGTCTTATCAGTATGAAGGTGGCTTCACGGACTCAAGCTATACCGATGAAGACGAAGATGGCTTTGATACGGATATTAATGCCGCCGACGTTACAGTGCTCTCGCTCACGGTTGATGCACCGGCGCTGACCTCTGATACGACTCCAACCATCGTGGGCACCACCGATGCGGTAGATGGTAGTACGGTCACGCTGGTCATCACTGATAGTGAAGGCAATGAGCAGACGGTTACTGCCATTGTCGAAGATGGCGCCTACACCGTCGATGCTGAAACACCGCTGAGCGAAGGTGAGTACAGCGTTGACGCCTCTGTGACTGATCTGGCGGGCAACACCGCGGCCAATAATGACGTGGGCGAGATTGACTTGACTGCGCCGACATTGACTGTCGATGCACCTGCGCTGACCTCTGACACCACTCCGACTATCGTCGGCACCACCGACGCCGAAGACGGCAGCACTGTCACCCTCGTCATCACTGACAGCGAAGGCAACGAGCAGACAGTCACCGCGACCGTCGAAGATGGCACCTATACCGTCGATGCCGAGACGCCGCTGAGCGAAGGCGAGTACACCGTCGACGCCTCCGTCACGGACCCAGCCGGCAATACCGCGATCAGCACAGACGTGGGCGAGATCGATCTGTCAGCTCCTGCGCTGACCGTCGATGCACCGGCGCTGACCACTGACACCACGCCGACTATCGTCGGCACCACCGATGCCGAAGACGGTAGCACCGTCACGCTTGTCATCACTGACAGCGAAGGCAACGAGCAGACAGTCACCGCGACTGTCGAAGATGGCGCCTATACCGTCGATGTCGAGACGCCGCTCAGCGAAGGTAGCTACAGTGTCGAAGCCTCCGTCACGGACTCGGCCGGAAACACCGCCACCAGCAATGATGTCGGCGAGATCGATCTGACCGCTCCGACGCTAACTGTCGATGCACCGGCCCTGACCTCCGACACCACGCCGACTATCGTTGGTACCACCGATGCTGAAGACGGCAGCACCGTCACGCTTGTCATCACCGACAGCGAAGGCAACGAGCAGACCGTCACCACGACCGTCGAAGATGGCACCTATATCGTCGATGTCGAGACGCCGCTGAGCGAAGGCGACTACAACGTTGACGCCAGCGTGACGGACTCGGCCGGCAATACTGCGATCAGCACAGACGTGGGCGAGATCGATCTGACCGCCCCGACGCTGACTGTCGATGCACCGGCCCTGACCTCCGACACCACTCCGACTATCGTGGGTACTACCGATGCCGAAGACGGCAGCACCGTCACGCTTGTCATCACCGACAGCGAAGGTAACGAGCAAACCGTCACTGCGACTGTCGAAGATGGCACCTACACCGTCGATGCAGAGACGCCGCTGAGCGAAGGTAGCTATAGCGTCGAAGCCTCCGTCACGGACTCGGCCGGAAACACTGCCACCAGCAATGATGTCGGCGCACTGATTGGTGGCGACTCTGGCGCGGTAACGGAAGACAGTATCACTGTAGTCACAGGCAGCCTGGATGATGCTGCAGGGACTGATGTCGTAGCCGATACCCAGACTGATACTTATGGCACTTTCAGTGTCGATGAATCTGGTGATTGGACCTATACCCTCGATAACGATGCTGATGAAGTACAAGCCTTGGGTGAGGGCGAGACCGTCACCGAGCAGTACACCGTCACGCTGAGCGATGGCTCGACCACCACGGTCGACATCGTCATCACCGGCACCGATGACCTGCCGGTCATCACCGCCGATTCCGGTGCTGTGGCAGAAGACGGCACCCTGGAAGCCAGCGGTACGCTGACCGCTTCTGATGCCGACAATGCCGATCTGGCCTTTGTCGCCGCCACCGATGACAGCAGTGTCTACGGCAGCTTCGAGGTCGCCGCCGATGGCAGCTGGACCTACACCCTCGACAACGATGCCACCGAGACCCAGGCGCTGGCCGCGGGCGAGACCGTCACCGAGCAGTACACCGTCACGCTGAGCGATGGCTCGACCACCACGGTCGACATCGTCATCACCGGCGTGGACGACGGCGCCGTGATCTCCAATGACAGCGGTGAAGTCACTGAAGACACCACCCTGGAAGCGACTGGCACACTGACCGCGACGGACGCCGACAATGCCGATCTGGCCTTCGTCGCCGCCACCGATGACAGCAGTGTCTACGGCAGCTTCGACGTGGCCGCCGATGGCAGCTGGACCTACACCCTCGACAACGACGCCACCGAGACCCAGGCGCTGGCCGCGGGCGAGACCGTCACCGAGCAGTACACCGTCACGCTGAGCGATGGCTCGACCACCACGGTCGACATCGTCATCACCGGCGTGGACGACGGCGCTGTGATCTCCAATGACAGCGGTGAAGTCACTGAAGACACCACCCTGGAAGCGACTGGCATACTGACTGCCACGGATGCCGACAATGCCGATCTGGCCTTTGTCGCCGCCACCGATGACAGCAGTGTCTACGGCAGCTTCGACGTGGCCGCCGATGGCAGCTGGACCTACACGCTCGACAACGACGCGACGGAAACCCAGGCCTTGGCCGCGGGCGAGACCGTCACCGAGCAGTACACCGTCACGCTGAGCGATGGCTCGACCACCACGGTCGACATCGTCATCACCGGCACCGACGACCTGCCGGTCATCACTGCCGATGCCGGCGCCGTGCAGGAAGATGGCACTCTGGAAGCCAGCGGTACGCTGACCGCTTCTGATGCCGACAATGCCGATCTGGCCTTTGTCGCCGCCACCGATGACAGCAGTGTCTACGGCAGCTTCGACGTGGCCGCCGATGGCAGCTGGACCTACACCCTCGACAACGATGCCACCGAGACCCAGGCACTGGCCGCGGGCGAGACCGTCACCGAGCAGTACACCGTCACGCTGAGCGATGGCTCGACCACCACGGTCGACATCGTCATCACCGGCACCGACGACCTGCCGGTCATCACTGCCGATGCCGGCGCCGTGCAGGAAGATGGCACCCTGGAAGCCAGCGGTACGCTGACCGCTTCTGATGCCGACAATGCCGATCTGGCCTTTGTCGCCGCCACCGATGACAGCAGTGTCTACGGCAGCTTCGAGGTCGCCGCCGATGGCAGCTGGACCTACACCCTCGACAACGATGCGACGGAAACCCAGGCCTTGGCCGCGGGCGAGATCGTCACCGAGCAGTACACCGTCACGCTGAGCGATGGCTCGACCACTACGGTCGGCATCGTCATCACCGGCACCGACGACCTGCCGGTCATCACTGCCGATGCCGGCGCCGTGCAGGAAGATGGCACCCTGGAAGCCAGCGGTACGCTGACCGCTTCTGATGCCGACAATGCCGATCTGGCCTTTGTCGCCGCCACCGATGACAGCAGTGTCTACGGCAGCTTCGACGTGGCCGCCGATGGCAGCTGGACTTACACCCTCGACAACGACGCCACCGAGACCCAGGCCTTGGCCGCGGGCGAGACCGTCACCGAGCAGTACACCGTCACGCTGAGCGATGGCTCGACCACCACGGTCGACATCGTCATCACCGGCACCGATGACCTGCCGGTCATCACTGCCGATGCCGGCGCCGTGCAGGAAGACGGCACCTTGGAAGCCAGCGGTACGCTGACCGCTTCTGATGCCGACAATGCCGATCTGGCCTTCGTCGCCGCCACCGATGACAGCAGTGTCTACGGCAGCTTCGAGGTCGATGAGACTGGCGCGTGGACCTACACGCTCGACAACGACGCCACCGAGACTCAGGCGCTGGCCGCGGGCGAGACCGTCACCGAGCAGTACACCGTCACGCTGAGCGATGGTTCGACCACCACGGTCGACATCGTCATCACCGGCACCGACGACCTGCCGGTCATCACTGCCGATGCCGGCGCCGTGCAGGAAGACGGCACCCTGGAAGCCAGCGGTACGCTGACCGCTTCTGATGCCGACAATGCCGATCTGGCCTTCGTCGCCGCCACCGATGACAGCAGTGTCTATGGCAGCTTCGAGGTCGCCGCCGATGGCAGCTGGACCTACACCCTCGACAACGACGCCACCGAGACCCAGGCGCTGGCCGCGGGCGAGACCGTCACCGAGCAGTACACCGTCACGCTGAGCGATGGTTCGACCACCACGGTCGACATCGTCATCACTGGCGTGGACGACGGCGCCGTGATCTCCAATGACAGCGGTGAAGTCACTGAAGACACTACTTTGGAAGCGACTGGCACACTGACGGCCACGGACGCCGACAATGCCGATCTGGCCTTCGTCGCCGCCACCGATGACAGCAGTGTCTACGGCAGCTTCGACGTGGCCGCCGATGGCAGCTGGACCTACACCCTCGACAACGACGCCACCGAGACCCAGGCGCTGGCCGCGGGCGAGACCGTCACCGAGCAGTACACCGTCACGCTGAGCGATGGCTCGACCACCACGGTCGACATCGTCATCACCGGCGTGGACGACGGCGCTGTGATCTCCAATGACAGCGGTGAAGTCACTGAAGACACCACCCTGGAAGCGACTGGCATACTGACTGCCACGGACGCCGACAATGCCGATCTGGCCTTTGTCGCCGCCACCGATGACAGCAGTGTCTACGGCAGCTTCGACGTGGCCGCCGATGGCAGCTGGACCTACACGCTCGACAACGACGCGACGGAAACCCAGGCCTTGGCCGCGGGCGAGACCGTCACCGAGCAGTACACCGTCACGCTGAGCGATGGCTCGACCACCACGGTCGACATCGTCATCACCGGCACCGACGACCTGCCGGTCATCACCGCCGATTCCGGTGCTGTGGCAGAAGACGGCACCCTGGAAGCCAGCGGTACGCTGACCGCTTCTGATGCCGACAATGCCGATCTGGCCTTCGTCGCCGCCACCGATGACAGCAGTGTCTACGGCAGCTTCGAGGTCGATGAGACTGGCGCGTGGACCTACACCCTCGACAACGACGCCACCGAGACTCAGGCCTTGGCCGCGGGCGAGACCGTCACCGAGCAGTACACCGTCACGCTGAGCGATGGTTCGACCACCACGGTCGACATCGTCATCACTGGCGTGGACGACGGCGCCGTGATCTCCAATGACAGCGGTGAAGTCACTGAAGACACTACTTTGGAAGCGACTGGCACACTGACGGCCACGGACGCCGACAATGCCGATCTGGCCTTCGTCGCCGCCACCGATGACAGCAGTGTCTATGGCAGCTTCGAGGTGGCCGCCGATGGCAGCTGGACCTACACCCTCGATAACGACGCCACCGAGGACCCAGGCCTTGGCCGCGGGCGAGACCGTCACCGAGACCTACACCGTCACGCTGAGCGATGGCTCGACCACCACGGTCGACATCGTCATCACCGGCACCGACGACCTGCCGGTCATCACTGCCGATGCCGGCGCCGTGCAGGAAAACGGCACCCTGGAAGCGACTGGCACACTGACGGCCACGGACGCCGACAATGCCGATCTGGCCTTCGTCGCCGCCACCGATGACAGCAGTGTCTACGGCAGCTTCGAGGTCGATGAGACTGGCGCGTGGACCTACACCCTCGACAACGACGCCACCGAGACCCAGGCGCTGGCCGCGGGCGAGACCGTCACCGAGCAGTACACCGTCACGCTGAGCGATGGTTCGACCACCACGGTCGACATCGTCATCACTGGCGTGGACGACGGCGCCGTGATCTCCAATGACAGCGGTGAAGTCACTGAAGACACTACTTTGGAAGCGACTGGCACACTGACGGCCACGGACGCCGACAATGCCGATCTGGCCTTCGTCGCCGCCACCGATGACAGCAGTGTCTATGGCAGCTTCGAGGTGGCCGCCGATGGCAGCTGGACCTACACCCTCGATAACGACGCCACCGAGACCCAGGCCTTGGCCGCGGGCGAGACCGTCACCGAGCAGTACACCGTCACGCTGAGCGATGGCTCGACCACCACGGTCGACATCGTCATCACCGGCACCGACGACCTGCCGGTCATCACTGCCGATGCCGGCGCCGTGCAGGAAGATGGCACTCTGGAAGCCAGCGGTACGCTGACCGCTTCTGATGCCGACAATGCCGATCTGGCCTTTGTCGCCGCCACCGATGACAGCAGTGTCTACGGCAGCTTCGACGTGGCCGCCGATGGCAGCTGGACCTACACCCTCGACAACGACGCCACCGAGACCCAGGCCTTGGCCGCGGGCGAGACCGTCACCGAGACCTACACCGTCACGCTGAGCGATGGCTCGACCACCACGGTCGACATCGTCATCACCGGCACCGACGACCTGCCGGTCATCACCGCCGATTCCGGTGCTGTGGCAGAAGACGGCACCCTGGAAGCCAGCGGTACGCTGACCGCTTCTGATGCCGACAATGCCGATCTGGCCTTCGTCGCCGCCACCGATGACAGCAGTGTCTACGGCAGCTTCGAGGTCGATGAGACTGGCGCGTGGACCTACACCCTCGACAACGACGCCACCGAGACTCAGGCCTTGGCCGCGGGCGAGACCGTCACCGAGACCTACACCGTCACGCTGAGCGATGGTTCGACCACCACGGTCGACATCGTCATCACTGGCGTGGACGACGGCGCCGTGATCTCCAATGACAGCGGTGAAGTCACTGAAGACACCACCCTGGAAGCGACTGGCACACTGACCGCGACGGATGCCGACAATGCCGATCTGGCCTTTGTCGCCGCCACCGATGACAGCAGTGTCTATGGCAGCTTCGAGGTGGCCGCCGATGGCAGCTGGACCTACACCCTCGATAACGACGCCACCGAGACTCAGGCCTTGGCCGCGGGCGAGACCGTCACCGAGACCTACACCGTCACGCTGAGCGATGGCTCGACCACCACGGTCGACATCGTCATCACCGGCACCGACGACCTGCCGGTCATCACTGCCGATGCCGGCGCCGTGCAGGAAGACGGCACCCTGGAAGCGACTGGCACACTGACGGCCACGGACGCCGACAATGCCGATCTGGCCTTCGTCGCCGCCACCGATGACAGCAGTGTCTACGGCAGCTTCGAGGTCGATGAGACTGGCGCGTGGACCTACACCCTCGACAACGACGCCACCGAGACCCAGGCGCTGGCCGCGGGCGAGACCGTCACCGAGCAGTACACCGTCACGCTGAGCGATGGCTCGACCACCACGGTCGACATCGTCATCACCGGCACCGATGACCTGCCGGTCATCACCGCCGATTCCGGTGCTGTGGCAGAAGACGGCACTCTGGAAGCCAGCGGTACGCTGACCGCTTCTGATGCTGACAATGCTGATCTGGCCTTCGTCGCCGCCACCGATGACAGCAGTGTCTACGGCAGCTTCGAGGTGGCCGCCGATGGCAGCTGGACCTACACCCTCGACAACGATGCGACGGAAACCCAGGCCTTGGCCGCGGGCGAGATCGTCACCGAGCAGTACACCGTCACGCTGAGCGATGGCTCGACCACCACGGTCGACATCGTCATCACCGGCACCGATGACCTGCCGGTCATCACCGCCGATTCCGGTGCTGTGGCAGAAGACGGCACCCTGGAAGCCAGCGGTACGCTGACCGCTTCTGATGCCGACAATGCCGATCTGGCCTTTGTCGCCGCCACCGATGACAGCAGTGTCTACGGCAGCTTCGACGTGGCCGCCGATGGCAGCTGGACCTACACCCTCGACAACGACGCCACCGAGACCCAGGCGCTGGCCGCGGGCGAGACCGTCACCGAGCAGTACACCGTCACGCTGAGCGATGGTTCGACCACCACGGTCGACATCGTCATCACCGGCACCGACGACCTGCCGGTCATCACCGCCGATTCCGGTGCTGTGGCAGAAGACGGCACCCTGGAAGCCAGCGGTACGCTGACCGCTTCTGATGCCGACAATGCCGATCTGGCCTTCGTCGCCGCCACCGATGACAGCAGTGTCTACGGCAGCTTCGAGGTCGATGAGACTGGCGCGTGGACCTACACCCTCGACAACGACGCCACCGAGACTCAGGCCTTGGCCGCGGGCGAGACCGTCACCGAGCAGTACACCGTCACGCTGAGCGATGGTTCGACCACCACGGTCGACATCGTCATCACTGGCGTGGACGACGGCGCCGTGATCTCCAATGACAGCGGTGAAGTCACTGAAGACACTACTTTGGAAGCGACTGGCACACTGACGGCCACGGACGCCGACAATGCCGATCTGGCCTTCGTCGCCGCCACCGATGACAGCAGTGTCTATGGCAGCTTCGAGGTGGCCGCCGATGGCAGCTGGACCTACACCCTCGATAACGACGCCACCGAGACTCAGGCCTTGGCCGCGGGCGAGACCGTCACCGAGACCTACACCGTCACGCTGAGCGATGGCTCGACCACCACGGTCGACATCGTCATCACCGGCACCGACGACCTGCCGGTCATCACTGCCGATGCCGGCGCCGTGCAGGAAGACGGCACCCTGGAAGCGACTGGCACACTGACGGCCACGGACGCCGACAATGCCGATCTGGCCTTCGTCGCCGCCACCGATGACAGCAGTGTCTACGGCAGCTTCGAGGTCGATGAGACTGGCGCGTGGACCTACACCCTCGACAACGACGCCACCGAGACCCAGGCGCTGGCCGCGGGCGAGACCGTCACCGAGCAGTACACCGTCACGCTGAGCGATGGTTCGACCACCACGGTCGACATCGTCATCACTGGCGTGGACGACGGCGCCGTGATCTCCAATGACAGCGGTGAAGTCACTGAAGACACTACTTTGGAAGCGACTGGCACACTGACGGCCACGGACGCCGACAATGCCGATCTGGCCTTCGTCGCCGCCACCGATGACAGCAGTGTCTATGGCAGCTTCGAGGTGGCCGCCGATGGCAGCTGGACCTACACCCTCGATAACGACGCCACCGAGACCCAGGCCTTGGCCGCGGGCGAGACCGTCACCGAGCAGTACACCGTCACGCTGAGCGATGGCTCGACCACCACGGTCGACATCGTCATCACTGGCGTGGACGACCTGCCGGTCATCACTGCCGATGCCGGCGCCGTGCAGGAAGATGGCACTCTGGAAGCCAGCGGTACGCTGACCGCTTCTGATGCCGACAATGCCGATCTGGCCTTTGTCGCCGCCACCGATGACAGCAGTGTCTACGGCAGCTTCGACGTGGCCGCCGATGGCAGCTGGACCTACACCCTCGACAACGACGCCACCGAGACCCAGGCCTTGGCCGCGGGCGAGACCGTCACCGAGACCTACACCGTCACGCTGAGCGATGGCTCGACCACCACGGTCGACATCGTCATCACCGGCACCGACGACCTGCCGGTCATCACTGCCGATGCCGGCGCCGTGCAGGAAGACGGCACCCTGGAAGCGACTGGCACACTGACGGCCACGGACGCCGACAATGCCGATCTGGCCTTCGTCGCCGCCACCGATGACAGCAGTGTCTACGGCAGCTTCGAGGTCGATGAGACTGGCGCGTGGACCTACACGCTCGACAACGACGCCACCGAGACCCAGGCCTTGGCCGCGGGCGAGACCGTCACCGAGCAGTACACCGTCACGCTGAGCGATGGCTCGACCACCACGGTCGACATCGTCATCACCGGCACCGACGACCTGCCGGTCATCACTGCCGATGCCGGCGCCGTGCAGGAAGACGGCACCCTGGAAGCCAGCGGTACGCTGACCGCTTCTGACGCCGACAATGCCGATCTGGCCTTCGTCGCCGCCACTGATGACAGCAGTGTCTACGGCAGCTTCGACGTCAACACCGATGGCAACTGGACCTACACGCTCGACAATGACACTGCTGAAGTACAGGGGCTGACCGCAGGTCAGACTGTCACCGAGCAGTACGTCGTGCAGCTGTCTGATGGCACCAGCACCACGGTCGATATCGTCATTACCGGTGCTGACGACGCTGCTCCGGCTGTCACGCTGGAAGACAAGGAAGTGACCGAAGCGACGGGTGCGACCATTACTGACACCTTTACTGTCGAGGCCGATACGGGTATCGCTGCAGTGACGGTGGATGGTCAGGACATCACCGGTTCAAGTACTACTCCGGTCGTGATCGTCAGTGGTGAAGGTACCCTGACCGTGACCGGCTACGACGCTGACACGGGCACTGTCTCTTACAGCTATGTAGAAGACGGTACTGCGGCAGATCACTCTGCTGGTGATGACAGCGTGGTCGACAGCTTCACGGTGGTGGTGACGGATATTACCGGTGCGACGGCCACGGATAGTCTCGACGTCAAGATTCTGGATACTGCGCCGACGGCCAATCCGGATGAGCGCACCATTGATGAAGATGCGACGGATGAACTGACGGGCAACGTGATTGACGGTGCCAATGACACCGCCGATACGCTGGGCGCCGATACGCCATTCATGGTGTGCAAGCTGGACGACAAAGGGATTGCGGACGGAGGCAGTGCCACCGTTACGGGCGACTACGGCACGCTGACGCTCAACAGCGACGGTAGCTACACCTATGTCCTGGATACCACCAAGACTCAGTCACTGGCTGATGGTGCGCAGGCGGAAGATGTCTTCACCTATGTGCTGGAAGACAGTGATGGAGATACTTCAACCACCACGCTGACCATCAATATCACGGGATCTGACGATCTGGCGATACTCACCGCAGATACTGGCGCCGTGAGTGAAGACAACGTATTGACGGCCGCCGGAACATTGGAAGCGACCGATGTGGACGGCGACGCGCCGACCTTTGTCGCCGCGACCGATGACAGCAGTGTCTACGGCAGCTTCGACGTCAATACCGATGGCAGCTGGACCTACACGCTCGACAATGACAGTGCTGAAGTACAGGGGCTGACCGAAGGTCAGACCATTACCGAGCAGTACGTCGTGCAGCTGTCTGATGGCACCAGCACCACCGTCGATATCACCATCACTGGTGCAGACGATGGTGAACCAACCATCAGCACTCTGGATGATCAGTCTGTCGTCGAGGGAAGTGGCACGACCATCACGGATACCTTCACTGTCGATGCTGATACTGGCATCGCCACGGTGACGGTGGATGGCCAGGACATCACCAATGCCAGCACTACGCCGGTCAAGATTGTCAGTGGTGAAGGTACCCTGACCATCACTGGCTACGACGCCGATACCGGCACTGTCTCTTACAGTTATGTGGAAGACGGTACGGCGGCAGATCACTCTGCCGGTGATGACAGCGTGATCGACAGCTTCACGGTCGTGGTGACGGATGTTACCGGTGCGACGGCGACGGATAGTTTCGATGTCACGATTCTGGATACAGCACCAACGGCCTACGACGACACCTACACCATTCGTGAAGACGATACGTCAACTAGCGGTGGTCCGGTAATCAGCACTAACGTCATCTCCAGTGTGGTGGGTGGTGGCCAAGATACGCTTGGTGCTGATGCCGTTACCATCACGCAGCTTGATGGTATCTCCCTCGTGGACAACGGTGGCAGTGTCACAGTCGATGGTGCTTATGGAAGTCTGACGATCAACACCAATGGCTCCTTCAGCTATGACCTGGACGACGTGCGCGCGCAGGCGTTGGGGGCTGGCGATCTGGCCAAGGAAGAGTTCGAGTACACCATCACCGATGCTGATGGTGACTCGGACGTGGCTGTCATTACCATCAATGTACAAGGGCTCAACGACAAGCCGGTGGCCTACGATGACGGCCCGATTCTGGTGGAAGAAGACACACCGGTGAATGGCAATGTGCTGACTAATGATGAAGATGCCGACGGTGATGAACTGACCGTTGTCAGCTTCACCACCAATGGCACGACGTACACTGCTGGAGACGTCGCAGATCTGGGTGATGTCGGTACCCTGGTCATCAATATCGATGGCAGCTTCACCTTCACGCCAGGTGAGAACTACAACGGCCCGGTGCCTGATACCACCTATGTGATCACGGATGGTACCGAGATTGATGAAGCGATCCTCAGCTTCCAGGATGTGCAAGCGATTGATGATCCCACCGTCATCAGTGCTGATGATGGTGCAGTCGTCGAAGATGGTGTGACGGAAGCCAGCGGTACTCTGACAGCGACTGATATCGATAATGATGCGCCGACGTTCACGGCTGCTACCGATGACAGCAGTATCTACGGTTCCTTCGCAGTCGATGCGGATGGCAACTGGACCTATACGCTGGATAACGATACCGCCGCTGTGCAGGGCCTGACATCAGACGACACCATTACTGAGCAGTATGTCGTGCAGCTCAGTGATGGTTCCACGACGACAGTGGATATTGTCATCACGGGTACTGATGATGCTGTGCCAGTCATCACGCTCGAAGACAAGAAAGTGACTGAGGCAACAGGGACGGCCGTGACGGATTCCTTCGCGGTCGCCGCTGCGGCAGGTATTGCCGCCGTGACCATCGCTGGTATCGATATCACCGAGGCAAGCACCACACCGGTGGTGATCTCCAATGATGAAGGTACGCTGACGGTCAGTGGCTACGATGCCGAGACGGGGACCGTCTCTTACAGCTACGTTGAGGATGGTACTGCAGCGGATCATTCCGAAGGCGACGTCATCGACAGCTTCGCAGTCGTGGTGACTGACCTTGCCGGTCAGAGCAGTGCCGATAGCCTGGATGTCACCGTCCTGGATACCGCGCCGACGGCCAACGCTGATACTCGCAACATTGGCGAGAACCGTAGTTCAGCGGTTACTGGCAATGTCGTCGAAGGCACATCAGCCACGGCAGACACACTGGGTGCTGATGCCGTGAGCGTGACCTCTGTCAGTTCCGGCACAGATACCGCTGCGGTGAGTGTTGGCTCGGCAGCTGTGGTGGTGGGTGAATATGGTGAACTGACCCTGGAAGCGGATGGCTCCTACAGCTATCAGTCCGCATTCGACGACGTGCAGTTCCTGGCGTTGGGCGAGTCGGTCACGGACGTCTATACCTACGTGATCACGGATGCTGACGGTGATACCTCCAGCACCACGCTGACCATCACCATCAATGGCCGCAACGATGCTCCTGACATTACCGTCAGCAGTGGCGACAGCACGTCCGCGAGCTTGACGGAAACGGATTCAGCGCTGACTGCCAGCGGTACCTTGACTGTGTCCGATGTGGATCTCAGCAATACCGTGACGCCGAGTGTCACCAGTGTTTCCAGCGTGGGTAATACCGACACTCTCAGCAATGATGACCTGCTCTCCCTGCTCGGTGTGGATGCCGGTTCGATCATTGCGGACGACAGTGACGAAGGGACGCTCAACTGGACATTTGATAGCAGCTCGGTGGACGACAGCTTCGATTATCTCTCGGCAGGTGAATCGCTGACACTGACCTACACCGTCACCGTCACGGATACAGAAGGTGCTACCGATACTCAGGATGTCGTCATCAGCATCGTGGGGACGAATGACGCCCCTGTCGTCACCGACACGGAAGGTCGCGTGAGCGAAGAAGGGCTCGAGGGTGGTATCGCCGACAGCGATGCAGCCGATGGCTTTACGGACACCACGGATGCCACCACGGTCACCGGTACGGTCACGGTCACGGATGTCGACAGTGACAGCGTGTCACTGGTACTGACAGAGCCGACGACGACTCTCACTTCTGGCGGTAGTGCTGTTACCTGGAGTGGCAGTGGGACTCAGTCACTGATAGCCACCGATGCGGCTGGCAACGAAGTCGCGACGGTGACCATCGATGACACGGGTGCCTATACCTTCACTCTGAGTCAGGCGGTCGATCACTCGGAAGATGGCGAGGACGTCCTGTCTCTGGACTTCGGCGTGCTCGCGACGGATGCCGAAGGTGCCAGCTCTACCGGCACCTTGACGATCGGCATCGAGGACGATGCACCCGAGCAGCAAGAGGCGCAGAGCTTCTCGGCGACACTGGTGGATACCAACCTCACCATCATCCTTGATGTGTCCGGCTCCATGGGGGAGGACGATGGCATAAATGGTGAGACTCGACTTGAAAGCGCCATTAGCTCTATCAAGACATTGATCGGGGCCTATGACGACTTTGGTGATGTACGTATCAACCTAGTAACGTTCTCGACAGTGGCTACAGCGCAAGATGCTTGGCTGAGTGTCGATGAAGTCGTGGACATCTTGGACGATCTTGTGGCGGATGGTGTCACTAACTATGACTCCGCCCTTGCTGCGGCTATGGAGAACTATTCGCAAGATGGGGCATTGGAAAACGCGCAAAGTATTTCCTACTTCTTCTCTGATGGTAGCCCCAATTATGGAGATGGAGACTCCAGCCAGTTAGATGTTCTCGTCGGAAATACCGTTTACTACAGCGATAGAGGAATTTCTCCGCAAGAAGAAGAAATCTGGACTGATTTCTTGGTGGAAAATGGCGTCAAGTCTTATGCAATAGGCTTGGGTGAAGGTGTCACCGAGAGCAACCTTGATCCGATTGCCTATGATGGCTCTGCTGTTGAAAACCTAGACAGTACCGTCGTGACCAACTTCTCTGATCTCGACGATAGCCTTGCGGATACCGTACAGGGGGCGGTGAGTGGGCAGCTGATAACGGGCAGTTCTGTGGATGGCAGCCTGTTGGGAGCCGATGGAGGCTACCTGAAGCAGATCAGTATTGATGGCACCACTTACGATTATGACCCGGACGCCAATACGGTCACTGCTACTGGAACGAACAACAGCACATATGATGCAGATAGCTTCGAGCTGTCCATTTCGACAGAGCTGGGCGGCACCATGCTGTTCAATACTAATACGGGTGATTTTACTTATACGCCGCCTGAAAATATCAGCGCTCGTTCATCGGATACCTTTGCCTATGTCACGGTCGACAATGACGGAGATACCAACGAATCCAGTGTCAGTATCGATGTCGACAAGCTGACTGTTCTCATTGGTACTGACGGAAATGACACTCTGACGGGGGATGGTGATGGTCCTTTCTACGCTGACTATTTGATTGGAGAGGGGGGTAGCGACACTCTGAGTGGCGGGATAGGCAGTGATCGCCTGGAGGGGGGGAGTGGCAACGATACGCTGCGAGGTGGCAGTGGCAACGACACCTTGGCTGGTGGTTCAGGCAATGATTTGCTTGTCGGTGGTGCTGGCAATGACATCCTGACCGGTGGTGATGGTGCTGATACCTTCGCTTGGTTGTCTGGTGATGATGTCAACAGTGAAGGTGGCATGGCGACGGATACCATCACTGATTTCAGTGCTGCTGGAGGCGATGTGCTGGATCTGTCTGATCTTCTCCAGGCGGATGAGGATGCCAATAGTCTCTCCAGCTTCCTGCACTTCGAGTCAGACGGCGCAGGGGGGACCAACATCGAGATCAGTGCTGATGGTTCGGATGGGACGAATGTCACTCAGGAGATCAATCTGAGCGATGTGGACCTGACCTCTGGGGGAGATACGGATACGCAGATCATCCAGTCGCTGCTTGATAGCAACAGTCTCAAGACCAGTATTGACGGCTAAATATGAGGAACTAGGGGAGATGGCTTAGGCTATCTCCCATTCCTGCATTAGACTCATCGTATAGTCGCCTACGAAGTGCCCCACTAAGGAGGACAGGTTGAGTGATCAACCCACGCCACTAAGACCAGACCCCGTTGGAGAAAAGGAGGGCGACCCCCTCCTGAATGCGTTGGTCTTCATGGCGCGTTATCACGGGAATCCAAGGTCTGCCGCTGTACTGGTCGATGGCTTGCCAATGGAGGAAGGGCGTTTACCCTTGGCACTCATCGATCGTGCTGCAGCGCGAGCTAACCTGAGCGCCAAACTGGTCAGCCAGAAGATCACGGCCATCAGCGATATGTTGATGCCGTGTATCTTGATGCTGAACGAGGGCCGTGCTGTCGTTTTGCTTGAGGTCGACGAGGATACCGGCAAGGCACGTATCCACCAGCCTGAGGCTGATGGCGACGAGCTAGTGGACATCGAGACATTGGCCTCGCGTCACGATGGTCGCGTTGTCTATATGAAGCAGGAGCATCGTTTTGATGAGCGTGCGCCAGAAACGCTCAAGCAAAGTGATGGGCACTGGTTCTGGTCGACGCTGAAACTGTCGGCTCCCATCTATCGCGATGTGATCCTGGCCTCTGTTCTGATCAATCTGTTTGCCGTTGCATCGCCACTGTTCGTGATGAATGCCTATGACAAGGTCGTGCCTAACCTTGCGTTCAATACGCTATGGGTCATGGCGACTGGCATGGCAATCATCATGATCTTTGACTTCGTGATGCGGCAGACGCGCGCCTATTTCATGGATACAGCGGGCAAGAAATCCGAAGTGCTGCTGACTTCGAAGCTGTTTGCCAAGACCATGAATCTGCGGATGGAATCGCGGCCCGGTTCAGTGGGGGGATACGTCAAGCACCTGCAAGAATTTGACTCGATTCGAGAGTTCTTCACCTCTGCAACGCTATCTACGCTGGTCGATCTGCCCTTTGCCTTGCTCTTCTTGCTGATCATCTGGATTGTGGCTGGCCCATTGGTACTTGTGCCGTTGGCAGCGTTGGTCATCTTGATGATCTATAGCCTCGCGATTCAGAAACCACTTCGTAGCAGTATCGAGAAAGGCTCACGCCTGGCGACAGAGCGCAATGCTCGCCTTGTGGAAGCAGTATCTGGCCTGGAGAGTCTCAAGCTGGCCAATGCTCAGGGAGAAACCCAGCGTCGCTATGAGCGTGCCGTCGGGCAGATCGCTCATTGGGGAGTGAAAAGCCGCAACCTGACGACATCGGTCAGTTCGCTAAGCATGTCGCTCACTCAGGCAACTACCGTTGCACTGGTGGTTTACGGGGTCTATCTGATTGCTGATGCACGTCTGTCTGTCGGTGGGTTGATTGCCGCTGTCATGCTCTCCGGGCGTGCACTACAGCCGCTTGGCCAGCTGGCATTGTTGATCACGCGTATCGGGCAGACGCGAAGTGCCATGGGGGCACTGGATCAGATCATGGCGCTACCAGAAGAGGCTGAAGATCGCCGTTATGTGCATCGTGAACAGCTTCAGATGCGTATCGAGTTCGATCGTGTTGGCTTTGCCTATGCACCCAATACTCCTCCAGCCGTGACGGATATTTCTCTGAGTATCGAACCTGGCGAGCGAGTGGCAATCATCGGTCGTATCGGAGCCGGTAAGAGTACCTTGCAGCGCCTGATCTGCGGGCTGTATCGCGCTACCGCCGGTAGCGTGAGAATCGATGGCCTGGACCTCAATCAGCTGCATCCTGCTGATGTCCGTCGCCACATTGGCCATGCGGGCCAGGATAGTGCGCTGTTCTTTGGTTCCATTCGCGACAACATCACGCTAGGGCAGCCACATTCCAGTGACATTCAGATTGATCTCGCGGCGGACGCAGCCGGCGTGACCGAATTCACACGCCATCACCCGGAAGGATTGGATCGTCAGGTCGGTGAGGGTGGACGCATGCTCTCCAGCGGCCAACGGCAGACAGTCTTGCTGGCACGTGCACTGCTGATGCGCCCACCATTACTGCTGCTGGATGAGCCCGGATCCCATATGGATAACCGCGCAGAGCTACGTCTGCGACGCATGCTCAAGTCATTGCCACGTAGTCAAACCATGGTGCTCGTCACGCACAAGAGCAGCATGCTGGACGTGGTCGATCGTGTGATCGTGATGGAAGCGGGACGCGTCGTTGCTGATGGGCCCAAGGAGAAGGTGCTAAATGCACTGAATGAAGGGCGTGTTGCTGGCCGTCCTCAGGAGGTGAAACGTGGCTGATAAGGCACCGATTGAACAGCGCGATCTTCACCATCTGGATGATGTCAGTTCCGCGGTATTGCTCGCGACGCCGTGGAAGTCACGCATCCTGATCTGGATGGTGCTGGCCTTCATCGCCATATTTGTCATCTGGTCCAGTCAGGCAAGCCTTGAGGTCGTGACGCGTGGTTCCGGTAAAGTCGTGCCATCAACACACCTTCAGGTCGTGCAAAACCTTGAAGGTGGTATCGTGCGCGAAATCTACGTCAAGGAAGGTCAAATCGTCTCACCGGGTGAGCCACTGCTTCGGATCGATGATACGAGTGCTGGCTCTGATTTACGGGAGAGGGTATCGACGCTTGATGGCCTGCAAGCGACCATCATGCAATACGATACCGAGCTATCCTCCATCGAGGTTGATGCCTCTGCCCCTGACTGGAAGAGTCAAGTGGTGGTGAATAATACGGCATTGCCATTTGATGATGATTTCAAGGCACGAAGCCCGGCGTTGGTGTCTCGCGCCATGACTGCATATCGTACGCACCTCAACCAATTGAATAGCGGGTTGAATGGCTCACGAGAGCAGATTCTTCAGAAAGAGCAGGAGCTTCGAGAGCTGAAGTCTCGTATCAATAGCCTTGATCGCAGCTACCAGCTCTCACGACGTGAGCTGGGCATGACAGCACCACTCGTGCGTGAAGGGGTGGTGTCTCAAGTCGATTTACTCAAGATTCAGCGCGAGGTGAATGACCTGCGTGGTGATCTTGAATCAGCGCGTATCGCGGTGCCTGGTAAACAGTCCGAACTGGATGAAGCGATTTCAAATCGCGTTGGTGTTGCGCAGGAGTTCCGCTCGCGTGCGGCAGATGAACTTGCCAAAACTCAGGCAGATCTTGGTCGTTTACGTGAAGGGCGTACCAGTCTTCAGGACCGTCTTGATCGTACTTTGGTGACTTCTCCGGTTCAGGGCGCCATTAAAACGCTGAATATCAATACTATTGGCGGCGTGATTGAGCCTGGTGAAGATTTGATGGAGATCGTTCCCATCGAAGATCAGTTGCTGGTTCAAGCTCGGGTAGCACCCAAAGACATTGGCTTCCTGAGAATTGGGCAGCCTGCGGTAGTCAAGCTATCGGCCTATGACTTCACCATATACGGTGGTCTTGAGGGCAAGGTTGAGCAAATCAGTGCGGACACCGTGCAGGATGAGGAGGGCAATAGCTTCTACGAGATCAAGGTATTGACTGAGTTCAATCATCTTGGCACCGAAGCAGACCCCCTCACGATTATTCCGGGCATGCAGGCCAGTGTCGATGTCATCACTGGTGAGCAAACCGTACTGCAATATCTGATGAAACCAATTTTGCGCGCCAGGCAAGGTGCCTTGCGTGAACGTTGATCAAGGGCAAGATGTGCTAAAGGATAAATCATAATGAAAAAGACACTCTTGGCGCTAAGCGTTATAGCAGGGGTTAGCGTCAGCGTTCAGGCATCGGCATTGACACTGGAAGAATCTGTCTCGAAGGCGGTGATGGATAATCCGCGTACGCGCCTTCAGGTTTCACGCCACATCCAGCGTCTTGAAGAGGCTGAAACCCAGCGTGGTGCCTATCGCCCGACGGTCGATCTAACTGCGCGACTGGGCTACGGCAAGTTTGATGCGGAAAGCGATAATTCCACGGATTACGATGATTGGCATGACTATCGCCGTCTTGATCTGACCATTCGCCAGTTGCTGTGGGATGGCGACACAACGTTGGAGCGGATTCGTCAGGCAGAAACGGAAGCCGATTATCAGCGTCTTCAAGTCGCTGCAGAAGCCAACGATATTGCACTGGATACCTCTGGTGCCTATTTGGAGGTCATGCGTGATGAGCTGATCCTCAAGTATTCACAAGCGAATCTCGATGCTCACCTGCGTATCTCCAGCGATATCGGACGTCGGGCTGATTCCGGTCTTGGTGCGCGTAGTGATGTACGTCAGGTAGATGGTCGCCTGGCCAATGCAGAAGCCAGCGTACTGTCGGCACAGAACAATCTTGAAGACTCGCGTTCAGCCTATCTGCGTCTGGTCGGTGAGCAACCGTCTGAATTGAGCTTGCCAACGATTGATACCAGCCTGATCAGTGCTGATGTTGATAGTGCCTACGAGCAAGCCAATCAGCGTAATCCGCTATTGGCGTCGGCACGAGTGTCCATCGATGCCGCACGTCATGAAGTGAATGCTGAGAAGGGCGATTACTATCCGGAATTCAGCCTCGAAGGTAATCGCACGCTGAATGATGATTACGATCAGGAAGATAGTGGAGACGATGACTGGAGCGTTGAGCTAGTCATGAGTTACAACCTTTATCGCGGCGGACGTGACCAGTCTGAAATTCGCGGTCGTCAGGCGGCACTGGAAACCGTCGAGCACGATAATGATCGTGTCGTACGTGATGTCCGTGACGAAATTCGTCTGGCCTGGAATGCCCGCGAGAACCTCAAACGTCAGATCGATTATCTCGAAAGCTACGTGCGTGCAGCCACGGATACGCGTGAGAGCTATCGCAAGCAGTTCGATATCGGCCGTCGTACGTTGCTGGATCTACTGGACAGCGAGAGTGAGCTTTTCACCTCGCAGCAGAATCTGATTCGTGCTCGATTTGATCTGGAAACTGCCAACTATCGCCTGCTGTCCGCGACCGGGGCATTACTGGATTCCATGAGTGTTTCCGTGCCAGTCCAACAACAGGGCTGAGTGACTCACGGTGTCACTTTGACAAGTGGTGCCGTGGCCCATATGCCGACGGCTGATGAGGAAATCAGATGAGTCTTTCGCGCCGCCTGTTTACCTTGATGTTGTTGCTACTGTTGGTCTTTTCCTTCGGTATCTTCTTCATTCAGGTCAACAACACCCGAGATGCACTGGCCGAACGACAGCGAGTCGAACTCTCGAACCTTGCCCAGAGCTTGAGTCTTGCACTGGTGCCGCATGTTGAGCTTGGTGATGCGGCCAGTGCAGAAGCATTGATTCGTGCCACCCTGGATGGTGGATACGTCCGGGATGTTCGACTGGAAAGTGTTGCGATACCCGCGCCCATTGCGTTTGATATTGAGCGTGAGAGTCTGGCCCCTGAGTGGTTCCGTGAAATGATACCCATCCAGGTGGAAACGGTAAGTCGTGAATTGCCTGGTGGCTGGGCATCGCTGGGAACCATCAGTCTGACGGGCGAGCCTGCTCAAGGGCATGATCAGCTCTGGGCGTTAGCCAAGCGCCTCGGGCTTTGGCTGTTATTGGGTGGGCTATTTTGCTTGCTGATCGCCTCCGTGGTGATGAGACGTTTGCTGCGACCGCTCGATCGTCTATCCAATCGCCTCAATGAGATGGAAACCCAGCGTTTTGATGCACCGCTGGAAGAGACGAGTGTCGCGGAACTCAAGGGGATTACCTCAGCGGTCAATCGTCTTGGGCAGCGGCTGCAGACCCAGTTCGAGGCACAAGCTGCGCAATTGGCGCGTCTCCAGCGCCAAGCTGAGCAGGATTCGGTGTCTGGGCTTGGCAATCGTGGTTATCTCAATCGTGCCGTCGATGAATGGCTGAGCGAACCACTGGGTGGAAGCTTTGTCTTGCTGCGCGCTGCACACATTGAAGAGGTCTATCACGAGCAGGGTTATAAAGGGCGTGATGCCTTGATTCGCGGAATTGCTCAGACCCTTGAGCAGTGTGAGCTCGAAGGCGAGCCGATCGTTGCTGCACGCTTGGGTAACTATGATTTCGGGTTGTTGTTGCCGGAAGTTGATGAAGCCACCCTCCGGACTTTCCTGGGTGAGTTGGCAGGCGATATTGATAGCTTGCTGGATGCCAACCCACTGGCTGAAACCCCGTATATCAGCTGTGCCATCGGTGCAGTTCGACGTGAGCCGGGCATGCTGCGTACGCAGATGTACACGATTGCCGATGCCACGCTGCTGCAGGCTATTGAAGAGGGCAGTGAAGTCGGGCTGGCACCGGAGGGTGGCCAGGCCCGTCCGCGTGGCGAATGGCGGGATGTCATCGAAACGGCGCTGGACGCTGACAATGGACTCGATTTCGTGGCGCAGCCTGTATTGCTGAATGATGGCACCGAGCTACATCGAGAGTTGTTCGCACGCCTGCGCGAAGGAGATGAGCTACATCGGGCTGGTGATTTCCTGCCGGTTATCCGTCACTTCCGTATTGGGGCGCGCTTCGATCTGCGAGCACTGGAATGGCTGGCGATGCATATCGACAGGATTCAAGCGCCACGTCTGGCTCTCAACCTGACGCGAGAAACCTTTGATGACGAGGCTAGTTTCGTCGGGTTGCTCAACTGGTTGAGTGCGCATCCGAGTGTCTGTCAGCGCCTCGATATCGAAGTGTCAGAGAGTATTGCGCTGCGGTATCAAGAGCGCGTCAAGACGCTGTTCCGTCGTGCACGTCGACTAGGTGCACGTGGCGGTATCGATCGCTTTGCACGTGAGTTGAAGGAGTTGAAGTATTTGTCTGCACTACGCCCGGATTACGTCAAGATCGATCAGGCGTTCTTCAAGCGTGAAGATGTCGATACCGAGCTACTGCAGAGTCTGTGCATGACGGCGCATCAGGTTGAATCCAAGGTCATTGTCACGCGTGTTGAGTCCACAGCGGACCAGGCACGTGTCATGTCTGTCGGTGCTGATGGTTATCAGGGTTACGTATCGCCTGCCGTTGATGTCATGGAAAGAAATACTCGCTGAGTGGCAAAGGATGCCTCGTCATGACTCATCGTCGCTGGTGGAAGGGACTGGTGGTCTGGCTGTGGTTGTCTCTCTTGGTAGGAGCGGGCCTGGCGCAAGCGGTTGATGCGCGACGCTTTATCGAGATATACGGCTCTGGCGGCTGGACACGTGTGCAGCAGTGGCATCAGTTGATGAATCGCCTTGAGGGTGTACCGGTGAGGCGCCAGTTGAGAGAAGTGAATGACTTCTTCAATCGCCTGCGTTTCACCGATGACATCAGTGTCTGGGGTCGGAAGGATTACTGGGCAACGCCGCAGGAGTTCCTGGGTGCCGGTGCCGGTGATTGCGATGACTTTGCGATGGCGAAATACCTGACACTGCGCGAGCTGGATGTGCCTGAGAGCTCGCTTCGTCTGCATTACGTCAAGGCGTTGCGTCTCAATCAGTTTCATATGGTGGTGACCTATCAGGCGGCGAATACGCGCAATCCTGATGTGCTCGATAATCTGAATAGCTCAATCTTGCCGGCTAGCGAGCGGACGGATCTACTGCCCATCTACAGCTTCAATGGCAGTGCATTGTGGATGAGCAAGCGACTTGAAGGCGGGGAGCGGATCAGTGACAGTCGAGGACTATCAAGTTTGACTGATTGGCAGAAACGTCGGGCAGATGGCGTGCTCAGAGTCCCCTTGCGTAAGCGCCCTTGAGCTGGATGGCAGTCATGACAGGCAGGTATGAAAACGCACAGCGCCCCGTGACCTCAAGATCACGGGGCGCTGTGCGTTTTTGCTGTTGATATTGCGTGGCAGGTATACGGTTGAGCGATGTCAGGTCGAGCGCAGCTTCGGCAATACTGATTCCTTGCGACATCCTTTTGACGGACTACTCTGGCGTATTGCCCCGCAAGTAGAGGATTTCGATCAGGTTGCCGTAACGGTGACGGCTGGGCATGGTGGCAAGGCCCGAAAACAGGAGCCAGAACAGGCGACGGCCGCGACTCAAGCGATGGGTGTGCTGCAATAAGCGTGACAATAGACGGCTGTCGTCGAAGCCCTTGAAGTTGGGCGTCATGCCGACCTGTTCACGTACCAGCACCGGTGCCATTTCCAGTCGATAAAGTTGCTCGAGTTCGCGAAAGCCGATGCCTTGCGCCTCGACGACCTCCGCCATGTGCTGATAATCGGCTTCACGTGGATCGCGTTCCAGCCAGAGTGGCGACAACGCCAGCCAGACATCCTGGCGGCGTTCGAGCAGGGCTGCTACATCGGGTGCGAGGTGATCGTTCATGGCGGGACATCCTGAAGCCGGGGTCCAGCATGCCAGGCACGAATGGACGTCAGACGAATACGAAGAGAAGAACATCATGATACGGCAGCGGCCCTACCTGGCTCCAGTTGTTCACTGGACTGAGGTGGATAGCGTGGTCGGGGCGGACAGCGTGGCCGACAATCGCTAGAATAGCGCCCAGAAGCTGGTTTCAATGCCGGTTTTATCCGATTCGAACGCCATACTCACGATACGCTCCGATATCGGCAGGCAGCCATGAGTTGCCGCTATCGCGGAGCGGGTATCAGCATCGGCGGGTACACGCCGGGCCAACAGCAAACGAGGTTTTTACGTGATCATCAAACCCAAGGTTCGCGGCTTCATCTGCACCACTACTCATCCCAAGGGCTGCGAGCAGAACGTTGCCGAACAGATCGCCATCACCCGCAAGACCGTCGGTGACAAGCGTGACGGCGGTCCGAAGAAGGTGCTGGTGATTGGTGCCTCCAGTGGTTACGGCCTCGCGGCGCGTATCACGGCAGCGTTCGGTTACGGCGCTGACACCCTGGGTGTCTTCTTCGAGAAGCCGGGTACCGAGAAGAAGGCCGGCACCGCGGGCTGGTACAACTCTGCCGCCTTCGACAAGTTCGCCAAGGCTGAAGGCCTCTACAGCCAGGCGATCAATGGCGACGCCTTCTCCCACGAGACGCGCGCCAAGGCCATCGAGCTGATCAAGGCCAACATGGGCGAAGTCGATCTCGTCATCTACTCATTGGCCTCTCCGGTGCGCAAGATGCCGGACAGCGGTGAGCTCAAGCGTTCCGTGCTCAAGCCGATTGGTGAGACCTACCGCGCAACTGCCATCGACACCAACAAGGATGTCATCATCGAGGCGGAAGTCGAACCTGCTACCGAGCAGGAAATCGACGATACCGTCACCGTGATGGGTGGTCAGGATTGGGAGCTGTGGATGCAGGCGCTGGACGAGGCTGGTGTGCTGGCCGAAGGTGCTCGCTCAGTGGCCTTCAGCTACATCGGTACCGAAATCACCTGGCCGATCTATTGGCATGGTGCACTGGGTCGCGCCAAGGAAGATCTTGACCGCGCTGCTGGCAGCATTCACGACAAGCTTTCTGCTCGTGGTGGACGCGCACACGTCGCCGTACTCAAGTCCGTGGTGACTCAGGCGAGCGCCGCGATTCCGGTCATGCCGCTGTATATCTCGATGGTCTACAAGATCATGAAGGAGAAGGGCCTGCACGAAGGTACCATCGAGCAGCTCAACCGCTTCTACGCTGATCGCTTCTACGGTGACGGTGATATCGTGACCGATGAGTCTGGCCGTCTGCGCCTGGACGATTGGGAGCTGCGTGATGACGTTCAGCAGGCCTGTCAGGAACTGTGGCCGAAGGTCACCAGCGACAATCTGTTCGATATCACAGACTATGCCAGCTACAAGCAGCAATTCCTCAAGCTGTTCGGCTTCACGCGAGATGATGTTGACTACGATGTTGATGTCGCCACTGATGTCGAATTCGATGTGGTTCAGATGTAATTGATTGAGAGACAGGACGCGCAGAAGCAATGCGCGAGCCGCACTTGGTGCGGTGTAATGAAGCGCCACCCTTCGGGGTGGCGTTTTCGATCATGGATCGTCGATTTTCACTCGCTGACTCACTTGCGACGCGCAGGGCGGGGCAGGCGTGGCACAATATGGCGTTCTCCCTCATGACAGCCCCTGAAGGACCCTGACGGATTCCCATGCCTGTGGATGCACTGGTTTCTCCCAAGGCGCAGCAGCGCCAGATTGGCTTTGTCCTGCTGCCCGGCTTTTCATTACTGTCTCAGGCCTGTGCGCTGGAGCCTCTGCAGGTGGCTAATCAGCTTGCAGGGCAGACGCTCTATCGCGCCGTCACCTTTGGCATCGACGGGCGCGGCGTTACCTCGGCGGCTGGGCTCTCGTTAGCGCCTGATAGTCTGGTAGCTAGCGATGCCCGCCATCTGGACACGTTATTTGTGTGTGGTGGTCAGCCAGTCGGTGAAGGCGGACTGCCAGTGATGGCCACTGATCCCACTCTCTTGACATGGCTGAAGCGACTCGCTGAACGCGGTGTGACATTGGGGGGGATCTCTACCGGCACGCGGGAGCTGGCGCGCGCCGGCCTGCTCGATGGTTATCGCGTTACTGTGCACTGGCAGCGTTCAGAGTCCTTTCGGCGTGATTTCCCACAGGTACGGGTATCTCATCAGCTTTATGAGCTGGACCGGGACCGCCTGAGCTGTGGTGGCGGTACCGCGGCGATGGACATGATGATGACGTTGATCGCGCAGCATCACGGCCGCAAGCTGGCCGAGAAGGTATCGGAGCACTTCGTCTGTGAGCGTATTCGCCTGGCCGATGAGCCACAGCATGTGCCGCTCAAGAACCGCTTTGCTCACGCGCCGCAGCCGTTGGTCGAGGCCGTCACGCTGATGGAAGCCAATATCGAGGAGCCGCTTACCACGCACGAGATCGGCGAGCATCTCGGTATCTCGCGGCGTCAGCTGGAGCGGCTGTTCAAGAAGCACCTGCAGTCCGTACCCAGTCGCTACTATCTCGACCTGCGCCTTGCACGTTCGCGTCAGCTATTGCGTGAGAGCGATCAGCCGATTGGTGAGATCGCGCTGGCGACGGGTTTCTCCAGCGCCGCCCATTTCTCCACTGCCTTCCGCAATCATTTCGGGCGCAGCCCCCGCGACGAACGTCTCATTCAGCACGGCTGATTGGTCGTATTGCAGATAATGGGTCGTCTTGCAGGTAAAAGCCGTCACCTGACATAAGTCGCCGTCCTTTCCCTGAAAGTCATTGTCACGTTGTCTCCCTATACTCGAGTGTCATAGCCCGAGGGATTGCTGTGTGCCATCAGCGCCCCGGTCCGACCCTGCGATGAGGAAGAGACGATGACCCAGCTGACCCGTGCCGATTTCGATCATGCCATGGTGCCTAACTACGCACCCCAGGCTGCCATTCCGGTGCGCGGTGAGGGTAGCCGTCTGTGGGATCAGGAGGGTCGTGAGTACATCGATTTCGCGGGCGGTATCGCTGTCACCTCTCTGGGCCACTGCCACCCGGCATTGGTCAAGGCGCTGAAGGATCAGGCCGACAAGGTCTGGCACCTGTCCAATGTCTATACCAATGAGCCTGCGCTGGCGCTGGCCAAGGCGCTGACCGAGCGCACCTTCGCCGACAAGGTCTACTTCTGCTCCTCCGGTGGGGAAGCCAACGAAGCTGCCCTGAAGCTGGCCCGTCGCTTCGCCTACAACGAGCATGGCGAGAAGAAGGACAAGATCATCTCCTTCCGTCAGTCTTTTCATGGTCGCACCTTCTTCACCGTCAGCGTCGGCGGACAGCCCAAGTACTCTCAGGGCTTCGGTCCGATCCCGGGGGGCATCCTGCACGCGGAATTCAACAACCTCGACTCCGTGCGTGAGCTGATGGACGACGATACCTGCGCCATCATCGTCGAGCCGCTGCAGGGTGAGGGCGGCATCATTCCAGGGGATCAATCCTTCCTTGAGGGCCTGCGTGAACTGTGTGACCAGCACGATGCCTTGTTGATCTTTGATGAAGTGCAGAGTGGTGCCGGTCGTACTGGCCGTCTCTACGCTTATGAGCACTTTGGCGTGGTGCCGGACATCCTGACCACTGCCAAGGGCATCGGTGGCGGCTTCCCGTTGGGCGCAATGCTGACGACTGACCGTATCGCGCCGGCGATGGCCATCGGTACGCACGGTTCCACCTATGGCGGCAACCCGCTGGCCTGTGCCGTCGGTCTCGCGGCGCTGGAAACCATCGACACCCCCGAAGTGCTCGCCGGTGTTGCGTATCGTCACGAGCTGCTGCGCAAGGGACTTGAAGCCATCGGCAATCATCACGGCGTTTTCAAGGAAGTGCGCGGCATGGGCTTGCTGATCGGTGCCGAGATGGCGCCAGGCTATGCAGGGCGCGCCAAGGACATCCTGAATCTGGCGATGGCGGAAGGCCTGATGGTGCTGATCGCCGGTCCTGACGTGTTGCGTCTCGCACCGTCACTGGTGATCAGTGAAGACGAGATCCAGAGTGGGCTCGATAAACTCGAACTCGCCGTGGCGAACTTTGTCTCTGGCACTGCATCGGCATGAACAGTGCGCCGATGCTGGTCGTGCGTCCTGCCGAGAGTCGCGATCTGCTTGCACTTGAGCGGCTCGCGGCGACGGCAACGCCACGACTGACCAATCTGCCGCCACATCGTGATCGTCTTGAGGAGCGCATTACGCGCTCCCAGCGCAGTCTACGTGCCGAGATCGATTTCCCGGGTGATGAAACCTACTGTTTCGTGTTGGAAGATCTTGAAACGCAAGAAGTGGTAGGCACTGCCTCTCTGCGCGCCGAGGCAGGCGCGCGCGAGGCTTATTACACCTACCGCCAGGAAACGCTGATTCACGCCTCCCAGCAGCTCAATGTCCGCCATGAAGTGCAGACACTGGCACTGTCTCATGAGGTCTCGGACGCGACGCTGCTGTGTGCCTTGTCGCTGGATGCCCGCTATCGCGAGACAGATGCCGACAGCTTGCTGCGACGTGCGCGCTTGATGTTCATCGCTCAGTATCCCGAGCGTTTCGCCAGTGAGCTGGCGGTGGCTTTTCCGGGCTATCTGGAAATGCGTGACGGGTGTCAGATCAGTCCGTTCTGGGATAGCGTTGGCCAGCATTTCTTTGATCGTGATTTCAATGAAATCAATCAGATGGCAGGCATACGCTCCAAGAGTTTCATTGCCGAGGTGATGCCACCGTTTCCGCTCTATCTGCCGTTGCTCACGCCGCAGGCGCGCGCCGCCATCGGGCGTGAGAACCAGCGCCACGAATATGCCATGCAAGAGATGCTGGCGGAGGGCTTCTCGCGCTCACGCCATGTCGACATCTTTGATGCCGGACCCTTGCTGCTGGCTGAACGTGAACGCCTGCACACCTTCGCGAATTGTGGTTGGCATCCAGTGCGTATCCGTCCTGCAGAAAGCTTGCCGGATGCGGTGCCAGCGATGGTTGCCAATCAGCACTTGGGCGGGTTCCGTTGCGTACTGGCGCGTTATGCACTGACGCCGACAGGGCAGCTGATGCTGACGCCAGAGCAGGCCGAAATACTGGGTGTGGAAGAAGGGCGTGCCGTCTTGGCAGTGCCGATGCCGTTGCCGGCTGTCGACGAAGGAGAGCTGTGATGCGTATTCGTCCGATTGCCCGACACGATATTGAAGGGCTGAAGGTATTGGCGCGCGAAACTGGCGTCGGTTTCACCTCGCTTCCCGACAATCATGAATTTCTGATCGCCAAGATAGAACGCACGCTGGCGGCCTTCGAGGCCCGCGAAAAGTCCGAAGACCGACTTTACTTCTTCGTGCTGGAAGACGACAGCGACGGCAGTATCGCCGGGTGTTGCGCCATCGAAGCCTGTGTCGGCAGCGATGCACCGTTCTATCACTACCGGCTGGGGTCATTGGCGCACTCCTCGGTGCAGCTGAATCTCCATCGCACCCTGGACACCCTGACGTTGTGTTCGGACCACACTGGTAACGCTGAAGTCTGCTCGCTGTTTCTGCGTGAAGACTGGCGACGTGATCGCAATGGTGCGCTGCTTTCCAAGGTGCGCTGGTTGTTCATGGCTCAGTTTCGTGAGGTATTTCCGAACAAGGTGCTGGCCGAGATGCGTGGCGTATTTACCCCCGAAGGGCGTAGTCCTTTCTGGGAGTGCCTGGGCAGCCACTTCTTCCCGATGGATTTCGAAGAGGCCGATCGCCTCACCGGCATGGGCCAGAAGAGCTTCATCGGCGAGCTGATGCCCAAGTTTCCCATCTACACGCCGTTCCTGTCCGAGCCTGCTCGCGCTGCCATCGGCCAGGTGCACGAGCACACTCGGCCGGCAGTGGCGATGCTCAAGAAGGAAGGGCTGCGCTGGGAAGGTTACGTCGACATCTTCGATGGCGGGCCGACAGTGGAAGCCTATATCGATGATGTGCGCGCCGTGCGTGACAGTCAGCTGGCCCGCGTCGAGCTGATAGAAGGCAATGCCCCCGCAACTGAACGGCCCTCCATCATGGCGTCCACTACCTCAATGGCGGACTTCCGCGCCAGCTGGATCAGCCATGGTGTCACGCAGGATGACGATGGCGAATGCCATGTTCGCCTCCATCGTGATGAAGCTGGGCGGCTAGCGGTTGCCGCGGGAGATTACCTGCGCGTGCTGGCCGGCTGAGATTCGCACGGGCTCTTCTCTGTTCTCGGGTTGATTCAGGCATCGGCCTTCACACCGACTTTCACGGGGAGGTACACCCACCACCTCGTCCCCCTTTCGTCAGCGTCGCTTCGGCGACGCGCCATCTCCATGAGGCAAGCCATGACCGATACGACTTCGACTTCTGCCACGCTCGCTGTGCGTCAGCAGCTTTACATCGGTGGTGAGTGGCTGCCGGGTAAAGCGGCTTCCTTTGCCAAGGCTGACCCTGTCTCTCACGCACCGTTGTGGGAAGCACAGGCTGCCAGTGCAGACCAGGTCGAGCATGCTGTCGCAGCCGCGCGGCAGGCATTCCCTGCGTGGGCGAAGCTCGGCTTTGAGGCACGACTGGTCGTGGTGGAGCGCTTCCGCGAGCAGCTGGAGCAACACCGTGAAGCCCTGGCGACCAGCATTGCCAGCGAGACGGGCAAACCGTTCTGGGAAGCGCGCACCGAAGTCGGCGCAATGATGGCCAAGATCGCGATTTCGGTGAAGGCCTATCACGAGCGTACCGGCGAGCGTAGCAAGGATGTCGCTGGCACCCAGGCGGTGCTGCGCCATCGTCCGCATGGCGTGATGGCGGTCTTCGGCCCCTACAACTTCCCGGGCCATCTGCCCAACGGGCATATGGTGCCTGCGCTGCTGGCGGGCAATACCTGCGTGTTCAAACCCTCTGAACTGACCCCAGCCACCGCTGATCTCACCCTGCAATGCTGGGAGGCCGCCGGCTTGCCGGCAGGCGTGATCAATCTGGTGCAGGGCGCGGCAGAGGTAGGCCAGGCGCTGTCCCAGTCCGAAGGCATCGATGGACTGTTGTTCACCGGCAGCGCCAAGGTCGGCAAGTTACTGCATCGTCAGTTTGCGGGTCAGGTCGGCAAGTTGTTGGCGCTTGAGCTGGGCGGTAACAACCCGTTGGTGGTGCGCGACGTGCAGGATGAAGCGGCAGTCGTGCTTGCCATCATCCAATCGGCATTTGCCTCCGGTGGCCAACGCTGTACCTGTGCGCGCCGTCTGATGGTGCCGGTGGGTGAGGTCGGTGATCGTCTCATCGAGGCCCTGGCCACGGCCCTGCGCGAGCTGCGCGTGGGCGGTCAGTTTGATGAAGACACCCCGTTCTACGGTGGTTTGGCCAGCGTGGCGGCCGCTGATGGTTTGCTCAAGGCCCAGAGTGATCTTGAAGCGCTGGGTGGCAATGTCATCGTGCGCATGCAGCGTGTGGCGGAGGGCACCAGCCTGCTCAGCCCAGCGCTTATCGATGTCACTGGCCTGACACTTGAGGATGAAGAATTCTTCGGTCCGCTACTCAAGGTGCATCGTTATCAGGATTGGGATGAAGCTCTCGCATTGGCCAACGATACCCGCTACGGCCTGTCGGCGGGGCTGATCGGGGGTGAGCGTGCTGACTGGGATGACTTCCTGCTGCGTATCCGCGCGGGCATCGTCAACTGGAACCGTCAGACCACCGGCGCCTCCGGTGATGCTCCCTTCGGTGGTATCGGCGATAGCGGCAATCATCGTCCCAGCGCCTATTACGCGGCCGACTACGTCAGCTATCCGGTTGCCTCCATGGAAGCGGATAGTCTGGTGCTGCCGGATACGTTGCCCGCCGGTATTCGTCTGTGACTCGAGGCGAATACGACTCGAAGTGAATGTGTGCCGAGGGTGGCCTGAGAGCGCCATAACCCCCCATTGATGAGCATGGCGCCGCGGCGTCGTGTCAGGAGAGATCCATGTCTGATGCCTCTCGCGTGATCGCGGGCTTTCGTGAAGTGAATTTTGATGGCCTGGTCGGCCCGACGCACAATTACGCCGGGTTGGCCCACGGCAACGTGGCGTCGATGCGTCATGGCGGCCTAGCCTCCAATCCACGTGAAGCAGCCCTGCAAGGCCTGGACAAGATGAAGTCGTTGGCGGATCTGGGTTATGCACAGGGGGTTCTGCTGCCGCAGCAGCGCCCGGATCTCGGCGCGCTGCGGGACCTGGGCTTCAGCGGTAGCAATGCCGACGTCTTGAAGGCCGCCAGTGAGCAGGCGCCACAGCTGTTGCGCGCGGTGTGCTCCGCTTCCAGCATGTGGACGGCGAATGCCGCTACCGTCACGCCATCACGCGACAGTGGTGATGGGCGGGTGCATTTCACGCCCGCCAATCTGCAGTCGAGTTTCCACCGCTATCTGGAGCCCGCGACCACCGGACGTATTCTGGGGGCCATCTTTGCCGATGATGCTCACTTTGCGCATCACGCCGCACTGCCTGCCACTCCCGCGTTTTCCGATGAAGGCGCGGCCAATCACACGCGGCTGTGCGATGGCCATGGCGGGCCGGGCGTGCACCTCTACGTCTATGGCCGTCAGGCCTTCGGTGGCGATGGTGTCGAGCCACACCGCTATCCAGCACGCCAGACACTGGAAGCCAGCCAGGCCGTGGCACGTCAGCATGGCGTGAGCGACGCTCAGGCCGTGTTCGCGCAGCAGCATCCGGATGCCATTGATGCAGGTGTCTTTCACAACGACGTGATTGCGGTAGGCAATGGCTCGGTGCTGTTCTACCACGAGCTGGCCTTCCGCGATGAGGAGGCGGTACTCGACGAGATTCGCGCCAAGCTTTCCACGCCGCTGATACCGATACGCGTCCCGGTGGAGGCGGTCAGTCTCGAGGACGCCGTGTCGTCCTATCTGTTCAACTCGCAGCTGCTCTCCAACGACGATGGCAGCATGACGCTGGTGGTGCCGGGTGAGTGTCAGGAGAATGAAACGGTGTGGAATGCGCTGCAGAGTGCAATTCTGGCGGGGCCGAATCCCATTGGCGAAGTGTTGGTGAAAGACGTCAAGCAGAGCATGCGCAATGGCGGTGGCCCGGCATGTCTGCGTCTGCGTGTCGTGCTGAGTGATGCCGAGCGCGCAGCACTCTCAGGCCGCGTGTTGATGAATGACACCTTGCACGGCGAGCTGAGCGGCTGGGTCAATCGTCATTACCGCGACAGCCTGACACCGGCTGATCTGGCAGATCCACGACTGGCGGAAGAGACACTCACCGCACTTGATGAGCTGACGCAGCTATTGAAGGTTGGCAGCGTGTACGCCTTCCAGCGCTGAGCGCGTGAGCCGAGCGTCGCTATCAGAAAAAAGCCCCCACCGGATGCCGATGGGGGCTTTTTCGTGGCTAACATCTATCGCTCGCTCATTCACTCATGCCAGTTGGGGCTGCAAGACTCTTCTGGGTTCATGACGCACCGGCCAATGAACAAGCGCTGCCAGTAGGCCCAAGACGCCACTGGAGATCCACAGCAGGTCATAGCTGCCGGTCATCTGATAGACCACGCCACCGCCCCATGCGCCGAGGAAAGCGCCCATCTGGTGGGCCGCCAGTACCATGCCGAACACGAAGGCCTGACGCTTCTGACCGAAGTAGAGCGCGACCGCCTGACTGGTCAACGGCACCGTGGACAGCCACAGCACGCCCATGATCGCGCCGAAGGTGTAAAGCAGGGCGCTGGTTGGCGGGATGACCACCATCGCCATCACCAGGGCTGCGCGGCACAGATAGATCAGCATCAACAGCTGCGGTGGGTGACGCCGTCCGCCCCAGGCACCGAAACAGATGGTACCGGCGATGTTGAGCGCCCCGATGATGGCCAGGGTATTGCCTGCCACGTTCAGCGGCAGCCCGCAGGCGACCACGAAGTTGGGCAGGTGAGTGGCGATGAAGGCGACATGCACGCCGCAGACGAAGAAGCCGCCGGCCAGCGCCAGAAAGCGGCGGTCTTGCCATAGCGGACACTCGATGGGCAGGTCTTCAAGTTCTGGCTGGCTGCCGGGTGCCGGCCGACGCAGCAGGGGGAGCGCCAGCGGAATCAACAACAGACAGCTTGCGCCCAGTGCTAACATCGCGACCTTCCAGTCGATCAGTACCAGTATCGGCGTGGCGACGGAATAGATCAGCTGTCCCAGCGAGCCACCGGCAGAGGCGATGCCCAGCCCCAGCCCCCGATGTTCGATCGGTACCACGCGAGTGACGGCTGCCAGCACCAGCGGGAAGGTGGTGGCCCCGATGCCGATGCCGGCCAGGACCCCGGCCCCCAGCATCCACACCGTCGGCGTTGGCCAGATGGCAGTGATGCCCATGCCCACCGCGTAGCACAGACTGCCGACCAGGAAGATGCTCAGCGTGCCGAAGCGATCTGACAGCTTGCTGGCAATCGGCGCTGACAGGCCAAATACCAGATTCTGTATGGCCAACGCAAAGGACAGGCTACCCATCCCCCAGGTCAGTTCGCTCGCCATCGGCGGCAGCATGAAGCCCATTGCCTGTCGCGCGCCGGTATTGATCGCCAATATCAGCGCGGCCAATGCAATTGCTGCCTTCCAGTTCAGTTGCATGTCTGGCCCACCTCTGTCGTTATCATCGTGATTGCCTATGCCGCTGTCCGTGGACGAAAGATCATCTTTAGCGCGTGATCGATGTATTTCACTTTATTCTCATCAAAGGGCGCGTCCCGATTACGTCAGTAGCGGTAGCATAAGCGACAGCGCTGTCAGCCTTGCAGGAATACGTTCGCTTGGTGAGCGATGGTGCGAGGTTGGTGACATCAATTCAGGCCCACATCTTGAGGGTGTCTCAGGCCCGTGCGCCATGAGGCTTTGGGAGGTAGCGATGCATATTGGCTTGTTGCAATGCGATGACGTGAACCCGGCATTGATCGAGCGTCACGGCAACTACCCAGCCATGTTCGAGACGCTGCTCAAGCGGGTGGATCCGTCGATTCGCCTCAGTGTGTGGCGGTGTCTGGAGGGCGAGTTGCCGGATGACGTTTCCGCCTGTGATGGCTGGCTGACCACCGGTTCGCAGTGCGGGGTCAATGATGGTCTCGACTGGGTTGAGGGGCTGTGTGGGTTCGTGCGGCAGGTGCACGCGGCGCAGATACCACTGGTGGGTATCTGCTTTGGCCATCAGTTGATCGCCAAGGCGCTGGGTGGTCGCGTGGAGCAGCATGCGCGTGGCTGGGGCGTCGGCCTGTCGTTCAACCGCGTGCGAGAGCAGCGCCCGTGGATGCAGCCGGCCCAGTCGGGGCTGGACTTGGTCGTCAGTCATCAGGATCAGGTGGCAGAGCTGCCCGAGGGCGCTCAGGTACTCGCCGACAGCAGCTTCTGTGCTTACTACCTGCTGGAAGTCGGCAGCTGTCTGGGGGTGCAGGGACATCCGGAATTCAGTCCCGGCTACTCGCGTGATCTGATGCAGCTGCGGCGTGAGCGTATCGGCGAGCATCGCGTACGCGAGGGCGAGGCCTCATTGAGCGTCGAGCCAGACAGCGTGGTGATGACGCATTGGCTGCTGGCCTTCATGCGGTATTGGCAAGACAGGATGTCTGTCGCTTGAGTCTGTTGCTCGATACCTCCACGCGACGTATCTGACGTACTGACAGTCTTGACGGTAGCGGCTCTTGTCTCGAGATACCGCGGTTTTTACGCAGTTTCTTGTACAGCTTCTACATGTTCGCTCGCCTCAGCCGCTATACTGGGCAGCATGAGACGCAAGACGCCATCTCGCGGAACAGCGGGGTGGCGTCTTGCGTTGGGTATTCTGCGTGGCAGGCATCACACTGTTGCCTGCCACGCATCCCCACCGGCAGTCGAGGGTCTGTAGAATTCCGCTGCCGAGGTGTTGCCTGAGCTGATGGACATGCTGTGCGTCGTCGGTTTCCTGACACCGATGCTCAGCAGCTCGATAGTCTCGATATGCGCTTTGATGCATGCCCGATGACATCGTCATCGAGGTATGACCGTTTTGTCCCCCATGTCTGTCCGGGTACATCTCTGACTGCGAAAAGTGTCGCGGACGATGTGGCTGCCTGATTTCACGTTTTTGTTTCACGCTCCTGAGGAGAAGCCCCTTGGCCAACTTTACTCTGAACGGCAAGGCCGTCAGTCTCGAGGTCGACCCGCAAACCCCACTACTGTGGGTGCTGCGCGAGCATCTCGGTCTGACCGGAACCAAGTTCGGTTGCGGCATTGCCCAGTGTGGCGCCTGTACCGTGCATCTTAACGGCACTGCGGCGCGCACCTGCGTACTGCCGGTGCTGGCGGCCGAAGGTGGCGATATCGTCACCATCGAGGGGCTGGCCGACAACGACGATCATCCGCTCCAGCAGGCCTGGGTCGAAGAGCAGGTGCCGCAATGCGGTTACTGCCAGTCCGGTCAGATCATGCAGGCCGCCGACTTTCTCAAGCACACGCCGAACCCCACCGATGAACAGGTGACCGCCGCCATGGCCGGCAACCTGTGTCGCTGCATGGCCTACGTGCGTATCCACCGTGCCGTGAAGCGTGCCGCCAACATCGCCAATGAACGTGCCACTGCTCAGACGAGCGGTCAGCAGACCGACGCCACGGCGGCGACTGCCGGTGTGGGCAGCTTTGATCCGCGTGCTACCGCCTCTGTCGATGAGAGCGCTATCCGTTCTACCGCCGAGGAGTCGTCTCATGGCAAGGTTTGAAGATACGCTGGCCAAGCACCAGCGCGAACAGGCTGCAGCGCAGCACAAGCCGGGCCAGAGCGGTATCACGCGGCGTGGTTTCCTGATTGGTAGCGTAGCCGGTTCCGCGATGATGGCCTTCGGTGTTTCCGGCGTATCCTGGGCGGCAGCCAGTACCGGGAACTCGACCAGCGAGACGCTGGCGGCAGGTGGCTTCGAGCCGACCATGTGGTATGCCATCGCCATCGACGGCACCGTCACCGTGCACATCACCAAGGCCGAGATGGGGCAGCACGTCGCGACCAGTTTGGCGCGCCTGGTGGTCGAGGAGCTTGAAGCCGATCTGGCGTCCGTGGAAGTCGAATATGTCGATAGCGACCCCAAGTGGGGCTACATGATCACCGGCGGCAGCTGGTCGGTGAATCATAGCTATCAGCCGCTATCGCAAGCCGGCGCTGCGGGGCGTTTCGCACTGATTGAAGCGGGTGCCAAGCAGATGGGTGTGTCCGTCGATAGCTGCAAGGCACGCAAGGGCCGTGTCATCAGCGGCGAGCAGTCACTGGGTTACGGTGAGATCATTGCTGCAGGACTGGAGCGCAGCTTCTCGGAAGATGAGCTTGCAGCCATTGAGCTCAAGCCGGCATCTGAGCGTCGGGTGCTGGGCACCAAGGGCAATGCGCTGGACGTACCCGCCAAGACCAACGGCCAGGCGGTCTACGGCATCGATTACACCCTGCCTGCCGATGTGGAAGCGCGTGTCGGCAAGACATTGCATGCGCGCCCGGTCATGCCACCGAGTCGCTTTGGCTGCAAGGTCACGGCCGTGGATGACAGTGAGGCTCAGAAGGTCATCGGCTATCGTCAGACCATCGAGCTCAAGGACCCGTCCGGTATCTGTCAGGGCTGGCTGGCCGTCATCGCCGATAATTTCTCGGCGGCCATGCGTGCCACTGATCTGCTCAAGGTCGAGTGGAGCAAGGGCGATAGCTACCATATCGATGAGACGATGATGCAGGACGAGGGCCAGCGTCTGGTCAGCGCGCCGAGTCGTGACAATGGCTCGTTGCTGGTAGACCAGGGCGACCCTGCGCCTTTTATCAAAGGGGCTGTCACCACGGTGGACTCCACCTTCACCACGTCCAGCGTATTGCACTTCACGTTGGAGCCGGCCAATGCGCTGGCCTACGAAGAGGATGGCCATTGGCACATCCACTGCGGCAATCAGCAGCAGTCCCAGCTGACGGCACTGGTCACCAAGGCACTGGAGCTGGACGACGGCAAGGTCACCCATCATCAGCTGTATCTGGGGGGGGGGTTCGGGCGCCGCCTGCATGGTGATTACGCAGTACCAGCAGCGCTGGCGGCCAAGGCAATGGGACGCCCGGTGAAGATGATCTTCACGCGCGCTGACGATAGCCGTTTCGACTGTGTGCGTTCACCGTCGGTGCAGCGTCTGCGTTCCGGCCTCGATGCCAACGGGCGTGTCGTGGCATCCGAGCATGCCGCGGCGGCTGGCTGGCCGACGGCGGCGCTGATACCGGCCTTCCTGGCAGAAGCCATCGAAGGCGGCGGCAAGCTGGACTCCTTCTCCATCAGCGGCGCCGATCACTGGTACAACGTCGGCACCCAACGGGTGTGGGCACAGCAGAACAAGACGGTCCATGACGCCTTCATCCCGGGCTATTTGCGCTCCGTCGCGCCGGGCTGGACGCTGTGGGCGGTCGAACAGCACATCGACGAACTGGCGCAAGCCGCGAAGCAGGACCCGGCCGAATTCCGCCTTTCGCTGTTGGATGCTGAAGGCCGCAACGCTGGCAAGGCACCGGTCAGTACCGGTGGTGCCGAGCGACTGCGCGCGGTGCTCACGCGCGTGATGGAAAAGTCAGGTTGGAGCGAGCGTGACAACCTGCCCGCCGACACGGGAATGGGCGTGGCGCTGAGCTTCGGTCAGGAGCGTAGCATGCCGACCTGGGTCGCCTGCGTGGCGCGCGTGAAGGTGGATCGCGCCTCTGGCGAGGTCAAGCTCGAGAAACTGACGACGGTGGTCGATGCCGGCACGCTGGCGCATCCCGACGGTGCCATGGCTCAGCTCGAGGGTTCGTTGCTGTGGGGTGTCTCGATGGCCCTTCACGAAGGTACCGAATATCGCGACGGTGGCCCAGTCGCGCAGAATCTGGGTGCCTACCAGCCGCTGCGCATGCATCAGGTGCCGCAGATGGATCTCGAATTCGTCGACAGCACCGAGATGCCGGTCGGCCTTGGCGAGCCGGGCACCACGGTGGTGGCACCGGCAGTCGCCAATGCCATCCAGCACGCGGTGGGTGTGCGTCTGCGTGATTTGCCGATGCGTCCCGCAGCCCTCAAGGCGGCGCTCAGCGACGTCTGATCGCGTCTGACGCCCGCAATAGCATTGCCCGCCACCCCGAGATACTCCGGGCTGGCGGGTTTTCTGTCTTTTGAGACGGGGTATTCTTCTGACATGAGAGATTCCCGATGCAGCATCTAGATCTTGAAGTGATCTGTCAGGCGATCGAGTGGCTGGAATCCTCGGCGTCCGAAACGGGGGCCTGTGCGCCAAGCAGTGAGCCAATCTGGCTGTGTACTGTCCTGGCTACCTTCGGCTCCTCGCCGCGGGAGCCCGGCGCCTGGCTGGTGGCGCGCGGTGAGGGACTGCATCGTGGCTCACTGTCGGGTGGGTGCGTCGAGGACGACTTTCTCGCACGTCTCGCCAAAGGTGAATTCACCGCCGCCGCTCAGGTCATCCGCTACGGTGAGGGAGGGCATCAGGGCGCGAGTATCGAGTTGCCCTGTGGGGGTCTGCTTGAGGTGCTGGTCGAGCGTTTCACGGCCTGCGAAGACGACATTGCCCATCTGAAGGCGCTGCGAGCTACACTCGAAGGCCAGACCCCGCGTCTGCGTCATGTCATTCTCGGCGAGACGTCACGCCGTGCGCTGGAAGAGGACAGTGGGCTGGGCGAGCGAGTTGAGCGACTGAACGACGCCAACGGGCAGGCGAGCGGCTATCAGCTGCGGGTCGGTCCCGTGGCGCGGCTGCTGTTGGCGGGCTTGTCGCCGGTGGCGGAAGCCTGCGCCGCCTTTGCGGTCAGCCTCGGGTTCGAGGTCATCATCTGCGAGCCGCGTGAGGAAATGCTGGCGAGCTGGGATGCACGCAATGCCCCCTTGACCGGTGTCAGGCTGCGTCGTGAACTACCGTCACGCTTCATCGCTGCCGGTGGCTGCCATGCGGCGACTGCCGTGGTGGCACTGACCCATGACCCGCGCATTGATGACCTGGCGATGATCGAGGCCGTGCGCCAGCCGGCTTTCTACGTCGGGGTGATGGGATCGCTGCGCACCTCGCAGGCGCGTGCGGCGCGTCTGGCCCGCAGCGGTGGCCTGAATGATGGAGAGATCAGCCGTATCGTGATGCCGATCGGGCTGAATCTGGGTAGCAAGACACCCGCCGAGATCGCCCTGGCGGTGATGGCCGATATCGTGCGCATACGTCGTGGCCGTGAGCGTCACGCACTGTGAGCCCCCCCATTGTCGAGACGGCCGATAGCGTGGTGCTGGTGATGGCAGCGGGACAGAGCCGTCGTTTCGGCAGCGACAAGCGCCTTGCTCGCTTGCCGAGTGGCCTGGGCTCAAGGGGTACGAGCTTGCTCACGGCGACGCTGGCGCGCGTCATGTCTCTCGAGATGCCGTGGCGATTGATACTGCGCGAAGACGATGATGTGAAGGCATTGTTGGGAGAGCGGTTTTCTCGCATTCATGCATCGAGTGTCTGGCGTGCGCCACATGCTGTACTGGGATTGGGCGCAAGTGTGGGAGATGCCTTTCGACAGTTGGCAGAAGATGACTCACTGGCGCATATACCGTCGGCAACGGTATGGCTGGCGGACATGCCGGCGGTGGCGGCAACGACGGTGCAGACATTGCAGGCTCACGCGAGTGAGGAGCGCATCGTGCGACCGGTATTTGAGGGCGCTCCTGGCCATCCGGTAGTGTTCGGGCGGCGCTTCTGGCCTGAACTGGCCATGCTTGAATGTGGAGATGGGGCGCGAGAGGTGGTTGCCTGTCACCGTGACTGCCTTCATGAGGTGGCTGTCTGTGATGCTGGCATTCATCGTGACGTCGATACGCCTGCAATGCTGGCGGGGCTTTACGAATAGCGACCGCACGCATGTCTTCAATGTGAGCAGCCTTGCTGCGAGCAGTCTCAACAAAAAATGCCCTGTCACGATGAAGTGACAGGGCATTTTTCGTCTAGCGTCGAACATGGCGAGTCATCAACGACAGATGAGCTAGATCATGCGCACGTCCAGCAACTGGATACGTTGAATGCGTGGTTCGCCCCAGCTCAGGTCGAGCACCCATTCGGCATCGAAGTGAGTGTGCAACAGGCTGCCATCACGCAGTACGGCACGATGCTCACCGCCCATGCGCAGCGTCGCGCAGTTCAGACTATCGCGCTGCGCTCGCACCCATCCGAGGCCATGGCTGTTGACCAGCAGGTCACCACGACGCTGTTCCCAGTTGGCCAGGAAGTCGCTGCTGGACAGTGATTCATCCAGCAATTGAATGCAGGCGTCATCGCTGAGCAGTTCAGCCAGTTCCACGGACGGCGCCAGGCGATTGAGCAGGGAGAACCAGCGGTGAGCGAAGTTCTCGAGTTCAGCCTCAAGGGCCAGATCATTGAAGGCATCGGCGTACATGGCACCTGCTCCCGAGTGTTGGGGAAAGAATGATTGGCATTATGCCGAGTGCCAGTCATGAGAAATATCCCGTGACTGGCATGGCAGTGTTGCCAGTGAGTCGTCATCAGAGCAGCTGTTGCTCCGATGACGTCCGTGTCTGAAGGCAATGAACCGCTACTCAGTCGTCACCTTGGTGTCAGTAGTGACTCCCTCATCAGCATTGCCCTGACTCTCTGTACGTCTCTCGACCATCTTTCGGATGCCGACATAGAACAGTGGCGTCAACAACAGTCCGAAGAACGTGACGCCGATCATGCCGGAGAACACCGCCACCCCCATTGCCTTGCGCATCTCGCTGCCTGCGCCAGACGCGAGTACCAGCGGAATCACACCGGCAGTAAAGGCAACCGATGTCATCAGGATGGGGCGTAAACGCAGACGACAGGCCGTCAATACGGCGTCCAAACGGCTATGGCCTTCATGCTGCTGCTCACGGGCGAACTCGACCAGCAGGATGGCGTTCTTGCAGGCCAGCGCCACCAATACGATCAACCCGATCCGTGTGAAGATGTTGTTGTCGCCCTCCGTCAGCCAGACGCCTGCCAGCGCTGACAGCAACGTCATCGGCACGATCAGGATGATTGCCAGCGGCAGTGACCAGCTCTCGTACTGGGCGGCCAGCACCAGGAACACCAGCAGCACCACCAGCGGGAAGATGTAGATCATGGTGTTGCCGGCCAACACCTGCTGGTAGGTCACTTCTGTCCATTCGTAGCCGATACCCTGTGGCAGGTTGCTGGCCAGCACCTTCTCCATCGCGGTCTTGGCCTGATCAGTCGAGATGCCCGGTGCCGGTGAGCCATTGATGTCCGCACTGATATAGGTGTTGTAGTGCATCACGCGGTCCGGCCCAGTGGTCGGCGTGATCTGGACGAAGCTGCCCAGCGGGATCATGCGACCGTTTTCACTACGTACCTTGAGGTTGCGGATATCGTCCGGGTCGAGGCGCGCACTGGCGTCTGCCTGGGCACGCACCTGATAGGTACGTCCGAAGCGGTTGAAGTCGTTGACGTACAGCGAGCCCATGTAGATCTGCAGCGTCTCGAAGGCGCGTTCCAATGGGATGCCCATGATCATCGCCTGCTCGCGGTCGATATCAATGTCGAACTGCGGCACTTGGATACGGAAACTGGAGTAGACGCTATTCAGACTCGGGTCGGCGTTGCCTTTGGCAGTAATGGTCTGCACGGCACCAAACAGCGCTTCGAAGCCCTTGTTGCCACGGTCTTCCAGCTGCAGCTTGAAGCCACCGGTGGTACCTAGCCCCAGAATCGGCGGTGGTGGGAACACGGCCACGAAAGCTTCATCGATGCCCGAGAACTTGCGGTTCAGCTCGGCGGCGATGGCCTGTGCGGAAAGCTCCGGTGACTGGCGGTCTTCGAAGCTGTCCAGTGGCGTGAAGACAATGCCCGAGTTGGACGTGTTGACGAAGCCGTTCACCGATAGGCCCGGGAAGGCGACAGTGTGTGCCACGCCTGGTGTTTCCAGTGCCAGTTTCTGCATTTCGGCGACGACTTCACTGGTGCGGTCGAGACTGGCGGCGTCCGGTAATTGGGCCATGGCAACCAGATATTGCTTGTCTTGCCCCGGAATGAAACCGCCAGGCACGCTATCGAACAGCTTGCCGGTGGCGCCGAGCAGCACGACGTAGAGCAGGCCAACCACGAGGCCGAAGCGCAGCAGTTTCTTGATCAGACCAGTGTAGCCGTTGGACATGGCATTGAAGGCACGGTTGAACGGAGCAAACAGCCAGCGCCCGAACAGGCCATCGATGGCACGAGTCAACCAGTCAGGCTTGCTGCCGTGGGGCTTGAGCAACAGGGCGGCCAGTGCCGGTGACAGCGTCAGTGAGTTGAAGGCCGAGATAATCGTCGAGATGGTGATGGTCAATGCGAACTGCTTGTAGAACTGGCCGCTCAGGCCGCTGATGAAGGCGGTCGGCACGAACACCGCCGTCAGCACCAGGGCGATGGCGATTATCGGGCCGGTCACCTCGCGCATGGCGATCTGGGTGGCCTCGATTGGGGCGTGTCCCAGCTCGATGTTTCGCTCGACGTTCTCCACCACCACGATGGCGTCATCGACCACGATACCGATGGCGAGCACCAGGCCGAACAGCGACAACGTATTGATGGAGACGCCCATCAGCTGCATGACTGCAAAGGTCCCGATCAGTGAAACCGGTACGGCGATCAGCGGGATGATCGAGGCACGCCAGGTCTGCAGGAACAGGATCACCACGATCACGACCAGCAGGATGGCTTCAAACAGGGTGTCGATGACCGCCTCGATGGAGCCGCGCACGAAGACGGTCGGGTCGTAGACGATGTCGTAGCTGACGCCTTGCGGAAAGTCCTCGGACAGCTCGCTCATGCGGGCGCGTACGGAATCCGATAGCGCGATGGCATTGGAGCCGGGGCGCTGGAAGATGGGCATCGCCACGGCGTCCTTGCCGTCCAGCTGGGCACGCAGTGAATAGCTGTCGGCACCGAGTTCGACACGTGCCACGTCGCCGAGGCGGGTGATGCGGCCATTATCATCGACGCGGATGACGATATCCTGGAACTCATCGACGCTTTCCAGACGGCCACGCACATTGAGCAGACGCTGGAACTGGTTGGCATTCGGAGAAGGTTGCGCACCGAGTGAACCGGCGGCGACCTGCTGGTTCTGGGCGCGTAGCGAGCTGATTACGTCACCGGCAGACAGGCCGCGAGCGGCCACGGCGTCCGGGTCCAGCCACACGCGCATGGCGTATTCGCCAGCACCGAACAGGCGGGCATCGCCGACACCATCGAGACGGGCGAGATTGTCCTGGATGTTGAGACGCGCGTAGTTGGAGAGCCACAGTTGGTCATAGCGGCCGTCCGGCGATGTCAGGTGAACCACCATCGTCAGGTTCGGCGAGGCCTTCTCGGTGGTGATGCCCAGCTGCTGAACTTCCTGAGGCAGACGAGGCGTGGCTCGCGTGACACGGTTTTGCACCTGTACCTGTGCCTTGTCGAGATCGGTGCCCAGCGCGAAGGTCACGGTCAACGTCAGATTGCCGTCAGCGGTCGCCTGGGAGTCCATATACAGCATGCTTTCGACGCCGGTTATCTCCTGCTCCAGCGGCGTAGCGACGGTGCCACCGATGACTTCCGGGTTGGCACCCGGATAGTTGGCGCGCACCACCACGGTCGGTGGCACGACTTCGGGATATTCAGAAATCGGTAGCTGAAACAACGACAGCATTCCCGAGATCACGATCAGAATTGACAGTACCGCGGCAAAGACCGGCCGCTTGATGAAGAAGCTGGAAATGTTCACGTACGGCCTCCAGCAGCTTGGCGATCAGCCTCAGCCAGTGGAGCAGCATCCTGATCGTTGCTCTTGTTGACTTTCTTTGCTCCGCTCATCTCGAGGCGTGCAATACGCTCAGCGAGTGCCTTGAGCTCACCGTCATCTTCCATCTCGATGAGCTTGGGTGTGATCGGCATGCCCGGGCCTGCCTTGGCGGGGCCGCTCGCCAATACACGATCGCCCGCAGCCAACCCATCAATGACGGCGCGCAGCGGGCCAAAGCGTGGGCCAGTGGTGATGCCACGGTAGGCCAAGGTGTCGTCCTTGCCCACTACCAGCACGAATTCACGATCCAGATCAGTCCCGATGGCACGTTCCGGAATCAGCACAGCCTCATGAATTTCAGGCGATGCGATGCGCAGGCGGGCAAAGGCGCCCGGGCGCAGTGCAGGACTATCAGCATTGAAGGTAGCGCCGACGCGCAGGGTACCGGTGTCGGTATCTACGCTATTGTCGATGAAATCGAGTTTGCCGTAGTAAGGGAAATCATCCTGCCCCGCCAGCTGCAGTTCCACCGGCAGATGATCACCGGCAGCGACGTTGGCGAAGTCACGATTCCAGGTCAGCTCGCTGATGTCGACATAGGCATCCAGCTGACGAGTTTCCACCAGCGTGGTCAATATACTCTGCCCGGCTTCTACGATATTGCCGCGCGTGATGCGCGCATCTGACAGACGGCCATCGATGGGGGCACGAATCAGCGCGTAGTCTAGATCCAGGCGTGCGCGAGCCAGCTGGGCCTGAGCAGCCTTGAGCTGAGCATTGAGACCAGCGGCATTGGAGCTGCGGGAATCAGCTTCTTCGCGGGAAATCAGGTTGCGCTTGACCAGACTGGCGGCACGACCGGATTCACTGCGGGCATTGGTCAGCAGGGCTTGGCTACGTGTGACTTCTGCCTCGAGACGCATGACCTCGGCCTCGAAGGGACGCTTGTCGAGGCGTACCAACGGTGTGCCAGCAGTGACCTGGCTACCTTCAGTGAACAGCACTTCTTCCACTTCACCGCTGACACGCGGGCGCAGCTGGACGTTCTGTGGCGATTCCAGGCGCGTGGTGTAGGTGTGCCAAGCCGCGACGGACTGTGCCTTGGCAGCGACCACTTCCATGGGCGGCGGAGTTTGTTGAGCGCTAGCCGCTTCTTCGTTCTTGCCGTCACTGCAGGCACTGAGCGCCAATAGGCCACCGAGAGTCAGCAGCAGGGAAGAGGCGATACGAGGAAGGCGCGCCGGACGTGAGTTCAGTCTCGACATGGAAATCTACCGTTGCAGGGAGGGATGGTAGGGGATCCTAGAGAGCTGGACGGTTCGGGATAAGTCCCCTTGGACACACTGCTTTGGTTCTAAATTTGCACCAATTGTGCAGGGCGAGTGTTTTTTATCTGCGACAGGCAGAGCCCTGCTCGTTGATGGCGTTCTATATCGCGTTGCTTCAATGGTGGACCTGTCCGGAATTAAGACCCTGACTCAACGCAAAAACCCCGCGGCGAAGGCCGGCGGGGCTTGTTGTCTTGCATGGCACCTAAACATCAGAGAGGGAAACGCACTACTCGATATTGAGGTTTTACGCACCTACTTACTCGTTCACTCATGAAAAGTGGGAGTGCTTATTTCTTCTCACCGAAGTACTTGGTGTGGATGGTGTCGTAGGTGCCATCGGACTTCAGTTCCGCCAACGCGCCATTGATCTGCTCGGCCAGGTCCTTGTCACGCTTGCGCATGGCGATGCCGAAACCGTCGCCGAAGTATTTCTTGGGTTCGGTGACGACTTCGCCGACCGCCTTGTAGTTGCCGTTGCCACCATCGATGAGGGTGGACTTGCCGACCGGGAAATCGAGGAAGGCGATGTCGAGACGACCGGCGTCCATATCGAGTACCAGGTCATCGGCAGTGGTGTAGCGCTTGACGTCAGATGTCTTGCTGTAAAGGTCGCTGACATAGTTATCCTGCAGAGTCCCGCGCTGCACGCCGATGGCTTTGCCCTCGAGTGCTTCTTGCGAGGCTTCGCTCAACGTGCTCTTGGCAGGCGCGAACCAGGCAGACGGCGGGGTGATGTAGGTGTCGGAGAACAGTACCTTCTCGCGACGCTCATCATTGATGGTCATCGACGACATGATCGCGTCGTACTTGCGTGCCATCAGCCCCGGAATGATGCCGTCCCATGCCTGAATGACCCATTCGCATTCACGATCGATCTTGGCGCAGATGGCATTGCCCAACTCGATATCGAAGCCGGTCAGTTCGCCATCCGGCGTCTTGTATTCCATCGGCTCGTAGGGCACGTCGACACCAATGCGCAGTGCGTCGGCAGCGTGTGCGCCACCGGCCATCAGGGCAGCGCCCAGCAGGGAAATTCCCAGCAACTTCTTCATGTCGTTCCCATCCATCGTTGTTGTTTGTCGTTCTTGCTGATCAGCAGCGGTGTATTGAGCCAGGTATATGAGATGACCCGGCGCCACTGTCAGAATAGTCCATCCCACATTAGCCCAGACTGGCGTTGTCGAGAAGGGGGTAAATGGTCGGATTCAAACGATCGTTAAACGAGATTTATTCCGGCCATGTGAATCATTGGTAAGAGAAAGCGCTCCTGGGGAGCGCTTTCTCAGTTCAGCTTAAGGGTCTGAGGTGTGCCAGCAGACGTTTCTCCAGTTGCCGGAAAATGGCAATGATGGTGAAGGTCAGGCACAGATAGATGCCTGCCACAAACAGGAAGGCTTCGAAGGGGGCATAGAAGCGGGCATAGATGTCGCGCGCTGCACCAGTGAGATCCAGCAGAGTGACCACGCTACAGATGGCACTTGCGTGCAGCATGAAGATGACTTCATTGCCATAGGCCGGCAGTGCACGGCGGAAAGCGCTGGGCATGATGATACGGCGCATCATCTTGCCGCGTGACATGCCATAGGCTCGGGCAGCCTCCATTTCGCCCTTGGGCGTGGACTGGATGGCGCCATGGAAGATCTCGGTGGTATAGGCTGCAGTGTTGAGTACGAAAGCCAGTAATGCCGGCACGAAGGGACCTTTGAAGTACTCCCATAGCCAGGTGTCCTGAATGCTTGGCACATGCAGGCTGCCAATCCCATAAGAGATATCGAAGCCATCGAAGAACACCACGCCGTAGTAGATCAGATAGAGCTGGATCAATAGCGGCGTACCACGAAACACATAGGTGTACAGATAGACGGGCATCTTGACCCAGCGCCGGCGCGAACCACGCAGAATCGCCAGTGGTACGGCGAGGACCAGCCCGATGATCAGTGACAGGAAGACCAGCTGCACGGTCGTGACCAAGCCGTCCCAGTAATGCCACAAGGTGGTCGCGGTGAAGATGTAGTTCTGGCTCAGTACATCGTTGATCATCTGGCTGAGCTGAGCGATGAAGCCTGACTGGGCCGCGTCGTTTAGTTGTTCCATTCGCTGGCCTCCCCGAATCCGGTGTTATAGCGCACCTTGAGGCGTGCCAGCCCCCACTCGGACACGGTGGCAATCAACAGATAGCCTGCGGCCACCGGCAACAGGAAAGTGAAGGGTTCGTGAGTCGCCTTGGCGGCCTCACTGGCCACGCGCACCATGTCGACCAGTCCGATCACCGACACCAATGCAGTGGTCTTGAGCAGTACCATCCAGTTGTTGCCTAGCCCTGGTAGCGCGTGTCGCATCATCAGCGGGAAGCGAATGCGCTTGAATACCTTCCAGTCGCTCATGCCATAGGCACGTCCGGCCTCAACCTGGCCGGCATCTACCGCCATGAAGGCACCGCGGAAGGTCTCGCCCATGTAGGCGCCAAAGATGAAGCCGATGGTGACGACACCCGCGGTGAACTCATCGACATTGACGAAGACATCGAAGCCATAGCTCTCGTAGAGCCAGTCGGTGACCATGTTGATGCCTATCTGGCCACCGAAGAACAGCAGCATCATCAGCACGATATCCGGTACGCCACGGATGACGGTAGTGTAGAGCGTCGCGATCCATCGTAGCGGGATAGAACGTGACATCTTGGCCGTGGCGGTCAATAGCCCCAGCATGATGGCCAGTAACTGTGCGAGTACGGCTAGCTGCACCGTGACCCAGGCTCCCGCCAGCAGGCTCGGGCCATAGCCTTGAAGGTCGATCATGGGAATTCTCCCGTGAAGCGCTGATACGATAGGCCATGCGATTGCCCACAAAGGGGCTTCGGCAGGCAGTATCAGCGCAAATGCTATCCGTCAGATGTTCAGCAGGTCATAAGCGGTAACGATGTCGCTACCGCTTGACGACTTACTGGCTGGTAGTCGCGGTCTTGTCCGCTGCAAAGTACTTGACCTTCAGGCGCTTGAGCGTGCCGTCGGCCTTTAGCTGTTCCAGCGCCGTATCAATGGATTTCTTGAGAGCGCGATCACGCTGCTTCATGGCGATGCCGAAGCCGTCACCGAAGTATTTCTTCGGTTCGCTGATGGCGGTGCCGGCATTGACGAAGTCGCCGTCATCGGCATTTACCAGCGTGTCCTGACCGACCGGCTGGTCGAGGAAAGCGATGTCGACGCGACCGCTATCCATGTCCAGTACCAGGTCATCCAGCTTGGTGTAGCGACGCACTTCTGCCACCTGACCATAGACGTCGGTCACGTAGTGATCCTGTAGATTGCCGCGCTGCACGCCGATGACAGTGCCCTTGAGTACTTCGCTGTCGAGCGCGCCGGTGACCTTGGCCAGCGGACTATCGGCCTTGACGAACCAGCCGGACGGCGGCGTGAAGTAGGGCTCGGAGAACAGTACCTGACGCTTGCGTTCTTCGTTGATGGTCAGCGCTGACATGATGACGTCGTATTTGCGCGCCAACAGGCCCGGGACGATACCGTCAAAGTCCTGCTCGACCCATTCGCAGTGAGTGGCGAGCTGCTTGCACAAGGCGTTGCCCAGCTCTATCTCAAAGCCGGTCAGCTCTCCACTCGGCAGCTTGTAGCCGAAGGGGGCATAGGGCATATCAATGCCAAGGCGTAGTGGGTCGGGCACATCGGCAGCCTGCACGGGAGTTGCAGTCATGGCGAGAGTCGATAGGCCGAGGGTGATGCCCATCAAAGAGCGTGTTACGAACGTTTTCATCACTGACATTCCTGAGTCTTGTCCGCCCCGAGGCCTGCGGTTGGCAGATGCGCTCGTAGCGATGGATCTTGTGCCGGTCACGGAAGCACCGTGCCAGAGAGAGCGCCGATTGATCGACCGGGTAGCTCAGTATTTGGGTGCCAGGAACTGCTTGAGGCGATCAGACTGCGGATTTTCCAGCACGTCGGCTGGCTTGCCGGATTCTTCAACCAGCCCCTGATGCAGGTAGATCACCTGACTCGAGACATCGCGCGCGAAGCTCATTTCATGTGTCACTACCACCATGGTGCGGCCTTCCTCGGCTAGATCACGCATGACCTTGAGCACATCACCGACCAGCTCCGGGTCGAGCGCCGAGGTTGGCTCATCGAACAGCATCACTTCCGGCTCCATCGCCAGTGCACGGGCGATTGCGCCGCGTTGCTGCTGGCCGCCGGACATCTGGGCAGGATAATAGTCAGCACGTTCCAGCAGGCCGACGCGATCAAGCAGACTGCGTGCGTGCGCGATGGCTTCCTTCTTCGGCTTGCCCAGCACATGGACCGGTGCCTCGATGACATTTTCCAAAAGCGTCATGTGCGCCCATAGATTGAAGCTCTGGAAAACCATCGAGAGGCGGGCACGCATGCGCTCGACCTGACGCCAGTCGGCGGGCTCGCGGCCTCGACGGGTAGTCTTGAAACCGATCTGTTCGCCGTGGACGAGAATGTCGCCGCCATCAGGTTGCTCGAGCAGGTTCATGCAGCGCAGAAAAGTGCTCTTGCCGGAGCCAGAGGCGCCGATCAGGGTAATGACATCACCCTTGCGTGCTTCAAGCGACAAGCCTTTGAGCACCTGATTGGTGCCGAAGGACTTGGTGATATTACGGACCTCAAGAGGCAGCACCTCGCTGCTCGTGCTCTCGGTCGCGGGGGAATTCAGGGTCATGCTGTCACTCCGATCCATGCACAAGTCCCGCACCACCGATAGTGTGGTGGTTGCCTCGTTGCGCCTTGAGTCTGCCGTGTCAGGGCATCACTCAGAGGTACTTGTTCGCGGTCGACGCGGCGCGAGGCGGCGTCGGGGGAATATCGGCCATCCGTGACGTATGCCGCCATAGCGGGCACCAGTGGTCGCGGTCGGGGAAAGGGGGCCGATTCTACCAGCTCACCGCAGGGTTAACTGCTGTCGGCGAGTGTCTCCAAGTACAACTTTGGTTGAGGTGACGAGCAGTGACAGCTGACGGCGCTCTGGCAAGTGGGGAATGATATGGATAGGAAGGAGGGCGGGAGAGGTTCGCGGATAATCGAAAGGGTCATGAGAGTTGCCTGTTATCGTTATGGGATGTGGCAGATGAATCAGTACAGATAAGTCAGTGCAGATAAGTCAGGGGCAGAGCATGGCGACACCGCCGCGTGAGCAGTACGCGGCGGTGTCGTGATCATTCAAAGGAGGTGCGATCTGATGCGAGCGCAAGCTGTGGCGGCTCGCAAGCGGCCAGCAGTAGCGCGGCACGTGCGCCGATCTCGACCCGTGCATTGGGGAAGACCACGCTGAGCGGCGTATCGCCGACCGTGCATGGGCCTGCTTCACCATCTTCAGCTACCACTGTGCCTGGTGTGAAGGTGGTGAAGTTGGCGACGTCGTCATTGAAGCACAGGCGAAAGTCGGTAGAGCGCCGCATCAGCTCTATCTCAACCTTGAAGTAGGCCATTCTCTCCGGTGCTGCATGCGGTGCTTCGATGCCCATCGCCAGTGCCGCCAGCAGCTGAGACATTGGGGCTAGTGCCACCATGTCATTCTCGCCGAAAGGGTGTACCTGCCCCAGCTCGAGCGTGAAGGCATCGGCATCATGGTAATGGCGCGAGTAATGCGAAAAGGTCCAGCTGTGTTGATGTTGATGCAGTACAGCCTGCAGCCCAGCGGCACTGAGATGTGACCACTGGGTAGAGCTGATGGCTGCGCCTTCACTGTACGGTACCACCGCAAAGCGGGGATAGAGGCTACCGCGGATGGCGGTATGCATGTCGTAGTGCAGTCGACGAGTGCTCTCCGTCGGCGGAAAGCGCGCATAGAAGGTGTCGACGGCTGCCATCAGCTGGCGGGCACGTGCTGGCTCATCGTCTGCTGGGCAGTCACTGTGCGCCGCATTACCGTCAGCGTCTGCACGCCTGAACAATCGATTGAGATTGGTGGTGGTAAAGCGCTCGCCACTGCGAATTGCCGGCAGATTACCGAGAATCAGCAGCAGGGGTGCGCCGGCCATCAGACGACCGCTCTCAAGGCCTGCGACCAACTCGCCCAGCAGCTCGATGGGCGCAGTCTCATTACCGTGAATACCCGCGGAGATCACCACGGGGTGCGCGCGCGGACCGCTGTGGTCCGGATAGATCTCGAGCACGCCGGGTGCCACGATCTCGTAGCGCCCGCTGGGGATGCGTCCCATGCCTCGCGCGCTGGCGTGGCCTTCAAGTGTCAGGTCAAGCCAGTCGGCAATCACGAGGGGGCGTTCTCCCGAGGGGTGGTGTTGGTGGACTCGAATATCTTGTCAGCGCTGGCCGCCACGAAGCCTTGATACAGCTGGCCGTCGCCATCAACGTAGCGGCGCGCAAATTCGTAGTAGCAGGTGGAAATCTCATGCTGCTCGCCGCCGGCAAAGGTGAAGGACTGACGGTCGGCCAATGTGGAGGCCTGTTCCAGCAATACTTCGGGTGAGCCTTTGATACGGCCTCCCGCGGGATTGATGCTCAAGCCAAGCACTTCGACGCGTGCAAGTACCTTGTCGAGCGTGTCGTGGGTCGTGAGCGCATTGACGCTGATGGTGAAGTGATTGGCGCGCAAGCCGATGATCGATAGCCAGGCGGCGTATTCGCTCTCTTCCATCAGGCGCTGATATTGCGCGAAGGTCGGTGCCTGCCACAGTCGGCCTGCCCACAGTACGGAAGGCTCAAGGGTAGCGCTGGGTGGGATCTGACTGACGAGTTCATCGATGATTGACTGGGCGGGTAGCGACAGCTCGTCGCATTTCAGCTCGGAGAGGAAGACGCGCGGCAGGTTCGCCGAAGGTGGCAGATAGCCAAAGGCGCGCAATTTCTTCTCAGTGAAGTCATAGGGGGCAAAGCGGGTATAGCCGAGGGCCAGCAGATGCGGTTCCAGCGCTGCCAGGGTGATCGGTCCGCGATCAAAGGTGCGGAAGGCCACGTGGTCGTTGACGATGGTTTCACCATCGGCGACAAAGGCATCTTGAATCTTCTGTGCCTGCGGTGTCATGGCGACGTAGTCGTCCCATAGGGCGGCGAAGAATTGCTGGATATCCATGACGTAAGGTCCTCTCTAAGCCCGCTTGACTCATCGACCAACCACAAGAAAAGGTGGCGCGACAGCAGAGCGGATGACAGCAATAAGGTGTCACCATCAGTGTGGTGCACCTTGACATATTGTCAGCCCACCATTGGCGAGTGTCGCGCGCGTGGCAAGTCTTGAGGTCGGTTGGATGAAAGCGGCTGTCCGCACCATGTAAGCCCTGCAGGGCCCTCTAGCCGTTGGTCTGAGAGGTGCTTGTCTCGTTGCCATCAATCGAAGCACAGTCGCACCTCTCTACAGCACGAGCTTGAGAGGATTGCCGGTGACTACCCTGCCGCGCCCGCGTTTCTTGGCTTCGTACATGGCGCTATCTGCCCGCGCGATGACGGTTTCTGGCGTGGCCCCCGAGAAGGGGAACAGACTGATACCCACACTGGCACTGACACCGATGATCAGTGGCTCCTCATCGAGCGCCAGATGAATGGGATGGCTGATGGCATCTACCAGACGATGAGCAAGTTGTTCGGGCCCTTTGCGGCCATCGCCTTCACGACTGATCAGGACCAGAAACTCATCGCCGCCAAGGCGTCCGACAATATCGTTACCGCGAAGCGTATTGCTCAGTCGCTCCGCGATGATGCTTAGCACCTGATCGCCAATCTGATGGCCGTGTCTGTCATTGATGGGTTTGAAACCATCAAGATCGATGAATAGAGCGGCCTGAACGATACCTTGCGTCTTGATATCCAATATCTGATCGAGTCGCTCCAGCAGGGCACGTCGATTGAGCAGGCCGGTGAGGGAGTCGCACATCGCATGGTCGCGCAGGTCATCGCGCTCGCCGGTGATGTGGCATTCATGCAGGAAGAGTTGGCGGCTCTGGCGCTCACGAGCGTAGGCACTCATTCCGCTCAGGAGATTGACGGACATCATGAAGAAGGCTTCATTGGCCTCCACCAATACCCCGGAGCCACTATGCAGAATGGCACAGCTGGCGGTGCAGCCCAGCCAGATCAACAATCCGCAGGCCATGGCATAGATGAACTGCAGCCCCAGCAGGGTATACGTCCAGAAGACCAGCAGCAGCAAGCTGACGAAGTAGACCGGAAATCCGCCCTGATCATCGCCATGATGTTCCCCGGCATTGTCATGTCCGAGATGGAACATCATCAGCGTACCCGCCGCTGTCGACAGTGACGCCAGGCAAAGAATGCCGTTGACCTGATGTCTGAAGCGCGAGATGCGTGAGAGAAGGAACAGTCCCAGTACACTGACCAGAATGGCGGTGCGCAGCTGCAGCAAGGTTTCGTAGTGTTCCTGCAGATTGATCTCGATCAACGCGTAGGATGCGAACAGCACACAGCTCAGCGGAATGGTGACTCGGGTGAGCTTCTGAGAGACATCAAGCTGGTGCCGTCGATAGCGCCGCTCGAGAGAAGTATCGAGAAAGCAAAGCGTGATGGGGTTCATGAGGCGATCCCTGAATAGCCGAGCTAACAGGATGCCATTGCCTTGCGTGGTCTGCTGGAATGAACCACGGCGCAGAGTAGGCCGTGGTTCAACGCTTGCTGATTCAGCGGTAGTTTCCGTGTTGCTCAGGCGCCGCTGCCTGTCAGCTCGCGCGCCGTGACACGCAGTGCAGATTCGACCATGTCGTAATCCACGTAGCAGCCCTGCAGGTGACGATGACCGGTAGTGGGGTCGAAGGAATTACGCCCATGCATTACGCGACGGTTGTCGAAAGCCACCATCTGGCCGGCCTTGAGCTTGAGATGAATACGGAAGGCCGGTTCCCGCAGGATGCTCCAGAACTGACGATAGGCAGCGTACCAGGCCTGCATCTGTTCCAGTGGCAGGCGTAGGCTGTCACGAATCCAGTTATTGAAGCGCACCTCAATCACCTTGCTATTGGCATCCAGATGAATCACCGGTTCGCGCGCGACCAGATCCGTCGTCTCGTCGGCGAAGCGGAAGTCGACAGCTGTCTCGGCCAGCAATTGGAATGCCGGCGGATCGCGCTGACGCAGTTCCTCAGCAACTGCCATGCCGTCGCCAAAGAGCGATTCTCCACCGTCGGCATCATTGGCCAGGCAGTAGAGCATCTGGATGTCCGGCGGCTGATGCCAGTTGGGTAAATCGGTATGCAGCTCAAGCGCGATCGGGGTGTAGGCCGCGTTATTGGGCGCCTTTTTGGAATAGACCTCGAAGCGACCACCAAAGTTGGTCGGGCGAATGGGCCCGATGGTTGCGGCGATCTTATCAATCTCACCCCCTTCGAAAGGGCCTTCATCCAGCACGGCAACGCCATCACGACACAAGGCTTCCAGCCAGACAAGACGCGCTTTCCCTCCCGCCATGTAGTCACTGAACGTGGTGACATGCGCTTGGTGCGACAGTTGCCATGCCTGACTTTCAGGCACCGGTGTCTCTGGCAGTGAATCACTCGGACGGCGTTGATGCAGCCAGCCGGCATCGAAGTGACTGAGGTGGCTGTCGCTCCACTCAATCATGAGATTCCCTGACTCGAGAGACAGCTGCTGCACGGTCAGGGCAGCATCGTCGAGCAGCATGAAGGTGCGTTCAAACGTCTGAGGATGGCGGCAGCCATCACAGGCACAGTGATCGCGCAGCCAGATTAGAGGAAAGCTGGCCTGTTCGCCGCTTGCCCAGACAAGTGTGGCCAGCGACGCGTCATATTCTCCCTGTATCAGCGGTGTACCGGTGTGATGCGGCTGATATTCCTTCATGGCCCACTGAGTGCGGGAGAGAATGTCGGTGGTGGGCGTCGCGAGCTCATTCATGAATGCAGTCCTTGTACCGATGAACCTCCGGTTGACTGGAGGTGAAACGAGGCCATTCTCCTGCACATCGTTGGCACTGACCAACGCGGAATATGACGCTCATGACCAAGCTGCGCTAATGTGTGTGGGCGTGAGTCCATGGAAAATCTGACGTGAGGTGTTTTGTGAGCTGCTTTGTGAACCGCATCATTCAGAGTGTCGTGAGGAACCTGCTGTGAAGCACACCATGGATGCTCTATCTACTGCCATGCCCAAGCCGCTACCGCCGCTGGCATGGATACAGGCTTTCGAGACAGCTGCGCGTCATTTGAGCTTCACTCTCGCGGGAGAGGAGCTCAACATCACCCAGTCCGCGATCAGTCAGCGTATTCGCCAGCTGGAGGACCGCCTCGGTCAGCCGTTGTTTGTGCGTCATGCACGCAGCTTGAGCCTGACACCTGCTGGCCAAGCTTGGCTGCCTGCTCTGCAGAGCGGTTTTCAGCGTCTGCATGAGGGTACGCTTGAGGTCTTTGGGCCTTCGCGGGCAGCCCCCGTCAGCTTGCGTGCCACGCCGATGGGGCAGCAGGCATGGCTACTGCCGAGACTGGCGATCTTCCATCAGGCAGAGCCCGATATCGCATTGCGGCTGGTCAGCGCCTATTGGCAGAGCGACTTCGATGATGCTGATGTCGATATCGAATTACGCTATGGGCAGGGCGATTGGCCAGAGGCCGAGGCCATTCAGGTCGGCAACACTGAGGAATGCATGATTGCAGTGGCCGCGCCGACACTTGCCAGCCGCCTTCACACGCCGGCAGACCTGTCTGGTACCACCTTGCTGCACGCAGCGGGATTTGCCGTGGGTTGGCGGCGGTGGTTGATGTCGGCAGACCAGCTGGCGCTGGAGCACGCAACGCGCACCATTACCTGTGATACCCAGGTGATGACGCTGGAAATGGCGCGGTTGGGGATGGGAGTGGCGCTGGTACATGATGGCTTGTTCGCGCTCTGGTGTGCCTCGGGCAACCGTGGGCTGCAGCAGGTCTTCCCATTGGCGGTACCTGCCGAGCAACACTTTTGGCTGGTACGTGCGCGCTCGCATCCGTTACGGCCGACAGCGCAACGGCTGTGGGATTTTCTGCTTTCGGCACAATGCTTGCCGTCAGCGTAGACGCCGTAGAATGCATGATCTGGATAGTGTGGCGAGGTTACGTTGGTTGTTCAGATTGAGACTGCGTAAGAGCGCCAGAGTGAAGCCGAGGGCGTGCCTGGGCTGACGCGGGACAATGCTTGAGTGGTGACTGGCAAAAGAAGCGTTCCAGCAACTGATACAGCTCGGGATAGGCATCATTGAGTGTGCGTGGTGCCGTGAAGAAATACTCGCAGCACACGGCAAAGCATTCGGCGGGATGGCTGGCAGCGTAGTCGTTGATGGGCGTGGTTTCGCCACGCGAGAGGCGCGCCGTCAGGTCGTCCCAGACAGCGGTAAAGGTGGTAAACCATTCATCGGCACTGATGTGCACGGGTAGCGGCGGGAAGCCATCGGCATCGGTGGCATTGGCCATGTCGAGCTTGTGCGCAAATTCGTGGATCACCACATTGAAGCCACTCCAGTCGCCGCTGGCAGAGAGGTCTTCCTGCGTGACCACCACCGGCCCCTGATACCAGGTCTCACCAGCACGGGTGCTCTCGAAGACATGCACCACCCCGGCTTCATCGACGTCTTCCACCTCACGGGTGATGGCATGTTCCGGCAGCATGACCTCATGCACGCGAGCGCCAGCATCCTGCCAGCGCTCGGCTTGTGGCCAGCCGTTGAGCAACAGCATGGCCTGTGTGGCCAGCGCCAACGCCTCGATGTTCTCGAGGGGCTCGGCGCTGGTCAATCTCCAGTCATGCAGTTGATGACGTGCACGCCGCTCAAGACGGGCCAGCGATGGCGCATCCACCCCCTCGAGAATAGGCAGACGTTGCATCACGGCCTGCCACAGGCCATCCCCCTCAGCCTGTGAGGAGGATGGTGATGGTGCCGTGGGGCGGCTTTGGTGATGATGAGGCGATCGCCAAAGCTGTTGCCACCAGTGTGTCACTGGCTTACTCCTGGCGGCTGCCAGACTTCCAGGACCAGTCGCGCAGGCGCAGGTCGAAGAGGTCTTTGCGGCGGTCCTTGAGGTTGGTGACCGAGCCTTCGCTGCGCAGCACCTTGAGGCGCTCCAGATCCAGATCCGAGAACATGATCATCTCGGTATTCGGCGTGGTTTCGGCCATCACCGCATCATGCGGAAAGGCGAAGTCTGACGGCGAGAACACCGCCGACTGAGCGTATTGGATATCGAGGCTCTCGATGGACGGCAGGTTGCCAACACTGCCGCACACCACCACGTAGCACTCGTTCTCGATCGCACGTGCCTGTGCGCAGTGACGCACGCGCAGGTAGCTATTCTTGGTATCCGTCCAGAACGGCACCATCAGGATATCCATGTCCTGATCGGCCAGCAGGCGTGACAACTCCGGGAACTCCACGTCGTAGCAGATCAGCATGCCGATACGGCCGGCATCGGTCTCGAACACCGCCAACTCGTCGCCGCCCTTGATGATCCAGTCGCGACGCTCCTGCGGGGTGATGTGCAGCTTGGCCTGACGATCGATCTCGCCATCGCGGTGGCAGAGATAGGTGACGTTGTAGATCTCATTGTCCTCACCCACTTCCACCATGGAACCGGCCACGATGTTGATATTGTAGGCCACGGCCATGCGCGAGATTTCCTGCTTGAAGCGCTCGGTGAAGCTCGCGAGGAAGCGGATACAGCGCACCGGGTCACTCTGATCTTCCAGCAGACCGATCAGCGGCGTGTTGAACAGTTCAGGGAAGACGGCAAAGTCACTCTGGTAGTCCGACAGTGCATCGACGTAGTACTCAACCTGCTTGAGCACCGCCTCGACAGACGCGAATTCGCGCATCTGCCACTGTACGGCGCCCACGCGAATCATCGTCTTGCGGCTTTCCAGTACGCGCTGGGCTGGCTCAAAGAGGATGTTGCTCCACTCGAGCAAAGTCGCGTAGCCCTGGGAGTCCTCGTCCTCCGGCAGATACTGGCGTAATAGACGCTTGACCAGGAAGCCGTTAGCGAGTTGGAACGACAGAATAGGGTCGTGAATTTCGCGACGCTCTACTTTATCGATGTATTCGGTCGGCGAAAGCTTGATTGCATATTCGTGATACTGGGGAATACGTCCGCCGGCCAGGATGGAGCGAAGATTCATGGAGCGGCATAGCTCCTTGCGCGCTTCATAGAGGCGCCGGCCAAGGCGATAACCACGATAGGCCTTGTCGATCAGCACATCGAGGCCATAAAGCGCGTCGCCGTCAGCCTTGTTGAGGATGACTTCGCGATGGCCGATCAGATCATCGTATTTATGTGGATTGGAGAAGGCGTCGTAATCCACCAGTGCCGTCAGGGCTACGCCGACCAGCGTGTCGCCATCCTCGATTACCAGCTGTCCATCCGGGAATTCGGCGATCAGGCGATTGATGGTGTGATCAGGCCAGGCACCACCAATGTCGTCATAGATGCCATCCATCAGGCGCTTCAGCTGGGGATAGTCTGATTCCTGCAGGTTACGCAGGTTTAAATGCAGGTCTTCGACGGACATCGGGACTCCTTGAAGCGGAACGGGATGGCGGGTGCCATCTCGACACACGCCAATATTTTATACCCTCTTCAATGGGTCCGGTAGCGGATCACTGCAAGGGCGGCAATAAGGTTGCGCTATGAGGGAGGGTGGGACATGACACCTTTTCAAAATTGAATGAGTGCTCATTCTTCTTGCATTTATGCGTCACAGCGTCCAAAACTCTCTCAGAGATCGGACGTGCGCAGGTGACGGCTGACGTCTGAAAGAAGGTTCATTGACGCCGGAGAATATTTGTATGACCCCAGTATTGTATGAATTGCGTGGCCGTGATGATCGTCTGCGTTTCTCGCCGTTCTGCTGGCGTGCACGCCTGGCATTGGCCCACAAGGGCATCAAGGCGGAACTCGCACCGATGCTGTTCACCGACAAGAGCCCGATCGGTTTCTGTGAATCCACCACGGTACCGGTGCTCAAGGATGACTTTGGCGTGTCGATGGACAGCTATGACATCTTCAAGCATCTGGACGAGCACTACCCGAATGCCGGTGATGGTCCGCTGATCGGGGATGCACTGGCGCAGGCGCGCCTGAATTTCGTCAAGGTCTATACCGAGCAGGTCATGGCCGTCGGTTTCTTCCGCCTGGTGGCGCTGGACCTGGTTCAGGCCATTCATCCGGATGACCGCGAATACTTCCAGAGCGCCCGCGAGGAGCGCTTTGGCATGTCATTTGAAGAGTTCAACAATGTCGAGGTCGCACGCGGCATTCTCGACAACGCCTTCAAGCCGCTGCGTGGCTTGCTGGGTAGCCAGCCGTTCATGGATGGTGATGCACCGGCGGCGGCGGACTATCTTGTCTTCGGCTTCTTCATCTGGGCCCATATCGTGTCGGAAACCTCACCCTTCGGTGAGACGGAAGACGCCAGTGACCCGTTGGTGCAGTGGCGCGAGCGCATGATGGACCTCTATGACGGCATGGCACGCAAGTCGCCGCGTGCCTGCGATATCCCGCAGTAGCGCGTCACGTGATTCGCTGACGATCTTCACGAAGGCTCGGACGCTTCAGGGCGACCGGGCCTTTTTCATCGTGCCCTGCTTGAGGAGTGCAGCATGATTGATCTGTATTACTGGACCACGCCCAATGGCCACAAGATCACGATATTTCTGGAAGAGGCCGGTCTCGAGTATCGCCTCATTCCAGTGAACATCAGCAAGGGTGAGCAGTTCACGCCAGAATTTCTGGCCATCTCGCCCAACAATCGCATGCCGGCGATCGTCGATCATGCGCCTGCCGATGGTGGCGAGCCGATCTCGGTCTTCGAGTCCGGCGCGATTCTCGAGTATCTGGCTGACAAGACAGGGCAGTTCCTGCCGCGTGAAGTGCGCGCCCGCAATGATGTTCTGCAGTGGCTGCATTGGCAGATGGGCGGACTGGGGCCGATGCTGGGGCAGGTTCACCACTTCAAGCATTACGCGCCCGAGCCGGTGAACTACGCGATCGAGCGTTACATGAAAGAAGGTGAGCGACTTTACGGCGTGCTGGAACGTCAGCTGCAAGGACACTCATTCGTGACAGGTGAGTCCGTGAGCATTGCCGACATGGCCATCTGGCCGTGGCTGAAGGCCGAGAAGCAGGGGATTGATCTGGCAAACTTCCCGGCAGTCGCCGCCTATCGCACTCGTATGGCGGAGCGTGACGGCGTGAAGCGAGCGATGGCGCGCATCGATGACATCAATCCGGCGGCCAATGTGGCGATGGATGAAGAAGCACGTCGTCACCTGTTTGGTCAGCAATCGTAAGCAGGAGACACTGACGATCGTTCGGTAATAGGTTGATGTTGCCAGTCTGCCGGCACGTGGCGACGAATATGCTCAATCAGTGCGCTGAGCTTGCGCGGCAGATGTCCACAAGATTTGCACACCAAGGCCGCCGGAACCTGATCTTCAGACTCGTTCGTGGAAGTTACAACGAAAAAAAGCACCGACAGAGGGCCAGAAAAAACCAAGGTAACTGTCTGCAGCGGTCTTGCCAGAATTCTGGAGACTGCTCCTCGCAGAGCGCGGGATCAGCAAGAGACTTCGTAGTCTTCAACCATGCTTGAACAGGAGATAGAAAATGTTTCTAAGAGGAATTTTTGCCGGCCTTATTGCCACGATTGCATTATCCGCGCTGATGATCATCAAGGCCATGATGGGCGTCATGCCTGCATTCAATGTCATTACCGACTGGACAGATGCACTCGGAGCATTTGGCATGTCCGTCACTCCTGCCATTGCCTGGATTCTGCATTTTGTCCTGGGCGCTGTCTGGGGTGTGCTGTTTGCGATGTTTCATCGGCAGCTACCGGGCGGATATGTAGTATCTGGCATCGTCGTCGGAGTTCTGGCGTGGCTGGGTATGATGATCGCCTTCATGCCATTGGCCGGTAACGGTCTTTTCGCCTTGGGTATCGGTCCTATGGTTACGATGGCTTCGCTCATGCTGCACATCTTCTTTGGTGCTGTGCTCGGCTACGCTTACTCGAAACTTGGTTAGCGGCTTACCGGTTGACGTCAACGGCGCGTTACCGCGCTTCGGATTCGCTTGTCGGCCTACGGCCGCTCCGGCGGCAACTGAGCTTCGGCGTTCCATTCAGGGCTAATAGATCACAAACCCATCGTAATTCAACATTTCGGACGCGTTTACTCAATAACATACTGGCTACGGACAGCGGCATTCACCACAGTAAGAGCCCTGACAGTTATCCAGCCGAAAGCAGATTGTGGCTGGGCTGGAGGGGCAGGCCCTGGTCCGTCTTTCGGCGATGAATCCGACGCAGGGCCGGTCAGATGGTTTGCACAGCTGATCCTCGACTCTCAAACCATGGCGCTTTCAGGCCTTTTCTTGTCATCATGGTGTGATGCTTTCACCTGTTCATGATCAAGGACGGCTCGATGTTTCGATTGCCCCGAATGACGTGTTATCTCTCTTCGCCTCGCAAGCTTTCCCGCGGGCATTTACTGGCGGGTGGCGTAGCGACGCTGTTGATCAGTCTGTATATGGCACCGGTACAGGCAGATGAACGTCCGCAGATCCGCGTGATGGCCGCTGCATCACTGCACGATGCGATGGATGCCATCGAGGCTCGTTATGAGCGCTTGGCAGAGGTCGACATCATGCCGGTCTATGCATCGTCGTCGACCCTGGCGCGCCAGCTGGCCAGTGGTGCACCAGCACAGCTGTATCTGTCCGCCAATGAGCGCTGGATGGACTGGCTTGAGCAGCAGCCCGGTATCGTGGTGACGGGGCGTCATGATCTGTTGGGCAATCGCCTGTCGCTGGTCGCCCCGGGTCCCAGTGAGCTTGATCCTACGCTCAGCAATGGCGCGGATGTCACCAATATCGCAGAGCGCCTGACCGCCACTGGCGATGACACGCGCCTGGCCGTGGGTGATCCGGACCATGTGCCTGCCGGCATCTATGCCCGTCAGTCACTGGAATCACTGGGGCAGTGGGAGGCGCTACGTTCGCATCTGGCGAGTGCAGAAGACGTGCGTGCGGCGCTGGCGCTGGTCGAGCATGGTGAGGCGCCGTTGGGCATCGTGTATGCCACTGATGCTTCCATCAGCCACCGTGTGCACCAGATAGGGCTATTGCCGGATTCCAGTCATGATCCCATTCATTATCCTGCCGCATTGATCAGCAGAGGCGGTGAGTCGCCCAGCGCGGAGGCCGAGGTCTTCCGCGATTGGCTAAGTACCAATGAAGCCAGTGCCATCTTCCACCGCTTCGGCTTCACGACCTTGCAGGGGGCCAAGCTTGCTCCTGCGGCCGATACGTCTTCTTGAGAACCTACACCGTCCATGACGGCGTCATGGACGACAGATACACTGGTGTAATGAGTTGCTTGCTGTGCGGTGGCCAAACGGTGCGCAATAGTGAGCTGTTGCCTGTTTGAGGAGGATCACCACCATGTTCGAGGAGAGCCGATGCTGAGTGCCCTGGAATGGGAAGCCCTGAGTCTGAGTCTCAAGGTGGCCTGTGTGGCCGTCGGTGTGAGCCTGATTCCCGGCTTTGCTGCTGCCTGGTGGCTAGCGCGCCGCGAATTTCGCGGCAAGGCGCTGGTAGACGGTCTGTTACATCTACCGCTGGTGCTACCGCCCGTCGTGGTGGGCTATCTGCTGCTGATTACCTTTGGGCGCAATGGCACCATCGGGCAATGGTTGGCAAAGATCGACATCGTGCTGCCCTTTACCTGGCAGGGGGCTGCCGTGGCGGCTGCCGTGATGGCCTTCCCGCTGATGGTGCGCGCCATGCGGCTCTCGCTTGAGGCCATTGACCCCGGGCTTGAGGCGGCTGCGCGCACCTTGGGGGCTAATCCGTTACGTGTGCTGTTGACCGTGACGCTGCCACTGTCGCTGCCGGGGATTCTTGCCGGTGGCACCCTGGCCTTCGCTCGCGCGTTGTCTGAGTTCGGGGCCACCATCACCTTTGCCGCCAATATTCCTGGCGAAACCCGCACACTGCCGCTGGCGCTCTATACCCTGATCCAGACGCCAGGGGAGGAGAATGCCGCCGCGCGGCTGTGTGCAATAGCGGTCGTCATCGCAATGATCTCGCTACTGTCTTCTGAATGGCTGGCGCGTCGTGCTCGCTTGCGGATGGAGGGGCGTGATGCTTGATTTCCATCTCAGCCGTCTGCAAGGCACCTTTCAGCTGGATGCCACCCTCAAGGTGCCTGCGCGTGGCGTCACGGCACTGTTTGGCCGCTCGGGCAGTGGCAAGACCAGCATCCTGAGGCTGATCGCTGGTCTGGAACGTCCGGATCATGGCCATCTACGGCTGGCAGGCGAATGCCTCGCCGGTGGTGAGGATAACGTCTTCGTGCCGGCTCATCGTCGTCAGCTGGGAGTGGTCTTCCAGGAGCCGCGTCTCTTCCCGCATTACACCGTGCGCGGCAACCTCTGTTATGGAATGCCACGCGCGCTTACGCCTGCCAAGCGTCAGGAGAATCGTGCTCGCCTGCACGAGATGGTGACGCTGCTGGGCATAGAGGATTTGCTCGCTCGGATGCCCGGACAGCTATCCGGGGGCGAGTCTCGGCGTGTCGCTATCGGCCGTGCGCTGCTGTCACGCCCTCGCATGTTGCTGCTTGATGAGCCGCTGACGGGTCTTGATGGCGCACGCAAACAAGAGTTGTTGCAGTACATCGGCCGGCTGGCGCGTGAGATCGAGATCCCGATACTGTTCGTCAGCCACGATACTCGTGAGCTCTTTGCCGTCGCTGATCGACTGGCGCTGGTGGATAACGGTCGTATCACGGCCAGTGGCGAGATTGGTGACATGCTGTCGCGGCTTGATCTGGCTCCTCAGACGGGCCGCTTCGAGGCCGGTTCGCTGCTCAGTGCAGAAGTGCTCTCTCATGATGATGAGTGGCAGCTGACGCGATTGGGGTTGGGCGCTGGGCTGAGCCTGCAGCTGGCGCGTCTGGCGATGCCTGTTGGACGGCGCGTCCGCTTGCGGCTGCGTGCACGTGACATCAGCATTGCACTCAAGACACCGGAGCACACCAGCCTGCGCAATGTACTACCTGCGGTGATACATGAGATAGAGACCGAGCGCGGACATGCCAGCGCTGAGCTGGTGTTGGGTATTGCCGGGCAGCGTGTGAGAGCGCGAGTGGACCGCCTGGTATGTCGTGAGCTGGGGCTCAAGGTCGGACTTGGCGTCAAGGCTCTGATTTCCAGCGTCGCGCTGTCTGGCCCTGACGTGATCAGCCTGGATGCCTCTGATGATGCACTGGAGTCGCTTTCCGGGCCCGCTGCTCAGCCTGCGCCAGACGCGAAGGCCCGCTGAGACGGTCAGCGTGTCGATTGACCGTCTTTCTGGCATGCTGCGTCAGACCCTCTCTTACAAGGAAGATCTCCATGCAATTGGCCCATCTGTGGCGTTATCCGATGAAGTCGGGTGCTGGTGAGGCACTTGAGTCGGCCGTGGTCGGTGAAGAAGGGCTGGTGCAGGACCGTCGCTTTGTCATAGTCGCCGCACGGGGCAAGTTCGTGACGGCGCGCACGCATCCGCTACTGCAGCGTCTGTCCCTGCGTGAGCAAGGCGCGGGGCACTGGCGGCTTGCTCACCTCGATAGACCCGAATGTGGTGAGATAACCTTCGCGACGGACCCTCAGGCCGAGCGCCTCGATATCCAGGTGTGGGCCGACCAATTCACGGCTCTGAGTGTCAGCGATGAGGCAGATGCCTGGTTGAGCAAGCAGGTCGGCATGGCGGTGAGACTGGTGTGGCTCGGTGAGCAATCGACCCGCTATCGTGATGTGATTGATCAACGCGTCAGTGCCGCCGATGGCTTTCCGCTGCTGCTGGCCAATGAGGCTTCACTGGCGGCGCTGAATGCCGAGACACCGACGGCCGATCATGGCATGGATCAATTCCGGCCCAATCTGGTCATCAGTGGTGCCGATGCCTGGGCTGAAGATCAGTGGCAGGAAGTGCGGATTGGCGACGTGCGCTTCCGACTGGTGTCATCCTGTACGCGGTGCGCGATGGTCAATGTCGATCCTGCCACGGGTCTCAAGCGTGATGACAAGGAGCCGCTGGCGACACTGGCGCGGGTACGGCGCTTTGATGATGGCCAGGTACACTTTGGCTATAATCTGATCGCACTGGATCTCGCGCACGGCAATGTCACAGTGCATGTCGGTGATGACGTCGAAGTGATCACGCATCAATGACGGAGAGGTCTCAGTGACGGTCTACTGGATGACGGGTCAATGAGTCGCCTTCCGCTATCGTAGGTCTGACGCCACCATATTGAACGCAGAGCCCGTCACCGGAAGGTGGCGGGCTCTGTCGTTTTCGTCGCTTCAGCACTTGTCTCATTGCGCACAGATCACTGAAAGGGGTCAGGTGGGAGGCCCGAATAGCGCAGGCTGGCCGTGCGCTTCACGCCAGACATCAAGCGCCGCGCGGTGCAGCTGGCTATGACGCCAGGCGAGCGCCTCGATATCGCGGTCGTAGCCGCCGCCAATCACGCAGGCCACAGCTGCGCCCGCGGCGCGACAGCGTTCGATCACATGATGCTCACGCCGGTAGAGGCCAGCATCCGTCAGTTCCAGATGGCCCAGGCGGTCCGCAGCATGCGGGTCGACGCCGGCATCGAAGATCACCAGCTCAGGACGTACGCGTGGCAACACCTCATCCAAAGTGCGCGACAACACGTCCAGATAGTCGTCGTCGCCCATGCCCTTGGGCAGGGGCACATCGAGGTCACTGCGCCGCTTGCGTGCGGGGAAGTTGCTCTCGGCGTGCAGCGAGAGCGTGAAGACGCGCGGCTCGTCAGCAAAGATCAGCGCCGTACCGTCCCCCTGATGCACATCGAGATCGACCACCAGTACCTGGCGCACTCCTTCATCGAGCGCCTGGCGTGCTGCTACGCCAATGTCATTGAGCAGGCAATACCCGCTGGCTGCTTCAGGATGTGCATGGTGTGTACCACCGGCCGTATTGCAAGCCAGTCCGCGCGCGAGTGCTTCACGCACGGTGGCCAGGGTGCCGCCGACGGCCAGCACGCTACGTTCGCGCAATGCCTCGTTCCACACGAAGCCGCTGCGCCGCTGCGCCTGTGTGCTGAGCGTACCAGTCAGGAATTCGTGAACGTAGCGCCGGGTGTGCACCTGCAGTAGGTCATCCTCGTCAGCGGGGACGGGAGTCACCCATTCGACGGCTTGGGGATACTGGGCCAGCTGATGGTCCAGCAGTCGCTTGAGCACGCTGAACTTGTCCATCGGAAAGGGGTGCTTCTCCGGCAGGGCGATCCGATAGCCGGGGTGGTGGATCAGCGCCAGCGGTGGGCAATCGCTTGACGCTTTGGAAGCGGCGGCAGGAGGCGCTGAAGAGTGCAGCGGGACGATGGGCATGCAGATCTCTCGCAGTCGGGCGGTGGCATTCAAATGATGCATGAAGGCGACGTGTCAGCGCTGAGGGAGGAAGTGAATCTCCTCGCCGCTGGTCGTGAGCTGGCGGATCGCAATCGGACGGCCGTCCGCGTCGAGATCGACCAGCCCGATACCGCAGGCATTCAGCAGTCGCTCACCATGGCTGGCCGCATCATGACGCCGTGGCGTGATGTGCATGTTGCGTCGTCGCGTCAGCAGATTGAGGGGCGAGCGCGGGGCATACAGCCAGCGATTGAGGCGATCAAGCACATCGAGAAGACCGACCGGGAAGCGATTGCGGATACCACTGCTGGTGATCTGCCAGATATGTGGACTCGAGCGGCGGTGCCTGAGGCGCACGTCGTAGGCGAAGGAGTAGTGCACGTCACCGGAGAGAATCACGAAGTGCTGCGGCGTGCGCGAATGACGGAAGATGTTGAGCATCACGCTGGCCGCACCCCGGTGCGCCATCCAGTTCTCGGCATCGACCATCAGTGGCTTACCAGCGAGCGTGAACAGTTTCTGGATGGATTCGATCAACTTGACGCCAAACATGGGTGCCGCTGACACCAGTACCACGGCGCGATGTTCCACCAGGCGTTGTTGCAGATCACATAGAGCTTCCCAGTCCATGAGTCCAGATGGATTGGCGAGATTGCGCTCGCTGCGCCAGCGACGGGTGCGAGTGTCCGCCACGATCAGCGCGGGCGTGGTATCCAACTGATAGTCCCAGCGCTCACAGCGCTCCAGATTCGTGATCAGCGCATCCTGAAGGTCGACATTGAAATGATGGTCTGTCGTTGTGCTGGTGGATGATTCGCCACTCGGCATGTTGGCGGGGGAGCTTGAAAAGGACGACTTCGTGAGCAGCGCATCGGTAAATAGTTCCGAGGCCTCATCCAATAATTGGCGCAGCGGCTCGGGGGCATTGCCTGCACCCTGGCACAGCAGGTAGCCGGTCAGAGCATTGCCAATGATGCGCCGCGAGAAGGGATGCCCATAGGCGGCTTCTTCCCAGGCAGCGCTGAGATTCCAGTCATCGGTAACATCGTGATCATCGAAAATCATCAGACTGGGTACATTGGCCAGCAGGCGCCGTACCTGGCCCAGCCCCGCGCGAAAGCGCCGCACGTGACGGGCTTCTTCGGCATGCCGCTGACAGGTGGCTGCATCATGCCCCTCAAGTGCCTTGGGGTCTTCCAACTCGATACTCAGCGCATTCCACGGCACGTCCGACCACACCAATAGATACATGGCGAGCACTTCCGACAGACCGATCAGGTGATTGTCAGCACCGGTAGAGGTAAAGATGGGCTTGCGTTTGGCACCGAAGAAACTGGCGGCCAGCCCTTCGTTGGCAGGCATGTCGGGGAGTAACTGCGGACGATGATAAAGGTGCGAGGGGTGCTGGCGCAGCTCGCGGGTATCTGACACCTCGGCTCCCATCAGCGTCTCCTCCGGCAAGCCGAGTCCGGCAATCAACTGATCAATGGCACCCAGCATCGGGCCGGCCACATCGTCGGCGTAGATCTGGTCACCCGTAAACAGCATCACCTCTGGCCATTCGCGCATGTCATCGCGGCGCTTGGCGAGCCAGCTGTCCAGTGCGACCAGCCCATCGCCAGCGGGCCCGTTCACCTGCGCTATGTCGATACTGCCAGCGTGCTGTTCCGTCTCCTTTTCAGTGAGACCGTGATGCGGTTTACGGCAGCTGCCATGAGCAATGCGCGTTAGCCTGGAAGGCAAGCGGAAGCGCGGCAGTGGCTCGTCGGGATAGCAGATCTCGGGGCCCCAGTCGGCAATGCCATGCCATGTATTCTCCCGTGCATTCGCAGCCGTTGCTGCAGCCGTGCTTGCTGGCATCACGTCTGTCGCGTCGGCTCCTGTCGTGAGCGGGATATCGCGCTCGGCAAGCGCCAGCTCATAGGCGATGGCTCTGTCTGCGGGTAGAGGAGTGGCTGGATGTGCCTCGATCAACATCAGCCAGGCGTGCGTGCCAAGTGGCATCGTCAGATGCTCTGTCAGCGTGCAGCTTGCCTGCTGAGGAAGATGGTCTTCTCCTGATGGCAGCGGCTGGTCATCATGCTCGGGCAATAACCAGATGCGTGCCTGCTGTGGGCGTGATGTGACCAGCCACAGCATGACGCCCTCTGGTGTGACACGACGCAGTATCGGGCCAGCCAGCACACGGGGCAGGGTATCATTTGTCTCGAGAGGAGCACGGGAATCAGGCATTGATAAAACGGACTCGATTGATGATAAGGATAGGGGGCGATCGTCGGGCAGCTAAGGACATGGACAGCGTGAGTGCGCATGAGTGCAATGCGCTAGCCGCCTCAAGATACATTCCATCCAACTATCATCCAGCTTCACGATGCCTCAGGGAAGGCGATGCTGAGTGCTCAATACAGACTCGCAACTGACAGACCAGCTAGCGTAGAGTTGGCACCTTGCCGAGCTTGGCGTTCGCACAATAGCATGGGAAAAAGCATGAATGAGCAGTCGGCAGGTTGTCCGTCGCTAGCAAGGGTCGAGTCCAGACAAGGCAGTCTGTGGCAGGTATATGCAAGGCGTACTCTCACGTTTGGCGCAGTTGTGCTGGCGGGAATGATCGGCCAGGCAGCCATCGCTGCCGAGACGACCTTCATGCCAGGTGAGCGTCATTTCCTCGCGGCCAATGACTGTCTACCGGCACCGAAGGGGGCCGTGGTACTGATGATCAATGGCGCTGTTACTTGTGGCAATGCCGGCACTAGCACCTCACCTCAGGCGCACTTCGATATGGACATGCTGGAAGCGTTGCCTTCCCGCGTGATGGCTACTCATACTCCCTGGACACAAGGCCGTGTCATCTTCAGCGGTCCGCTGATACGTGAGCTGATAAACCGTGTTGCCGATAAGGTCACTTCACTGAAGGTGAGTGCTCTCAATGAATTCTCCGCCGATATTCCCATCAGTGATATCGAAGACTATGACGTCTTGCTTGCCACCCAGCGTGATGGTCAGCGAATGCCGGTGCGTGATCTTGGGCCGCTGTTCATTCTCTATCCTTTCGATGCTCATCCTGAACTGCTCAACGAGCAGATTCGCTTTCGTAGCGTATGGCAGGTCAACGAGTTGAATATAAAATGATGGCGCGGGTGGTGCTTTCTCTCGTCAACACCATTGACCGCAGTGCCAGTTATCTTCGGCATGCCTGTGCAATAGCGTTTACGAAGGCGTGGTCATTTGCTAGCCCTTGAATCTGGAGTCATGCAGTGAAGCGGCAGCCGGACTCATCACCGCCACCTGATCAGCAGGAGGAGGCGTCACACATCGCGTTGTCATCTGATGCCACGGATGCGCTGACTCCTGCCGCTCAAGCGCGCTGGCCCTTGTGGCTGGGCATGGCCATCAGTATTGCCTGCCTGCTGGCTGCGTTGGGGGTAGGCGGCATCACGTTGCATAACCAGGTCCGCCTGGAAGATCGCACGCGCGATGATGCGGTTTGGTCCATCTACCAGCTGGATCGAGAAGCGATTAGCTTTGCCTCCATGATATCCCGTTATCCCAAGGCAGGTGAGCCGGAACGGAAGCTGATCTGGCAACAGACATTGCAGACTTACGAGCTGCTCTACAGTCGTACCTATATCTTCCGTCGCGGTGATTTTCAACGTCATCTGATGACGTTGCCGGCGGTGCCGTTGCTGGCCGATGAAATAATGAATCAGGTCGACTATATCGATACACGGCTAGCGCCTTGGCGCGACACCGATGCGGCGCCGGATACGGCCAGTATTGAGGACCTGCAAGAGCTTGGCGATGCCGTTACCGATTCGACTCAAACACTATTGCTGCGTGTCAGGGCACGATTGGCGGAGGAACTGACGACCGAGCGCCATGGTCGTGACCAGCTTGTCCGACTGATGCTGTTGCTGTTGGGGTTGATGCTGCTGGCCACGTTGATGGTCAGTCGACAGCTCTGGTTGCAGGCTCGCGGGCGCGAGAAATCCCGGCAACAGCTATTGATGCTGTCTTCTGCTCTCAAGCACGAGGCCGCGCGTGCCGAGCAGGCCAATCGCGCCAAGTCGGATTTTCTGGCCACCATGAGCCACGAGATTCGCACGCCGCTCAATGGGGTGATCGGCATGAGTGAGTTGCTGCTTGCCGAGCCGCTGGACTGCAGTGCTCGTCGTTATGCTACCAGCCTGCGCGATAGTGGCGAGGTCTTGATGGGGCTGGTCGATGACGTACTGGACTTTTCCAAGATCGAAGCCGGCAAGCTGAGTGTCGAGCGCCGTCCGTTTGATATCCATCTGGCGATCAATGGCGTGATTGATCTGCTGTTGCCGTTGATGGACGACACGCGAGTGATCTTTGTTGACCGTCGCTCTCCTCTGCTGCCAGAGCACGTGATGGGCGACTCGGTGCGTCTGCGTCAGGTGTTGCTCAACCTGCTCTCCAATGCCTTCAAGTTCACTGAGCAGGGGGAGGTGAGTCTGCGGGTGGAGTCATTGCCAGCTGGCCGTATCCGTTTTGAGGTCGATGATACTGGCATTGGTATCACTGATGAGCAGGCCGCTCATTTGTTCGAGCCTTTTACTCAAGGTGACCTGTCAACGGCACGACGTTTCGGCGGCACTGGACTTGGACTCTCGATTTCGCGCCGTCTGGTCGAGCTGATGGGAGGGCGGCTGGGTGTCAAGCGTCGCTCCGGCAAGGGAGCCTGCTTCTGGTTCGAGCTACCGCTGACACGAACATCGAGTCTTCTCGAGCCACCGGATGATTCACGCGCTTTATCGCGTAGCCGTGGCGAGCAGGTGCTGGTGGTCGATGATAATCACATCAACCGTGAAGTGGCGCGTGCGATGCTCAGTGGGTTGGGCTATTCGGTGGCTGCGGTTGAGAGCGGCAAGGCAGCGTTAGCCTGGCATGCAAGCCATCGGGACGTCGTGCTGGTATTGCTTGATCTACGCATGCCCGAACTGGATGGCTTTGCAGTCGCGCGCCGTTGGCGCTCACTGGAGCGCAGCGAAGAGCGCCCACCCAGCTTGATTGTGGCCATGACCGCCAATGTTGAAGCCGGTGAGCGGGCACGTTGCCTGGCCGCGGGCATGAACGATTTCTTGTCCAAACCCATGCGACGTCAGCAGCTCGCAAACATGCTGGTGCGCTGGCAGGTCGATCAAAAAGGGAAATGGCGCATCGCGCCTTCTGAGGCAGAAGGCTTCGAGGCGGCAACGTTCGAGCAAGCCTTCCATGGCGTGAACAAGACCAGGACAGTGACAGCAGCACCGAACGTTGCCTTTCAGCAGCCGAGAGGCGTGAGCACAGCGGCCAGCGCATCGGGCGAGGAAAGGGCTCTGCACGATGAGTTGGATGCAGACAGCATTGCAGCGTTGGAGCAGGTCTTTGACGAACAGTTGAACCAGCAGTATCAGCGGCTCACGCATGCACTGGATTGCATGGACCTTGCCCAGCTTCGCCATGAAGCGCATCTGCTGAACGGCAGTGCTGCCACGCTGGGTCACGTGCTCCTGAGCGATGCCGCTCGGCTGCTTGAGCAGCAGTTGGCAGCGCATGCACCTCGTGCGCGTATCGAAGCCGCCGTCAGTGCATTGCTGGCCGAGATTCGTGATTATCGCGTGACAGACAATGCCTGATGCGCATGCCTCGCTATCAATACATTCACATCCGCGGTGGGATTTAGCGCTGACGGCCGTGCTGAGTCCCTGCCAGGCGTCGGCGTAGTTCGCGCTCGACCAGTGTGACACCTGGAATGGTTTTGCCCTTGATGGCCTGCAATGCGAGTGCCAGTGTGGTGTCGGCAATACGCTGGTGGCACTGGGGTAATGAGTGGATGGGCAGCGGCAGGAAATCCAGCAGACGGTCATCGCCAAAGCTGGCCATGGCCTTGGGTGGATTGGTCGGCGTCCCGTCACTGAATAATACGTCGAGCACACCATCCATCAGAGTATAAGAGGCCGTCACGATGGCCTCAGGCATGGGCGAATGTTCGAGATAAGCCTTCAATGCCGTCGCGCCAGCATCGCGCTCATAACGTGCGGCATGCAGCGTCGTCTCTTCTATCGGTAGACTGCCCGCTTGATCGCGATAATCCTTCAGCGCTGCTTGCATGCCTTGGGCGCGCTCCTGTGAAATCGCCATGTCCGGCAGCGCATCCAGCCACAGCAGTCGCTGCGGGGAATGCTCCAACACGGCGGCCGTCAACTGGCGCGCGGCATCTTCATTGTTGCTCACGACACTGGCGAAATGATGTGTATCCAGCGCTCGGTCAACGCCGATGACAGGGAAGCCATCCAGCCCCAGTTCGCGGTAGAAGGGGTCTTCCGGAGCCAGACAGCTAGCCGTGATCAGCGCATCCACGCGACGCGCCTTCAGCATGCGTGCCAGTTCACGCTCGGTATCCGGCACATCGTCAGAGCAGACAATGAATAGCTGATAGTCACGCTCGCGTGCGCCGCGCTCCAATAGTTTGGCCAGCCGTGCATAGCTGGCATTTTCCAGGTCCGGCAGCATGAATCCCAAGGTGCGACTTTCACCACGTCGCAGCGCCGCCGCTTGTGCATCAATGCGATAATGATGGCGTTGCACCACGGCCATGACTCGCTCCACGGTCTGTGGACTGATACGCCGTGCCCGTGCCTGTCCGTTGACCACATAGCTGGCGGTGGTCCTTGATACGCCCGCGAGGCGAGCGATTTCTGCCAGGGTCATGCCGCTGTCCTTGCTGAGGAAGTGGGCCGCTTGCCGCGACACCGTGACAAGATGATGCGTACTTGTGAAGCCAGGTGCAAATTATTGACGCTATCCCTTATCACAGGCGGGCCTACGCCCAAGGTATAGTAGGGAATAGCGGGTTTTGGCAGCTTATGACTTGATAAAATCCCATAATCCCTCCAGCATCAAACTCAATAGGTGACACGATTCATCTAAGTGTCATCGCCGTGATGATATGTGCCATTCCATTAGAGCCCGTCTGTGAGAGGGGCCTCCAGGAGCCTGCCATGCTCAGCCTTGATCGTGAGGATATCTTCCTCGCCGCCCATGCCAGTGACTGGCGTGATGCTCTACAGCAGGCCGCCGATGCGCTGGTAGCGGGTGGACGTGCCACACCCGCCTATCGCGAGGGACTGCTGGCCCGCGAGGCACAGTCTTCGACTTATCTGGGGCAGGGAATCGCGATTCCTCACGGTACGCCCGAGAGCCGTGAGGCCGTTCTCGCGACGGGGGTGCGTGTGCTGCAATTCCCGCAAGGGGTGGAGTGGCATGATGGCAATCGCGTCTATCTGCTGGTCACGATTGCTGCCCAGTCTGATGAGCACCTCGATATTCTACGTGCGTTGACTCGTGTGCTAGACCGAGAAGGCGTCAGTGAGCGTTTGGCAACCGCTCGCGAGCCGGAGCAGATTCTCGCGGAGCTGGGCCAAGAGGTGAAACCGGCGCGTCTGGACGCTGATACCGTGCTGGCGGGCTTTCCCGCGCGTGATCGTGATGAGCTGATTCTCGCGGCGGCCGCGCGGCTGCGCCAGGCCGGTTGTGTCGGTGATGACTTCATCGGCGCGATGTTGTCGGCTGAACCGCGTGCGTTAGGGCAAGGCATCTGGCTGGTGCAATCAGATCGAGACGTGTCTCAGGCTGGACTGGCCGTCGTGACTCCCGAGAAAACACTGGAGACGCGTCACGGACGCATCAATGCACTGGCCTGTCTCGCGCTTGAGACGCATCAACAACAGCATCGTCCGCTGCTCGAACGTCTACTCATGTTGCTGGAAGACGGCAATGGTGAGCGCCTGCCCGGCCTCACGGCATCCGCCTTGCTGGCGCGGTTGTCGGGTGAATCTACCTCGGCACAGCTGGCCCGCGTGACACTCCTCAATGCACACGGCTTGCATGCGCGTCCGGCGAAGCAGTTGGTGCAGGCCGCACGTGACGCCGGTGAGCGCTACGGTGTAATTCCGTCGCTACGCCTTGAGGAGGGCGGGGATGGAGTCGTCAGTGCCGCCAGTTTGACCAAGGTGTTGGGACTGGGCGCGCGTCGTGGTCAGACACTGGTATTCAGTGTCGCGGGGGACGATCAGGCCAAGGGTGAAGCCGCGCTGGCGATCATGGTCGCCGTGGTGGAGGCAGGGTTGGGTGAAGCCGTTGAGCCACTGGCGGACCAGCGCCCGACAGCGGGTGTCTCCGTGATGGAATCAGCCGAGCAGGCGCCGGACATACAGGCACCGGCGGCGGATAGTGTGGTACCTGCCGTGGCAGCGTCACCGGGCATGGCGATTGCTCCCTGCTGGGTCATGCGCCTGCCGCGCTTTGATTACGCCGCAAAAAGTGATGCGGGCGCGGATAGCGAGGCCACACGCCTTGATGTCGGCATCCAAGAGGCGCGTCTGCAGCTTCAGGCACTGGTCAATCGTGCCGATGGAGCCGAGATGGCCGAGATTCTCTCGATGCATGAAGAGATGCTTGGGGACCCGGAGCTGTTCGCCGCCGCACGTGAAAGTCTTGAAGAGGGCAGCAGTGCCGAAGCAGCCTGGTGGTCGGCCATCGACAGTGCCGCCCGCGCGCAGGAAAACCTGGCAGACCGCCTGCTGGCCGAACGCGCCGCAGATCTGCGAGATGTCGGGCGTCGCGTATTGGGCGTTCTGACACAGACGCCGCTACCGAGAGCACCGGAAACACCACACGTGCTGGTGACGGAGGATATCGGACCGTCTGATGTGGCGCGCCTTGATACCACACGTGTTCGCGGACTGGTGACAGCATTGGGCGGTGCGACCTCCCACAGCGCCATCCTGGCACGCTCGCTGGGCATTCCGGCCGTGGTCGGTGCCGGCCAGACGGTGTTGGCGATTGCCGATGGCACTGAGCTTATTGTCGATGGTGAGCGGGGTCGCGTTAGCGTCGCACCTTCTGTCAGTCGCCGTGCACGTGCTGAAGAGGCCATTGCTGGCCGCGAGCAGCGTCAGGCTGCCGCATGGGAAACCCGCATGGAGAGGGCAGTGACACGTGATGGCCATCACGTCGAAGTCGTCGCGAACCTGGGGAATACTGCGCATGCCGGTGACGCCGTTGAGCGTGGCGCGGAAGGTGTGGGACTGCTGCGCACCGAGTTCGTCTTCATGGCACATCCGCAGGCACCGGATCTGGCGACACAGATTGCCCAGTACAGTGAAGCGTTGGATGCTCTCGATGGCCGACCGCTGGTCGCACGTACGCTGGATGTTGGCGGTGACAAGCCGCTGTCCTACTGGCCGCTGCCGCGGGAAGACAATCCCTTCCTGGGTCTGCGCGGCATTCGGCTGGCGCTGACACGCCCTGAGGTGCTCGAGACCCAGGTACGAGCGTTACTGACAGCGGCCGGCGCACGGCCTATCCGCTTGATGTTCCCGATGGTGAAAGACCTCGCTGAGCTACGCGCTGCGCGTGTCATCGTCGATCGTGTACGTGACGAGCTGGATGCAGCGCATGAAGCCGAGCACGGCCAGCCGCTCACGCGTGATGTGCAGATTGGCGTGATGATCGAGATTCCTTCTGCCGCCTTGACGGCTGCCAGTATTGCGCCCGAAGTCGACTTCTTTTCAGTCGGCACCAATGACCTGACCCAGTACACGCTGGCGATTGACCGGGGCCATGCCACGCTTTCCGCTCAGGCAGATGGCCTGCACCCGGCTGTGTTGAGACTGATCGAAATGACGGTGAACGCAGCACATGCCCACGGTGCCTGGGTCGGGGTGTGCGGTGAGTTGGCGAGTGATGATCAAGCCGTCGGCGTATTGGTTGGACTGGGTGTGGATGAGTTGTCTGTCTCCAGTCGTCAGATTCCGCTGGTCAAGGCGCGTGTACGCGAGTTGGATCTAGCCACTGCGCGCGAACAGGCACGTATCGCACTGATTCAGCCGACATCTGAAGACGTGCGGCGCGAGCTGGAAGCGCTGCTTGACAGGGCATCTCATGAGTCGGGCGCAGCAGTTGATACCGTTAACCAGGAGTCGGTGTGATGGTAAGCGCGACGAAAGACGTCATGACGAACATTACCGCCACTGCCACTGAGGATGTGCGCGATGTGAGCACTTGCCCCGTGCTGTGCGTCACGCTCAATCCAGCCCTTGATCTGACCATTGCCTTGAGCAGTTTGACGCTGGGAAAGGTCAATCGAGCACAGGGCACGCAGCTGGAAGCTGCCGGCAAGGGTATCAACGTCGCGCGGGTACTGGCGTCTCTCGGACATCCGGTCACGCTGACCGGCTTTCTGGGGGATGAGAACCAGACCGACTTCACCGCAGCCTTTGCTGAGTGGGGTCTGACGGATGCTTTCGAGCGCGTGCCGGGCGCGACACGTATCAACGTCAAACTGGGCGAGGGCAGTGGCCGCGTGACTGATATCAACGGGACTGGCATGCAGGTGGACGCCACCGCTTTTGCATGCCTGGAAACCCGTATTGATGCGTGGATTGATCAGCGTGGCCCTGGTGGCGGACGTGATGATGAACGTCCGCGTAGTGCAGTAGTGATCGCCGGCAGCCTGCCACCGGGTATCACGCATACCCAGCTGTCATCACTGATCAGTCGCGTGCAGGCCCAGTCGGTGGATTGCTGGCTGGATACCAGCGGCGCGGCGTTGGAAGCTGGCCTCACGGCACGTCCTACCGCCGTCAAACCCAATGAGCAGGAGTTGGCGCTGTGGGCTGGAGAGCCATTGGACAGTGATGCCGCCCGCGAGCGGGCGCTGTCCCGACTTGGGGAACATGGCATTCGTGAAGCACTGATTTCTGCCGGACCAGAGGGTGTGCTATGGGCCAGTCCTGGCGCCGATACGCTGCGTGCACGGCCGCCGCGTATGCAGGTTGTCAGTACCGTATGTGCCGGCGATACATTACTGGCCGCCATGCTGCACGGCGTGCTGTGTTATCCCGCAGCCTCATCCATCACGCGTGAACAGATATTGCGCTTTGCAACGGCCTTGTCGGCTGAGGCAGTGACGCACCCGGGGCCTGGCAATCCGCTCGCTCCACAGATGAAGACCCTCCAACAACATACCAGCATCGAGACATTGGTCCCCGCCGATATCGAGACAGCCGGAGAGCCACGCCAATGAATGTCATTATCGTCACCGCCTGCCCGAGTGGCATGGCGACTACCTTCCTGGCGGCGCGCCGTCTGGAGCAGGCCGCTCGTCGCCAGGGCTGGAACCCTGTCGTCGACATGCACTCTCAGCTTGAGGCTGAGATTACCCTCAGTCAGGCACAGTTGGATGCTGCAGAACTCATCATCGTGGCCGCTTCTCCAGCGGCAAGTGCAGGCCTTGAGCGCTTCATTGGCAAGCAGGTACACATTGCCTCCATTGAGGAAGCGCTTCCGGATCCCGAGGCTTTCCTGTTGATGGCAGAGTCGCGTGCTCGCCCGCTTGACAGCAGTGATCTGGCCAGTGCGGCGATGGCTCCCACTGCATCACGATCGATGGCTAGCAAAGAGATGCCGTCCATCGTGGCAGTGACTGCGTGTCCGACGGGCGTGGCCCATACCTTCATGGCGGCGGAAGCATTGAGCGAAGCAGGTCGTGCATTGGGCTATCCGATACGCGTCGAGACACAAGGCTCTGTCGGTGCGCAGGATGCGCTGACCGAAGAAGAGATCTTGAATGCTGAAGTGGTGATTCTGGCCTGTGATATCGAGGTTGACCCAACCCGTTTCTCTGGCAAGCGTGTCTGGCGTACCTCGACCGGCACGGCGCTCAAGAAGCCGCGCGATACCATTGAAGAGGCGCTTGCGGGAGCGGAAGTCCAGTCGGCAGGCAGTGAAAAGAAAGGCAGTGGTCAGCAACAGGGTGAGAAGCGTGGCCCTTACAAGCATCTGCTCACCGGGGTGTCCTTCATGCTGCCAATGGTGGTGGCGGGTGGTCTGATGATCGCGCTGTCCTTCATCTTCGGCATCAAGGCCTTCGAGCAGGAGGGCACTCTGGCGGCAGCACTGATGCAGATCGGTGGCGGTGCAGCCTTCAAGCTGATGATTCCAGTACTGGCCGGCTATATCGCTTATTCCATTGCTGATCGCCCGGGTATCACCCCTGGCATGATCGGCGGTTTGCTGGCCTCTACACTGGATGCCGGTTTCCTCGGCGGCATCATTGCCGGTTTCCTGGCCGGCTATACCGCGCTGGGTCTGAGCCGTTACGTCAAGCTGCCGCAGTCGATTGAATCGCTCAAGCCGATCCTGATCATCCCGCTGGTGGCGAGCTTGATCACTGGTCTGGTGATGATCTATGTGGTCGGTACCCCCGTGGCGAGCCTGATGTTGGCGCTGACCAGTTATCTGGAATCAATGGGGTCTGCGAATGCGGTGCTGCTAGGTATCCTGCTTGGCGCGATGATGTGCTTCGATCTGGGCGGTCCGGTCAACAAGGCTGCTTACGCGTTCGGTGTGGGTCTGCTCGCCAGCGAGACCTACGCCCCGATGGCCGCCATCATGGCGGCAGGCATGGTGCCAGCGCTTGGCATGGGGCTTTCAAGCTTCATTGCCCGTCGCAAGTTTGCCGAGCCGGAGCGTGAAGCTGGCAAGGCGAGTTTCGTGCTTGGCCTATGCTTCATCTCCGAAGGGGCGATCCCGTTTGCCGCCAAGGACCCGCTGCGCGTGATTCCGGCCTGCATGGCCGGAGGCGCGATAACGGGAGCACTGTCGATGCTGGTCGGTGCCAAGCTGGTCGCACCGCATGGCGGGCTATTCGTACTGTTGATCCCCAATGCCATCAATGTGCCGCTGCTGTATCTGGGCGCCATTGTGGCTGGCACTCTGGTCACCGGTATCAGTTATGCGCTGCTCAAGAAGGGCGCGCAGCAGGTCGAGACGGTTGCCGTGAGCTGAGAATGCTCATGGGCAACTGAACACTAAAAAGCCCCGCTCGGTTATTTACCCGAGCGGGGCTTTTTAGTGTCTGACCGTCTGCAGAGCTCTCTCTCTGAAGACGGTCAGATGGAGCAGCCCTGTCAGGACTGCTTGCCGATCACTCCTGGCATCACCGGTGCTTCATTGACCGTATCGTGACGCACGAAGGCCAGGTGCTGCTGATAGGCGGTAACGACTTCATCCAGCACCTGGGCGCGAGACAGGCCGTTGAGTTCCTGACCGCTACCCCCTTCGGAAAGGTGGACCGCCAGGCGCAGATAGAAGTCGTCATTGGCATCGATGAAGCTCGGTGTCTGCTGACGTACGGAACGTACCTGATAGACGAAGTTGGAGGTGTCCTCGAACTCGACTTCCAGCGTCACACGCGGCAGCGGCTCATCGTCGCTTTGCTCTTCCGTGACGCTAGATGCCTGGCCACGTCGGGTGAGCTCTTCTGCCAGCTGGTTGAGTGCCGGACGGACAGAGCGCTTGAGCGTTGCTTCGGCGCTGCCACTCTGGGCGAAGTCCAGCACGTGATCCAGGCGCTCATGCCAGTCGACACCTTCATAGACGCAGCTGTTGTCCTGGCGCACGTTTTCCTTGCGGTCTTCGATCATCAGTGCCTTGTACATCCCGATCATCATGAAGATCAATACGATGGAGAAGGGCACGGCGGTGATGACCACGGCGCTTTGCAGCGCACCGAGGCCACCGACCATCAGCAGCGCGAGCGTCAGCAGACCGATGATGGCGGACCAGAAGATACGCAGCCAGATCGGCGCATCGTGGTTCACATCCTTGAGGATGGAGGTGAAATTGGCCAGTACCAGCGCACCAGAGTCAGCCGATGTCACGAAGAACACGATGCCGAGAATCGCCACGACTGCAGTGGTGATGCCTGACAGCGGCAGCTGCTCCAGGAAGGTATAGATGGTGTTCTGTGGCGCATTCAGGGCTTCGGTAGCCAATGAGGTGACGCCCTGGTTGGCGACCATGTCGATGCTGGCGTTACCGAACACGCTCATCCAGACCATCATGAAGCTCAGCGGAATCAACAGTGCACCAAACACGAACTGACGAATGGTCCGGCCACGCGAGATACGGGCGAGGAACAGGCCGACAAACGGTGTCCACGCGATCCACCAGCCCCAGAAGAACAGGGTCCAGGAGCTCATCCACTCATCGGTATCCGGCGTGTAGGCGTAGGTGTCGAAGCTCTTGCTGACGAACTGGGTGAAGTAGTCGCCTATATTCAGTACCAGCGCATTGAGTAGCTGGGAGGTGTCGCTGACAGCCAGTACGAAAATCAACAACGCGGTGGCGAGCAGCATGTTGAATTCAGACAGCAGGCGGATGCCTTTCTCGACACCAGTGATCACCGAAATGGTCGCCAGCACCATCACGCCCACGATCAGGGCCGCCTGGACGGCGATGTTCTCGGGAATGCCCAGCATGAACTTGAGACCGTAGTTCAGCTGGATGACGCCGATGCCCAGCGAGGTGGCGATACCGAACACGGTGGAAATGATCGCGAAGATATCGACGGCGTTACCGATCGGGCCATTGATGCGGTTACCGAGCAGTGGATAGAAGGCCGAGCGAATGGCCAGCGGCAGACGGTGGCGATAGCTGAAGTACGCCAGTGACATGCCGGCAAGCACGTAGATGCCCCAACCGGAGAGCCCCCAGTGGAAGAAGGTCTCGACCATTGCGTTGCGAATCGCGACCTGGGTCATCGGGTCTCCGGTGACCGGCGCGACGTAATGGGAGAGCGGCTCCGCGATGCAATAGAACAGGATATCGATCCCGATGCCGGCGGCAAACAGCATCGCTGCCCAGGACATCAATGAGAACTCGGGGCGCGAATCATCGGGTCCCAGACGTATCCGTCCGAAGCGTGAGCAGGCGATCAATACGCCAAATACCAGATAGGAGACTATGGCCAGCATGTAGAACCAACCGAAGGTGTCGATGGTCCAGGCTAGCGCGCTGCCAATCCACTTGTCCGCTTGCTCGGTGAACAACATCGCGAAGGCGAGAAAGCCCAGAATGCCGACGATGGAACCGTAGAAGACGGTAGGGTTGATGCGACTCGAGGGCAGTGATGCGCTCTCGGCGGAAGCAGGTTTCTGCATGAGGAACTCCTGTCAGAGGAAAGATTCACTCGTGCTTGGTGCTTTCCTGAACGCTTTCCCCGCGCTATCGGCGTCGGGAAAATGCTCGGGAAAGACGGACACGAACGACACGCTCCGTGGCGATATCATGCGTCATTGCCAGGCATCAGACTGTTTGTCTGAACGCCGAGGGAAGCCACGGGATATCGACAAGGACGCCATGACTGATATGGCGTATCGGGAGACGAGAGGATTGCTGGGCATCTCACGGCAGACATCGAGATGCCATGAAACGGATTCGTGCGTCATGACGGTATAGCTATCGGGGAGCCGTCATGGCCCATTGTCTTGAGTATTGCCCTGGCGCGGTGGAGGAGGCTGAGCGTGTTTCCCGGGGTGGGGCACGTGTCTTGTTGAATCCTCTTGTCGTCATCACGCGAAGTAATACTCAAGGCCTCGCAGAATTATGTTAATTGATTGTTCAATAAAAATATAACCCCTCGCGCATAAAAATAGCGAACTACTGTCGTTTTCTCTTATAGCCTGTCGTGATTGAATCGGCTGCAGGCCACATGACAGCGCGTGCGACAGCTTTTTGCCATCGCCTGTCGCGATGGGACAGACGTATGTCGTCATTAGCATAAAACGACGCCGCCCCGACCACATTGGAATGTGATCGGGGCGGCGTTGGCCATGTCAGAAGGGATGAATCGTCACATCAGCGTGACGTTTGCCCGCTCATGTCGTGCGGTGATCAGGCCTTGGATGCCTTGTCGGAGGCCGGCTTGGTGTGGTCGCCACCGTGCTTCTGATCGTGCTTCGGGCCGTGATGCATGCCATTGGCCATGTAGGCTTCCAGGGCATCGAGCTGTTCAGCGGAGAGAACGTTGGCCAGTTTTTCACGGCCTTCCTTGCGCAGTTCCAAGCGTGCTTCGCGCTGCTTCTCGTGCTGAGCCTTGCGATCCGCCTTCGACATGTCATCAGACTTGGCTGCCTTCATGTCAGCACGCGCCTGCTTCATGCCTTCGTGCATTTCCTGACGCATGTCCTTGCGAATATCCTTGAGCGACTGCTCTTGATCGTCGCTGAGGTTCCAGCTAGCGATCAGCGCTTTCATGCCTTCACGCTGCTCATGCTCTGCCATCTTGTCACCGCGCTTATCGCGCTGGTGCATCATGTCCAGCACCTTGATCTGGTCGTCATTGAGGACCTTGGCGAGACGCTCGTGCTGGGTATCACGCAGTGATGCAACGGCAGCCTTACGGTCATCACGGGAGTCGAAAGATGTGTCCTTGAGCGCCGCCATGTCATCGCGCATGGCGCCGAAGCTGGACTTCAGACTGTCGCGCTGGCTGTCGTCAAGCTTCCAGCTGTCGAACAGTGCGTCCATCATCGCCATGCGTTCATCACCGCCGCGCTTCATGTGCTTGTCACCAGCCTTGGCCTGGTCACCTTTCTGGTGCTCTGCCTTACCGTCACGCTTTCCATCGTGCTTGCCGTGCATCGGCTTGGCGGCATCCCAATAGGCGTGCATCACCTTCATCTGGTTCTCGTCGAGAATCTCGGCGAGAGCAGCAGCGTGCTCATCGCGCTGTGCTTCCATGGCGTCATGACGCTCTTGGCGAGAATTGAAATCCTGATCCTTGAGCTGCTTGCGGCTTTCCATGCGTTGCTGCTGGAGCTCATCAAGCTGTTGCTTCTGTTCGTCGCTTAGGTTCCAGCTGGCCAGAATCTTTTCCATGCCTGCTTTGCGGTTGGACGAATCGTGTGCGGAATTCTTGGTATCGCTTGCTGCCATGGCGGTCATCGGCAGCGCCAGAGCGGTCAGAAGACCTGAAACGATGAGCTTACGAGAAATGCGATTCATGGCGTACTCCGTGTGTCGAAAGTAAAAGCCGGCATCATTCAGTCATGTCACTCTTGGGGGTAAATGTGCCGGATTTATGCAGTTGAGTAGAGAAACTGACGTATTGTCTGCTTCTGAATACCTTGAGAACGCTGCAGCTGTTCTCTTGTTAGGCAATTGCTCTGTGCTGCGGTAGTGACATCAGTATCGGACAGTAACGGGTACGAAATTGGCATTGCGGGTGCAACAAAAACGCAACCGCCGTCTGTGGGTACAGACGTCGGTTGTCATGTTTCAGTCATGTTTTCGCACAAACGTTTGAATCATGAGGGTTTCCACCCCACGGCTCGGCGTACAGGATGCGGGAGGTCATTCGAGCATGTCAGGCTCGAACTTGTAGCCAACGGCATAGATGGAGCGAATGACGTCACGGTCTGGCCAGATAGTGGCAATCTTGCGGCGTAGCTTCTTGACGTGAGAATCCACGGTGCGCTCCGAGACGATACGGTGATCGCGATACATGTGATCCATCAGCTGATCACGCGAGAAGATACGTCCCGGTGACTGCATCATCACCTTGAGCAGCTGGAATTCCACTGCGGTCAGACCTATATCCTGGTCATCTGCCAGTGCCTGCCAGCCATCCTCGTTGAGGCGTAGCTGCCCCTTGTCAGAACTCTCAGACAAGGTTTGCTCAAGTGCCTGACTGCGACGTAGCACGGCCTTGATGCGGGCCACGACTTCACGCGGGCTGAACGGCTTGCAGATATAGTCGTCTGCGCCCAGTTCCAGCCCTAGCAGGCGATCCACCTCTTCGACGCGAGCCGTCAGCATGATGATGGGTAGCTGGCTGTTTTCAGCGCGTAGCTGTCGGCACAGCGTTAGACCATCCGTTCCCGGCAGCATCAGGTCCAGCAGTACCAGTGACGGTGTCTCCTCGCGGGAGGCGGCGATTACCGCATTGCCATCATCGATGTGACGAGTGCGGTAGCCACTACCATCGAGATAGTCGCATAACAGGCTGGCGATCTTGGGCTCGTCTTCTACTACCAAGATCAGTGATTTCTGAGTTTGTGACAGGGCATCGGAAGTGTCGGTGTGAATGTCGCTCATGCTCAGAGATCCTTGAAGAGAAAAGTAACGGGTCGTGGAGAACGGTAAAGGGGTAGCGGTCAGCTCACCAGCAGAGGCAAGCGAATGTCCCAGCGTAATCCACCCAGTGATGACTGGCCCGGGATAAGCTGCCCATCATGTGCTGCCACTAGCGCACTGGCGATCGATAATCCCAGTCCTGAGCCGCCGCTGGTGCGATTACGCGAGTTCTCTACACGGTATAGACGCTCGGTCAGGTGAGTTAGTTCGGCCTCCGGCACACCAGGACTTGAATCTTCCCAGCGCACCACCGCCCACCCCGGATGGCTTTCGCCATCTTCGGCACGTGCACGCTCGCGATGCAGGCTGACTTTCAGCACTCCTGGTGCATCAGTATAGGCGCGAGTATTGCAGGCCAGGTTGCTCCACAGCTGATGTAGCCGCTGCAGATCACCATTTATCTGCAATGGCAGATCAAGATTGGTCTCGACGTGGATGCCTGCATCTCCCAGCCAGCCACTGAGGTCCTCAAGGCTGTCGGCAAGTTGGGTGTCGAGCGACAAGGGCTTGCGCCAAGCATTGAGCGTACCAGCATCGCTCTGCGCCAGCAGGCGTAGATCAGAGACTAACCGGTTGAGTGCATCCACTTCTTGGGCAAGCGAGCCAAGGCTTGCATGGCTCATGGGACGGAAGCCATCCTGCATGGCCTCTATTTCGCCCTTGAGCACCGCCAGCGGCGTGCGAAGTTCATGCGATATATCGCTGACCCACCGCTGGCGTGAGTCGCGATTGGATTCAAGCGTTGCAGCCAATGCATTGAAGTCACCGGCCAGGCGTGACAACTCGTCTCGACCGCGTATCGGGATGCGCGTGGCGTAATCCCCTTTGGTCAGTCGGCTGGCACCACTCGCCAGGTCACGCACGCGATGCCCCAACCACCAGGCAATACCTGCCGCCGCCAGTAATGAGGCAAAGGTCGAGGACAGCATGATGATGGCCAGGTTGCGTGACTGGCGGTCAAGATATTCGTCTTTGCTACGCTTCAACACCACACCGATCGGCAGGTAGCCGAGTTCACCTATCTTCTTGCCGTCGAGCTTCAAGGGAATGAAGCGCATGCCGGGTAATGGGCGAGGCGGGCCATTGAGACGTCGGCCATCTACATCTATCAACATGTAGTCTCGCGGTCGGCCGACCTCTTCTCCGCCGGGAGGCGGTGGCATGGGAGGGTGCTCCGCCGTCGACAGTGTCGGCTCGGAATGAACGATACGCCCCCAGACTCGACGGTCTTGCATCCATTGCCAGTCACCTGTCGTGCGATAGCTGTCGACAAGCTGACTGGATATGATTTGCACGCGCTCTTGCTGTGTGCGCTTCAGATAGTCCACGAAGCCTTGATCCATGCTGCGCGATACGAACAAGTAGATGCTGGTACCGATGACGGCATTGACGACCAGCAGGGTCACGAATAGACGTATCGACAAACGAGAGCGCATGGAGGCCAGGCGTTGAATCATGCTGAGTGCTCCTCTTGGGGCTCTTGACGCGGTGCCAATCCTAGCAGGCGGCGACCAGCGTGCTGGGCATCTTCCAGTAGCAGATAAAGTGAGGGTACGAGGATGAGCAGAATGACCGTCGCGAAGAGAATCCCGAAACCAATGGAGACTGCCATGGGAATCATGAAACGCGCCTGACGCGAGGTCTCGAAGATCATCGGCGCCAGCCCGAAGAAGGTGGTCAGGGTCGTCAGCAGTATGGGGCGCAATCGTCGGGTGGCGGCCTGCAAGATCGCTTCACGCGGGCTTGCGCCAGCGAGACGTTGCCGATTGGCATAGTCGATCAGCACCAGTGCATCATTGATGACGATGCCCGACAGCGCCAGCATGCCCATCAGACTGATCACGGACAATCCGTAGCCCATCAGCTGATGGCCGATGACAGCACCGATCAGCCCGAAGGGAATCGCGGACATGACCAGTAGCGGCTGCAGATAGCTGCGAAAGGGCAGCGCCAACAGTAGATAGAGCGCCGCCAGTGTCAGCAGTAGCGAGATCTTGAGTGAACCCAGGTTATCAGCGGTCTCTTCCTGACGGCCACCATAGCTGATGCTCAAGCCGGGATACTGGCTTTCAAGCTGTGGATAGACTTCCTGCTCCAGGCTGGTAATCACCTGGCTGACAGCATCCGATGGCGTGACGTTGGCGGTGATTTCGATCACGCGCCGCCCGTCGATACGCAAGATGCTGGAGGCTGCTCGTCCCTGCTCGATATCGGCGACCAACCCTAGTGGAACGCTGATACCATTGCTTGTCTGGACACCAAAGCTCTCGAGCTGCGCAAGGCTCGCGCGCTGTGCTTCGGGCAACAATACCTTGACCTCAACTTCACTACGTCCCTGCTGCTGCTTGAGCGCAGTCGCGCCTGAGAGCGGTCCCCGTAGCTGCTGGGAGAGTGTCGCCCCATCCAGTCCTAGTGAGCGGCCATAGGCATTGAGCTTGAGATAGAGTTCGCGCTTGCCATCATCCAGGCCGTTATCGATATCGGACAGTGAGCTGTAATCCTCTAGCGCAGCCCCTAGCGCACTGGCGGCATCCATCAGTGTGTTGTTATTCGTTGAAGACAATCGGATTGTCAGCCCGGCACCACGGCCCGGGCCACCGATATCGGACTCGAAGAGTAACGATTCAGTATTGGCGATATCTCCCGCCTCTTCCCGCCATGCGTTGATTACCTGTGATGGCGACCAGTTTTTTTCGACCGTGGTATCCAGATTGGCCACGATACTGAGAGAGTCGCCATCGATTTCCGCGCTAGTGGAGTAGATGGCGAGGCTGTCCTCACGGGCACGTACACGATCAAGCGCCGCCAGCAGCAGGGTACGCACCTCGCGGTCCTGACTGATCGGGCTACCCACTGGCAGATTGGCGGTGACTCCGGCGCGATTGGACTCCACGCGCGGCATCAGTGAGAAGCCGAGGCGGCCACTGGCCATCCAGGCGAGTGCAAGCACCAGCAGTGCCAGTCCACAGATGGCTGTCAGGCCACGGTAGTCCAGGCAGCGCTCGAGGAATGGCTGGAAGCGATGCCGGGTGAAGCGCTCGAGGTGCTGCTGCACGCTATGCCGCAAGCGATCTACCGGTGCCAACCAGCGTACAGGCTTCTCACTTGAATGCCCCAGATGGGCCGGCAGGATAAAGACGGCCTCGATCCAACTCAGGGCAAAGATAGTGATGACGACCAGCGGGATGATCCCGAAGACCAGCCCAAGAAAGCCGGGCAAGAATAGTAGCGGAATGAAGGCCACGATATTGGAGAGGATTGAAAACGCCAGCGGTACGGCAATTTCACGAGCACCGAGAATGGAGGCTTCGCGCAAGCTGGCACCACGTTCGCGATACGAGTGAATGTTCTCACCGACGATGATCGCATCATCCACCACGATGCCCAGCGCAATGATGAAGGCGAACATCGAGATCATGTTGATGGAAACGCCGACCAGTGGCAGGAAAAGCATCGCACCGAGGAAGGCCGTCGGAATCCCCAGCGTGACCCAGAAGGCCAGGCGTGCTTCAAGGAATAGCCCGAGTAATACCAGGACTAGCGCCAGTCCCATCCAGGCATTCTTGAGCAGCAATTCCAGGCGGTCTTGATAGACGAGGGAATCATCGTCCTCGACGCTCAGGGTGAGCCCGCGCGGCAGACTGGCTTGCAGGCTCGGCAGCATGGCCATGGTGGCCTCGGAGAGCGCTGTCGGGGTTTGCTTGCCGACCTGATAGATGTCGAGGCCGATCGCAGGCTCGCCGTCATAGAGCACTTCCTTGTCACTGTCAGCAAAGCCATCACTGACGATGGCGATATCGCCAAGTCGTATGACATTGCCTTCTTGGCTCGAGATGACCGGAAGCTGCGAGAATTCGACCGCGCCATCACGGCGCGCTTCATAGCGCACCAGATACTCGCCCTGTTGGGTATCCAGGCTACCACCGGCCAGATTCAGCGCTTGATTGCCGATCAGAGTGGCTACGTCCTGATGTGATAAGCCGTAGCGACGCAAAGCGCCTTCATCGAGGGAAACATGCACCTCGCGGTCGCGAATGCCGGTCAGCTCCACCTTTGTGATGTCACTACTGTCGAGCAGGCTCAGGCGCAGGCGCTCTGATACATTGCGCAGTGTCAGGTCATCCGTCTGACCATGCAGCTTCAGCTCCATCACGCTACGCGAGCGACCGGCCAACGAGTAGAGGGGCGGATCCGCTTCATCTGGCATGGTGGTAATGCTGTCGATGGCTTGTTGAATGTCCTGATAGACGCGCATGGTTTCCACGCCGTCCTGTAGTTCGATGGACAGAGTACCGAGACCTTCCTGCGCAGTGGCAGTGATCTCGTCGACCCCCTCCACGTCCTGAACCGCCGATTCCATCGCCTGAAGCAGACTTTCAGAGATTTCGTCCGGTGTTGCACCGGAATAGCTGACGCTGACGTTGATGATTTCGAGCTCAAAAGAGGGGAACACCTCTTTCTTGATCTGGCTCGACATCAGCAAGCCACCGAGAATGAGACACAGCATCAGCAGGTTGGCAGCGACACCGTGGTCATGCATCCAGCTGATCGGGCCCTTGAGGCGAGACGGTACCGTCATGAGTCGCTTCCCGTGGTTGAAGCGCTAGTGCTCATCGCCTGTGTCTTGCTCTTCGTGCCTGCCTCATCGGACGGCGCGGGCTGTGTGGCGGGCTGTGTGGCGGGAGTATCATCGCCTTGTGCACGAAGCGCCATGCCCGCTTCGACACTACTCAGCGCGCTGGTGATGACACGCTCGCCATCCACGAGGCCATCGGCCACCAGTAGGCTGTCATTGCCGAGATGACGCAGTCGAATGCTGCGTTTCTCGAGATAGTTGTCTGGCGTCAGTACCCAGACTTCCTGATTACTTCGCAGGGCGCTGATCGGGAGTTCGATCAACGATGCCGTGCGCGTAGGGCTTAGGCTGGCTTCGACGATATCGCCAATGCGCAGTGCTGGCGTACTTGTGCGTGCCTCGTCGGAGACCTTGAGAGCCAGTGGGTCATCCACGGCCACCATCACCTGCGTCAACAGGCCATTCTCTTCCAGCGACGGCAGTACACTCCAGACTTCACCGAGGCGATGCTGACCTTCTGGCCAGGCCTTGCTGGAGATCAATACCGGCGTTCCCTGACCATCCCGGGCATGGGTCGACAGCCACTCCATATCGGCCTGTGGCAGGTTGAGGCGCACCCAGAAGCGATCCGAGGCGACCATCGTCAACAGGTCCGTAAAGGCATTGATGTCGCTGCCTTCGCCGACCAAGCGCTCACTGACCAGGCCATCGAAGGGAGCGCGAATGTCGGTGCGTGCCAGATTGGCTCTGGCCTGATCACGACTGGCCGCGGCACTTTCCACCGTGGCTTGCGCCGATTTCAGTTGTGGCTCGCGCAGTACCAATGCCTTCTGGGCAGCGGGCAGATTGCGACCGAATGTCTTGTACTCGGAAGCAGCACGAATCTGCTCACCTTTCTCGGTGGCAAGGCTTGCCTGGGCAGTGGCGAGGTCCGCCTCGGCCTGACGCAATGCCAACTGGTAATCCACCTTGTCGACGCTGGCCAGCAGCTGGTCCTTCTTGACTTCACGACCTGCCTCTATCCCTTCAGGGAAGGCGGCCAGCAGCCCACTGACGCGAGTCGAGATGGTGGTCTCGCGATCGGCGATGATGCGCCCGAAACCCTCAAGTGTCGGGGCGCTCGTCTGATGATTCACCATTACTACCTCAACCGTCGGGGCAGGGGCTTCGGTTGCCGCACGTTTGGGTGCTCCGGGGCGATGAGTCATCCACCAGGCGGCCAGCGCGACTGCTAGCGCAAGAATGATCACGGCCAGCAGGCGCATCCAGATGAGGCGTCGTGACGAGGGCGGTGTCTTTTCGCCAGAGGCGGGCGGCGAAGGGGGCGTAGACGATTCAGAGTGAGTGTCCATAAGGACTCCAGACAGAGAAGGCAAGCCCATATGCGCATTCATCGAACGCTCAATGACAGGCGATCATGCGTAAAGAAGCAGGCGGAATAATGGATGGTGACATCATGCCATTATCTTGCCGTCTTGATCAGGTAAATAGCGTGTAAAAATCCCGTCAGGAGAGGCGGTGCGTCTGAGAAGATTGAATGGCTTTCGAAAGCAAAAGACTGCCACGCTAGGCGGCAGTCTTTTGGATAGAACGCAGATCAGCGCAGGAGGCAATCCAGAGAGTGCCTGACGGCTGTTACCTCTACTGGTGATCTACACGAACAGGCCGATCAGCAGTGCCATGGAAACCCCGATCACCCCGATCAGGGTTTCCATCACCGTCCAGCTTTTCAGCGTTTCTTTCTCGGTCAGTCCAAAGTAACGGCTGACCAGCCAGAAGCCGGAATCATTGACGTGACTAAGCACGGTTGCACCGCTGGCGATAGCGATTACCACTAGCCCCAGTACCGGCCCCGAGAGGCCAAGCGTACTGATGACCGGTGCCATCAAGCCTGCGGCGGTAATCATGGCAACGGTCGCGGAGCCCTGGATGACACGTACCCCAGTCGCAATCAGGAAGGCGAGCAGGATAGGCGGCAGGTTGCTGTCAGCCATCAGGTTGCCCAGCACATCGCCAACGCCAGAATCGATCAGCATCTGCTTGAAGACACCGCCGGCACCCGTGACAAGGATGATGATACCTGCCGGCTCCAGCGCCTTGGTCGCGACTTCCATTACCTGTTCACGTGTCATGCCACGACGGGTGCCGAGCAGTGTGAAGGCCATCAGTGTTGCTAGGCTCAATGCCACGAAGGGATGGCCGAGGAAGCCTAGCCAGCCGACCAGCGGGCTGTCGTCACCGAAGATGGCGCCGGAGACGGTGTTGAGCACGATCAGCGCCAGCGGCAGCAGCACGATGGAGAGAATCAGCCCGAAGCCCGGCGCACGGATCTCGACCTCTTCATCACTCATCACGCTGCCGGTGTTCTCCATGTAATCGGGGATCTTCGCGTCAATGCGCGCCGCGATGAAACGGCCGAAGATCGGACCCGCCACGATCATGGCCGGCAAGCCGCACAGGGTACCGAACAGGATGACGTAGCCGAGATCAGCGCCGATCAGCTTGGCGACCGCAATCGGGCCCGGTGTCGGGGGAATGAAAGAGTGAGTGACGGCCAGGCCAGCCAGCAGCGGAATACCGTAGTAGAGCAGCGAACGGCCACTGCGACGAGCCAGTGCATAGACCAGCGGCACCAGGATGATGAAGGCAACGTCGAGAAAGACGGGAATCGCGACCAGAAAGCCGGTCAGCGCTAGCGCCCACTGGGAGCGAGAGGTGCCGAAGCGCCCCAGTAGAGTATTGGCCATGCGATCTACGCCGCCGGACACCTCCAGCATCTTGCCGAACATGGCGCCAAGGCCAACCACGGTGGCAACAAAGCCGAGAGTGTTGCCCATGCCGTTGGTCACGGAATCAATGATGGCTTCCGGTTGCATACCGGTAGCGAGGCCAACGCCAAGGCTGACGACCAGCAGTGCCACGAAGGCATGCAGGCGCAAGCGCATGACGAGATATAACAGCAGCAGAATACCGCCGAGGGCGGCCAGGATGAGGGTGCTATCTGAGGACATGATGGCGAACTCTTGCGGCTGGTAATGACCCTAGGGAAGGGCACTACCCAAAGGCGTATTGTAGGAGGCGTGTTTCATCGTGCAAGATGAAAGTTACCGGTAACATAAGCGCCGGCGCAATGATCCGAAAGGTGCATGTCGCTGTAAGCAAACGGCATGGATCATTCTCGATCTGCGTTATTCTCACGTATGACCCATGGTATTGCCCTCATCGAAGGGCATGGAACCCTCTCAGGGAGAGCTCGTTACATGCAGCCGCAAGTAGACCCATCATCATCCCTCTCATCGATGTCTGAGCGTGATCGTTTGCCCGAAGAGGGTGTGCGATTGATCGTGATGGGCGTCTCCGGCTGTGGGAAGTCGCATATCGGCCAGCAGCTGGCGGCACAACTGGAGGCGGAATTCATCGATGGCGATGATTATCACGGCGAGGAAAATGTGGCCAAGATGGCACAAGGGATTCCGCTGGATGACGATGATCGTCATGGCTGGCTGGCGCGACTGGCTGAACTGATCGAGGACGCCCAATGCGAGAAACGCAGCCTGGTATTGGCTTGCTCATCGCTCAAGCGCCGCTATCGTGATCAGTTGCGTGGTGGTGATTCTGGATTGGGCTTCGTGTTCCTTGATGGCTCACGGGGGCTGTTGCTGGAGCGTCTGGAAGCCCGCCAGGATCACTTCTTCCGCGGTGCCTCGATGCTGGATAGCCAGCTGGCGACACTGGAGGCGCCGAATGGAGAGGAAGAGCATCTTTATCGGGTGGATATCAGTGCCAGTCCCGATGAACTGGTCGCACAGCTCGAGAGGCGGATTCGTGCCCAGACATCGGCAATGAAGGGGGCATGAGGCACGGAATGGAAGATGGGATCATGCTAGAGGCTACCGCCGAGCTGCAGGCTGAAGCCGAGATCTTCCCAGTGTCCACTGGGCGTAGCCTCTGTCTCGCCATCAAGGCGAGCCAACATTAGTGCGGCAGCGCGGGTGCCGATATCTCGCCGCGGTGTCACCACGCTTGCCAACGGCGGGCAGGTGCTACGTGTCATTTCCAGCCCATTGAAGCCCGCCAGCGCGATATCGGCAGGTACGGCGATATCGCGGCGCTGGCATTCGAACAGTGCACCGGCTGCCAAGTCATCGTTGCAGCAGAAGATGGCGTCCAGCGCTGGCCAGCGCTGGAGCATCTCGATCAGTAGTTCGCTGCCCAGCTGGACACTCGAAGGCGCCGTCGTCGTCATCAGGCACTCCTGAGAGAGGCCGGCTGCCTCAAGCGCTGATCGCCAGCCGGCCAGGCGCTGTTCGACACGCTGATCCATGCGTGCTGCCATCAAGCCGATACGCTGGTGCCCGCGCGTGATCATTGCATCCGTCATGGCGCGGCCGGCGGCGTGTTGATCGAGCCCTACCGCCATGTCGATCGGTGTCTCGCGCTTCTCCATGCATTCCACGACAGCGCAGCCCGCGCGGATAATCATCTCGCGGGCGCGATCACTATGGCGACTGCCGCAGAGCACCAACCCATCAACGCCGAATGATAGCCAGGTTTCGATCAGGCGTTCTTCTTCCGCCATCGAATAGCCGGTGTGGCCAATCAACAGCTGATATCCGCGTGCTGCCAACGGAGCTGCCAATCCACGATGCAGCTCTGAAAAGACGGCATTGGACAACGAGGGAATCAGTAATGCGATCAGGTGTGAACGACCGCTGGCAAGGCTGCCGGCCTGTCGGTTGGGCATGTAGCCCAATTCATGGGCACATTCGCGGACTCGCTCGCGCATGGCATCGGAGACTTTCTCGGGTTGATTGAGGGCACGTGACACCGTGACCTTGGTCACGCCGAGACGGGCGGCAATGTCGGCGAGTGTCACGCGTTTGAGGCGGGGCGATTTGGTCGTCAAAGGCGGCATGTTCTTTTGAGCGGCTGAGAAAGATGGCACGAGTGTTACCGCTTATGGCCCTCATGAGCAAGCTGATGGCCCATCGTGCAACTGCCAATCTTCGCTTGGGGGCCGGTAGCAGGCTGGTGGCTCGCTATTGTCGTGCGCAGCTATGCCTCGTGATTCAGATATGGCTGAGCGATAGCAGGAAGATGATCATGGGCGGTGAGGCAAGTGATAGCAGGAAGCCCGACACTACGGCGACGGGCACACAGCTTACGCCGCCAGTCTGCTGAATCACTGGTAGGGTGAAATCCATCGAGGTAGCCCCGCCAAAACCGATGGCCAACGGTGTGAAGCGCTGGATGGTCAGCGGGATCAGCAGAAAGGCGAGCAGTTCACGGCCGAGATCATTGAAGAAGGTCGCACCGCCCAGAATCGGGCCGAGCTGGTCGCCGACCAGAATCCCTGACAGCGAATACCAGCCAAAACCGGCAGACATGGCCATGCCTTGGTTCCAGTCGATTTCAAGCAGCGGTGCTGCAAGGGCCCCCCCCACAAGCGAGCTGACCATCACTGTCAGCGCGATAAACAGGCCATGACGATTGAGCAGAATCTGGCGCAGGCTCATGCCGGAGCTTCTAAGTTGGCAGCCGATCAGCGCCAGCAGGACATAAAGCGCCCACTCGGCGAGGGTATCGGTATCGAGTTGCACGTCCATCATGCCCAGTAATACGCCGCCACCGACCCCCAGCGCCACAACCACGGCGAGCGTCAGTGAGCCAGACAGTGCCTGCCACCGCGTCATCGGTGCGCCCTCAACCACCCGGGAAGGGTCTGCGCGTAGCGAGCTGCGCTTTGAAAGCCACCACAGCGCCAGCAGATTTAGCGGCGTGATGATGGCAAACAGGATCAGTGCCTGGCTACTCATGGCCGCCATGCCGGCGCCGAGCTGCTCGAGTGCTGCCAGCCCCATGCCCATCAAGAACAGGATGACGTAGATCGAGGCATTGACGGTGTGATTGACCACTGCCAGCCGTGAGGGCTGCTCGACATGAACCAGGTAGCCGAGAATCAGTGGCAGCAGAATAAAGACAAGACCCGAAAGCATGACCCTTCCTTGGTAAGGCTGGCCCAGTGGACCACAAGACATCGATGAGCGGTATTGGCCGCAGGAGGGTCCACTATAGCGGTTGCCGAAGGAAGGAGATAATCCTGTCATCAGCTTTTGATAGAAGACTTGCTGATGGCAGATTAGCGCCACTGATGGTCGAACGCTCTGCTGGATCAGCGGCGTGAACTGCTGAGTTGATCAAGTACCAGATGGGCGGACACCTCGGGGTCTTCTCCGGGTGCGTTGTCTTCGTAGTCGAGATAATCGAGCGCTACCATCAGGCCCGGCCAGCGTGGCGCCAGCCAGATCCGATAGTGCTTTTGATCACGATGCTTGCGCCAGGCATCAATGCGCAGCGTGCGGAAGGTCTGTTCCGCGGCCTGCAGTGATTCCTCGCCCTGAATTTCGTACATCAGTGTGCGTGTACGTCCCTTGTGATCCAGATAGTCGAGAGAGCAGGGCACGGCAGCCGTACACTTTCCCTGTGCCCATTGCGCATCCGTTTGCTGACTGAGGATGACCAGTAACGTCTGGCGATCTGGTAATACCGCGTCTTGTTTGCTCGGTGCTTCACGTGTGTAGTCCTTGCCGATGCCGGCCAAGCGATAGCCTGAGCGATAACCTGCTGGCATGAGCGTGTCGCCATCGAGAGTGAAGCGGCCTTGCTCATAGCCACTGGCGACCTTGATAGAGGCCTCCATGCTGGCAATGAATAGCTCACCGCTCTGGCTGACACGCTGGGTGATCGGCACGTCGGGCCAACCATCGAGCGCAAGCGTATATTGCGCGGTAAAGGTGACGGGGGGCATGAGTGTCGACGTGAGAGTGCTGTCGTCGGCATGGGCAACGCCCGCCATCAACGCCAGTGCGGCCAGCCAGCCTCTGCTGAGGCCTTTGAGGCTGACGGGGCGGCGCAGTCGGGTCCAGCAAGGCAAGACAGGAGAGTTCGCAAGCATGGTAACTCCTGTGACCGGTGGTCAAACCGTGACCAGCAGTATGAATGGGGTGTCATGAGGGAGAAGGGTACTGATTTGGAAGCAAGAAACCGCGCAAGGTTCCCTGGTAGCTTCTCTCTTTGCGTCAAGACGGTATTTCAGCGCTTGCTCATGCGCAATGGGCAGGTACTCTGTAGACGCCTTGTTCGTGACCTGCACTTATTTCCCGGAGCTGCGCATCTTCTTCACGCACCGCGTAGTGCTCCACTCCCCCGCTAGATTAATCAGGAGATCATCATGGCCAGCATTGTCATCATTGCCGGAGACTTTGTAGAGGATTATGAGCTGATGGTGCCTTTCCAGGCACTGCAGGCGATGGGGCACCGTGTAGATGTGGTGTGCCCGGACAAACGCGAAGGCGATATCGTCAAGACGGCGATTCACGATTTCGAGGGCGATCAGACCTATACCGAGAAGCCGGGCCACAACTTCGCACTCAATGCCAGCTTCGCTGACATCGATGTCACCAGCTATGACGCGCTGCTGATTCCCGGCGGGCGTGCCCCAGAGTATCTGCGTCTGGATGAACGGGTGCTGACACTGGTGCGTCATTTCGTCGACGCTGACAAGCCGATCGCGGCAGTTTGTCATGGTCCGCAGCTATTGGCCGCGGCGATGTCACTGGCAGGGTATCGCGTCAGCGCCTATCCGGCCTGCGCGCCGGAAGTCACATTGGCGGGTGGCGAGTTCGTGTCGCTTGATGTCACCGATGCGGTGACCTCTGGCAAGCTGGTCACTGCCCCGGCATGGCCGGCGCATCCTGAATGGCTGCGTCAGTTCAATGCGCTGCTGGTGTGAGGGACGACATGACACAGCGCTGAAGGCATGACTCAGTGCTGATGAGACAACACCCTGCCTTTTGGCGGGGTGTTGTCGTTTTGGGGTGTGACTTGCCACGGGCCTCTATTGAACGATGGCTATTGCAGCCAGTGATGTCAGCAAACGACACGCTCCAACCAGCACATGTGAGGTGCCAGTCGCGATTGATGATGTTCGCGCCATGTCTGGCAGCCAAATGTCGAGGCATAGCGGCTGGCGGAATCGCAGGCCAATATCAACCAGCTGCCGCGGAAGGATTCACCGCGTGCTCGACGTGTCTCTAGTGTCTGCAGTAATCCGGCGAGTGCGGTGCCGGTGGATGGCCCGACCGCCAGCTCCTCTTGTCCGGTACGTTCGGCATACTCCGCTAGCCACAGTGCTGCCGCCTGACTGCGGCTGTCTTCGATAGGGAGATAGTCATCGAAGTCCTCTGGGCGGAAGGCTTCCAGCACGCAGGGCCGTCCGATGCCTTCGATGGGGTTGCTGGCACAGGGTGGCGTCAGCGCGGTCTGGCGTATGCCATGAGTCTGGAAATGCTGCCAGCAGTCTACGTAGACAGAGTGTTCCGGATCGACACCGATGACCTTGGCACGTTCGCCCTTGAGGCGTAGATGGCGCGCGAAGGTTGTGGCGCTACCACCAGTACCGGCACCCAGCAATACAGCTTCCAGTGGCGGCAGGCCTTGCACGGCGATCTGCCGCAAGCACTCCCCGGGTAGGCTGCTGACGCTTCGCCAATCGCTGGCGGTGGCAGCGTGTCGGAACTGATTGATGAAGTGGCCGCCGCTGTCGTCAGCCAGCTGTTGCGCGTGCTGACATAGTCGTGCGGCATCACTGACCTTCACGACTTGCCCCTTTTCTGCACGAATCGCTGCCAGCTTGTCGGGTGCGGTGGCTGCTGGCACCACGGCAATGAATTCAAGTCCCAGCTGGCGTGCCAACCAGGCCTCCGAGACTGCAGTCGAGCCCGATGAGGCCTCGATCACGGGTCGTCCATGTGTCAGCCAACCCTCGACCAAAGCCTGCTCGAACAGTGACATGGCCAGACGATGTTTGAGCGAGCCACTGGCGTGGGCGCGCTCGTCCTTGATCAATACGTGAGCCTCAGCGAAGCCCGGTAGAGTGAATGCTCTCAGCGGTGTCTGCGGCGTGGCTGCCTTGAGGGCGGCCAATGTCATCAGGCTGTGTTGTTGCCAGGCGCGTTGTGATATCTGGGCAGCACGATCGATCGATGGTGAACGCAATGACGGCGGGTAACAGACAGGAGGAGTCACAAGTGACGTCATTTGAGCGCATCCATTCGCAAAAGGGAGCTTCAATGGTACGGCGAGAGTCAAAGCAAAACTTGCCAGTTCTCATGGCGTAGGCCATTTTTTAAAGCAATAGTTAATTGCGAGGAGGACATTGTGGAGAAAATATTGCTCGATGCTACTGACCGCACCTTGCTGAGATTGCTGCAGCGTGATGCCAGCCTGTCGTTGGCGGCACTGGCAGAGGCAGTGCACCTGACCACCTCGCCGTGCTGGAAGCGCCTCAAGCGGCTGGAGGAGTGTGGCGTGATTACCGCGCGGGTGGCATTGCTGGACGCTGAGCGTGTCGGTCTCGGGTTGACGGCCTTTGTGCAGCTCAAGACATGCGATCACTCACGAGACTGGTTCGAGCGTTTCGTGGCCATCATCGAAAGCTTCGAGGAAGTCACGGAGTTCTATCGCATGGCCGGCGACTACGATTACCTGCTCAAGGTGCAGGTCGCAGACATGAATGCCTACGACCGTGTTTACAAGCAGCTTGTGAATGCCATCGAAGGCTTGAGCGATGTCTCGGCACGCTTCGCAATGGAGTGCATCAAGTCGACGACGGCACTACCGATCTAACTCACCGCTGTCACTTGCTTATCCGTTACTGGCTTTAATAGCCATGTTCGCGGCTGACGCCCGTGAGTGTTTCGCCGCGTTGCACGCGCTGGATATTGTCGACCAGCTGGTCCGCCGCACCGGACATCGGGGTCGGAGCTGCCGCATGCGGTGTGATGATCACGCGGGATTGCTGCCATAGCGGGCTGTCGGCGGCCAGTGGCTCATGCTGGAAGACGTCCAGCAAAGCCCCGCGCAAGGTACCGGCATCCAGCGCCGCGACCAGATCGGCCTCGACCACGCTGCTGCCGCGACCCGGATTGATCAGTACCGCATCCTCTGCCAGCGCAGCGAAGACTTCCGCATTCAGCACGTCGCGGGTGGCCTCGGTATTGGGCAACAGATTGATCACCGCCTTGAGGCCCAGAGACTTGTCACGCAGGACTTCCTGCAGCGTGCGACCCTCATCGCCTTGCTCGTGGTGGCAGGTAACGCCGGCCAGCGTGTGAGCACTGCGACTGAACCCGTGAACCGGATAGCCATCTGCGGCCAGCCCTTCGGCGATCTGCGCGCCAATGGCCCCCAGGCCCAGCACGATCACGGGATAGTGAGCCGCGCGGACCACGCGATGCGGGGCCCATTCGCCAGCACGCTGCTGCCCGGCATAGCGATCGAAGTCGCGGCGGAAATGCAGCAAGCCGTAACGCACGTAATCGAGCATGTGGCTGGCCATCCCCGCATCTCGTAACTTGATCACCGGCACGTCGTTCGGTAGAGCCGGATTCTGTAGCAGACTGTCCACGCCGGCACCCAGATTCAGAATCACCTTCACGTCATGGCCTACATGGCGCTCGAACAGCTCAGCGGGAGGCGCCCACACCACCAGAATGTCGCCAAGACGCTCGCCATCATCGACGAATATCTCGAGGCTCTCATCGTTCAGGCGTTGGCGTAGTGCCTCGCACCAGCGTTCAGCACCTTCGGTATGGACGAGTATGCGCATACGGTTCTCCTTCGTGTGGATGACGTGTGTGATAGATATCGCGCGTGGTAGACAGCGCGTGATATGGGCAGGGATGTCCACGCAAGGACATTCGCCAATGCGCGGACAATGACACGCGCGAGACGCGTCTCTTGCCCGAAAACGACCCAAGATGAGGCTGGGTCTTGCAAGGGCTGCGACGAAAGGTGAAAGTGCCAGAGTGGGCCTTGGCCCGCCATGGCAAGATTTTGACCCGCTGTCGGCAGAGTGACAGACTCGAATCAAGAGGGGAATTCGGATGTACGCATATATGCCGCCTGTGCTGACGATCAGCGCAGAGCGTATTGCTCCGCCCCAACGTGCTGCTTGTCTCTAGGCCTGATTGAACAGGAGCGCTGCATGAGTCAATTCCCGTCCCATTCGCACGTTATCCAGCCTCCCTTCGCTGGGCTCAATACGCTGCCGGCCAGTGAGGCACAGGCTGATCCTGAGGGTTGGACACCGCGTGCGCTGTCTGCTGGGCGCCAAGCCTTCGCCATTGGTGAATATCGTGCCCGAATCCAGCGTGTTCGCGAGGCCATGGCACGTGCCGGACTCGATGTGCTGGTGATTTCTGATCCGTCCAACATGGCCTGGCTGACCGGCTATGACGGCTGGTCCTTCTATGTGCATCAATGTGTGCTACTTGCCCTTGCTGGTGAGCCGGTATGGTACGGGCGTCGCCAGGATGGTAATGGTGCGCTGCGTACCTGCTGGATGGCGGAAGACAACATCCAGTGGTATCCGGATTACTACGTGCAGAATCCGGACATGCACCCGATGGAGTTTCTTGCCCAGTCCATCCTTCCCCAGCGTGGCTGGCACGATGGCGTGATTGGCGTAGAGCTCGACAACTACTACTACTCGGCGCGTGCGCACCTGTCGCTGGTCAAGGAGTTGCCACACGCACGGTTGGTGGATGCCAATTCGCTGGTCAACTGGTGCCGGGCGATAAAGTCGGAGCAGGAAATCGCTTACATGCGAGTGGCAGGGCGTATCGTTGAGCGGATGCATTCTTGCATTCTGGATCTGATTGAACCGGGCTTGCCCAAGAGTGCACTGGTGGCGGAGATCTATCGCGTCGGTGTCGAGGGTGTCGTTGGGCCCAATGGTGAGGTTCTTGGCGGAGACTATCCCGCAATAGTGCCCTTGCTGCCCACCGGCAGTGATGCCGCAGCGCCTCACCTGACGTGGGACGACACGCCGTTTCGCAAGGGCGAGGGCACCTTCTTCGAGATCGCTGGCTGCTACAAGCGCTATCACGCACCGCTCTCGCGCACGGTCTTTCTGGGGCGTCCGCCGCGTGACTTCGTGCGAGGTGAGTCGGCCCTGCTGGAAGGCATCGAGCGCGGTCTGGCCGTTGCAAAGCCTGGCAACCGGTGTTGTGACATCGCGCTGGCACTAGGCGCAGCGATGGATAAATACGGTTTCGACCGTGGTGGTGCTCGCTGCGGTTACCCCATCGGTCTGAGCTATCCGCCCGACTGGGGGGAGCGCACCATGAGTCTTCGTCCGAGTGACGAAACAGTGCTGGAACCCGGCATGACCTTCCACTTCATGCCCGGCATGTGGATGGATGACTGGGGGCTGGAAATCACCGAGTCGATCCTGATTACGGAAAACGGCGCTGAACCGCTATGTCATGTGCCGCGTCAGTTATTTGTGAAGTAGTGTCTGTAGAGTGAGCAGTCCGTCCGGCCAAGGAGGCCTTGTATGCGCGAATCCCCCGTCAGCCTGACCATTGATCTGAACGCTGCTGGCGTTCGGCATGGCTTCTTCAAACTGCCGATTTCTACCGATGATTCGGCCTGGGGCGCGGTAATGACCCCGATCAGCGTGATCGCCAACGGTGAAGGTCCGACGGTACTGCTGACCGGCGGCAATCATGGCGACGAGTACGAAGGCATCACTGCGCTTTACAAGCTGGCGGCGCGTCTGACGCAGGAAGAGATTCAAGGGCGCGTCATCATCGTGCCAACCATGAACGCGTTAGCCGCACGGGCTGGTCGCCGCTGTTCGCCGCTGGATGGCGGCAACCTCAATCGCAGTTTTCCCGGTGACCCGGCGGGCGGCCCGACGCAACAGATCGCTGACTACTTCACTCGCGTGCTGGTGCCGCAGTGTGACTACGCGCTCGATCTACACTCGGGTGGCCGTACGCTGGACATCCTGCCATTCGCTGCTGCGCATCGTCTCGACTATCTCGAGGCTTCACTTGGCGTGGAGCATTGCCGCCATCAGGAAGCAGAGAGTCTTGCGGGCGCACTGGCCTTCGGCGCACCTTCCGCGATGATGATGTTCGAGCTGGATGCCGAGGCGCTGTACGACACCGCAGTGGAGCGGCAGGGCAAGATATTCGTCACGACGGAACTGGGTGGTGGGGGCTCGACCACGCCGGAGCGTCAGGCGATAGCGGATCGCGGCGTCGATAACTTTCTTGCCTTCAGTGGTGTGCTCAAGAATCGTAGCCGTGCACAGCTCGAAGATGAGCTGACGAACGCCGCTCTTGCGTCTCATGCCAAGGCGCCGCTGTTGATCGATATGCCGGATGCCAGCTGCTATGTGCAGAGTGAGCATGAAGGCCTGTTGGAATTATGCGTTGCCCTCGGCGAGCGGGTAGAGGTCGGGCAGTGCGTGGCACGGGTGTATCCATTGGGGCGCGCCGGGCAACCGGCGGTGGAGTACCGCGCTGAACGTGATGGTGTATTGGTGGCGCGGCGTTTTCCGGCCCAGGTAGCGCTGGGCGATACGCTGGCGGTCATCGCGGAGGTGGTGGATGACCTCGCGCGTGATGCCACATGAGCGCGAGCCACATCCGCGTGCTGCCTGCACCGAAGCTCGATGCCTTTGATCTCAAGATTCTGACGATTCTCGAACGTGACGGGCGCATTACCAAATCGCGGTTGGCAGAGGAGATCAATCTCTCGGTCAGTCCGTGCTGGGAGCGCGTCAAGCGTCTTGAGCAGGCCGGCATCATTGAAGGGTATGCGGCGCGTATCAATCAGTCACTGCTGGAGGAAACAGGCCAGCTGGCAACAGCTCCTCGCACGCCGGTGTGGGTCGAGATCCACCTCAAACATCATGATGCGGCAAGCTTCCAGCGCTTCGAGAAGGCCATGCGCGAGGCGGATGAGGTGATCGAGTGTGTCGCGGTCGGCGGCGGTGTGGATTATCTGTTGCGACTCGAGACGGCGAGCATCGACGCCTATCAGCGATTGATCGATCGCTGGTTGATCTCCGAGTTGGGGATTGATCGCTATTTCACCTACATCGTGACCAAACAGGTAAAATAGCGCGCCCTTCAAGCTGACCTTCTTCATCCGCCCAGCGAGACCTCATCATCATGGCGCCTTCCATCGCCCACCTGTCTCATGTTGCTCCTCCGGATCCGGAGTACGGCATCGAGTGTCTGAATGGGCACGCTGATGCCCCTGTGCTGGTCTTTGATTCCGGCGTCGGTGGCCTGTCGGTCGCGGCCGAGATTCGTCGTCAGTGGCCAGCGCTGCCATTGGCCTATGTCTGCGACAATGCGGCGCTGCCTTACGGCACCAAGGCGGACGACTGGCTGGTGACGCGAATTACCGAGGTCTGTGTGGCTGCAGTCAAGGCCAGTGGCGCACGTGCTCTTGTCGTCGCCTGCAATACCGCCAGTACGCTGGCACTGGCTGCCTTGCGTGAGGCGCTTTCCATTCCCGTGATTGGTACCGTGCCGGCCATCAAGCCTGCTGCGGTGCTGGCGCGTGCTCGTCAGGACGTATCGCGCCGAGCGCAAGGCGAGCCTCCGGTGTTTGCGCTGCTGGCAACCTCTGCCACTGTGCGCCGTCTCTATACCGAAAAACTGATTCATGACTTCGCCGCCGACTGTCGCGTGATTCGTGTCGCTGCTGATCCGCTGGTGGCGGAGGCTGAACGACGCCTGCGCGGCGAACCCGCGCGCCCTGACGTCGTGGCGGCCAGCCTGGCTGACCTGGCCGCCGTAGATGAACTGGAAGTGGTCATTCTCGGGTGCACGCATTTCCCGCTACTGAGCGCTGACATCTCCGCGGCTTTGGTAAAAGGATCACCAGAGGTGCCGGGCGGCCAGGGCAGCGTGGCGCTGATCGATTCCGGTGCCGCGATTGCGCGCCGAGTCGCCGAGGTGTTATCGCTGAGGGCGTCGGATGCTGGCACCCGTGAACAGGCGGTTGCAGGTATCGCATTGGCGACCGATGTCGAGCAAGCAGGGTTGTCCATCGCATTGGCCAGTCAGGGCTTTGCACCAGCGCACGCATTGCTACTGGAAGATGACCTCTGATGTTGGCATGACGTGACACGATGGCATGGCGCACTTGCTGGTGGTGGTCAGCACGTATTGTCCGTATTCCCCTTCATCTCACACTTGAGCTTCCTGCTGCTGGTGGTAGGCTAGCGCGCCCAACCTCTAAATGGACGTGCCTGGCGTGTCATCTGGTGACACTGCCTGCGTGCCTTTATTCATCGTTTCAGTACTGCGGTATGCCCGCAGGCAGGAGTCAGTGTGGCCATACCCGTCGTCGATCCTAGTCAGTACGAGAGCCAGCTTGCCGAGAAGGCTGAGCAGATCAAGGCACGTTTTGCAGCCTTCGATGCGCCGGAACTTGAGGTATTTGCCTCGCCGTCCAGTCATTACCGCATGCGCTGCGAATTCCGTATCTGGCACGAAGACGATGACCTCTATTACGCCATGTTTGAGGTCGAGATCGATTCTGAAGGTGAGAAGCAGAAGACCGTCGTCCGCATGGATCAGTTTCCGGTCGCGAGTCAGCGCATCAATACGTTGATGCCGCAGCTGCTTGAGCGCATCAAGGCAAGCCCGGTACTGCGTGAGCGCCTATTCCAGTGCGACTTTCTTACCACGCTGAGTGGCGAGGCGCTGATCACGCTGATCTATCACCGCAAGCTCGAAGAAGACTGGGAAGCTGAAGCGCGTGCGCTGGAGCAAGATCTCGGCATCATGATCATCGGTCGCTCGCGCAAGCAGCACATCGTGTTGACTCAGGATCACGTCTTCGAGCGTCTCGAGGTTGATGGGCGCGAGTATGTCTATCAGCAGGTCGAGAACAGCTTTACCCAGCCCAATGCCGAGATGTGTTGTTCGATGCTCAGTTGGGCGCGCGACGTGACGCATCCGGCCAAGGCAGCGGCGGAAGGTCGCGATCAGGGCGATCTGGTCGAGCTTTATTGCGGCAATGGTAATTTTACCATTGCGCTGGCCGAGAATTTCCGCCGCGTGCTGGCGACTGAAATCTCGCGCACTTCGGTGGCATCGGCGCAAATCAATCTCGCTGCCAACAACATCGAGAATGCTCAGGTGGTGCGCATGTCAGCGGAAGACTTCTCGCTGGCACTGGCGGGCGAGAAGGACGGGCGTCGCGTAGCGGAGATGGATCTCGAAAGCCACGACTTCCGCTCCGTTCTGGTGGATCCGCCGCGTGCGGGTCTCGATGATGACAGCTGCGAACAGACAGCCCGCTACGAGCGCATTGTCTATATTTCCTGCAACCCGCAGACGCTATTCAATAATCTCGAAGTGTTGTGCCGTACTCACCGTATCGAACGCTTCGCGTTGTTTGACCAGTTTCCTTATACCGATCACCTGGAATGTGGCGTCTATCTCGTTAAAAAGTGAGCTGGACGGCAGGTGGGCGCAGTAGAAAGTGAATGAATTGAAAAACAGTGACGACTGAACGCGCTCACAAAGCGGCACTATATCTGCTCGTGACTTGTCTCGGTGCTTGAAATTACACAGCCCCGTTGCCATCTGCCTACTAGGTAGCTGGCAACGGGGCTTTTTCATGAGCACTTTACGTCTGCATGGGTATTTCATGCCCGTATTAGACTTTCGTTTCATGTGCTGGCGCGCAAGTCAATACCTGATGCACAGATGTAATGCTGCATGACCAATATGGAACAGGCATGTAGCAGAGGCGCAGACTGCGCTAGTCTGTGCTGCACTGAATGAATCTGTGACTTGAAGCCTGATGACAGGCGAGCGCGGATTCTCTATGACTATTTTTCCTGATACTTCTATCAGGTCAGTCGAGGTGATTGATGCTACACGTGGCAACGGACGGCAAGCAGGAATTCCTTGCGCAGCTTGAAGAGCAGCTGAACAAGCGACTTCCCAAGGATAAGGTGCAGGCAATCGCAGCGTTTGCGCGCGATTACCACGCGACGGCCTCCTTCGAGGACATGGCCGAGCGCAAGCTGGATGACCTCTACGGTTCCACGCTGGCGGTATGGCACTTCCTGCAGAGCCATGATGCTCCCAAGGTTCGCGCCTACAATCCTGACTTCGAGAAGCATGGCTGGCAGTCGACCCACACCATCATCGAAGTGCTGCATGCCGACATGCCGTTCCTGGTTGACTCGGTACGTATCGAGCTCAACCGCCGTGGCATCACCGTGCACGCCATCCACAATGCTGTGCTATCTGTCGAGCGTGACGCGGCTGGCAAGCTTGAGCGTGTCACGTCACCGCGCGCTGAAAATGCCCCGCAGACACGTGAATCCCTGATCTATATCGAGGTTGATCGTCATACGGACCAGGCCGCGCTTGAAGATCTTGAAGCCAGCCTGCGTGAAGTGCTGGCAGAAGTTCGCGTTGCCGTGGATGACTTCGAAGCCATGCGTGGGCAAGGGGCTCAGGCGCTGCAGGAGTTGCGCGACAAACGTCCGCCGACCGTCTCTGAGGCTGATTATCAGGAAGCCTGCGACTTCATGACGTGGATGGGCAACGACCACTTCACCTTCCTGGGCTATGAGGAGTACACCGTCGCTGAGCAGGAAGATGGCTCCCGTGTGCTGAGCAAGGTCGAAGGCTCGGAGCTGGGGGTGTTGAAGCTGGATCTCGAGCGCTATCACGAGCAGTCCCGTCACCAGAAGAGCATCGACAGCGACCAGTACGTATTGATTCCGGAACTGCTGTCGTTCGCCAAGAGTGCCTTCCACGCTCGCGTACACCGCCCGGCCTATCCGGATTACATCACCGTCGAGCGTTTCGACGCTGAAGGCCGTGTGATCGGCGAACGCCGCTTCCTGGGGCTCTATACCTCCACGGTGTACAACCAGAGCCCGCGTAACGTGCCGATTCTGCGCCGCAAAGTGCAGGCCGTCATGGAAGCTGCCGGCGTCAATCCGAAGGGGCATAACGGCAAGCATCTGCTGCAGATTCTGGAAGTCTATCCGCGTGATGACCTCTTCCAGATCTCCACCGATGAACTGACGCGTACCGCGACCAGTATCCTCAATATTCGTGAGCGTCGTCGCGTGCGTTTGATCGTGCGTGAAGACCGCTTCGGCAAGTTCTTCTCCGTGCTGGTGTTCGTGCCGCGCGATGTCTACTCCACCGACCTGCGTGTGCGCATCCAGAATCTGCTCTGCGAAGAGCTGGACGCCACCTTCGGTGACTTCACGCCGTATCTATCCGAATCCGTGCTGACGCGTATCCAGTTCATCCTGCGCTTCAAGGGCGATGAGCCGGGCCAGTACGACATGCGCGCGCTGGAGAACAAGATTGCCCAGCTGGCACGTAGCTGGCGTGATGAGCTTCACGAGGCAATGGTCGAAGGCTTTGGCGAAGAACAGGCCAATGAGCTGATGACGCGCTACCGTGATGCCTTCCCGGGCAGCTACCGTGACGATTTCTCGCCGCGCACCGCCGTCTACGACGTGGGTCACCTGCGGGCGCTGGATGAGGGTGATACCGTTGCACTGAGCACCTATCGCCTGGTGGAAGACGACAATTCCGGCGTCAATCTCAAGTTGTTCCACAAGCACAAGCCGATTCCGCTGTCTGACGTGCTGCCAGTGCTCGAGAACCTGGGCCTGCGCGTCATCGGCGAACGTCCTTACGAGATCGCACGTACCGACGCCAACTGCTGGGTGCATGATTTTGATCTCGAGCATCACGGCAAGGGTGCGGTTGAGCTGTCTGAGGTTCGCGAGAGCTTCATTGAAGCTTTCAAGAAGATCTGGTCTGGCGAAGCGGAATCCGATGCCTTCAACCGCCTGATCATCGGCTCTGGCCTTGATTGGCGTGAAGTGGCGATGCTGCGTGCCTATGCACGTTATCTGAAGCAGATCCGTTTCGGACTGTCTCAGGCCTACATCGCCAATGCGCTGGGCAGTCATCCAGACATCACCCGCGAGCTGGTGCAGCTGTTCAACCTGCGCTTTGATCCACAGGGTCAGGGTGTTGAAGACGATGTCAGTGCTTGCCGTGAACGCATCAATGGTCTTCTCGATCAGGTCTCCAGCCTGAATGACGACCGTCTGTTGCGTCGCTACGTGGACCTGATGATGGCCACGCTGCGTACCAACTTCTTCCAGCCAGCTGCTGACGGCCAGGCCAAGGATTACATCAGCTTCAAGCTCGACACGCGCAATATTCCCGACGTGCCGAAGCCGCGTCCGATGTTCGAGATCTTCGTCTACTCGCCACGTGTCGAAGGCGTGCACCTGCGCGGTGGGAAGGTGGCGCGTGGTGGCTTGCGTTGGTCGGATCGTCACGAAGATTTCCGCACCGAAGTGCTGGGGCTGGTCAAGGCACAGCAGGTCAAGAATGCGGTCATCGTGCCGGTTGGTGCCAAGGGCGGTTTCGTCTGCAAGCGCATGCCGGAAACCACAGACCGCGATGTGATCCAGAAAGAAGGCATCGCCTGCTATCAGATCTTCATCCGTGCACTGCTCGACATCACCGATAACCTGTCGGGTGGTGATGTAGTGCCGCCGACCGCCGTCGTTCGTTACGACGAAGACGACCCCTACATGGTGGTCGCGGCGGACAAGGGCACTGCAACCTTCTCTGACATTGCCAACGCCATCTCCAATGAGTACGGCTTCTGGTTGGGCGATGCCTTCGCCTCCGGCGGTGCCAACGGTTACGACCACAAGGGCATGGGCATTACTGCCAAGGGTGCCTGGGTTGGTGTACAGCGTCACTTCCGCGAAATGGGTATCAACATCCAGGAAGACGAGTTCAGCGTGGTTGGCATCGGTGACATGGCGGGTGATGTCTTCGGCAACGGCATGCTGCTGTCCGAGAAGATTCGTCTTGTCGGTGCCTTCAACCACCGCAACATCTTCGTCGATCCGACCCCGGATACCGCGAAGAGCTTCGCCGAGCGTGAACGTCTGTTCCGCCTGCCGCGTTCCAGCTGGGATGACTACGACAAGAGCCTGATCAGCGAAGGGGGCGGCCTGTTCTCGCGTGATGCCAAGACCATCGCCATCAGCCCACAGATGAAGAAAGTCTTCGACATCAGCGAAGACCGCCTGGCACCCAACGAGCTCATCAACGCGATGCTCAAGGCGCAGGTTGATCTGGTCTGGAACGGCGGTATCGGGACTTACGTCAAGTCCTCCGCCGAGACGCATGCCGATGTCGGTGACAAGGCCAACGATGGCCTGCGTATCGATGGTCGTGACTTGCGCTGCAAGGTCGTTGGCGAGGGTGGCAACCTGGGGCTGACCCAGCGTGGCCGCATGGAAGCAGCTTCCAAGCGTGGTGTGCGTGTCAACACGGACTTCATTGATAATGCGGGCGGCGTGAACTGCTCGGATCACGAGGTCAATATCAAGATTCTGCTGGACGACATCGTCGCCCGCGGCGATCTGACCGACAAGCAGCGCAATCAGCAGCTGGCCGAAATGACAGATGAAGTCGGCGAGCTGGTGATCAAGGACAACTATCGCCAGACTCAGGCACTGTCGCTCTCCGAGCTTCAGTCCAAGGAAGGCATGGGCGTCTTCCGTCGCTTCATCAATGAGCTGGAAGCCGCGGGCACGCTGGATCGTGAACTCGAGTTCCTGCCCTCTGATGAAGCACTGATCGAGCGTGGCAACGCTGATGAAGCGCTGACGCTGCCGGAACTGTCGGTGCTGGTGTCCTACGCCAAGAGCGATCTCAAGACCAGCTTGATCGCCTCTGATGTGCCGGACGATAGCTATGTGCAGCAACATCTGGAACGTGCCTTCCCGCGCGTCCTGATGGAGCGCTTCCCGCAGGAGATGTATCAGCACCGCTTGAAGCGTGAGATTGCCGCGACCCAGATCGCCAATGACCTGGTCGATCACATGGGTATCGCCTTCGTGCGTCGTCTTGAAGACACTACCGGTGCAGGCAAGGCCGAGATTGCACGTGCCTACATCGTGGCGCGTGACAGCTTCAACCTTGAAGCGCTGTGGGTGCAGATCGAAGCGCTGGATCACCAGGTGCCGGCAGAACTGCAGTACCGCATGATGAGTGATCTGATGCGTCTGATGCGTCGTTCGACTCGCTGGTTCCTGCGTCAGCGCAGCGCCATGAGTGTCAAGGAGTGCATCGGTCACTTCGCGCCGCGTCTGGCACAGTTGTCGGAAAGCATCGGTGAGCGTCTCAAGGGTGAAGCGCGTGAGAACTGGGAAGCCCGTCGCGATGGTTACGTTGATGCAGGCGTTCCGGAAGCCCTGGCCAGCACCATCGCGGCCACCTCAAGCCTCTACGCGGGTCTCGGCATCATCGAGGCTGCCAAGGTGACGGGTGAGAAGATCAATCGTGTGGCAGAAACCTTCTATGGTATCGGCCATCGCCTCGAGCTACCGTGGGTCGGTGACAAGATCAGCGGTCTGGACGTACAGGACAGCTGGCAGGCCCAGGCACGTGAGAGCTTCCGCGATGACCTCGATCGCCAGCAGTTGGCACTCACCGTCAGTGTGCTCAAGCAGGACAATGCACCGCGTGAGATCGATGAGCGTGTCGACAGCTGGATGACGAGCCATGAGCACCTGGTGGGTCGCTGGTGTTCACTGCTCGGTGAAATGAAGAGTGGTGCTCCGCTAAGCTTCCCGTTGTTCGCGGTTGCACTGCGTGAACTGGTTGACCTGGCCGAGTCCAAGCGCGAAGCCTGATGACGAGAATGGCAGGGGGCTGACGAACCATGCTCCCTGTTGCCGCCGCCTGAGTGACGGCAGTGGCACGACAGAAAGCCCTCACCTCTGGTGAGGGCTTTTTTCATGTCAGAACAAGAAAAAACAGATCACCACGCCCACGGTAAGGTAACTGTCGCCAGCTGTCTGGTATGCTGGGGAACGGCTTGTGTAGACCTTAATGACACGTCTTGAAAGTTGCTGCGGCAACACTCAGAGACATCCGTTTTCAAAGTTCCAGTACAACAAGGCAGAGACACCATGTCACATCGTGCGTTACCCCTTGCCTGCGCCATTGCGCTCGGCCTTTCTACCTTGACTTTCCAGGTTGCGCTGGCAGATGGCAGTCCCGCTCAGCAGCGTGCTGAAGCCGCTGCGGGAAAGCTTGATGTCTCCAAGTTCCTCAAGCCTCGTAGTGATGCACACAGCCAGAACTTCCAATTTGGCGGCACCAGCGTTCACCAGTTCACCATCAAGGAAGCGGGACGCTACGAAATTGATGGTCATGCCAATTTCGATGTGACCGACCCTTACACGCTCAAGGCGACCCTGGAAGATGAACAGGGTGCGACCGTCGTGACAGCAGAAGGTGATCGTGCCTCCGATGGCTTGATGATCAGCACCGACCTTCAGCCAGGCACCTACAAGTTGCGTGTGCGTGGCGACAAGCTGGGGGCGGGCAAGTCAGGAGGCAACACCTACGAAGTGAACGTGGCGGGTCTCAGCGAGAGCGGTGAGAAGCTGACTGCCGAGGAAAGTGGTATCGAGACCGGCGATGGTCTGGTCTTCCTCGACACTGATGGTGACGGCCGTCGTACTGCCTTCGTCGATTCCGATGACGAAGTCGCGACCATCAAGCCGGCCACTGTCGCTGCTGCCGAGCAGGCTGCACGTGAAAGCAAGGCCGCCGAGACAGGCAGTGCTGCGGCCTCCGGTGCCATGGCGGCGACTGACAGTGCTGCTGACGCTGGTCAGGCGGCGGTTGCTGCCACGGGCAGCGCTGCTGTTACCCAGGCAGAAGCCGAACCGCAGGATCGTCGCTTCGACGAGATCGTGACCGATGTGCGTATCAACGAGAAGGGTGAGGTCTTGACCTTCGATGTGGGTGAGCGCGGTACCGTGACCATCGATAGTGAGACCTTCCCGGGTAGCGAAGGCACCTACAAGCTGGAAATGCGCCTGCTGGATGCCAGCGGCAACGCTGTGGCCAGTGACAAGGGGGTTGGCTTCGAGGGTGACTTCCATCTCAAGACCGTGCTGGAGCCGGGTCGTTATACCGTCTGGGTCAGTGGTCGCAAGTACGGCACGTCCATGGAAGGTGCCACCAATTACACCATCCGCGTGCAGCAGCTTGATGTGAAATGATCCGGACAAGGAGGCCATTCTGGCAAGCGTCGCGCTAACGGAAGACCTCATCGGATAGCTCAAGGACGGCCTCTATGTGGGGTCGTCCTTTTTTATGCTCGCATTGGCAGGGCAATCTGTCTTGCGGTGTCTGTTGTTCGAGGGTTCGGGTATAATCCGCGCCCAGTCTTGCTCGTGGTCCAGCTTGCTGCCACGACCCCGTCTGTTGCCTGGAGATTGCCATGTACTCGCTCGCCCGTTCTCTACTGTTCAGACTCGACCCGGAAACGGCTCATGGCGTGACACTCAGCGCACTCGATATGGCGCACCGTCTGGGGTTGGGGCGTGGACTTGGCGGAGAGGCTCCGCTAGATCCGATTACGCTGATGGGACTCACGTTTCCCAATCGCGTCGGACTCGCGGCAGGGCTCGACAAGAATGGCGATCACGTTCAGGCACTTGGCGCGCTCGGTTTCGGGTTTGTCGAAGTCGGCACGGTAACGCCGAAAGGGCAGGACGGTAATCCCAAGCCACGCCTTTTCCGGCTGCCAGAGCATCAGGCGATCATCAATCGTATGGGCTTCAACAATGCCGGTGTCGCACACCTGATCGAGCGCGTCAAAGCGAGCCAGACTGGGGAACAACGGTACCAAGGCGTATTGGGCATCAATATTGGCAAGAATCTGACCACTGCTGTCGATGATGCATTGAGCGATTACCTGCTCTGTCTGGACGCTGTGCACGCCCATGCTGACTACATCACCGCGAATATCTCATCGCCCAATACGCCAGGACTACGAAATCTTCAGTTCGGTGATCACCTGAGCGAACTGCTGGCCGGGTTACGTCAGCGTTGTGACCTGTTGGATAGTCAGCGCGGCAAGAAAGTACCGCTGGTGATCAAGATCGCACCGGACATGGATAGCGACGAGATTCTGTTTGTGGCTCGTGCGCTGGCGGACAACGGTATCGATGGGGTGATTGCGACCAACACTACCATTGAACGCGCAGCCGTGGCGGGTAGCCCTCATGCAAATGAGGCGGGCGGGTTGTCTGGGGCTCCAGTACGTGAGTCCTCCACTCGTGTGATCCGCGGGCTGCGTGAGGCCTTGCCGCAGATGCCGATCATTGGCGTGGGAGGTATCACCGATGGTGAAAGCGCGCGTGAGAAGGTCGCTGCTGGCGCTGATCTGGTCCAGCTTTATTCTGGCTTGATCTACCGCGGCCCATCATTGGTCGGCGAGTGTGTACGTGCATTGGAGAAGGCCGACACACTGATACGGGTGTAATGGCCAGACAGGCCATCGCGTTGACTGGACGCGTACATACGATCAATAGAAAAGCCGCTCCCTGGTATCAGGAAGCGGCCTCGGTACCGGCGTGAAGATGAAATGGCGCTGACAGAGGGTTACTTCGTGATCTGTCAGGGCCGTGTTGGCTGCCATGTCCAGCCAGCGTGCACGATGCGAAGCGCTTTTCCGCCAAGGATGACGGGTTGGGTGAGGCCCATTGAGCTCATCGGGACCGTGGTTGGTGATTGCAGGCCTGAAGCGTATTGCGGCTTCTGAGAAGCCTGCGGATGCAGTCAATTGAACGTATGCCCGTGTCGTGCTCCGCGCTGGACCGTCGTCCTTGCAGGCCGTCGCCTGCTGCGCTTGTCATGGAACATGATGGCAAGTGCCGCGACACGAGCGCCAACATCGTGGTCTTCAAGGTAGTCGATCGTGCAGGCCCCATTGCCTACACGTTCGCTATCCCGTCCGAACCGTGCGTCATCAAGGTAGAAATAAGGCGTTACCTCCCTGGTCGTTAGGGTTGCCGCACTGCGACAACCTTGGGATTTTTCCGGGTGAGATCGGCATTGGCCGGCTCACCGTGAACACCTCGAGTCCTCTCTATACGTGCCTGCCGGTGCCTTGTGAGAGGCTTGCCGGTGGCGTGATGCCGGAAATCCGCTTGCGCAGCGCATCAGGCTGCGTGGGCGGGGTGAATGGCGCCAAGCGCCATCATGCCGATGTCACATCCATCATGTGATGATTCATGCATCTGACATCGGTGTATTGAGACGACTCCACATTATCTAGCAGGGAACAGTATCTAGCAGGGAACAGTACCCTAGGACAGCACCATCGGATTCTTGTGTATGCCAGAAACCCCGGTCATACCAGACCATTGGTCTCCACGTCCTTCGCGCCAGCCACTCATCCAGAACTCACGCATATTCACATCGATACTGGGGCATTCGTCACGGGAACGGCCAGTCACTCCGGCCTTGTAACCGTGAACATAGGCACGCTGAAAACGATCACGTTTCTGTCTCTTCATGGATGACCTCTATGTGAGAACCCATCGGCGCTGTGAATCACTGTCTGCATTGATGTCTCGATGAGGCATGGCCTGATCGCAGACGCCAGATACAGCATGAAGCGTCGATTGAGAGAGTAGGCCGATGCCCTTTCAGACACCTTTGCCTCGTGTTTCATCATCTCGTTCTGTTGACCAGTCATGTCGGAAAAGGTCGCGGGTGTGAGATGATTGAAAGCCTTACCTGAATACGCTCGAGTGTGATGATGGAAAGGTCGCCGTTCTCCTGTACCGACACTGCTGATACCTGTGCGGGTTTGGAAAATTGCCCAAATGAGGGTTTCGCTCCTTGATCCTCGATGTTGCATGGCGAGTAACCTATCCGAATTCGTAGCTACACCTATAGTTTTTAGAACACTGCCTCTGGCTTGTCGACAGCCGTATAGGAATATCGCTAGTGCCAGAAGCCAACTCACAGGAATAAGTCCGGCATTTGCCGGTGAGAGATTCATGACTGACACAACCTCTGCGACCTCGCCCCGTGCGCCCAGCAATCCGCTATCCACCTGGTTCGCGACCTGCCCGCGCGGCATCGAAACGCTGCTGGCCGACGAGCTGACTGCCTTGGGTGCCGAGGTAACTGGTACTACTGTCGCTGGTGTGCATTTCAATGGCAGTCAGGAAATGGCCTACCGCACCATCCTGTGGTCACGCCTGGCCAACCGCATCATTCGCCTGCTGACTCGTGTGGGTGGCGTGGATACTGGCGAGCAGCTGCGCAAGGCGAGTTCGGGTGTCGATTGGGCGATGGAATTACCTGATCGTGCCTCTATCGCCGTCGATTTCCACGGAACGTGGAAAGATATCCGACACACTTTCTTTGGCGCTCAGACCGTCAAGGACGGCATTGTCGAGGCAATGTTCGAAGAAGGGCGAAACAAGCCTATCGTTGATGGCAAGGGCGCTGATCTGCGTATCTATGCGCATCTGCACAACGGTTACATCACGCTGGGGATCGATCTTGTCGGACGTAGCCTGCACCAGCGTGGCTATCGTCCGGACATTGCTCATGCACCGCTCAAGGAAAACCTGGCCGCGGCCCTGTTGATGCGTGCTGACTGGCCAGCACGCGCGGCACGTGGTGAAAGCCTGGTCGACCCGATGTGTGGTTCCGGTACGCTGTTGATCGAAGCGGCACTGATGGCGGCAGATATCGCACCTCAAGCGCTGTGCGAGCAGTTTGCCTGCCGTCACTGGGGTCGCCACGACGAGCGTATCTGGACGGCGCTACGTGAAGAGATGGAGCAGCGCGCCATTGCGGGTCGTCGTCAGGTGACAGCGCGCCTCTTCGGTCGTGATTACAGCCCGCAGGCGATTTCGGCGGCACGTGCCAACGCCATGCGTGCCGGCATTCCGGCATTGATCGAATTTGAAGGTGCTTCCGTCGCGGAGCTGACCTGCCCGCCGGAAGCTACCACTGGCCTGGTGATCACCAACCCGCCCTATGGCGAGCGTCTGGGGGAATTGCCGGCACTGGTGCCGCTCTATGCAAGCCTGGGTGAGCGCATGAAGCGCCACTTCGGTGGCTGGACGCTGGCGATGTTCACCGGCAACCCGGATTTGGGTCACCGTCTCGGGCTGCGTGCTCACCGCCAATACGCCTTCCGCAATGGTCAGCTCGAATGCAAGCTGCTCATGATTGACGTGACAATGCGTGAGCGCGCGGCTGATGAAGACAGCGTGGCCGAAGATGCTCGCAGTCAGCCTGCGCTGAGTGAAGGCGGTCAGATGTTTGCCAATCGCCTGAAGAAGAATCAGAAGGCATTGGCTCGCTGGCTCAAGCAAAGCAATACCACCTGCTATCGTCTCTACGATGCCGACATGCCGGAATATGCGCTGGCCATCGATATCTATGGCCGTCACGTCCATGTGCAGGAATACACGCCGCCCAAGTCCGTGGATGCCAGTCAGGCCCAGCGTCGTTTGATGGATGCCCTGGCAGCGATACCCGGTGTGCTGGGGTGTTCGCCGAATGATATTCATATCAAGCAGCGGACTCGCCAGGCCGGCAAGGCGCAGTACACGCGTCAGGATACCTCTGGCCAGCGCATCGAGATGCAAGAGGGTGATGCCAAGCTGTGGGTGAATCTCAAGGATTATCTGGATACTGGCCTGTTCCTCGACCACCGTCCGGTCCGCAAGCTATTGGCACGCGAGGCTGAGGGCAAGCGTTTCCTCAATCTATTCTGCTATACCGCGACAGCCAGTGTGCATGCCGCACTGGGTGGGGCGAGCGAAAGCATCAGTGTCGACATGTCCAATACCTATCTGGACTGGGGGCGCGAGAACTTCAAGCTCAACGGCATCAACGAGAAGCGTCATCAGCTCGTACGGGGTGACTGCCTCAAGTGGCTGGAGCGCTCCCGCGAGCAGTTCGATTTGATCTTCATGGACCCGCCGACGTTCTCCAACTCCAAGAAAATGGAGGGGACATTGGACATTCAGCGCGACCATGCGCGGTTGATTGACTTGGCGGTAGCGAGCCTGGCACCGGGCGGTACACTGATTTTCTCCAATAACCATCGTCGTTTCGTATTGGATGACAGTGTGAGCGAACACCTGGTGGTGGAAAATCTGTCACGTAAGCTGCTGGATCCTGACTTCAAACGTCGTCCGGATATCCATCACGTTTATCGCATTCGTCGTGCTAGTGATGTGAAGGGCTGATTGCATGAGCGCGCCTGTGTCGCTACAGCTGTTTACCACGGCAGGTTGCCATCTGTGCGCGCAACTCGAGGCAACGCTTGCGCAGTTAGGCGCGCAAGTGGTGCTGGAGAGGGTCGAGGTTGCGGATGAGGCAGTGTGGGTGGCGCGTTATGCCCTCCGTATTCCGGTACTGAAGACGTCGGCAGGCGAAGAGTATTCGTTTGCTGACACTCCTCAAATGTTGCCGGAGTGGCTAACGATGCAGGGTGTCGAGCTGGTCGTGACAGAAGTAGTCTCATCGTTGGAACACGATGCTGAGGCTCCCGAGTCGGTGGTCATGCGCAATGGACGCCGCTTTCTCAACTGAGCTTGCTGTCTTGGCTGAGTTGGTTATCTTGACCGAGGCCTGTTTCTCACATGAGAAACAGGCTGTAGCCAAAAAGACCGCCTGTGCATGGCTGCATGGGCGGTCTTTTTGTCTGTGGCATTTGATATGTCGTGCTCGTCAGAATATGTCTACTGAGCGATCTAGCCTTCCAGCAGCGACATCTGATGCATGGCATCCTCAGCTTCAGGGCTGTCGGCGGTGGCTTCCAGCACCTTGGTAAAGCCGCGTGACGCCTGGATATGCGCCAGATCAGTGACCCATGTCATGGCCTGCTCATAGTTTTCGGCGAGATCATGTTTCAGCCCGCCGAACTGGGTGCCAATCTGGCCCCATGAGCGACTGACGATCCAGTCGCCGAACATGTCCTGATGCACATGGACCAGAACGTAATCGTGATGGCTTTCCCAGCGGATGATCACGCGTGACTCCCAGAGTGAGACAGTGATGGCCTGGCGGTTGTCACAAGCTTGTGACGTCCACGGCGTGCGCCTAAGATGGCACGACGATGGGCAGGAAATCATACCATTGTAATCTTCGCGAGCCTTGCGACAAGGTATGACGTGATAAAAGCTGATACGTCGGCGCACCATGCTCGTAGTACAACTCCATTGCCACAGGAAGGAATAGGCAACAGATGCACATCATTGTGGATGATAACGTCCCCTTGGCAGATGAATTCTTCTCCGAGCTAGGTGAAGTGACTCGTCTGCCGACCAGTGAGATCAACAATGCTGTCCTCAAGGACGCTGATATGTTGATCTGCCGCTCTACTCTGCGAGTGGATGAGGCGTTGCTGGCCGGTACTCGTGTGCGCCTCGTCGGTTCGCCAATCATTGGTACCGACCACGTTGATCTCGATTGGCTTGAGTCTGCGGGAATTCATTTCACCAATGCGCCAGGCTGCAACGCCGACTCGGTGGTGGACTACGTGCTGTCATCACTGTGGCATCTGGCCGAGCAGGAGGGGCTGGATCTGCAGCTCAATCGTCGCTTTGGCGTAATCGGGGCAGGGCAGGTCGGTTCGCGTCTGATCAAGCGTCTGGAGTCTCTGGGCGCTGAAGTGCTGGTCTGTGACCCGCCGCGTGCGGCCGCAGAAGGGGCCACGTACGAGATACGCGAGACGCCGCGCTTCGTGGATATCGATCATTTGATCGCGGAGTGTGACGTCATCTGCGTGCATACGCCGATGGTCACGACGGGTGAGCATCCGACCCATCATCTCGTGAATGCCGAACGCATTCGTGCGATGAAGCCCGGCAGCGTGCTGCTCAGCGCCGGCCGTGGCGGCTGTGTCGATACTGACGCGCTCAAGCAGCGTCTGCTGGAGCATGACGACCTGTTGACGGTATTGGATGTGTGGGAAAATGAACCGGACATCGATGCCGAGCTGGCAGCGCTGGTGGATATCGCGACACCGCATATTGCCGGGCATAGCCTGGATGGCAAGATGCAGGGCACCGAGATCATCTATCAGCAGGCCTGTCGCTACTTCGGCTTGCCTGCACGTCGCAAGCTGGGGCAGCTCAAGCCGGATCCCTGGCTGCGCAAGCTGGTGCTGACGGGATGGGCACCGCCCGAAGAGGCACTTGGTCTTTGCGTACGTGCCTGCTACGACGTGCGCCGTGATGCACTCGGTCTGCGACGTTATCAGCGCCGCTTCGGCAATGCCGAAGGGTTCGTGCGCTATCGCCGTGAATACCCGCTGCGCCGTGAGTTCTCCACGTTGCGCGTCGAGCTCAAGAAGAACGCGCGCGAGCTGCGCGAAGTGCTCGAAGGCTTCGGTTTCTCCCGCGTGAAGCTGGTGACCAAATGATGACGTGACGCTCACGTGCATCAGAATCGCGTGACGATGTCACGCTACAACGCCCCTGTCGGTCATGCCGGCAGGGGCGTTCAGGTTGATGACGACTCAAGTGGCGCAGCGCCATCTCTGGCGGGACGCGTGAATCGATAAGTCACCCGACGGAGACGTTTCGGTTTGCGACCTTGGTCGATATAATGCCCCGCTAAAATGCGGTAGCAACATACGCTGGTAGCAAGGCAGGGCCTGACATTGGCTCATTCAGGTTCGCCGGTTCCCCGCCCATCATGCCTCTCCCCGCGCCCGTGCTCACGGTGCGTGACGGCATGCCTTTTTCCTGAAGATGGTTATCTGCATGCAACAACACTCCGACAAGTCCGCAGAGGCCGGTGGACCCCGTCCGCCCACCCTGCTGGATGCCCTGATTCCTATCGTGCTGGTGATCGCCATGCTGGTGCTGGCGGTCGTGCTGTTTGGCGCTGATGCCTCCTGGGGGCCGAATCAGATCGCCTTGCTGTCCGGGGCCATGATTGCTGGGCTGATCGGTCTCAAGAATGGTTATCGCTGGAATGACATCGAGGATGGGATCAACAAGGGTATCCAGATATCGCTGGGCGCCGTGCTGATTCTGCTTGCGGTAGGGGCGATGATCGGTACCTGGATTCTCGGGGGCACCGTGCCGGCGATGATCTATTACGGTCTCGATGTGATCGCGCCGCAATATTTCTATGCCTCCGCCTGCCTGCTCTGCGCACTGGTGGCGTTGTCGGTCGGCAGTTCCTGGACGGTCGCCGGGACCATCGGTATCGGCTTGATCGGCATCGCTGATGGGCTTGGGCTTTCCGAAGCGATCACCGCAGGCGCCGTCATTTCCGGGGCCTATTTCGGTGACAAGCTCTCGCCGCTGTCCGATACCACCAACCTGGCGCCAGCCGCTGCCGGTACCACGCTGTTTGCGCATATCAAACACATGTTGTGGACGACCGTTCCCAGTCTCGTACTGGCACTGGCGGGCTTCCTGTGGCTGGGACATGACACCGCCACCAGCCTGCAGACGCCAGAGCAGGTCGCGAACCTGCGTGCCCAGCTGGGCGAACAGTTCAACATCGGGCTGCACCTGTTGATTCCGCTGCTGGTCTTGCTGGTGATGGCCGTGCGCCAGATGCCGGCCTTCCCGACGATCTTCCTGGGGGCCGTGCTGGGCGGCGTCTTCGCTGTCATCTTCCAGCCGCAGGCCGTGGCTGGATTGGCCGATGCCACGGACATGTCCACGGCTCTGGTGCTGCTCAAAGGCGTATGGATGTCGATGTTTGACGGCTATGTCTCTCACAGTGGTGATGCAGTGATCGACTCGCTGCTCTCCAAGGGTGGCATGAGCAGCATGCTCAATACCGTATGGCTGATTCTGTCCGCGATGACCTTCGGTGGCGTGATCGAGCGTCTTGGCCTGCTGGAGCGACTGGTACAGAGTCTGCTGGGCGCCACGCGCAATGCCGGTTCCCTGATCATCACCACACTGTGCACTTGCCTCGCCTCCAATGTGGTCACGGGGGATCAGTACATTTCCGTGATCCTGCCCGGGCGGATGTATCGCGCCGAGTTCCGTCGTCGTGGCCTGGCACCGGTGAATCTGTCGCGTGCCCTCGAGGATTCCGGCACCATCACCTCGCCGCTGATCCCCTGGAACAGCTGCGGTGCCTACATGGCGGCAACGCTTGGTGTGGCGACGCTCAGCTATCTGCCCTTTGCGCTATTCAACCTGATCAACCTCGCATTGGCCGTCATCTACGCCATGGTAGGTTTCAAGCTGGAGCGGCTCGAGGAGGACGAGGGAGAGATGGAGCCGACACCACAGTCGGAGTCGTGGGTGCTGGATGCCTCGCATGAGGGCGGCGATATTCGTTGAAATACTAAAGGCGATTGCCTTTGGCATGCCCTACAAGAAAGCCCGCCACGTGATGAACGTGGCGGGCTTTCTTGTCTGCGATCGGGTGCATCACCTGTCAGTCAGCACCCTGATGTTCCGTCAGGCGCATCAGGAACTCGCGATAACGCTCCAGCTCTGCCACCTCGATGAACTCATTGGCCTTGTGCGCTTGCGCGATCGAGCCCGGTCCGCAGACGACAGTCGAGAATCCACGATCCTGGAACCATCCCGCCTCCGAGCAGAATCCGACACCGCACTGTTCGTGCTGCCCTGTCAGGGCGAACGCCAATGCCTCTGCCTTGCCGCCAGGCTCCAGCATGAGTGCAGGCACCGAGGCATAGTCTTCCAGTGTCTCGATGAGGCAATCCGATGACTGTGTCTGCATCTCGCGCGCCAGTTGATCGGTAAAGCCATCGACCCGCTCGCGCACCGATTCTGGCGTGTCGCTGGGCAGGTTGCGCAGCTCCCAGTGCAGCCGAGCATCCTTGGCGATGATGTTGGGCGCATTGCCACCCTGGATGGCGCTGACGTGCAGGGTCGAGTAGGGCGGCTCGAACAGCTCACCGTGTGAAGCATGAGTGCGAAGATCGTTCGCCGTGCGTTCGAGTTCGGAGATGATGCGCGCGGCGTAGAAGGTGGCCGAGACACCAAGATCTGGTCGGCTTGAGTGAGCCGGTACGCCTGTCACTTCCGTACGCCAGGAATGCACGCCCTTGTGTGCCGAGACCACGCGGCCTTGCGTCGGCTCTCCGATGATGACGGCAGTGACCTCTGGCAGGGTGGCGCGCATGTGATCGATCAGTGGCAGGCAGCCCATGCAGGTACTTTCTTCATCGTAGGAGAACGCAAGATGGATCGGTCGCTTGAGAGGCGATGCGAGGAAATGCGGCACCATCGCCAGGCACAGACCGATGAAGCCCTTCATGTCCACCGAGCCGCGACCGTACAGGCGATCGTCGTGCAGCGTTGCCTGATACGGGTCCTGGGCCCACGACTGTCCCGTGACGGGCACGGTGTCGGTGTGGCCGGAGAGCACTACACCCCCGGCGACGGACGGCCCTATCGTCGCCAGAAGTGAGGCCTTGTCACCCTTGGTATTCAAGAGCACGGTTGCCTGGATGCCATGCTCTGCCAGCAGGTCTCGCACGAAGTGGATTAACGCCAGATTGGAGCGGTCCGACGTGGTATCGAAGGCGATGAGGCGACTGAGGATATCGAGGGTGCGTTGCATGTCAGGCCTCATGAAGCGTGGCGTTTCTCGAGGGAGCGAAAGCCGAGGGTGATCAGTCCCGCGATGACCAGATAGATCAAGGCCATCAGCAGCAGCGGTTCGTAGACGATATAGGTTTCCTGGCGGATGCGCCCGAAGACGGCATAGGTATCGACGGCGGATATGGTCGCGACCAACGGCGTCGCCTTGAGCTGGATGATCAGCTCACCATTCAGCGTTGGCAAGACCCGCTGCACGGCTCTGGGGAGCCAGATGCGTCTGAGAATGCTGAAAGGCGACATGCCCAGCGAGCGTGCTGCCTCAAGTTCGCCGCGAGGTACACCGGCAAAGGCACCGCGCATGATTTCACCTTCATAGCCCGCAAACGAGAGGGTCAATGCACAGAAAGCGTAGATCCAGGGATCTGCCAGTACCGGCCACAACCAGCTGCCGCGCAAGCCGGGAATATACGGAAAGAGAGATCCCAGTCCGTAATACAGTATCCACAGCTGCAACAGTAGAGGGGTGCCGCGAATCAGGTTGCAGAAGCTTCGTGCCAGCCAGGCCAGAGGGCGTGGCCCTCTGGCCTGTATCAGCCCGAGGGGCACCGCCAGCAAGAATCCTGCCACACTGGTGGAGACCAGCAACACCAGCGTCAGCAATATGCCTTTCACGATCTCGCCCCGATACTGGGCAATCCACTCCCAATGCATCTGGGTGCCGATCGCGACGAGTATGGCGGCGATAATCGCGACCAGCACGATACGGTGAAGGGGTAATCTGCTGTCAGCCATGATGGATCCCCTTGCTCATTCGACGTTCCAGCCCTTTGAACAGCAGATTCGAGACCAGCGATACGATCAGATACAGCACGCCCGCCGCGCCCAGGAAGAGTAGGTAATGGCGGGTGGAACCGGCCGCCTGACGCGAGGCCAGCGTCAGTTCCGTGAAACCCACGACCGCCAGCAATGCCGTGTCCTTGGTCGCGATCAACCAGAGATTGGAAAGGCCCAGCAGGGCGCCTGGCAGCAACAGTGGCAAGGTGATGCGTCGCATGATGGCGAATGGCGCCATGCCATGCCATGCGCCAGTGCGGCTTCATGCATCCCCTTGGGGATGGCAGTGATGGCGCCGCGAATGACCTCGGTGGCATAGGCGCCCTGTACCAGGGCGATGACGGCCACGCCGGCGACGAAGGGGCTGATCTCGAGAGGACCTGCACCCACGACCGTCGCAAGTTGATTCAGGGCTTCGGGCGCGGCGAAATAGACCAGCAGGATGAGTACCAGCTCTGGGACTGCACGAATGACCGTCGTATAGCCCGTGAGAAGATCTCGGGTGATGGGGCCCCCCGAGATCTTGCCCGCCGCACCTGCGATGCCGATCATCAGGCCAATGAGGTAGCCGCTTGCCGCCACCTGCAGCGATAGCACCAGGCCATCCAGCAGAGCGCCTCCCCACCCCGGCGGCGTCAGCGACAGCAGCTCGCCGATGCTCATGTTGCGATAGTCAGCCATGCAATTTCCTCACGCGATATGACAAGGGCGAGACAGTCGAGACATGTGTCGCAGCGCTTCAATCCCCATAGATGTTGAAGTCGAAGTACTGCTTGCTGATCTCGTCATAACGACCGCTGGCACGAATCTCGGCAATGCCGGCATTCAGGCGTTCCAGCAGTTTGCTGTCACCCTTGCGCACGCCGAATCCGACGCCGGAGCCCAGAATGCTCTCGTCGTGAGCGACATTGCCTTTCATGTCGCAGCACAGCTCGCCATCTTCCGTCGCGAGGTAATTGTCCAGGGCGAGGATGTCGGCCAGCGTGGCATCGATGCGTCCGGCAAACAGGTCCTGATTGGCCTCATCCTGAGTCTGGTATTCACGCACTCGCGTGTCGGGAAAATGTCGCTTGGCGTAGGTCTGATGGATGGAGGCTGACTGTACGCCCAGTGTCTTGCCGGCCAGCCCTTCTGGCGTCGGGATGATGTCATCGCCCTTGGCACCCATTACGGCAGCGCTGGTCTGATAGTACTTATCCGAGAAGTCGATGACCTTGCGGCGCTGCTCGGTAATGGACAGTGAGGCGGCGATCGCATCGATCTTGCGCGTGGTCAGCGCGGGAATCAGGCCATCCCAGGAGGAGGTGACGACCTCACACTCAAGCTTTGCCGCATCACAGACGGCATTGGCGATATCGACTTCCCAGCCTGTCACGCTGCCATCGGACTGAAGAGTGGCGAACGGTGGGTAGGGCTCACTGGCGAAGCCGATACGGACGACATCCGCCTGGGCAGTGGTGCAAAGGGTCAGAGCAACGGCGCCCAGAGAAGCGATAACGGGAGTGGACAGGGATTTCATTGTTGGTTTTCTCCTGATTCAGGTTACCGAGCCGATGAACTGCTTGAGGCGCTCGGAAGAGGGGGTACGGAATATCTGATCGGGGGTGCCCTGGGCCTCGATGCTGCCCTGGTTGAGGAAGATGACCTTGTTCGCGACATCCGCGGCGAACTTCATCTCATGCGTGACGATGATCATGGTGCGGCCTTCCGCTGCCAGACCGCGCATGACCTCGAGGACTTCCCCGACAAGTTCAGGGTCAAGCGCTGACGTCGGTTCATCGAAGAGCAGCACATCCGGTGACATGGCCAGGGCTCTGGCGATGGCGCCGCGTTGCTGCTGGCCGCCGGAGAGCGTGGTGGGCCTGGCGTTGCGATGGGCATGCAGCCCGACGCGTTCCAGTAGCTGGTGAGCATGCTCTCGGGCTTCGGCGCGCGACTGTCCAAGTACCTGCATCGGCGCTTCCATGAGGTTCTCTTCGAGGCTCATGTGTGGCCAGAGATTGAAGTTCTGGAACACCATCGCCAGACGCGCTCTCAGCAGACGCAGCTGCCGGCGGTTGGCGGGCTCAAGTTGCTGGCCGCGTCTTCGCAGTGCTACGTCTTCGCCCAGCAGACGCAATGTCCCGTCATTGGGTGTCTCCAGCAGGTTGATGCAACGCAGCAGGGTGGACTTTCCCGAGCCACTGCTGCCGATCAACGAGATCACGTCACCACGTTGAGCGGTGAGGTCGATGCCCTTGAGGACTTCATGGCCATCGAAGGATTTCCAGAGGCCGCGGATGTCGATGACAGGGTCGTCATTCGTCTTGCGTATCGGGCTGACAGGGAGATGAGGCACACGCGAGTCCTCTGATGGATCTTGTTGTTATGCATTCACACAATGACTATGCAGTTGCATAAAGTCATGTATCTGTACCAGACTATGCATCCGTATAAAAATTATGCATCTGTATAACTTGCGAGTCAATTGCGACTGCCAGACCATCCAGCGAGGGTTTCTCCATGTCGATCACCACTTCTCTTTCCCGATTCGGGTGCCACTCCATGGCCGCGCCAATGACGCGTGTCCTGATGCGTCGGCCCGGCGACAGCCTGCGCAATGCTGACCCGGTGGTCTGGCACTACAACCATTACTTCAACGCCGAGAAAGCCATCAGCCAGTACCAGGTATTGGTCGAGATGGTGGAGGAGAGTGGTGCTGAGATCGTCTGGATCGAGGACACCAATGATGGGCTGTCAGACGCCATGTTCACCCGCGATGCCTCAGTGGTGACCCGTGCCGGCGCCGTGCTGTTCCAGATGGGCAAGCCCCTGCGCAGGGACGAGCCCAGCCGTCATGGCCAGGTGTACGAGCAGGCGGGCATTCCGGTCATCGGTCGACTGGAAGGCGATGCGGCCATCGAGGGCGGCGATACGCTGTGGCTGGACGAGAACACCCTGGTCGTCGGCATGGGCTTCCGTTCCAATCGGGAAGGCGTACGTCAGCTCAACGCGCTGCTCAATCCACACGGTATCGAGGTGCTGGGCTTTGACTTGCCCGTCTGGGAGGGCGAAGCAGCCTGTCTGCACCTGATGTCAGTGATCTCGCCGCTGGCGGATGACACCTACCTGGTGCATCCCAAGTTGATTCCTGCTGCGCTCTGGACCTTGATGAAAGCACGTGGCATCCGCTTCGTGGTCGCCCCGGAAGAGGAATTCCACCAGTCGCTGGGCCTGAGCCTCAACGTCATGCCGCTGTCACCCAACGATTGCGTGATGATCGATGGCTTCCCCCAGACACGTGCCGTGATGGAAGCGGCTGGCGTGCGTGTACGGACATTTGAAGGTGACGCCCTGTGCATGGCGTGCGAAGGTGGCCCTACCTGTCTGACCAACCCGATTCTGCGCGAGGGGTAATTCACGATCCATGGCTAGCCGTCGAGACAACAACGCCCGAGAGGATGACCTGATCGAAGCGACCCTGACCTGCATTGCCAGCGAAGGGATTTCACGTACGACGGTGCGACGTGTCGCGGAATATGCCGGTGTGTCCAATGGGTTGATCCGCTTCTATTTCGAAGGCAAGGACAACATGCTCTATGCGGCCTATCGTCGCTTCCTGGAGCGGTTGCTGTCCGATGCCTCCGATACGATAGAAGGGCGCGATCTGGCACCGCATGAGAGACTGGAGGCATTTCTCAAGGCCAACCTGTCACCGCCGATCGTGACGCCGCAGACGCTGTTGCTGTGGGCCAACTTTCTGCCATTGACCTACGGCGATCCGCGCATGGCCGAGATTCGTCGCGAGGCCTATCGCGAAACGACCGGACTGTTTCGGCGCCTGGTGGAAGATGTGCTGCTGGCGGAAGGGCGTGAGGAGGATGAGACGAGGTTGCAGCATCTGACCATCGCGCTCAACGGGCTCGTTGATGGTCTCTGGATCGAGGGCGCCCTGCGTGGTGACACGCTGGATGTGGGCGAGTTGCAGCAGATAGGTCTTGAGGCCGCCGTGAGCCTATTGGGGCTGTCGGGGTGGAAAGGTTCATCCTGAGAAGCCTTGTGCGCAACAGGGTCACCTGACAAGAAAGCCCGCCACGTGATGAACGTGGCGGGCTTTTTCATTTCTGATGGTGAGATGTCAGGTCTGGATGAGGCACAAGGCTTATTTGTCAGCCGCTGCCTTGAGCGCTGCAATGCGGTCATCCAGCGGCGGATGACTCGCGAACAGTTTCTCCATCAGCTTGCGGCTCTGGCCTGTGGTGATGGCGAGTGCGGTCATGCTGTCCGGCATCTGGTCGGGCAGGCCGTGCTCCTGCTTGAGCCGCGCGAGAGCATTGATCATCGCGCCACTGCCCGCCAGACGTGCTCCTGCCGCATCGGCACGGTATTCGCGCCAGCGCGAGAACCAGGCCACGATCATCGAGGCGAGCAGACCCAGCACCAACTCCAGTACGAACACCACGCCCATGTAGCCGAACATCCCCAGGCCACCGTTATTATTGCCGCGTTTCAAGAAGGCATCGATGGCGTGTGCCGCAATGCGCGCGAAGAACATCACAAAGGTGTTCACCACGCCCTGAATCAGCGTCAAGGTCACCATGTCTCCATTGGCGACGTGGCCGATTTCATGCGCCAGTACCGCGCGGACTTCTTCCGGGCGCATGCCATTGAGCAGACCGGCGGAGACAGCGACCAGTGCGTCGTTGCGATTCCAGCCGGTCGCGAAGGCATTGGACTGCTGGGCCGGGAAGATACCGACTTCCGGCATCTTGATGCCGGCATCGCGCGCTAGCTCTTCCACGGTGTTAACCAGCCAGCGCTCGGTGTCATTGTGCGGCTGCTCGATGATTACGGTCCCTGTCGAGGACTTGGCCATCCTCTTGGAGAGGAAGAGGGATATCACCGACCCCGCCATGCCGATGATGAAGCAGAAGATCAGCAGTGCGGTGTAGTTGATGCCATTGGCTTCCATATAACCATCGAAGCCCAGCAGGCGTAAGGTGATGCTGGCCAGCAGCACTACCGCCAGGTTGGTGATCAGGAAGAGGGCAATCCGCATCATGGGGTCAGGTCTCCAATGCCAAAGGTTCGGTAAGGCGCAATTATCTGGCCACCAGGCTGACAGCGATATGAATCACAGCCAGCTTGATAGCCAGGAAAGCGTATATCGAACAGTACGCCAATCGCTACTCGTGAGTACAAGAGGGGGGTGGCGTTCAGACAGTGCGTGAATGAGGGTCAGGCCTTGCGGCGCCGGGCAAGGAAGCGCGCCAGACGATCAATCGCCTCTTCCAGCTGGTCGGCGTAGGGCAGGGTGACGATGCGCAGGTGATCAGGTGTCGGCCAATTGAAGGCGGTACCCTGTACCAGCAGCATCTTCTCTTCCAGCAGCAGTTCCAGCACCAGTTGCTGGTCATCCTCGAAGGGATACATCTCAGGATCGAGGCGCGGGAACATGTAAAGCGCACCCTTGGGCTTCACGCAGCTGACGCCCGGGATCTCGTTGAGCTTCTTCCAGGCGACATCGCGTTGAGCCAGCAGGCGTCCGCCTGGCAGCACCAGATCATTGATGGACTGATAACCGCCAAGGGCTGTCTGAATGGCGTGCTGTGCCGGAACGTTGGCACACAGGCGCATGCTGGCCAGCATGTCGAGGCCAGAGATGAAGTCAGCGGCCGGACGCTTGTCGCCTGAAAGAATCATCCAGCCAGAACGGAAGCCCGCACAGCGATAGCTCTTGGAGAGGCCATTCATGGTCACGATCAACAAGTCATCGGCGAGTGCGCCGGTAGACACGTGTTCGACGTCGTCATAGAGAATCTTGTCGTAGATCTCATCAGAGAACACGACTAGCCCATGCTCACGAGCGACCTGCAATATATCCTTTACTACCGAGGGCGGATAGACCGCACCAGTCGGGTTGTTCGGATTGATCAGCACGATGCCCTTGGTGTGGGCCGTCACCTTGGCGCGGATATCCTCGATCGACGGTGCCCAGTCCTGCGCTTCATCACACAGATAATGCACTGCGCGGCCACCAGCCAGATTGGCCGCAGCGGTCCATAAAGGATAATCCGGTGCAGGGACCAGTAGTTCATCGCCATCGTCGAGCAATGCCTGCATCGCCAGGACAATCAGCTCCGATACCCCATTGCCGATGTAGATATCTTCGATCCCAACGCCTTGAATGTCCTTGCGCTGACATTCCTGCATGATCGCCTTGCGCGCCGAGTAGAGCCCTTTGGAGTCACAGTAGCCTTGCGCAGTGGGCAGGTTACGCATCACATCCTGGAGAATTTCTTCCGGCGCCTCGAAGCCAAACGGTGCGGGATTACCGATGTTGAGCTTGAGAATGCGATGGCCTTCATCTTCGAGACGCTTGGCGTGCTCAAGGACAGGGCCACGAATGTCGTAACAGACATTATCCAGTTTGTGTGACTTGCGAATTTCGCGGGGCTTTTTTTGCTCGGTATCCATGATGCTTTCCGTAGATCTCCGTCACAGAAGGTGTGGGGGCGAGCATCCAGCATATCGCGGCGGCTGCCCGCTGCGCCACGGTAAAGCGGCAATAGCGTGGTTAAATTTGTGGTTTGAATTATCCAGGCAGAAAAAAATCCTGCCAGAGGGTATCTGGCAGGATTTTTCGCTAGCATAAGAGGGGCGGCAAAAGGTTAGGTACTTGTTTCGCCACTGTTCTTGCCATTGTTTTCAGACTCACCTGTGCTCTCAAGCTCGCCACTGGCTTCTGGCACCGGCTCCGCTGGTATGTCCGCGGGGGTTTCAAGGGTCATACGGCCCAGTTTTCCGTCGCGTAGTTCGTGCAGCAGTACCTCGGCTCCGCGATGCAGATCAAGACTTCCTCCCGCACGGAGCCCACCGCGCTTGCTGGCAATCTCTTCCAGAATGGCTACGCCGTTGAAGCCCGATAGCGCCATCAGGTCCAATCTACGTGGGCCATCGCTCTCGACGCGCTCAGCATCCGGATTGGCGCTGTAGGTCGGTAGCGATTTGAGCTTGTAGCGCGCGGTCAGCTCGGCCGGATAACGCTTGGCGAGCTCTGCGGCCACGATCACCGCCACATCGGTGTAATCGATGGCAGTATCGCGAATGGCACCGCTACCGGCGAGACGATAGGCGCTGGCCTGATCTTCTATCTTCGGCCACATCACCCCAGGGGTGTCGATCAGCGCAATACCGCCGTCGATGCGGATCTTCTGCTGACGCTTGGTGACGGCGGGTTCGTTGCCGGTCTTGGCGATCTTGCGCCCGGCAAGGCCATTGATCAGTGTCGATTTACCGACGTTGGGTATACCCATCACCATCACGCGTGCATCGCGATCGACACGGATATGCCCGGCCATCTCGCGACATAGTTTGGGAATCTGCTTGAGATCTCGGGCATCCAGTGTCGTGATTGCCAGCGCGCGAGTATTGGGCTGGGCATCAAAGTACTCGACCCATTCGCGGGTACGTATCGGGTCTGCAAGATCTGCACGCGATAGTAGCTTGAGAACCGGCTTGTGACGGGTCAGCTCAGCCAGCACCGGATTGGTGCTGGAGTAGGGGAGACGGGCATCGAGCACCTCGATCACCACGTCGATCTCCGGCAGGGCGTCCTTTATCTGACGGCGTGCCTTGTGCATGTGCCCCGGATACCAGCCCAGCATGTCGCTTCTCTCCTGCCGTCATGGGAAATGACGGCTGTCCTGTAACCTCTGTCCTGCACCTCTCCCTGATTGAGGGATGAGGTGCAGAGACGCGTATGGCGACGCATTCTACCAGAGGCCGTCAACGCATGGGTTGAGCGATATCTGTCTGCGCTCCGTCGCCAGCGCTTCAGTCGCGAACGGGTTTGAAGCGTAGCGAGACTGAGTTGATGCAGTAGCGCTGACCAGTATCGGTCGGGCCATCCGGGAAGACATGACCCAGATGGGACTCGCAGCGGCGGCAGCGCACTTCGACGCGACGCATGCCCATGCTGGTATCGAAGTGCTCCTCGATGGCGGCATCCTGATAGGGGCGATCAAAGCTCGGCCAGCCACAGCCGGAATCAAACTTGGTGTCGTTGTCGAATAATATCGCGTCACACGCAATGCAGTGATAGGTGCCGGCTGTCGGGCTGACTTCGTGATCGCCGGTGAAGGGGCGCTCGGTGCCCGCTTCCCGTGCGACGCGATACTGTTCAGGCGTCAGGCGGGCGCGCCATTCATCTTCGCTACGAATCAGCTTGTCTTGTGTTTGATCAGCGTTAGTCGGTTGAGTCTGGGAGTCGTGCTCGCTCATGGAGGATCCTTCTGGAAAGGCCTATTTCGGGTCTGACCATCATGTACCGGACTTCCGTGTTGGGAGGATGGGACCGAAATGGAAATGGGTGGATGTCGTCGTAGCTGACAACATATGTCTTAAGAATGCGGGCGCAAGGGCGTGACCACAAGCCATGTATCCAATATGGGAAAAATCCAGTCGAAGCAGGGGGTTGACGAAAGGGGAGGCGCTTTGTAATATACGCGCCACCTCGACGAGGCAATAACGTTACGTCCCATTCGTCTAGTGGTCTAGGACACCGCCCTTTCACGGCGGTAACAGGGGTTCGAACCCCCTATGGGACGCCACTTTTTTTGCAGCGTAGAGACCGGAGTGCGGGAATAGCTCAGTGGTAGAGCACAACCTTGCCAAGGTTGGGGTCGCGAGTTCGAATCTCGTTTCCCGCTCCAAAGGAAAAGGCAATGCGACAAGGTCGTGAGCTGAACGTCAGCCCGGTCAAATCTCGTTTCCCGCTCCAGTACGTCCCATTCGTCTAGTGGTCTAGGACACCGCCCTTTCACGGCGGTAACAGGGGTTCGAACCCCCTATGGGACGCCATTTTCGGTCTTGTGTGGTCGCATGATCTGCTAGTGTTGCGGGAATAGCTCAGTGGTAGAGCACAACCTTGCCAAGGTTGGGGTCGCGAGTTCGAATCTCGTTTCCCGCTCCAAAGGAAAAGGCAATGCGATAAGGTCGCGAGCTGAACGTCAGCCCGGTCAAATCTCGTTTCTCGCTCCAGTACGTCCCATTCGTCTAGTGGTCTAGGACACCGCCCTTTCACGGCGGTAACAGGGGTTCGAACCCCCTATGGGACGCCATGCAGGGCATGATGGTGTGGCAAGCCAGCAATGGAATTACTGTCAAGAACTTCGGTTCAAGACATTCGGTGCGGGAATAGCTCAGTGGTAGAGCACAACCTTGCCAAGGTTGGGGTCGCGAGTTCGAATCTCGTTTCCCGCTCCAATACGTCCCATTCGTCTAGTGGTCTAGGACACCGCCCTTTCACGGCGGTAACAGGGGTTCGAACCCCCTATGGGACGCCATTTCATTGCATAGCGCAGTACTCGACAGGCGGGAATAGCTCAGTGGTAGAGCACAACCTTGCCAAGGTTGGGGTCGCGAGTTCGAATCTCGTTTCCCGCTCCAGTCGAGTCCAGGGTCAACGGAGTCGCGAGCTGAACGTCAGCCCGGTCGAATCTCGTTTCCCGCTCCAGTCGAATATGAAGTGAAGATTGACATCGCAGTACGCCATCGCCTGACAGACACATGCTCATAGTGTCATCGTCATCGGCGATTTTTTTGTGTCTGAGTTTCCTTGATACCTCGCTGTTCTTGCTTCTTCCCGCTGCTTTCTGATCTTTCTTGCATTGCGATACCTGTCGCCTCGGATCTCCTGTGTCGTTGTTTCTCTCATTGCACCAATGCCATGCCCACAACAGGCCTGATGCCGGTGTGTTGGATGCGTTACCATGCATCTCTCATTCTGCGTGCCTTTTCTATCGCCTTGGTAGCTGGCGGGCACGCTTCTTTCTGGCTGTCTTTTCATGGCAGCGCACATTGATAAAATAGGTGTCTGATGTCACGACCTGCCTTGTCCATCCGTGGCCTGACCAAGGTTTATGACAACGGTTTTGAAGCGCTCAAGGGAATTGATCTCGATGTTCCCGAGGGTGACTTCTTCGCGTTGCTCGGCCCTAACGGCGCCGGAAAGTCCACAACACTTGGTGTGGTGTGTTCGCTGGTGCAAAAAACGGCGGGCAAGGTCGAGGTCTTCGGGATTGATATCGACAAGGACTTCTCAAAGGCCAAGTATCACCTCGGCGTGGTTCCGCAGGAGTTCAACTTCAATCAGTTCGAGAAGGTCCAGGATATCGTGATGACCCAAGCGGGTTATTACGGCATGCCAATGAAAGAAGCGCGGCCACGGGCCGAGCGCCTGCTCAAGGATCTCGGGTTGTGGGACAAACGCGATACGGCGTCTCGTACGCTCTCGGGTGGCATGAAGCGTCGTTTGATGATCGCTCGCGCGTTGATCCACAAGCCACGCCTGCTGATTCTCGATGAGCCGACCGCAGGCGTCGATATCGAGTTGCGTCGTTCGATGTGGGACTTCATGCGCCGCATCAACAAGGAAGAGGGCACTACCATCATCCTCACCACGCATTATCTGGAAGAGGCCGAGAGTCTGTGTCGCAATATCGCCATCATCAATCATGGTGAAATTGTGCATAACACCAGTATGCGCAAGCTACTCAAGCAGCTGGATATTGAAACGTTCCTGCTCGATACGCGTGAGCCGCTCCTGGTGGCGCCGGTCATTGAAGGTTTTGAGGTCTCGCTCAGCGAGTCGACTCAGTTGTCGCTGTCCGTACGCAAAGGACAGTCGATCAATGACGCCTTTGCTGCCCTCAGTGCTGCCGGTATTACGGTTGTCTCGATGCGTAACCGCGCCAATCGCCTGGAAGAGTTGTTCGTCAATCTGGTCGAGCGCTCCAACGCTGAAAGCGGTATTGCCTCTAACGTCGCCAAGGAGATCGCGCAGTGAATCCCCGTCAGTTATGGGTGGCGCTAACCACCATCGTCGTCAAGGAAATCCGTCGCTTCACACGTATCTGGCCGCAAACCCTGTTGCCGCCGTCCATCACCATGACGCTGTACTTCGTCATTTTCGGTAACTTGATTGGTTCGCGAATTGGCACCATGGACGGCATCAAGTACATGGATTACATCGTGCCGGGGTTGATCATGATGTCGGTGATCACCAACTCGTATTCCAATGTTGCCTCGTCATTCTTCTCCAACAAGTTTCAGCGCAGCATTGAGGAGTTGATGGTGTCGCCGTTGCCGTCGTGGATCATTCTTCTCGGCTATATCATTGGGGGGGCGGCGCGTGGCCTTGGTGTGGGTATCATCGTGACAGCGGTAGCTTTCCTGTTCACCGATCTCGATATCCATCACCCGATATTGACCATCGGAGTGGTCGTGCTGACAGCGTTGCTGTTCTCGATCGGTGGCTTCATCAATGGGCTGTTTGCGCGCAAGTTTGATGATATCTCCATCGTCCCGACCTTCATTCTGACACCATTGACCTATCTGGGTGGGGTGTTCTACTCCATCAACATGTTGCCGGAGTTCTGGCAGAACGTGTCGTTGGCGAACCCCATCCTCTATATGGTCAATACCTTCCGTTACGGCATTCTGGGGGTGTCTGACATCAACGTAGGACCAGCGCTGGCGGCCATTGCCGTTTTCATCATTGGCATGTTCACCTTCGCGCTATGGCTGCTGGAACGTGGCAAGGGTATCCGTAGCTGAAGATGAAAAGTCGCAGAAGATGCTAAGATGCGCGTCATCGCGCCAGTGCACGAAACGCCGGCTCATTGCCGGCGTTTCGCTGTCTGTGCCACAGGTTTCAAGTGTCATCATCCTGTTTCCGCCTTTTATTTCTGGAGTGCTGTCATGGCTCATCCCACTGCCGTCAATGTGCCTGATGAGGCGCGTCCCGAAACTCTCAAGGATGCGCCGCTCGGCCGTGAGTCTGCTTATCCTGAGCAATATGATGCCAGTCTGCTGTTTCCGATCGCGCGCGCTGCCAATCGTGGGCCAATCGGGATCAGTGACGCTGAGCTGCCGTTCGTCGGTGATGACGAGTGGCATGCCTTTGAAGTTTCCTGGCTGGATGAGGCGGGCAAGCCGTGGGTGCGTATTGCGCGTTTCCGCTTGCCGGCAGCGTCACCCAACCTGATTGAATCCAAGTCATGGAAGCTCTATCTCAATAGCCTCAATCAGACGTGTTTCAAGGAACAGGCCGACGTTCAGGCGGTGCTGGAGCGGGATCTCGCTTGCGCTGCCGGTGCGCCGGTCGAGGTGCGTCTGATGGGGCTGGATGATGCTGAGCTTGAGGTGAAGCGCCTGCCGGGTGAGTGTCTCGATGAGTTGGCAGTCACTGTCGATCATTACACGCCATCTCCCGAATTGCTCATGGCGGATGAGAGCGACATCGTCAGTGAAGACCTGCACAGCCATCTGCTCAAGTCGAACTGCCCGGTTACCGGTCAGCCGGACTGGGGCAGCGTGTGGATCCGCTACCGCGGCCCGCGCATTGATCGCGCGCGCCTGTTGGCTTACCTGATCAGCTATCGCCAGCATCAGGACTTCCATGAACACTGTGTCGAGCATCTGTTCGTTGATCTGATGGCGCGCGTGAAGCCGGAGTCGCTGTTGGTCATGGCCCGTTATATGAGGCGTGGTGGCCTGGATATCAGCCCGTGGCGCGCAACGGCTGATCTTGAAGGCGAGGCGCGTGCCAGTCTGCCGCTGCGCTTGTCGCGTCAGTAACACGCTGCATGATAGTGTGAGAATAATTCTTATCTGATGTGTGCGACAGGAGAGACGATGGACGCGCTGACGCTACTGCACGAACGCAATTCGATGGGCAAGTTGATGGCGCCGGCACCGAATGCCGAGCAGATGGAAGCGCTTTATCAGGCGGCGCTGCGCGCACCTGACCACGCAGTACTGACGCCGTGGCGCTTCATCGAGTTCACCGGAGCTGGGCTTGAGCGTCTTGGTGAGCTGTTCGCTGAAGCAGAGCGCAACAAGTCGCCTGCCGGTGATGAGGCCGCGCAGGCTGCTGCTCGCAAGAAGCCACTGCGTGCGCCGATGGTGGTCGCCGTGATCGCCAGGGTCACGCCGGATCATCCCAAGGTGCCGAGGGTTGAGCAGGTCGTCAGTGCTGGGTGTGCCGCACATGCCATACTCTTTGCCGTTCAGGCATTGGGGCTGGGCGGCATGTGGCGCACCGGCGGCTATGCCTTCGATGCCACCGTGCATGCAGGCCTTGGAATGGGTGAGCACGATGAGCTGGTCGGATTCCTCTATCTCGGTACCCCGGGCGGTCGTCTCAAGCCATTGGCTGCACGCGACAGCGCTGATTTCGTCGAACGTTGGCAGTAATGAGTCGTCAGCCGGGAGAGGCGTTTCCTCCGCTTGCACTCCCCTGTGGTTCTGATGGACAGCAGGGCAGTGTGCAGATGCCTGTCGCGGAAGACCTCGACCAGTTTCGTGATTGGCTGTCGCGTGCGATCCCGCTGGCCGGGCAACTGGGTCTCACGGGGATACGCTGGTCTGATCCATTGCACTCGCAGGGACGGCTCGACTGGCAGTTGGCGCTGGCCCCTAACCTCAATGACAAGGGCACGGCCTTCGGGGGTGCCATGAGTCTCGAAGCGACGCTGTGTGGTTGGAGTTGGCTGACACTGTGGCTGCGTGCCCGGGGTATCCAGCGCGATATCGTCGTCTCGCGCGCCAGTCAGCAGTTTCTATCCCCCGTCAATGCAGCGTACCGCATGAGCTGCGCGCCACTTGATGAGCAGGCGCTTGTCGGAGTCAGCGAACGGCTTCTGGTGGGGCGGCGGGCGCGCCTGACATTGGTCCAGCAACTGTGGTGTCAGACTGAAGCATCATCCTCGCCGGTAGTGTGCTTTGAGGCGCAAGGCGACTACGTGGTGCTGGCACCGGCAGGGTGAATGGGCGTGGTAGTAAGTGAGGTGGATTGACGCTATCTATATGAAAGATTTTGGAAAAGTATTGCAATGCCTCCCGTGGATCGATAATATACGCCGCGTTCTCAAGGGAAACACGGCACAGCTGAGTCGCCCGTGAGAATACTGATCTGGAGGAGTGTCCGAGTGGTCGAAGGAGCACGCCTGGAAAGTGTGTAAGTCGCAAGGCTTCGAGGGTTCGAATCCCTCCTCCTCCACCAGATTCAGAAAAGCCCGCATCCCAAGATGCGGGCTTTTCGCGTTATGCACGATCTCAAGCCGCGATTTGATAGGCCGATAGCCCGCCTGAGACCAGTCCATGATTGGCAGGTCACTGAAGGGTGCCATAGATGAAGGCAGCGTAAGACCTTGGTAGCTGCTATCATGCCGCCTTTCTGTACCCTTGATCGTGGCTCAACTGCCATGAATCACCGAGGAGTGCAGGCCTATCCCCTCGGAGGACATCGCATGGCCCGTATTGCCATGGCCCGTCACATCCTGGTCAAGAGTGAGGCTGAAGCACAGCGCCTCAAGCAAGAACTGGAGCGCGGCCAACCCTTCGAGAAGCTGGCGAAAAAGCATTCCACCTGCCCCTCTGGCAAGCAGGGTGGAGATCTTGGCGAAGTGCGTCCAGGACAGATGGTTGGCGGCATAGATCGCGCCATCTTCAAGGGGCCGCTCAATAGCCTGCAGGGACCGCTGAAGAGCAAGTTCGGCTATCACCTGCTTGAGGTGTTCTTCCGCGGCTAGTCCTCGGATAGCGTCTCAAATTAGTGCCTCGAATGGCGTTTCAGCTTCTGCTACGCCACTCGTATTTCTCAATGCCGCCCATCTTTTCATTCCAAACGGATACTCCCTCGTGATCTCTACCGCCAACCTCACCATGCAGTTCGGTGCCAAGCCGCTGTTTGAAGACGTCTCCGCCAAGTTCGGACGTGGCCATCGCTACGGCCTGATCGGTGCCAACGGCTGCGGCAAGTCGACCATGATGAAGATCCTCGGTGGCGATCTGGAGTCGTCCGGCGGTCACGTCATGCTCGAACCCAATATCCGCCTGGGCAAGCTGCGTCAGGACCAGTTCGCCTATGAGGAATACACGGTGCTCGACACCGTGATCATGGGTCATGAGCGTCTGGCCGTGGTCAAGGCTGAGCGTGACCGTATCTACTCGCTGCCGGACATGAGCGAAGACGATGGCATGAAGGTCGCGGAGCTTGAAGTCGAATTCGCTGAACTCGACGGCTATACCGCTGAAGCGCGTGCCGGTGAATTGCTGATGGGCCTCGATATTCCCATTGATCAGCACCTTGGGCCGATGAGCGAAATAGCGCCGGGCTGGAAGCTGCGTGTATTGCTGGCACAGGCACTGTTCTCTGATCCTGACCTGCTGCTGCTGGATGAGCCGACCAACCACCTGGATATCAACACTATCCGTTGGCTGGAAGACGTGCTGACGTCGCGCTCCAGTACCATGATCATCATTTCTCACGATCGTCACTTCCTGAACAGTGTCTGCACGCACATGGCCGACCTGGACTACCGTGAACTGCGTCTGTTCCCGGGCAACTACGACGAGTACATGACCGCCGCGACCCAGGCGCGTGAACAACTGCAATCTGACAACGCTAAGAAGAAGGCGCAGATTGCCGAGCTGCAGTCGTTCGTCAGCCGCTTCTCTGCCAATGCCTCCAAGGCCAAGCAGGCAACTTCGCGCGCCAAGCAGATCGACAAGATCCAGCTCAGCGAGATCAAGCCGTCTTCGCGTATCAGTCCGTTCATTCGTTTCGAGCAGACCAAGAAGGTGCATAACAACGCCGTATTGGTCGACAAGCTGGCCAAGGGCTTTGACGGTAATACCCTGTTTGAGAACTTCAGCTTCACGGTTGCTGCTGGTGAGCGTGTCGCGATCATCGGTCCTAACGGTATCGGCAAGACCACACTGCTGCGCACGCTGGTCGGCGAGATGCATCCGGACGCGGGTAGCATCAAGTGGACCGATGCTGCGGACGTGGGTTACTACGCCCAGGACCATGCCCACGACTTCGCTACTGACATGACGCTCTATGACTGGATGGCGCAGTGGACCAGCGGTGGCGAGCAGGTCGTGCGTGGCACGCTGGGTCGCATGCTGTTCTCCAACGACGATATCCTCAAGTCGGTCAAGGTCATCTCCGGGGGTGAGCAGGGTCGCATGCTGTTCGGCAAGCTGATCCTCAAGCAACCCAACGTGCTGGTGATGGATGAGCCGACCAACCACCTGGACATGGAGTCCATCGAGGCGCTTAACCTTGCGCTGGAAAACTACCCTGGCACATTGATCTTCGTCAGCCATGACCGCGAATTCGTGGGCTCACTGGCGACACGCATCATCGAGCTGAGTGCAGATGGTGTTGTCGACTTCAGCGGCACCTATGATGATTACCTGCGTAGCCAAGGCGTTATCGTCTAAGGCAGCAGTGCACGCCCCATGAAAAGCCCTCGCTGCCCTTGGCAGCGAGGGCTTTTTGCAATTGGCGTCTCAGGCCAGCGTTAGCCCCGAATCATCATCTGGCTTCTGGTAAACTACGCCGCCGACGATCAGCACATGACAATTCATGGTTGATCGTCGGCTTCTTCGTTCCGTTTCCTTTCTGCAGCTTGGGGTTTCACGCATGGCCACATATGACGTCATCATCATCGGCGCAGGCGCAGCAGGCCTGATGTGTGCCGCCACGGCGGGCTATCAGGGCAAGCGTGTGCTGGTGCTGGACCACGCCAACAAGGCCGGCAAGAAGATCCTGATGTCCGGCGGTGGGCGCTGCAACTTCACCAATCTGGATGCCGGGCCGTCCAACTTCTTCTCGCGCAATCCGCATTTCTGCATCTCGGCGCTCAAGCGCTATACGCCGCACCATTTTCTCGAACTGGTGGAGCGTCATGGGCTTGAGCACGTTGAAAAGAAGCCGGGGCAGCTGTTCTGTGCCGATTCCGCCAAGGATCTGCTGGCGATCCTGATGACGGAGTGTGAGTGGGCAGGGGCGGAGATACGCCTCAATACTCGCATCACCGCGATCGAGCAGGCAGGCGAGGGCATGCGCGTTGCGACGGGTAACGGTTCGCATACGGCAGGACGTGTCGTGGTCGCCACTGGCGGGCTTTCGATTCCGACGTTGGGTGCCAGTGGCTTTGGCTATGACATCGCGCGCCAGTTTGGTCTGGAAGTGACAGATACCTACGCCGCGTTGGTACCGTTCACGCTGACTTCGCAGTGGAAGGAGCGCCTTTCGCCGCTCTCGGGACTGTCCTGTGATGTCAGCGTGACCGCTGGCAAGGGTCAGTACCGCGAGCCGATGCTGATCACCCACCGTGGTCTGTCGGGGCCGGCGATGCTGCAGGCCTCCTCTTGGTGGATGCCGGGTCAGCCGCTGAACATCGACCTCCTGCCAGGGGTGAACGCCTATGACGAACTGATCGCACTCCGTGAGCAGCATCCCAAGCGCCAGGTGGGTCCGTGGTTGGGTGAGCGACTGCCCAAGCGTCTCGCTCAATCGGTGGTGGAATGGCAGGATGCGGACGCTGGGCGTATCAGCGAGCGTAGTCTGGCGGAGCTTTCCAATGCACGCATCGAGCAGCTGGCACAGTCGCTCAATCACTGGCAGCTCAAACCCGCGGGCACCGAAGGCTGGCGTACCGCGGAGGTGACCATGGGCGGTGTGGTCACTGATGCCATCTCCCAGAAAGACTTCAGCGTGCGCGATCTACCGCAGCTGGCCTTCATCGGTGAGGTGCTCGATGTCACCGGCGAGCTTGGCGGCTACAACTTCCAGTGGGCGTGGTCGTCTGCCGTGGCCTGCGGTCTGAACTGCTGAGTGGCTGATCTGATGAATGGTTAAGCTGATGAATGGTTAAGCTGATGAATGGTTGAGCTGATGAGGACCGAGTGCTGAATCGCTACGCCGGATACGCCTGAATTCGTTCACGCCATCTGCTCGCGTATGGCGGGAATGGCCTTTTCGACCAGCGCGACGAACGCCTCGATGACAGGACGTGATGGCGTGTCGGGGTAGTGAAGCTCCAGCGGTACTGCCCTTAATGCTGGACGTAGCGCAATGAAGTGGCAGCCATCGCATTGCAGGCGCCGGATACATGCCGGGACGACAGCCACGCCCAATCCTGCGGCCACTTCGCTCAGCAGGGTCTGCATCAGTGCTGGCTGTCGCGTGATGCGGGGCGAGAAATCGGCGTCACCACAGGCGCTGATGATGTGGTCGAACAGGCCCGTGGCCTGGTCACGCTGAAACAGCACGAAGTCCTCATGGCTCAGTTCGCGCAAGGCGAGGCGCTTGCGCTTTGCAAGCCGATGATCCCTCGGCACCACCACCATCAACTCATCGTCATACACTGGCAGAACTGTCAGCGTCTCGCGCAGCTCCAGGGGCAGCGGACGAGACAGGCCGACATCAATCTCCTCGCGCGCAAAGGCATCCAGCTGCTGCTGCGCGGTCATCTCGTGCAATACGAGCGTGACATCAGGATGGTGTCTGGCAAAGTCACGCATCAGGCTCGGCACGAAGCTCGCGCAGGCAGAACTCATGTAGCCAATGCGCAATGTGCCGGTCTGGCCGCTGGCAGCCAGTGCCACGCGCTTGCGCGCCTGTACCTCCAGCGCCAGCATGCGCTGGGCTTCTTCCAGCAAGGCCTCCCCCGGGGCAGTGACACGCACTTCACGAGTATTTCTCCACAGCAGGCTGACGCCCAGCTCTGATTCCAGATCGGCGATCTGGCGACTGATGGCCGGTTGCACGATATGCAGCTCGCGCGCGGCCGCGGAGAAGCTTTTCAGCGTGGCAACGGTCACGAATGTTCTCAGGGTGCGTAGTTCCACGGCGAGCTCCGGCAAGGTGATTGATGCTCATTAAGCATGAGTCATATCATATCTTATCATTTCCACTATAAGTCGCAGCTCGCTAGTCTGATGGTCTGCCATTCTCGTGCACACGCATGGCGCACTTGCCAATGCGTGAGTGGGTGCGATGGTCCTGAAGCTGTGTGGAGCCCAAATGAATACATCCTCGTGTGATGCAGTCACTCACCCCGAGAGTGACTCGCCTCGTCCGCTGTCCTCTGGCGGTCGTTTTACGTTACTGGCCATCGCCTGCCTGACCATCATGGTGGGCTGCGTCGTGGCACCGGGTCTGCCGAGCATTGCAGCTGCGCTGGGCGTGGAAAGTCATGCCAGCTGGTTGATTACCTTGCCCTCACTGGGTGCGGTGCTGTTTGCCCCACTCGCTGGGCGCATGATCGATCGCATCGGTGCCTATCGCGCCCTGATCGGCGGGCTGTTCCTTTATGGCTTGTTGGGCGCAGGCGGCGCTCTGCTTGACGGCACGGCCGTGGTGTTTGCTGACCGTATTCTGCTTGGTGGCGTCACGGCGGTGGTGATGGCAAGCGGTACCACGTTGATTTCCGAGTGGTATCACGGCCACGCGCGTCTGGCGATGATTGCGCAACAGGGCATGTCCATCGAGCTGGGGGGCGTCATCTTCCTGTTCGTCAGTGGTGTACTGGCCGGTATCGCCTGGCAGTGGCCCTTTGCCCTCTATCTGCTGGCATGGCTGCTGTTGGTCATGTTGTGGGTGTTGGTGCCCAAGCAGTCACCACCGGCGCCGAAAGATGAGGCAGGTCATGGAGCAGGAGGAGCTATAGCGTCTTCCCTTAATAGCGTCTATCTGGCGGCGGCAGTCTCGATGACGCTCTTCTTCAGCGCTATCGTGATGTTGCCGATGCGCTTGAATGTTATGGGACTGAGCGAAACCGCGACGGGTATCTTCCTGGCGGCCATCTCGCTGGTTGCGGTGCTGGCGGCGATGCAGATGCCCCGCGTGTCCCGCGGATTGGGCGAGATGCCGATATTGATCGTGGCGTTCGCGCTGTATTCTGCAAGCCTGTTCGTCTTTCAACAGGCGGACAGCATTCAGGTGATGGGCTTGGGTATCGTGCTGTCCGGCATGGGCTTCGGTTTCTCCATTCCGCTGCTCAATCACATGACGGTAGAGCGCAGCCATGTCGCTGTTCGGGGGCGTAACTTGTCTTACCTGACCATGGCGCTCTTCCTCGGTCAGTTCCTGACCTCTTTCCTGGAGTTCTTGCCAGGCGGCAGTCGCAGTGTCTTTGGCTTTGCCGCGGTATTGGGCCTTGTCTTCGCGGTGCTCTATCTGGCGGATCATCTGCTCAAGCGCAACAGCCGACAGGCACAGTGAGTCATCGATAGACATAGTGCTTGACCATGCTGAAACGAAAAAAAGCCCCGTGACCTGAATGACAGGTCACGGGGCTTTTCTGCATGGCGTCCGACGGATTGAACGTCGCGTGGCGCGCCATTGTCTGTGGCTGGAACGGACTGTTGAAGACGGTTGAGGCAGTGTATCGCGACTACTTGTTGAACAGCACCCGAAGGCGCCGAATCATCACCCAACCCATCAAGCCGCGCTTCACCAGGCTCAAGCCCTTCTTGGGCTTGAAGCCACCGCGCGCTGCCACCAGACCACCGATCAGTACCAGCGGCCCACGATATTGCTGAATCTTGGCCCAACCACGATCAATCGGCGCCGTGGCAGTCTCGAGATCCCGCATGGCATGGCTGACATCGAGGCGTTGTTGCGTGATGCGTGCTTCGAGTTCAGCGCGGCGGACATCGCGAGGATGCGATGATCCCCCGCGAGCCTGGTGAGAAACGGATAATTGGGGATCACGTTGCAAGGCTGACTGTCCTGAAGGACTCATATGACCTCCCTGTTGACGAGTGCATGCGCCACATCCAACGGATCTGGCGCATGTAGCCCCTTTTTACACATCATCAGTTGTGCTCGCGCTGACGCTGGCGAGCCAGTGCTTCAGTACGTACGCCCTTGAGGTTTTCGCTGTCAGTACTCAGGTGGCTGAGTGTCGAGCGCAACAGGCTACGCCGTGAAGCGATGGCCTTGATGCGCCAGGCGATCAATCCTCCCAGTATCAGCAGCGTACCGCTGCAAAGGGCGATGGCGAGCAGCCGATGAGTGTCCCAATACGCCGCAACCACCAATAAGATGGCCAGGCCGATGCCGAAACAGATCAGCATCAAGGCGATTCCAGACAGCAGCAGGAGCACGAACAACCGCTCGCGTTCTTCCTCCAGCTCCAGCACGGCGAGACGCAATCGCGTCTCGCCGCTTTCCACAAGGCTTGCTGTCAGGCGGCGGATAGCGCCAAGTACGCGTTCAACCGGCCCTTGTTCCTGCATCAGCGGCGGCCGAGCAGAATGCCGAAGACAACGCCAGCGGCGGCGCCGATGCCGATGCTGGTCCACGGGTTGTCGTGGACATAACGATCGGCACAGTCAGCGGACTGACGGGCGCTTGCCGCGATGCGATCACCTTGCTCGCTCAGGCGAGCGCGGGTCGCTTGCAGACGGGTTTCAGCGCGGGCACGCACTTCTTTCATGCTCTCGCGGGAGTCATCGGCGGAGGCCTGCAGCAGGTCCTCGACGGTCTGGGACAGGTGGCGCAGGTCGTCTTTCAGCTGTTCAGTGTTGGCGCTGGTAGCTGACGTAGAGTGATCACCGATCTTTTGCATAGCCATGATGTAATTCCTTCCCGTATATCGAATGAGACTTCGTGAATGGTGAGCGCAGTGGACTGCGCAGATGATTCTCGAATGCCATCTTCCCTGGGGCGCCGCAGGCGGCAGGGCATGACCTCGTGTTGCGATGAAGCGTGCGACGGCGTCCGGATGTTGATGAGGGACGTTTTACGTGGTCATGTCTAGATCGTTGGGGCCGGTCGGAATAAACACAAGGGCAAAGAGTCAATAGACAGCAATATCATCGGGAATCGAGCGCAAGGCGTGATCTGGATCAAACCTGAAAGAAGGGCAAGGCGAGGGAGAAAAGGGGGTGAGTGACAAAAGGAGGAGGAAGAAAAGGACTGCATTGACGAGGGAGACATGGCAATACGGGCAGCTCAGGCTGCCCGTATTGCATGATTCTCGGCTCTGTCGGAGCTTTCGATGGGCTGCGATCAGGTTTCCGGCAGACCCGCGAAGAAGGTATTGATCGAGAAGCCGAGACCAAAGCGGTTAACGCTGTGATCGTAGTCGATCAGGCTCTCGCCATAGCCGTGGTAGTACTGCACGTAGCCACGGACCTTGCCGAACATCGGGAAGGAGTAATCCACCTGATTGCCGAAGTTGCCCTTGGAGGGGTTGCCGCGCACCATCCAGGTGATTTCGTGCTGATCCGTGGTGTAACCCAGAGTGATGTCACCGTAACCGATGTAATCGTCGAGATCCGGGTTGTCATCGTCGTCGGAATCTTCCGGTATGCGCCAGTGCGGTGTGATGGCAACGGCCCAGTCGCCATTCTGGAACATCATGTCAGCGTAGACACGGTTCCAGCTGCGTGACAGCGGATCAGAACGCCCGTTGGACTGATGCGCGAAGCCAAGACGGTTGCGCGTATTGGTCCAGCCCAGCAGTTCCAGTTTGTTGTCGAACTGAATGAAGGCTTCCGGCTCGTAGTTGGTCTCGCGGAACGGAGATGATGCATCGGAATTGTATGCTTGCCACCAACTGCGCTGGGTATAGGCAAAGAAGATATCTCCGTTGTCCTTGAAGATATCGTTCATCAGCTGGACCTTGAAGCTGATCTGATACTTCACTTCCGAGTTGTCTACATCACCTTCTTTCGTCACCGCATCGAAGTCTTCAGCATTGGGTGTGGAGTTGTAGGCCCATGGCAGCAGGTAGTTGCGCTTGTACGCCGTGATGGCCAACGGGTTGTTCTCGGCATTGTCTTCAAGAGACAGCCGCTCCTGTGCGCGCAACTGGGCCATGCTGTCTTCTGTCTGAGTACCCTCCGCTTGCGTGCCATCCGTTTGAATGCCATCAGCGTCGCTCTCATCTGCAGAGACGAGGCTTGGTTCTGCCGCCTTGCTTTTCTTGGGAGGCGGCGGCGAATAGGTTGGCATGCGTCGCGTACTGTTTTCCTTGGCGCCAGCACGTGCCTGTGCGGGGGTCAGTCCCAGTTCTTGGGGAGTGAAGCGCTGGCCGTTGGCCAGCACCATGCGACCCTGGGAGTCCATGGAGTAGGGCACGGCAGCGCTGGATGACGCCGAGAAGGTCATCAGGGCCGTCGCCAGCAAACCGGATAGGCACACGGTCGCTGGCCGGAATCCGGTAGAGATGAGACGGAAAGGCATGAGGATATCCTGGTGGGGTAACGCCGCGGGGAGACGGCCAGCGGAGTATGGAGCAATGAGCATGACAAGTCTGCCATTCTACTGGCTGTCAGGGGCCCTGTTCCAGCACGTTGATGCCGACAGTGACTGTCGCTGCGCTGTAACAGTTTAGATGTGCCTAATGGGCGACGTTTGCCGGTGATGCTGCGAGATGGTGTTGAGAAGGCAGCGAGAAGAGAATGGGACGGGGCTTGCAGAAACCGGCAAGGGACTGTTTTCGTGGCAGTGATTGCACGTGCTGCAGACGCAGCCGACAATGCAGGCACTGCGGGCCTTAGGGATGCCGTATCAGAGCGATGGCGTGGTTGAGGAGATGGATGTGATAGGCAATAACCCCTTGAGATTGTCAGCGCTGGCCGGTGTGCTGCTGTTGATGGTGATCGGCAGCATGCCCCTGCTGGCGAGCGCAGATGCGCCCAAGCACGATGCTGTGCAGAGTCAGCTGGAAGACTTGCAGAGCGTCCAGAGTCCTGATGCCGATACGCGTCAGAGGATTGCAGATCTCAAGGAAACGCTGAACGTGCTGGATGACCTCACCGAGGCCACCAGCAATCTGAAAAGCTTGCAGGATGAACTCAAGTCAGCGCCGTCTGATCTCGTCGCCGGGCAGGCCGAACTGGTCAGTCTTCCCAGCGACGATACCGGCACGCTCGATACCGATGTACTACAGCAGGAATCGGTGGAGGCGCTGGACAAGCGCATGAGCAACACGCTCAGCACCCTGCAAGATCTGCAGGACAAGCTGGCGACGGCCAATCGCCTTCTCATCAATGCCCAGAGTCTGCCAGAGCGATCTCGCTCCACGCTCGCCGATGCTCAACAGCAGGTGCAGCGCCTGCAAACCCAGCTGGCGGGCAATGGTGATGAGACGCTGAGCGGCACGGCCAGCGATTTGCTTGAAGCACGCCTTCAGCTGGCGGAGACCCGCGCTGCGCTGAGCCATGCCGAACTCAATGGCAGCTCTCAGCTGCGCGAGCTGGCACAGGTGCGCAAGTCGCTTTACAGCCGCCGTATCTCAGGGCTGGAGAAGGACCTGACCCTGGTGCAAGGCCTGGTCAATGACAAGCGTCGTGATCAGTCCGAGCAGACTATCGCCGATGCTACCAGCGGCGAGAACGCCGCGCTGGCAAGCGACCCCATCTTTCAGCAGGTGCTTGACCGCAATCGCGAGCTGAGCAGCCAGCTGCTGGCGATCACGGATCGCGTGAATGCGGTGATTCGCGATGGCCTGGAAGTGCGAACCCAGCTGGACCGCGTGACCCAGGTCGAGCGCACCATGAGCGAGCAGATCGAAGCCATCAAGGGGAGCGTGTTGCTGGCGCGTATCCTGCGTGAGCAGCAGAGTCGTCTGCCCAAGGTGGATGTTCGTCAAGACTTGAAGGAAGAGATCGCGGATCTGCGTCTCAAGCAGTTCGAGCTCAACAAAGTGCGTGAACAGCTCGCTGACATTCCCCAATACCTGAAAACCCAGGTCTTGAGCGAAACGGCCGCCCTGGAACGTCCTGGTGGCAATAGTGACAACGGTGAGATCAGTGATGCGCTGCGTCAGGCACTGACGCGTCAGCTGGAGGCACGCAAGGAACTGGTCGACAACCTCGACAAGGAATATGACAACCTGCTGGCACGGGCCATCGACCTGCAGCTCAATCAGCAACAACTCCTGGAAGTGTCAGGACGACTGCGCCAGACCATCGAGGAGCAGTTGTTCTGGGTGGCCAATGGCAAGCCGCTGGGTCTGGATTGGTTGACGCGCACACCGGAGATGCTCAGTGAAGAGCTCAAGCCAACGGTGTGGCGTGCCGTCATGGCCGGGCTGTCCAAGGGCTTCCAGCTCAATGATCTCTGGATCGGTCTGCCGGGCCTGTTGCTGTTGATCTTCATCACCTGGAAGCGTTCACGCATTCGGGCGCGTCTGGCGGATCTGCACGCGCAGATCGGGCGTCTCAAACAGGACACACAGCTGCACACGCCACGCGCCATCCTGCTCAACGTCCTGCTGGCGATCCCCGGAGCATTGGCCCTGGCGCTGGTCGGCAGCGTGTTGTCGCTGGGCGAGGGCATCATGCTGTGGGCGCTGGGACAGGCCTTGCTCAAGTTGTCACTGGCATGGGGCATCTTTGGTATCTTCCGCCGCTTGCTGGTCAGAGATGGTGTGGCGGAGCGCCACTTCCAGTGGCCTGCACTCTATGTGGCTGAGCTGCGCCGCCAGCTATGGTGGATCGGATGCGCGCTGTTGCCGGTCATCCTGATCACCAACATCATCGCCGAGGCGGATCTCAACCTGCTTGAGCGCCCGCTGGGGCTGTTGATCCTGTTCGTGGGACTGGTCGCGATGAGCCTCTTCCTGTCGCGGTTGATTCTGGCGCACGTGCCGTTCTTCGGTCTCAAATTGTTCCGATTGGCGCTTGGCCTTGCACTGGCGATGGTGCCAGTCGCGCTGGGTGTGCTGATCTGCCTGGGGTATGAGTACACCGCGCTACGCCTGAGTGGCCGATTCATCACGACACTTTATCTATTCGGTGCCTGGATTCTGGTCGAGGCGACTGTCGTGCGCGGATTGGCTGTTGCCGCACGTCGACTGGCCTATCGTCGTGCTATCGCGCGGCGACGTGCCCAGGTACAGGAAGGTGCGGAAGGTGGCGTGGAAGTGGTGGAAGAGCCACCGCTGGACATGGAGCAGGTCAACTCCCAGTCGCTACGACTGTCGAAGTTGATTCTCGTCATCAGCTTCCTGTTCATCTTCTATGTCGTGTGGGCAGACCTGCTCAACGTACTGAGCTATCTCGACAGTGTTGTCGTCTGGGATATCGCGGCCTCGGTTGAAGGTGATCCAGCGACCCCTATCTCGCTGGCGGACTTGATTGCCGCGATGGTCACTCTCGCCGTGGCGGTGATGATGGCGCGCAACCTGCCGGGCCTGTTGGAAGTGTCGATCCTGTCCCGCCTGGAGCTCAAGCAGGGCTCCAGCTACGCGATCACTTCACTGCTGTCCTACGTGATCATGGCGACCGGTTTCGTGATGACACTCGGCAGCATGGGGGTCAGTTGGGACAAGCTGCAGTGGTTGGTTGCGGCATTGGGTGTCGGGTTGGGCTTCGGGTTGCAGGAGATATTTGCCAACTTCATCTCGGGTTTGATCATCCTGTTCGAGCGTCCGGTGCGTATCGGCGACACCATCACGGTCGGTAACCTGCATGGGACGATCAATCGTATCCGGATTCGCGCGACGACGGTGACGGATTTCGACCGCAAGGAAATCATCATCCCCAACAAGGTGTTCGTCACCGATCAGCTGATCAACTGGTCGTTGTCTGACAACGTCACGCGGGTGGTGCTCAACTTCGGTGTCGCGCATGGCAGTGATCTGGATCTGGCACATCGACTGTTGCTGCAGGCCGCTCAGGAGAACAAGCGGGTGCTCAAGGATCCAGAGCCGTTGGTGTTCTGCCTGACGTACAACAAGGACAACTTCGGCTTTGAGTTGCGCATCTACGTCAATGATCTTACCGATCGCCTGTACGCGACCGATGAGATCAATCGATTGGTCGATGCACGCTTCCGCGAGCATGGCATCAAGGTTGCCTTCCAGCAGATGGATGTCTGGCTGCATCGTCAGGACGGCACCGAGCGGCTGGTAGAACAGCGCGATATGCTGCCGCAGATGCAGCGGCCTGCCAGCGGTTCGCCAGAGAGCAGTGAGCACCTTGAAGGCGGTGCCTTGATCGCACGCCGCAAGCCGACCAACGATGCATTGGCAGGTCGTGAGGATGCCGGGCTACGTGAGTCGACGCCAGATGCAGAGGATGGCGGCGACGGAGGCGGTGGTGATGCCGGAGGGCGCTAGGCCACATGGTCTGCCGTCATGACACGCACAAGGCGCCTACTGGGCGCCTTGTGCGTGTTGAACTCATTCACAAGATATTACTGCTTCTGCGTCACAGGGGGTGGTGCCTGTAGTTCCAGGGTCCAGCGGCTCAAGAAGCTGGCTTGCTTGAGGCGGTCGAGCGTCGCGAGCAGGCCGGGGCCGATTTCGATCGGTCGCAGTGCATCGCCAAGTCGTTCACGAAGATCATGGGCGCTGCCTTCGCCGCGGGCTTCAGGATGCAGGGCACCTAGTTCGCTTTCGCTCGCGACGCTTTGCTGGCCCTCTGGGCTTAGCCACCAGTCGAGAAAGGCCTCGCCTGCCTCAGGGTGAGGTGCCTGGCGGGGAACAAAAGCCAATCGGCGCTGAATCAACACATAGTCTTCCGGCACGATCACCTCAAGTTCAGGATGCGTGCGCGCGAAGGTCACGGCATAGGGGCCGACGAGGTTGTAAGCGATGTCCACCTTGTTCTCGGCCAGTGCTTTCAGCATCGCGCCGGTGGTGTTGACGAGCCGAGCGTCGGCTTGCCCCATGGCGCGCACAAGTGTCCAGTAACGTGGTGACTGACGGGCGTCGGAGACTGCATAGGTGAATCCTGAGCCGCTGGTACGCGGGTCATAGGTGATGATGCGCCCGCGCAGCATGTCGCGGCGTGTCTCCAGCAGGTGCCAGAGATCACGGTGGCTGCGTAGAATATCGCGAGGATTGCGCAGACCCTCGAGGTCTGCCAGCCGCTTCATGGCATCACGCCGTGCCACCATCACGATAGGCTCAAAACTCACGGCGTACAGCTCGTTTCGCCAACGTGAGTTGTCGGGCCATTTTGCTAGATTCGGGGCATCCAGTGCTCGGGCGTGGCCCTGGTTGGCCAGTCGGTATTGCAGCCCCATGGCGGAGGAAATCATCAGGTCTGCGCGTGTCTTGAGCGGTGCCTCCAGATATTGCGCCTCCAGCAATAGGGCAGAACGATTGACGTAATGTATGAGCAGGTCTGGATGCTTACGGCTGTAGCGGATCAGCAGCGAGCGTATCTCGGGTAGGTCCAGCGCGGCATGAATCTCGAGTTCGGCGCTATTGGCCGTCGCTGTTATCGCATCGGATGTCATTCCAGATGCCGCGTCGCCATCTGTCACGTTCACCCGCGTTTTGCGCTCATTCAGCGGTTGGCCATTCCGCAGCCACAGTGTCTGATGCTCATCACTTTGCAGATCGACATCAGGCTGTACCTCCGTCGCGTAAGCCGCGGATGTCAATGTCAGACTCGCTAGCAGCAAGCTCGCTAGCCACAGTGTTGACATCAGCAGAGGTGAACGCAGTGCCTTAGAGCGCCAGCAATGAGTGGCTAGCATGCAGAGTCTCCTTCGAGGCTATCACTGGCCGGTGGCGGGCAGGGTTCAAGATGCAGACTGACGCGCAGTCCACGCCGCGGCGTTTCCGTGATGCTTGCCTCAGTGCCTGCGCGAGCATCAGCATTGGCGCCGGGGTGGGTCCGGGTATTATTGATATGAATGCTGGCATCGCTCAGTGTCAGGCGTGCATCGTGATGACGGGCAATCCCGTCGACAATCGCTAGCCCCAGCCCGGCACCCTCACGTTTGTCAGGACTTGGTTCACTGTCCGGCTGGGCGTGGCGATGGAAGGGACGTAGCACCAGTAGGCGACGTTCGGCCTGAATGCCGGGGCCATCATCTTCTACGCTGAGTATCAGGCGCCCCGGCAATGATTCAGGTGCCCCGTCATCAGCGGTAACAGCGACTCGCGTCAGCGTCAGCGTGACGATATGCGCGCCATGCTTGCAGGCATTGTCGATCAAGTTGGCCAGCGCCTCCTCAAGTTGCCACGCCACGCCGAGGGTCCAGGCGGTATTGTCGATCTCGGGCGATATTTCCAGTCCGAGATCGACCCCCGCACGATCACAGCGCAGGAAATGACGACTGACGGTGGCGCGAGCAAGGGCGGCCAGTTCCAGTGGTACACGCTCAGGCTGTACTTCAGGATTATTGAGTCGTGTCAGCGAGAGCAGTTGGCTGGCGAGATGCGCGGTATGGCTGGCGGTGGCTTGCATCTGCTTCAGCGCAGCGTGCCAGGCAACAGGGTCATCGTTGCGCAGTGCGAGTTCGGCATGCGCGGAGAGGCCGGCCAGCGGCGTGCGCAGCTGATGCGAGGCGTCACCAATGAAGCGCTCCTGATTGGCACGTACGCGTCGCATCCGTGCCAGCAGCTCATTGAGCGTATTGCGAAGTTCTTCCAGTTCTCGTGGTAGCGAGAGATTGAGCGGCGCCAGACTGCGAGGATCGCGCTCACGGATAGCACGTCTGAGACGTATCAGTGGTGACAGTGCCAAACGTACCCCGATCAACACCACCAGTAGCGCGAGTACGGCCATGCCAGCGATACGTATCAGCGAGCCGCTGAACAATTCACGCGTCAGCATTTCGCGCCCTTCACGCGTGTGGGCGACCCGGATGCTGAAGCGCTGGCCATGTCGAGGGTCCTCCCCCCAGCCCCCGAGACGAGTATCGAGGCTGCCCAGTCGCAGTGCCTGCCCTTGCCAGGCGATATCACGAAAGGCCAGTTCGCCGCTGCGTCCTGGTACCTCTTGTGAGTTTTGCGGGCCGTTTGCGAGGGTATTGGCATCCGGTAGACGCGTGTTGCCGGTGACCTGCTTGCCCTCGGCATCGACCAGACTGTAGAACACACGTTCTTGTGCATCGGTGGCCAGCATCTCAAGCGCTGCCGGGGGGAGGTCAAGCCATAGCTGGCCATCTTGCCATTTGACCTGTTCGGCGATGGTGACCAGCGATGCTTCCAGCAGACGATCATAAGCGCGGTCTGCTGCATCGCGTGCCGACAGAAAAGCCTGCACCAGCAATACGGTGCCTAGCGCCAATAGCGGGATGAGCAGCCAGCTCAGTAAGCGCCGGTAAAGGCTGATGGGCCTGATCGCCATCGACGCGGAGCACTCTCCGATGGTGTCTGTCGAGTTGTCAGCATCGCTCACTCGGGTGCCCCCGCAGCTGGTGTGCTGGTCTGTGACGTCGCGGGAGGTGAAGTATGCTCCAGTAGATAGCCAAGCCCACGTACCGTCCGCAGCCGGATATCACTGCCTTCCAACCGCTTGCGCAGGCGATGCATGTAGACCTCAATGGCGTTATCGCCGACGGCTTCGTGGCTACCGAATGCCTCCTCGGTCAGACGTGCTTTATCGACTGGCTCACCGGCATGTTGAATCAGGCAGCCGAGCAGGCGCTGCTCACGTGGCGGCAGGGCCAGCGGCGAGCCTGCCAGCAGGAAGCGCCCATTGAGGGGTTCAAACACGAGACTGCCGATGGCCAGTCGCGGCGTCGCCTGTACGTTTTTCTGACTGAATTGCTGGCCGGCATGGCGACGTAGCAGGGCACGGACACGCGCTTCAAGCTCATCGAGTGCAAAGGGCTTGGCGAGGTAGTCATCGGCCCCGAGATCCAGCCCACGCACGCGGTCTTCGATGGCCCCTCGCGCCGTCAGTATCAATACTGGCGTGTGACTATCGTGCTGGCGCAGTGCGGCCAATATCTCAAGCCCCGAGGCGCCGGGAAGATTGAGGTCCAGCACGATCAGCGCGAAGCCATGATCCGCAGCGGGCGTCAGACGCGCGAGCGCTTCACCGCCATCGTCCAGATGGGTGACATGCAGGCCGTCACTTTCAAAGACTCGACATAGGGTGCTGGACAGCAGAGCGTCATCCTCCACTAGCAACAGGGCAGGAGACGATGGCGTGGCGGCGTCGCGAGAGGCTATCGGGTCAGGAGGGCTCATCCGGGCTCCGGGAGATGCGCGGTTTTCAGGGTGTCACGGCTGCCGATGATGTGATGAATCGGGGTAGGGTTGCAGCGACAGCAAGGGTTGTCACCAAGCGTATCATTGCTTGTCGCTTTCATGTCGTCAGCAAGCGCAAGCCAACAGGGTGAAGGGCACTGGCAGCCATCAACAGGGATGACGTCGACAAGGACAGAAACATGGCATTAGCGCGTTGGTGGCAAAGACAGCGGGAACAGCTTTTCACGAGCGGGAATTCTGATCAGCCTGGCATCGTCATGCCATTGTGCGTTTCTCTGACGCTGGGGTTGGCAGGTGGTGGTCTCTTTCAGCTGACCGGCATGCCGCTGGCGTGGATGCTGGGCCCCCTGGTCGCCAATCTGCTGGGGGCCATGGCCGGACTGACACTCGCCGTGCCCGAATGGCTGCGCGGCCTGTTTCTGGGCGTACTGGGACTGACGTTGGGTGCGCGGGTATCGCCGGAACTGGTCTCGCATCTCTCCAGCTGGTGGTTGTCGGCGCTGCTGTTGCTGCTCGGCGTCTGGGCCTCGACGCTGGCCTGTGCTGCCTGGTATCGGCGCTGTGGCTTCGATGCCACCAGTGCCTGGTTTGCCTCGGTGCCAGGCGTGCTGACAGCGATGGTGATCATTGGTGAGCGCAGCGGTGGAGATCCACAACGTATCGCGGTGGCCCAATCGCTGCGGGTACTGCTGGTGATCTTGATCCTGCCACCACTCTATTGGTTGTTGGAAGGTGGGGGGGAGGTCGGTAGCGCCGGACAGATGCCGGTGGGTGGGCTGTGGCTGGTACTGTTGTTGCCACTCCTTCTACCGATAGCCAAGCGCCTGCGCTTGCCGAACTCGGCGCTGTTGGGGCCGCTGCTGGTAGCCATGGTGCTGTCGCTTGCCGACGTCGCACGCCTGGCGCCGCCAGTGTGGGGGACGGATGTGATGCAGCTGGTGTTGGGCTGCGCGATAGGGGCGCGTTTCAAGGGGCTGTCGCCGCGCATGCTGGCGGGACTGATGGGGCAGTCGGGCGTCGCGACACTGATTGCGTTGGCGGTGCTGGGCGTCTTTGCGGAGTTGATCCACCAGCTGATGGGGGTGCCGCGAGACGTGGCCTTTCTGGCGCTGGCGCCCGGCGGTATCGGGGAGATGGCGTTGTTGGCCGTCGCGCTGGGATTGGACCCGATCTTCGTCGCCTTCCATCACTTGTTGCGCATGATCGTATTGATGTTGGCGCTACCGCTGATGGTGCGTCACTTTCGGTCTCGGCCCTCTGACGATGACGTGCGCTAGGCAGCAGTGGCATTGCCTCTTGTGAGGGGCGGGATGTGTTGTTATAGTGTGCGCCTTGATAACGCCAAGTGCTTGAAGTTCAAGCGGTTGAGCAGATCACTCTTCGAGTGATGATCATGTTTGTGGTGGCCCTTGTTGGTCCTCTCGCAATGCTAGGCTGAAAACTCCGCCAGGCCCGGAAGGGAGCAACGGTATCGGCTGACGCGTGTGCCGGGATGTGGCTGATAGGGGCCGCCTCCATTTCAGGGCTTTGAAACTTCAGTCAGTCGCATGAAGGTCTCAGGCTCGTGGAATGACCTGCCTCGTTTTACTCTCCTGCTTTTGAAACATCTGCGTTTTTCAAATACCGAAACCTTGTGTCATACCCCCTGGTTGTGTCCTTTCGGGCGCTTTGTCGTGCCTGCCGTTTGAGTGCTCGTGGCTTAATCCTCATGCGGATATGGCAACGTGCTTTGAAGCCACTCGGCAAGTCGCTAGAATGAGCGCATTCTCAGTGAGACCTCAAGCAGGGTCTCCGCCTGTCGGCCGACGGTGGTGCATGTTCGCCGCGCTCGGACAGGTTCCAAGGTCACCCAAGGAATGCCCCGCTCAATGAGCTATCAGGTATTGGCGCGCAAGTGGCGCCCGCGCAATTTTCACGAACTGATCGGTCAGGAGCATGTCAGCCGTGCGCTGGTCAATGCCCTCGATCAGGGGCGCTTGCACCATGCCTATCTGTTCACCGGGACCCGCGGTGTCGGCAAGACGACGCTGGCACGCATTCTCGCCAAGTGCCTGAACTGCGAAGAGGGCGTCAGCTCCACGCCGTGTGGCGTGTGCGGTACCTGTCGCGAAATCGACGAAGGGCGCTTCGTCGACCTGATCGAAGTCGACGCCGCCTCGCGGACCAAGGTCGAGGACACGCGAGAACTGCTGGACAACGTCCAGTACGCACCGACCCAGGGCCGCTACAAGGTGTACCTCATCGATGAGGTGCACATGCTGTCGACGCACAGTTTCAATGCGCTGCTCAAGACGCTGGAAGAGCCGCCGCCCCATGTGAAGTTCCTGCTGGCGACGACCGATCCGCAGAAGCTGCCGGTCACCATTCTGTCGCGTTGCCTGCAGTTCACGCTCAAGAACATGCCGCCGGTACGCGTGGTTGACCACCTCAAGGACATTCTCGCTCGCGAGGAAGTCAGCTTCGAGGAAGATGCCCTGTGGCTGCTGGGCAAGGCGGCCGATGGCTCGATGCGTGATGCCATGAGCCTGACCGATCAGGCGATTGCCTTCGGTCATGGCAGTGTGCGTCGTGAAGATGTCGCCGCCATGCTGGGTACATTGGACCACCGCCACGTGCTGGCGCTGCTGGAATGTCTGGCCTCGCTGGATGCGGCAAGCTTGTTGGCGGAAGTCGCGACGCTCGCCGAGCAGGGCCCGGATTACGGCGGCGTGCTGGATGACATGGCGTCCGTCTTCCACCGTCTGGCGATTGCCCAGATGGTGCCCAGTGCACTGGATAATGGCCATGGCGACCGTGAGGCGCTACTGGCGCTGGCCTGTCGTTTCACCGGCGAAGACGTGCAGCTTTACTACCAGATTGCCTTGCAGGGTCGTGGTGACATGGGCAATGCGCCCGATGCACGCACCGCGCTTGAAATGACGCTGTTACGCATGTTGGCCTTCCGCCCACAGGGCGTGCCGCGGCCGTCACAGACGCCGCTGCCGATGACAGGTCAGCCTGCGGTAACCGCAAGTACGCCTGCCGCACCAGCCCCTCAAGCGCCTGTTGCTCCCCCAGCACCGGCATCTGTTGCGCCCCCGGTAGAATCGGCGCAAGCCGCTGTTGCGCCTGTCGCACAAGCGCCTGCTGCACCTGTTACCGCTCCCGTGTCAGAGCCGATGTCACCGATGGCGGAAGAGCCGCCCCCGTGGGCGACGGAGGACGTTCCCTACGACGCTCAGGATGCCGGCTTTCGCGGGCTAGACAGTGGTGAGTCGGTGTCTGCGCCGCAAACGCAAATGACGCCGGACAATGAGACTACGCCGCAACCGGCTCCTTATTCAGCACCAGAACCAGCCGTGCAGCCAGCACCAGCCGTGCAGCCAGCACCAGCAGTGCAGCCAGTACCAGAACCAGCCGTGCAGCCTGAGCCGGCAATTGATTCCGCACCTGCCCGTCAGGTAGCTAGCTCGGCGATGGCACGCTTGAGCGCTGCCTTTGGCAGCGGTGCTGAGGCTCCGGCCGAGATGGCGCCTGTTGCCACCCCGACTGAGCCAGCATCGGTTTCAGTTCCAGTCGCGCCTGTTGTTGCCGAATCAGGCCCTGTTACGCCAGCATCTGAGCAGGAGGCTCCTGAATCAGCGCCGGTGGCTTCGGCTCCTGTTGAGCCAGCGGCGGTTGCATCAGCTCCGGTCGCACCAGCCTCCGCTGCCGCCCAGACTTCGCAAGCCGAAGATGGGCGCCTGAATCATGAGGCATGGCTAGAGCTGTTCCCCGCGCTGGGCCTCGGTGGCATCACGCGGAATATCGGTGCGCACTGTCTGGTTGAGCACGATGACGGCACGCATCTCAAGCTGCGTCTTGATCCTGCCCAGTCCGCGATGATGGCGGATGTGCACCGGGACCGCATTCATGATGCGTTAGCGGGACAGGGGGTTGAGCGTGTGCTTGAGATCAATATTGCGCCGCTTCCTGAAGGATTGGAGACGCCACACGGCCGTCGTATTCGCATGTTGGGCGAACGCCATGTGCGTGCGGTTGAAGCCTTGCGTACTGACCCGCATATCAAGTTGCTGGAGCAGGAGTTGGACGCGCGGCTACTCGAAGACAGCGTCAACTCCTTCGAGCCGGACAACTTCTGACGCCGGGCAGTCTCCGGCGGCAGTGACGCGAAAAGGCAAAACAGCACAAGGGCCGCTGCGACATGAACGTTGCACCGGCTGTCAGGAAGCCACGCCACGGTTTGACGCGGCTTCCGAGGCATATTTCAAGTTCAATAGACGAGTGATGAGGTGAGCCATGTTTGGTGGAAAAGGCGGTATGGGCAACATCATGAAGCAGGCGCAGGAAATGCAGGAGCGCATGCAGCAGGTTCAGGAAGAAGCAGCCAAGGCTGAAGTTCACGGCGAATCTGGTGCAGGCATGGTCAAGATCACCATGAACGGCCGTCATGACGTGTCGCGCGTCGAGATCGATCAGAGTCTGATGGAAGAAGACAAGGAACTGCTGGAAGACCTGCTGGCCGCTGCTGTCAATGACGCGGTACGCAAGGTCGAAGTCGCTTCCAAGAAACAGATGGAAGAGGCGACTGCAGGGATGAATCTTCCGGCTGGCTTCAAGATGCCCTTCTAATGGGGTTTTCGCCGCTGGTTGATCAGCTGCTTGAAGCGCTGCGAGTATTGCCAGGCGTAGGCCCACGGACTGCGCAGCGCATGGCACTGCATCTGCTGGAGCGCGACCGTGTGGGCGCCGACCGTTTGGTCGGCGTGCTGGGCGAAGCGCTGGAACGAGTGGGCTACTGTGCCCGCTGCCGTACGTTGACTGAAGAAGAGATCTGTCAGCTGTGCTTGAGCCCTCGGCGTGATGATCGTGTGCTGTGCGTGGTGGAATCCCCCGCGGATCAGCTCGCGATCGAAGGTGCGGGTGGCTATGTGGGACGTTATTTCGTGCTACACGGCCATCTCTCACCGCTGGATGGTATCGGGCCGGAAGATATCGGCCTTGATGCGCTGGAAACCCGTGTGCGCGAAAGCCAGATTGAGGAATTGGTGCTGGCCACCAACCCCACAGTCGAAGGCGAGGCCACGGCGCATTATATTGCTGAGCAGCTACGCGACGTGAATCATGGCGGGCAGCTGCTCAAGATGACGCGCCTGGCGTACGGCGTGCCGATGGGGGGTGAACTTGAATATGTTGATGGCGGGACCTTGAGTCGTGCCTTCAGCGGTCGCCTGCCGTTTAACCTCGGCGAGATTTGACGGTTACGGCGCTTGCCGTGACATAGGAATACGCCTGCGGGCGTGGTGGTCAGAAGCCGCCACGCCCGTTGTCGTTTGCCGCCCGGTGTCTGGCAAGTGCCCGTCACCTTCATTTTTCCGCTTGCCCGGGCAAGCCTGTCACCGTGAGATTCCTCCCCTGATGAGCGATCAACTCCCCGCTTCCGCTGCACTGTTGTCAGAGCTAGATTTCGAAGCCGTCTGGGTCGAGACTCCTGAAGCCCTGGCGACTGCCTGTGCCGAGCTCGAGGGCGCCGACTGGTTGGCGCTGGACACCGAATTCATCCGTGAGTCCACCTTCTTCCCGATTCCGGCGTTGGTGCAGTTGATGGCGGCACGTGATGGTCAGCTGCCGGGTGAAGATGGCACCACACCGCGTATCTTCCTGATTGACCCGACCGTCGTGCCAGCCAGCGATGCGCTCAAGCGCCTGTTGGGTGCTGAGGGGCCGCTCAAGTTGCTGCACGCCTGTGGCGAAGACATGGAAGTGTTTTTGCGCTGGGCGGGTGTCGCACCGACACCATTGATCGATACCCAGATCGCTGAAGGCCTGACGGGGGGCGAAGCCTCGATGGGCTATCAGCGCCTGGTCGAGCGAGTCGCCGGTGTTACCGTGCCGAAGGAAGAGACGCGCTCCAACTGGCTCAAGCGTCCGCTGACGCAGTCGCAGTGTGATTATGCTGCGCTGGATGTGCTGTTTCTTCCGCAGGTATGGACAGAGCAACGCGCTGCGCTGCAAAAGCTAGAGCGCATGGCGTGGCTCGAGGAAGACTGCAGTGCGCCGGGCAGCAGTGGTGGCTCGACGCCTGACCCGGAGTACTGGAAGCGTCATCGTAGCCTGTGGAAGCTGAGTCCACGGGGCCTGGCATCCTGGCAGGCACTGTGTGAATGGCGTGAAGTGCAGATTCGAAAGCGTGATGTTCCACGTTCACGCTTGCTGGCAGATCCGCAGCTGTTCGGTATCTGTGAGCGTCTCCCGGTCAATCGTTTCGAGATGGCCAAGGTTGAAGGCATGCGTCCACCGCAGATCAAGCGTGAAGGCGATACCGTACTGGCGATTCTCAAGGACGTGGCCATGATTGATGACAGTCAATTGCCGCGTGTACCGCCTTCACCGCTGGCACCGGAGTGGAAGAACCGCATGAAGCGTCTCAAGCGAGAAGTGAACGCCGTCGCTGAAGCCCAAGGCGTCAAGCCGGAAATTCTTGGCAGACGTCGTGACATGGAAGCGCTGGTGATTGCGGACCATGACGGCGAAGCATTACCACTGCCCAGCGGTTGGCGCGGAGCGCTATTGGCTGATCGCCTTGCCAAGGCACTGGCCGAATAGTCCGTGCGTGAGTAGAAGATGAAAATCGCTAGCATCCTTCGGCTGTGCCCGCGGTCGAGAGGGATACTGATGCGCGCAAGCGCTGTTGGACGATGGATGGCACCATGACTGACGACAAGATGATCTGCGAGATCTACAAGAGTGCGAAAAACGACGAGATGTATCTTTATGTCGAAAAGGCGCATGGCCTGAAGGACGTGCCGGAACCCCTGTTGGGAATATTCGGCAAGCCGACCGCACTGATGACGCTGTTGATTCGCGCCAGCAAGCCGTTGGCGCGTGTGGATAGTGTGACCGTACTGGAGAAGATCCGTGAGCAGGGCTTCTATCTACAGATGCCGCCGGCCAAGGAAAATCTTCTGAAAGAGTTGGGCGTGACGCCGCCAGAAACGCATTACTGATATTGATGGGTCAGTGTCCTGACCGCGCGACCCGCCCCGACTGGATTAGACAGACCCTGCTGCCCGGCAGGGCGAGGAGAATACGATGAGCAATGCCACGCCACCTGACGGCGGATTGCGTGAGCGATTCTGGGAGCATCACGCGCTTTCGGAACTGAATGCCGCCGAGTGGGAGGCACTGTGTGATGGCTGTGGTCAATGCTGTCTGCTCAAGTTCGAGGATGAAGACAGCGGTGAGATCGCGGTGCTGGATGTGGCCTGTCGCCTGCTGGACGTGCGCAAGGTCAGCTGCCGTGACTATCCCAATCGCACCACGCGCGTGCCAGGTTGCATTCCATTGGATGTCGAGACGGTAGGCAGGCTGCGCTGGCTGCCGGAAACCTGCGGTTATCGACGCCTCAATGAAGGTCGCGAGTTGCCGGAATGGCATCCGCTGTTGACCGGCGATGCGAAAAGCGTCAAGCGGGCGGGTATCTCGGTCTCGCGTTTTGCGGTCTCTGAAACCTCGGTACGCAAGCAGGATCTTGAAGAGCACATCATCGCGATCATTGATCCAGAGAGCTGACATGGCTCTCGCCGGTATCCATCGCAAAAAAAGCGCAGCTCATATGAGCTGCGCTTTTTTTTGCGCGTCGGTAGCTGCTTTGGGCATGTCGCCAGCAGTGAACTTCGGCGCCATGGCTTACTCTGGCAATTGCGGTGCGTCGTAGTCGAAAGGCTCATCGCTGTAGATATCGACCTGGGCACGCGCGATGCGACCTGACTCGGCCTCCACTTCGCGAGCGAAGAAGCCAGCGATTTCCTCGCGACGACAATGCGCTTCAAAGCATTCCTCGTCTGCCCAGATTTCCAGGAAGGCAAAGTGGAAGCCGCTGGTATCGCGTTCATCATCCTCACTGCCATGCGCACGAGTGATGGTGTACTGAATGCAGCCGTCTTCACGGTGACTGTTAGGCTCAAGCTGTTGAAGTGCGCGGAAGACGGCGGCTTCCTCACCGGATTTGGCTTCGAAGCGGGCAACGCAATAGACCTGACTGGACATGCAGACTCCTCGAATGGTGTATCGGTAACATGCTGCAGGCTACGCCGCACTGATGACAGGGGTGCGACACGGTATCCGTGAGGATGTCAGTTGTCGGGCCTGATGAATAGCGCTCTCAGGAGAGAAATCGTCATGTCTGATGCAACCAGCAGTTGTGAATAAATGAACGTTCATTTATTTTAGATGCACGCGAGCTTTCATCTTTTCTCCTTGTTTCTGCTCAGGCAATCCAGTCGACTCCGGCCCTCTGATCATCTCAGTCCTCTGCCTGCCTCAGTCTTTTGCCCACCTTTGTGACAGGTCCTCAATCATGCGTCACCGCGATGAGCACAAGCTAAAGGCCTTGCTGGAGGCCGCCATGATGGAGGTGTCCGAGCATGGCTTTTCCGTGACGTCGGTGGCACGTATCGCCAAGGCCGCGGGTATGTCGCCCGGCACGGTCTATCTCTATTACCGTGACAAGGAAGCCCTGTTGGAGGCGACCTTCGTCGATGTCAGTCAGCGCATCATTGACGTGGCGGTCGAGGCTTTTCAGACACCATCGTCCACTGAAGACGTCTGTCGTGATGATGTGCATCAGCTCAAGACCGCCATGAGGCGTGTCTGGCAGGCGTTGATAAAGCTGGGGCGTCGCGAGCCCGCGCTGTTTCGCTTTCACGATCAGTTTCTACATTCTTCTCACATGACTGATGCGCTCAAGATCGCAAATCAGCAGAAGGCCAGTGCGTTGCTGGACGCCTTCGAGGCGGGCAAGCGGAGTGGCATCCTGAAGCCGATCGAGCTGGTGCTGATCGAGATATTCATGTTCCGCACGATCTACAGCCTGCTGCAGGGCCAAGGCTGCCAGGTGCCTCCCATCAGTGATGCAAGCTTTGATCAGGGCTTTGACATGGCCTGGGATGCAATCGCACTGCGTTCTTGAGGCGTTTTTGAGATTTAAGAAGGGCGCCACGTCGCCGCTGATGAAATGTAGATCTTTCGCGTGTGACAGACCTCTCATTCATACATATCCAAGGGCTAGCCGATGACTCTTTCACCTCCTGTGTTGCCTGGCGCATTGTCCGGATGGCGTTGCACTCTCAGGACAGTCTTCGGCCTTGCGCTGGCGGCGGGACTGGCGGCCTGCAGCGAACCAGAAGCCCCGCTATCTCGTCAGCAGGTGTATCCGGTCAAGCTGGTTGTGTTGTCCGACGAGAGCGGCGGTGTCATCCAGCGCTATCCTGGCATCGTGGAAGCCTCTGAGCGCGCCAATCTGTCATTCCGAATTGGCGGTGAGTTACGTACGTTGTCGGTGCAAGCCGGACAGAAAGTCGAGAAGGGCGAGCTGATTGCATTGTTGGATGATCGTGATGCCAATAGTGATCTCAACAATGCCCGTTCCAGCTTCAATCTGGCGCAGGCTACCTACAAGCGCATGAAGTATTCGGTTGAGAAGGGGGCCATCAGTCGTGCGCGCTTTGATGAGGCGCGTGCCGAGTTCCAGTCGGCGCAGACTCAGTATTCGCGTGCACAAGACCAGCTCAGCTACACCAGGCTCAAGGCGCCTTATGCCGGCGTGATCGCCCGTGTGCCGGTGGATAACTATCAGGTTGTCACGGCTCAGGAGACCATCGCGATACTCCAGCAGCCGGGTCAGATCGATGTCACCTTCAACATGCCGGAACGTCAGGTGCGTGGCATTGATCGTGAACGTGTCGCTGCTGGCCGTCGTGAAGACTCAGCACTGGCGTGGGTGCGCTTTGGCAGCGGCAAGATACGTTATCCGGCTCGCTATAAGGAACATGATGCCAGTGCCAGTGAAGGCTCGCTGAGTTATCAGGTCACCCTGACACTACCGGAACCGCAAGACATCACCGTGCTATCGGGCATGAGCGCTACGGTGGAACTGGATATGCAGCAGCTGACGGGCGCCGTGAAGGGACAGTGGCGAGTGCCGCTGGCGGCCGTCGTGATGCGTGATTCAGTACCCGACCAGCCAGTGGTCTGGCGTTATGTTTCTGCCGATGGCGCTGAGCAGGGCACGATCGAGGCCATCAAGGTCAAGGTGTTGCAAGCGACCGGCGAAGGGATGGTGATCAGTGGTGAGCTCAGCGCGGGTGACCGTTTGGTCACCGCCGGTGCCAGTCGCATGACCGCCGGGGAGCGCGTGCGCCCCTGGGTCAAGGAAGCGGGGCTCTAATCCATGGTCGATTATTTCCTGAGATACAAGGTCATCAGCTGGATGGTGGTGTTGCTGCTGTCAGTCGGCGGTGTGGTGTCATTCTTCGGCCTCGGACAGCTCGAGTTCCCTGAATTCACTATTCGTAATGCAGTGGTGATTACCCAATATCCAGGTGCGACACCGCAACAGGTGGAAGAGGAGGTCACGCTGCCGCTGGAGAAGGCCATCCAGCAGATTCCGCATCTCAAGCGTGTCAGTTCAGTCAACAGTTCCGGGCTGTCACAGATCACGCTGGAACTCGAGAGCAGCGTGCGTGCCAACGAGATGCAGCAGTACTGGGATCTATTGCGCCGCAAGATCAATGATGCCCAGTCGAGCCTGCCGCCGGGTAGCAGCGCCTCTATCATCAATGACGATTTCGGCGATGTGTTCGGGTTGCTCTATAACCTCAGCGGGCCAGGGTATTCGCCACATGACCTGGAAGATCAGGCTGATTTATTGCAGCGTGAGCTGACACTGGTCGAGGGCGTCAAGAAGGTTTCCATCGTTGGCGCGCGCAGTGAACAGGTTATCGTGGCGCTGGACCGTGATCGCATGCAGGCGCTGAATATCTCGCCGGATCAGCTTGCCAACCTGCTCAATGCGCAGAACGTGGTCGGTAATGCCGGCCGCATTCGCCAGAATGGCCTGTCGCTTGAGCTACAGCCCAGTGGCGAATTCACCAGCGTGCGTGATCTCGAGCAACTGGTCGTCGGTCGGCCCGGCAATGGCGGCCTGGTCCATCTCGGTGATATTGCCTCGGTGAGTCGTGAATACACCGAGTCGCCCTCGCGGACCTATCACGCCGATGGCAAGACAGCGCTCTCGATGGGTATCTCGTTTGGCTCCGGCGTCAACGTCGTTGAGGTAGGTGAACGCGTCGATCAGCGTCTTGCAGTATTGGAGTCGCGCATGCCACTGGGCATGGTGCTGACGACGGTCTATCACCAGCCGCAGGTGGTGGACGAGGCGGTCTCCGGCTTCTTGATCAATCTGGCCGAGGCCGTAGGCATCGTGATTCTGGTATTGCTGCTCTTCATGGGTTTCAAGAGTGGCGTGCTGATGGGGCTGGTACTGCTGATCACCATTCTGGGCACCTTCGTGATGATGTCACTGCATGGTATCGAACTGCAGAAAATATCGCTGGGCGCACTGATCATTGCGTTAGGTATGTTGGTCGATAACGCCATCGTGGTTACTGAAGGCATGCTGATCGGCCTGCAGCGCGGTAAAACCAAGCGTCAGGCGGCACATGAGGTGGTTAGCCAGAATCGTTTGCCGCTACTGGGTGCCACGGTGATTGCGATCACGGCTTTCGCGCCCATTGGCCTCTCTCCTGATGCGACGGGTGAATTTGTCGGCTCGCTGTTCTGGGTGCTCTGCTACTCGCTGCTGCTGAGTTGGATCACCGCGCTGACACTGACGCCTTTCTTCTTCGATATGTTCTTTCGTGAAGCCCGTGAGCGCGTACCATCCGAGACAGACGATGCATTCGATGACCCTTATCGTGGTGTGATCTTCCGTGTCTTCCGCAGCCTGCTGAGCTGGGCGATTCGCCTGCGCTGGCTGACATTGGGCGGGGCCTTGGCACTGCTGGTGTTGGCCGTGATGAGCTTTGGGCAGGTCAAGAATGCCTTCTTTCCGGATGCTTCCACGCCGCTATTCTTCGTCGATGTCTGGACACCGGAAGGCACTGATGTGCTCGAGACGGAGCAGCGCATGACGCGTCTTGAAGGGCAGGTGTTGGCTATGGACAAGGTCAATCACGTCACCAGTGTCACCGGGGGTGGTGCCCAGCGCTTCACGCTGACCTATGCGCCGGAAGACAGCTACGCAAGCTTTGGACAGCTGATCGTCGAGACACAAGACATCGTCAGTCGTGAGGCACGCATGGAAGAGGTGATACATCTGTTGCGTCGCCAGTATCCTGATGTGGAGTACAAGGTGCAGGCGCTGCAGGTTGGCCCGTCGGCCAAGGCGAGCCTCGAGGCGCGCCTCTACGGAGAAGATCCCACAGTGTTGCGTCCGCTGGCAGCCAAGGTGCGTGGCGTGTTCGAGGAAGAACCGCTGGCAGACAGTATTCGCTTGTCGTGGCGTAATCGTGTCAATCGTCTTGAGCCTGAGTTTCTTGATGATCAGGCGCGTCGCGTCGGGGTGACGCGTGATGCACTGCACCAGGCACTGTTGATCAATAGCGATGGCGAAAGCGTTGGCGTCTATCGCGAAGGCTCGGAGTTGATTCCGATTCTGCTGCGCGGCGAAGAGGAGCAGCGCTTTGATCTGGATACGCTGGCGAGTCTCAATGTATGGAGTGAGGAGCAGAGCACTTACGTGCCGGCCGGCTCAGTCATGGGTACGCTCAAGACCGAACTACGGGATCCTCTGATCAAGCGCCGGAATCGTGAGCGCATGCTGGCGGTGTATGCCGAGCCAATGCCCCTGTCTGGCGAGACGGCGGCCAGTGTACTGGGGCGTATCCGGCCCAAGGTCGATGCCATCGAGCTGCCGGAGGGGTATCACCTTGAGTGGGGAGGGGAGTTCGAGACCTCAACCGATGCTCAGAAGGCGCTGTTCTCCTCGCTGCCGATGGGGCTGCTGGGCATGTTCGTGATTACCGTGCTGCTGTTTTCCAACCTTCGTCAGGCGCTGGCCATCTGGTCTATCGTGCCGTTGACGCTGATCGGTATCATCAGTGGACTGATCGTGTTCGGCGCACCGTTCACCTTCATGGCACTGCTCGGGACACTGAGTCTGGTGGGCATGGTGCTCAAGAATGCCATCGTGCTGGTGGAGGAAATCAATGTGCAGCTTGCGGAGCAGGAAGATCGCTTCCAGGCGGTGGTGCAGGCCGCGGTCAGTCGTGTGCGGCCAGTGTCGATGGCGGCCATCACCACCATGCTGGGCATGATTCCGCTGTTTCCGGATGCCTTCTTCTCCAGCATGGCGGTCGTTATCGTGTTTGGACTGGGGGTTGCTACGCTGCTGACGTTGGTCGTGCTGCCGGTAGCGTACTGTGCGTTATTCCGTATTCCGACTAGCCAGACTGCAGTGTCAAAGGGCTAGTGCCAAACCTGTGACATATGATATCTGCTGATGCCACTACGCCCGATGACAGCAGTGCTGTCATCGGGCGTAGTGTTGACGATGGGTGGTGTTTGCCAATTCCCTCGACGCGTAACACGATAATCAACCGTGTCAGGTTCGCTTGAGGGGGCATCGCGTGAAGCGCCTTTCCGTTACACTATGCGCCGTTGGTCGCTACATGCGGCCTTTCTGAATCGATGCGTTTGTCGAATCCTGTCGAGTCGTGAGGTGTGCCTTGGTCGAACCACTGAGTGCCTGGTGGGGGCAGCAGCTGGTGTTATGCGGTTGGGATTTCAGTGCAGAGCCGGAAACGGTGTGGACACCTGAAGAGGCGTGCGCGCGTTTGAAGGCGATGGAAGTCCCTGACGCAGGCGAATTGGGATGGCGTTTGCTTGAAGCCTTCCCGAATGACACGCCGGACCCGTTACATCAGCTTGAGGCGTTGGAATTATTGGCGCTGGCCCGCACCGCTGGTTGGTTGTCTGCTGCGCGTACGCGTGGCTGGCAGCTACGGCTGCTCACGGCAATCAGTGGGCATTTCAGCTCGCTTGATGACTGGCTGAAAGCTCTCGCGCATTCCCGTAGCGATGCTGGCTGGACACGCGGCGACGATGGCTTCTTTGAAGCCAGTCTGGCGCTCTCGCAGCTCGAGAAGGAAGATGCCGGCGTTACCTGGTCGCGCCTGCAGGATGCGCTCGAGGAAATGCCTGGCGTGTCTGCGACTGAGCTGTGGCCGCAGGGCGAGCGTGACCGAGTGTGGATGGCGCGTGCCATCTTTTCACCTTGGGTCGGTGGTCATGACGTCACGCGTGACGCGAGTGGATTTTGCGAAGTGGCCGAAAGCGGTTTTTCTGCCGAGGCGCACTGGCCAGGTGTTCAGCGCTGGCTCGGTGATACCTGGGCGATCACCGGACGTGATGAGTTGATCCGGCTGCTGCTATGGCTGGCGGCTCAAGGCCATCGCTATGGTTGGGATATCGACAGTGCACGTCTGCTCGGTGCCAGTGGAAGTGAGCGCGCAGCATGGCTCAGTGAGCTGGAAAGTGACGCAGCCGAAGAAGAGGCTGCGCGCAAGGCAGCAGGTCAAAAAGGGTCGCCTGCGCATGCTGCTGCCAGTGTAGAGCTCGCCGATAGTGCGCTTGAGCAAGGGCCATCGCCGGTGGCGTATGGTGAGTTGTTGCTCAGCTATATGGATCGCGGTGAGCCGCTGGAGTTTGCTGCATGGGACTGGCTGCGGTTGGTCGACCTGTCCTTTGCCGGCCTCTGTGCTGGCTGGCTGAGCCGTGAGGAGGGTGAAGACTTCGCTGCCCACGGTATCGACTTGCTGGTGCGTCGCTATGCCGATTGGCAGGGTGTGGCGCGTGCCTATCAGCGCGGTCGGGGGCTTTTCGAAGGTGCTGACCTGATGCATGACACCGACAGTGATTGGCGTCCGCTGATGTCTTCTCCACTGACCCCGTTGCGCTGTCCGCTGCATTCACTGCTACCTGAGCACCTGCGTGAGCGTTCACGCACAGCGATCCGCCGCTGGCGCAGTGACAGTCGTCACTGGGTACTGGCCATCGCCAGTATTCGTGAGCCTGACATTCTGTATCGTCAGGGATTGTTGTCTGACATTGATGAGGCTCGTCGCGACGAGGCGCGTCAATATCTCAACGAGACGTTGGCACTGGATACCCGTGATGGTGCGCAGGGTATGGCGCGTTTCTGGCTACCGGCGCAGGCACACCATCTCAATCAGCTGGCGGCAGACGCCGCGCGCGGTGCCTTGCCCGATGCCCAGACACCCTTCGGGCGTGCCGACAGTGTTGAGCTTGAGTGTCGTCAGCGGTTAGCGATATGCCATCGTCATCCTGCCAGCATCGTGATGGCGGAAAAGTATGCCTTCTATTTGCTGATGGTGCAGGACACGACCGACTTTGTCGCCGAGGAGTTGGCTGAGTGTGCCGAGCGTCTGCGCAGTGTGCTATGCCGCTTCTATCCAGACGCGCGGCGCTTGCTGGAAGCGTGGGCGGTTTGGGAATCCGCGGTGCCGGAGCTTGAGGATCATCCGCTATCCAATGAGATCCGCTGGCACCTCGAAGACCCTGGCAGCCTGTTCCATTGGCTCGACTGGCATCCGCGCGCCTGGGAAGAGCCGGGATTTCGCCCAAGCCTCGATCGCTTTACCTCGCTGGCACTTAGCGGGCCACTCAATACGCCCTGCTGGGGTGAGCCGATGGTGGAGCATGGTCGCGGTATCGAGGAACTTAGTGGTTGGCTGGAAGGTCACTATGGTCTCGGTAATGCTGAGATGTTGACGGGATTTCTCGATTTCTTGCGTGATGCCGGTGATCGTGATGAGTATCTGATCAATTATGGCCCCTATACGCTCAATCGCTCTCGTCTCGATAATGAGATCGAGGTGCTTGAAAGTGCTGAACGAGGTGATGACGAGCAGGTACATCTAGATCGTCTGCGGCGGGTCAGAGACAACGAGGCACGCTGCAACGAACTGGACATGACCGCGTGGGATATCGCTCAGATGGTGGATCTCGCGATTGCGGGTCGTCAGCTTGGGTGGTTGGATGAGGCTGCCTTCACGGCGTATTTGGAGACAGCCTACAACATGGCGCGGGATCACTACGGCAGTTGGAAGGAATATGCACGCGGCCTGTTCGCGGGGTATGCCTTCTTCATGGGCGATACTGACCAACGTGACAGCTTCCTGCGTGGTTTCCGTGATGCATTGATTCAGTGGTTGACTGCGGCGCCGCCGTTAGCAGGTGCATGGTCGAGTCTCGACTTCCCTGGTGCTCGGCCCGGCCATTGGCCAGCGCTGCACCTGGATATCCTGAGCGGTGATGCTCGCACGCTGCATTGATGCTTATGGTTCGCTGACAGCTGAGTTGCCGAAGGAGTCGGTAGTCTCTCCGATGAATTTTCTTCTGATACTTTGGTCTAGCCTTGTGGGCAATGGCATACGGATTGCGTAAACATGCACTACTATCGTGCGAGCAGCCCTTTATCCTGTGCTCGTTACTGAAGTGTGTTGCTGGTTTTCTGATTCGCGTTTTAGGCAGGTAAATGTTTCTCCTCATTGGGGAGCGTGCCTATTTTACGTTTTTGTCATGCTTCATCTGTTATCGCCGTCCGCAAGCGCTGATTACCTTCATCATTGCAGCGCCGGGCCCACGACGAGGAATGCTGGATGCGCCATGCGTTATTGTGCTGCTTTTTGATACTGCCGTTGGGTATAGCGGGGTGTGCAAGCAATTCGTCCTCTCCTCGAGATATGGCGTATTACGATGTTGATCTGCCGGAACTGCCGAAGCTCAAGCGTTATCGGCAGCAGGCAGGAAACCAACAGAGTGCCCAGGACTCGCAGTTTGCGTCATATTCAGGGCCGAGTATTCGTGAAGTGCTGATGGATGAGCACGATCAGTGGGCGGGAACGCCTTATCGGTTGGGAGGCACCAATACCGGTGGGATTGATTGCTCGGCATTGATGCAGCATGTGTTCAGTGACGGATTTGGGATTGAGCTGCCGCGTACCACCTCGGAGCAGGCGAAACGTGGCAAGCGTATCGACAAGTCGCAGTTGAAGCCGGGTGACCTGGTGTTCTTCCGTCCTTCCCGTCGCTATAACCACGTCGGTGTCTATGTCGGTAATGGCTACTTCCTGCATGCTTCCACCTCACGTGGTGTGAAGCTATCGCGATTGGATAATGTGTACTGGGCGCAGCATTACTGGCAATCACGCCGCCCGATGCCGTACGAAGTCATGCAGATGAAACTGGCGATGCGTAGTCAGTAACGCAAAATATCGCCAGCACTCACGACAAACCAAAAACACCCAGCCACGGCTGGGTGTTTTTGGTTTTGTCAGTGGCAGCTTCGATGATCGGCAGAATGCTCGACGACAAAGTCGACAAAGGCCTGTTCTGCACGAGATAGACCGCGCTCCTGACGCCACGCCAGCGATAGCTCTAGCCAGGCCGGTTGGCTAAAGGAGATAGCGGTGAGGTTATTGGCCTCGCGGTCATCCTCTACTACGCGGCGCAGGAAGGTAGTGATACCGAAGCCCCGCGCGACAATTGCCTTGTTCAACGCGATCAGGTTGGACTCGAAACCAATGCTGGCAGTCAGCCCGTGCTGGCTGGCCAGACGCTCGACGAAGTCACGGTGGAAGTAGCCGCGCTTGAATACGACCAACTCTTCGGCAAAGAACTCCTCGACGCTTATCTGGTGGCGGCTGGCCAGAGGATGATCATTGGATAGACAGACCACCATTTCTTCGCTCAGGAAGTGTCGACTGACCAGCCCCGTGGTCTCTGCGCCTGCCTGCTCCTCGACGACAACACCGAGATCCAGCTCACCGCTATCGATCATCTGACGCAGGCTCAAGGTACCGCCCTCGATGACACTGAGCTTGAGGTTCGGGTAGCGTGCCTTGAACGCCATCAGCAGTGGCGGGAAGTAGTAAGACCCCAGCATTGAGGAGACCCCGATACGCACCTCGCCTTTCACGAGGCCATCAAGCTCGGCCATTGCCAGAGCGGTGCGCTGCGCCTGCTCCAATAGCGGTCTGGCATGTTCCAGCAGAGTGTCGCCCGCCGACGTCAGACGTAGGCCACGCGTCCCGCGTATCAGCAGCGGCTTGCCCAGTCGGGTTTCCAGGCCTGCTATTGACTGACTGACCGCTGATTGGGCGAGACTCAGAGATTGGGCCGCCGCAGTGAAGCTACCGTGTTCGACGACACTGACAAACAGCTCGAGAGCACGCAGGTCGAAGGGCAGTTTCATGAGGGATATCTCCATGCGTTGGCATGCCATCACCTTTACTGATGTCATGCATCATGTCGAGCTATTTTACTGATGCTGATCGGGACGTCAGAATTGCATCATCCCCCTGATAATTCTGTCTGTAGGTACCTGATGGCGCTTCCCCTAGCCGTAACATCGTTGACCGGGCATGACGCCCCTCTTCCTGACGCCCTGCAAGCACATGGAAGTGAATGGCGGCGCATGACACAAGCGCTGTGTCTTGGCTCCTTTCTGGTCTTCATCAATCTCTATCTTGTGCAGCCGATACTGCCGTTATTGGCAAGTGACCTGAGGCTTAGCTCACTGCAAGCCAGTCTTACGTTGTCTGTCAGCACCTTGACGTTGGCATTGGCGTTGCTGATATTTGGTCCACTCTCCGATGCGCTGGGACGCCGCCGCATTCTGCTATGGACGCTAACCGGTGGTGTAGCCTGTTCTGGTCTTGCGCTGTTGGTAGACGGTTTCTGGTCACTGCTGGCCGTCCGTGCCTTGCAGGGCTTCTTGCTCGGCGGGCTCCCGGCGGTGGCAGTGGCCTATATGAGTGACGAGATGGAACAGCCTGCACTGATGGTAGCGGTCGGGTTGTACATCAGTGCCAACTCTCTGGGCGGTATCACTGGCCGTGTTGCCGGTGGCTTCGTGGCGGAGCACTGGGGCTGGCAGGCAAGCTTTGCCGTTATCGGGGCCTTCAGTCTGCTGGCGCTGGGTGCGTTATGGCAGTGGTTACCTCGTCAGCGGCGTTTCGTGGCTCAGCCACTCAATCTGATTAGCATGCTGGCAGGACTTGGGCGCCATCTGCGTAACCCGCGTTTGTGGCCGGTCTTTCTGCTCGGTGGCCTGAATTTCTTCATCTTCGTCAATCTGTATAGCTACATGACCTTCCGGCTGAGTGCAGCGCCGTGGTCACTGGGTAGTCAGTGGTTGGGTTTGCTGTTTCTGACCTATCTGGCTGGCACCTTCGGTGCATCACAGTCTGGCAAGTTGGCACAGCGATTGGCCCACCTGCAGCAAAGATGGCGAGATGGGACAAAAGTCCGGGGGCTCGGTGGTGTAAAAGGGAGTCAGCAGGAAGACGAGCACAACAGTGAACAGAATCTGGCAGCAGTGCATCGCACAGGTCAGGCGCTGACCATGATGCTGGGCACCAGCCTGTTGATCGTCGGCACATTTCTCACACTGAGTCAGTCGCTGATCGGCATGATGGTCGGGTTGAGCATCAACGCCTTCGGGTTTTTCCTCGCGCATGCCACCGCCTCCGCGTGGGTAGGGCGTAATGCCGAGGGCGCGCGTGCCAGCGCCAGCGCGCTGTATCTGACGGCATATTATCTGGGTGCGAGCCTTGGCGGTTTCTGGCTGGAACCCTTCTGGCAAGCCGCCGGCTGGCCGGGGGTCGTTGTCGGTGCGGTGCTGGTACTGCTGATTACGCTAGGGCTGGCAGTGTATTGCGGGCGCAAAGCCGCCACGACTCAGTAATCGTCGGGTGTCGGTGCAATAAAAAACGGCTCGCCAGTTGGCGAGCCGTTTTCGTGTCTACCACGACAAACTCTTGTTAAACAATTGGCTTAGTGTGCAGGTGCCTCATCGCCCCAGATTTCCTCGAGGCGGTCATCACGACCACAACCCGAGCGATAGAAGCGGTAGCGTATTGGATTCTTCTTGTAGAAATCCTGGTGGTATTCCTCGGCGGCATAGTAAGGGCCAGCGGCTTCAATTTCAGTGGCAATTCCCTCGGGGAACTTGTCTTTCAATGCCGTGCGGCTGGCCTCAGCGGCTTTTCGCTGCGCCTCATCCAGCGTGTAGATACCGCTGCGATATTGAGTGCCGGCGTCGCAGAACTGGCGATCGACCGCGATGGGGTCGATGTTGTGCCAGAAGACGTCGAGCAGGGTGTCGTAGCTGACCTTGTCAGGATCAAACACGACCTTGACCGCTTCAGTATGCCCCGTACCGCCTGCGGATACCTGTTTGTAGGTTGGGTCGTCCTTCTCACCGGCGGTGTAGCCGGAGGTGGTCGAGATCACACCCTCGAGCTTGTCGAAGGGACCTTCCATGCACCAGAAACAGCCACCCGCAAAGATGGCAACTTCTTGACCTGCATCGACGCCACTCGCGACTCCCTGAGGGACTTTCGCGAGGTCGAAGGCATTGGCGTGGCCAGCCAATAGCAGGCCACTACACAAGCTGACAATCAGCGCGGCGCGAGTCGTGCCACGGCGCAATGTATGAGAAGAGAAGAGTGCGTGTCGGGTCATGATGTCTCCAGAAAAAAAGCGGATCATTGCTGTATGAAGATAAGGTCATGGAACAATGTCCCCATGCCCGTGAGTGGTGCTGACAAGATGCTGGGTTGACGCTCGTATCAAGTTTCTACGCACACAAGTGCCATCTGGATGCCACTATAGGCTGACCGTTGCCCTCGAGTGCTCAGAGCAAGCTGATAGAATGACCAGTGACAACGCCTTGGCTGTGCTTGTTAAAACGTGAATTCAGTGTCGACAGTATGGGGTGCTGTGTGCAAAAGACTGCATCCAGTATGTGATGAGCTTCGTAAGGAAACGGTACATCCAATTTAAATGCCCATACTCGGCAGGAACGGAATAAGGATATCGTCTGTGAACAAACGTAAGCTCTTACTCCTGGTGGCTATCATCGCTGCCATTGTTATCTTCTTCGCTAGCGGTGCGCAGGAGTATTTCACACTGCAGAGCCTCAAGGCCCAACAGGCGAATTTCCAGGTGCTCTTCGATGAGTCGCCTGTGTTGGTGGCGGGCGTCTTCTTTGTCGTTTATGTGGCAATGGCGGGCCTTTCTCTGCCCGGCGCAGCCTTGCTTACATTGCTTGGTGGCGCACTTTTCGGCTTCGGCTGGGGGCTGTTGCTCATCTCCTTCGCCAGTACGATCGGTGCCACGCTGGCCTTCCTTATCTCGCGTACATTGCTGCGTGAAAGTATCGAGAAGCGCTTCCGCCGTCAGCTGGAATCCCTGAACCGTGGTGTCGAGCGTGAAGGGGGGTTCTACCTGTTCACGCTGCGTCTGGTACCGGTATTCCCGTTCTTCATCGTCAATCTGGTGATGGGCCTGACTCGCATGCGTGTGGTCACCTTCTATGTTGCCAGCCAGCTGGGCATGCTGGCCGGTACTGCCATCTACGTGAATGCTGGTCGTGAACTTGGGCAGTTGGAATCGCTGTCCGATATCCTGTCTCCGGCCCTGATTGCTTCCTTCATCGCCTTGGGTCTGTTCCCGTTGATTGCCAATCGTATCGTGGGGTTGATGCGCAAGCGCAAGCAGCAGGCTGGCTTTACCAAGCCGAAGACCTTCGACTATGACATGGTCGTGATCGGCGCCGGCTCTGCCGGTCTGGTCACCAGTTACATTGCGTCTGCGGTCAATGCGCGAGTGGCGCTGATCGAGCGTCATAAAATGGGCGGCGACTGCCTCAACACGGGTTGCGTTCCCTCCAAGGCATTGATTCGCGCTGGACGAGCCGCACATGAGATTCGCCAGTCCGAGCGCTTTGGTATCACCGCCAATGAGCCGGAAATCGACTTCGCCAAGGTCATGGGTCATGTGCATGACGTGGTCGAGAGTGTCGAGCCGCATGACAGTATCGAGCGTTACGAAAGCCTGGGTGTTGAAGTGCATACCGGCCAAGCCATGCTGAAAACGCCTTGGGAAGTGGAGGTCGATGGTCGTGTATTGACCACGCGCAATATCGTGATCGCGACCGGTGCGCGTCCGCGAGTGCCTGCCATCCCGGGTATCGAGCTGATTACCCCGCTGACCTCCGATAACCTGTGGGACCTCAAGATACAGCCCAAGCGTCTGGTGGTACTGGGGTCTGGCCCGATCGGCATGGAGCTGGGGCAGAGCTTTGCGCGCCTGGGGAGTCACGTCACCATCATCGAAGGTGCACCGCGTGTCATGCCGCGTGAAGACGAAGAGGTCAGCACGCTGATGCATGAGCAACTGGCCGGTGAAGGTGTGGATCTGCGTATCAACTCCACAGCCACACGTATCGAAGTTTTGACCGGCAAAGACAGTCAGCCGATGCGTCACCTGGTGGTCAGCTCTCCTGAGGGTGAAGAGAGCTGGATCGAGTTTGATGAGCTGCTGGTCGCCATCGGTCGTGAAGCCAATGTCGAAGGCTTTGGCCTGGAGGCGCTGGGTATTGCAGTCTCCGAGCGTGGCACCATCGATGTCTCCGAATCCCTGCAGACGCTGCAGCCCAATATCTGGGCCTGTGGTGATGTGGCCGGCCCTTACCAGTTTACCCATGCCGCAGGACACCAGGCATGGCACGCAGCGGTCAATGCGCTGTTCGGCGGTCTGAAAACCTTCAAGGTCGACTACCGCATCATGCCGATGGTCACCTACACCGAGCCGGAAGTGGCGCGTGTCGGTCTCAACGAGAGCGAAGCCAAGGCTCAGGGTTACGAGTACGAAGTCACTCATTACGATATGGGCGAGAGTGATCGTGCGCTGGCTGAGCGTTCCACTGAAGGTTTCGTCAAGGTGCTTACCGAGAAGGGACGTGATCGTATTCTGGGCGTGACACTGGTCGGTGCTTTTGCAGGGGAATGGCTGGCTGAGTTCACCATGGCGATGAAACACAACATCGGTCTCAACAAGGTGTTGTCCACCATACATCCGTACCCGACCTTGTCGGAGGCCAACAAGGCCGCAGCGGGCATGTGGAAGAATGCGCATAAGCCTGAAGGTGTGCTGAAGGTGCTGGATCGTTACTTCACCTGGCGTCGTAACGGACGCTTCGAGCCGACCAAGACATTGACGGCGGTTGACGCTTCCAGCACTACTCAAGCATCTATTGCCGCGGAGGCACCGGCCTCTTCGGATACCTCTGCAGCGGATAAGCATTAATCCATAACTCGATGCCGCGACCTGTTTGTACAGCGTCGCGGCATTTCCTTATCGGAGACACCTCTCATGAAGACTGATCATTTGCCGAGTCGCCGTCGTGCGCTGGCGCTGATGGGTGGATCACTATTGGTTATCGCAGGAGTGAGTGCGAGCCCCTGGGCTACCTCGATCGCGTACGCCGCCGATGCTGGCAAGGGAAAGGCAGTGCCTGAACTTGCAGCATTGGAATGGAAGGCCATCACTGAAAAGGCGCGTGGCCAGCGCATCGATTTCCATGCATGGGGTGGTAGCGAAGCCACCAATTCCTATCTGCGTGACCAGGCTCGGATTGCAGCCCAGCGTCATGGGATTGAAGTGCGTCACGTCAAGATTGCCGATACGGCTGAAAGTGTCTCGACGCTATTGGCCGAGAAGGCGGCGGGTCGTAGCGACGGCAGCATCGATGCCATCTGGATCAACGGCGAGAACTTTCGTGCCTTGAAGCAGGCCGGACTGGCATGGGGGCCGTTCGTTTCTCGCCTCCCCAACAGTGAATACCTGCTGAAAGGGATTGGCTCGCGCGACTTCGGGCTGGCGACCGACGGTATGGAAGCACCGTGGGGCCGTGCCCAGCTGATCTTCATGTATGACACGGCGCTGCTCAAAGCGCCGCCGCGCTCCATGTCAGCATTGCTTGAGGTGGCACGAGAGAATCCGGGGCGGGTGACTTACCCTCAGCCCCCCAGTTTTCATGGCACCACCTTTCTCAAACAGGCCCTGATTGAGCTGATACCGGTTGAGCAACGCAATGTACTCGCGACATCCTTCGTGGATGATACGCAGTTTGCGCGTATCACAGCCCCCTTGTGGCGGTATCTGGATGCGCTGCATCCGCTGATGTGGGCGCAGGGTGAGCGTCAGCCGGCCGGTGCCGAGGAGCAAATGAAACTGCTCGCACAACGCAGTGTCTGGATCGCCTTGAGCTTCGTGTCGCAAGAAGTCGCCAATGGGCGCAAGGAAGGGCGGTTGCCGCCGACAATAGAACCCTACATTCATGACGGCGGCACACTCGGCAATGTGCACTATCTGGCGATTCCGGCTACGGCGCAGCACAAGGCTGCAGCACTGGTATGGATCAATCAGTTGATGTCAGCACCAGCGCAGGCGGCCAAGGCTGACCCTTCGCGCTGGGGCGATGAGACAGTGCTTGATGTGGCACGCTTGCCTGATGAAAAGCGTCAAGCCTTCGATGAGCTACCCAGCTTGGCGGGCAGCATGAGCCCTGAGGCACTTGGCACGCCGTTGAGTGAGCCTCACCCCAGCTGGACTGACGCGTTGGAGGCCGAGTGGGCGCGACGCTATCGCAACTGAGACAGCTGATGACCGGTAGGCGACGCACTGAGTCCGGTGCAGTATCGCTATCGCTGACACCGGCCCGCGTGCTGCGCTGGGGGGTGCTGTTGCTGCTGCTTGGCCCCACGGCATTGGGGCTGGCTGGATTGGTGGCGCCTGCCTTTGGCCTCTGGCCGACGCTTGGGTTCGAGCATGTCTCTGACGTTGCCTGGCAACGATGGTGGGCATTGCCGGGTCTGGCTGATGGTTTTCGCCTGACGTTGATCAGTGGAGTCGGCGGTACGTTGCTGGCGATACTACTGACACTGGGCTGGTTGACGGCAGCGGCAGGCACGGCTTTTGGGGAGCGACTCGAGCGACTGCTGGCACCCGTTCTGGCGATGCCGCATCTGGCGCTCGCATTAGGGCTATTGTGGCTGGCAGCGCCGAGTGGCGTGCTGATGCGCTTGTTACTGGCACCGTTCGAGGTCTTGGTGCCACCGCAATTCCCGCTGCCCGATGCTCATGGCATCACGCTGGCGATCGGTCTGGCCTTGAAAGAAGCTCCGTTCTTGATGTTGATGGCCCAGACAGCGTTATCCCGCTTGCCCGTCAGAGCGCAGTTACAGGCAGGGCAGGCGCTCGGCTACAGCATCCCTCAGCTGCGCTGGCGCATCCTCATGCCACAGGTGATACGGGCGATTGCCTTGCCGATTGGTGCTGTACTGGCTTATTCGCTCGCGGTGGTGGATGTCGCACAGGTGCTTGGCCCAACGCGCACGCCAACATTGGCGGTACGACTGGTTGAATTATGGCGTGACAGTGATCCGACGGCACGGTTGCCGGCGAGTGTCGGTGCGCTGGTCCTGGCACTTCTGGTCATCGTGATGATGGCGCTAGGGGCTGCGCTGGGACGTCAGTTACTGCGGTGGCACCGCGATTGGACACTGGATAATCCGCCGGCCAGAGCCTGCGAAGTCTCTGGTCCTGCAAGTGTCGCAAGAGGCGCCAAGTCAGAAAGCATCAGCCGAATCATTCGCATCATGCTGGGCATTGTCACGGTGACCTCACTATTGGCGTTTGCCGTGATTGCGCTGCAGTCACTGGCCAGAAGCTGGTTCTTCCCGTCACTGCTCCCCACGCGCTGGGGACTGGAAAGTTGGCAGCAGGCGTTGGCCGGTTTAGGCGATGCCTTCACAAACAGTCTGTGGCTGGCAGTGCTGGTTGCCACCTTGTCGGTCATTCTCAGTGTCGCGGTATTCGAGCGTGAGCGGGAAAGCGGACGCTTGCGTGGCTTTGTCGTGTGCCTCTACCTGCCGCTGTTATTGCCACAAGCCAGCTTCCTGTTCGGGTTTCAGGTCGGCTGGCTGAGTCTAGGTGCTAGTCCCGGCTGGCCGGGTGTGGTGATCGGCCATCTATTGTTCACACTGCCCTATGCCTGGCTGACCTTGGCAGGCCCGTGGGCACGCTTCGATGTGCGATTGGAGCAGGCGGCGCGGCTGCTGGGCAGCTCGCGACTTGAAGCGCTGATCGGCATTCGTCTGCGCTTGATGCTGCGGCCGCTAGCCATCAGTTGGGCCGTCGCCTTCGCGGTGAGCATCGCCCAGTACGTGCCTACCGTAGTGCTGGGCGGTGGACGCGTGCCAACCCTGACCACCGAGACGCTGGCACTGGCAACGGGGGCTGATCCTCGCCTGACGGCGGTAGCCGCCTGTCTGCAAGCCTGTCTGCCGCTGTTGATTTTCCTGCTGGCACGTTGGGTGCCAGCAGGTCGCGCCGTGGTACCGACGCGCGGATGAAGCGAGCTAGAACCATGCATGTCACAACGAGATGGCGCAGAGACCTGGCTCGCCAATGATCAATTTACGGACTCATCGATTTACTCATGCGGGAGCGGAGCATGCTGGATAAGTGGACCTCACGTTGGGTACAACCGCCATTGAAACGCCTGGCACGTAGCGCAGCAGCACGCGGCCTGCATCCTGATCAGCTGACGATTACCGGCTTCGTGATCGGCATTACTGCCTTGCCGCTGCTGGCCTTTGGTCATTTCGGGCTGGCACTGGTGGCCATCTTGATCAACCGCGTAGTGGATGGATTGGATGGTGCGCTGGCCCGCCACGCCGGCTTGAGCTCAGATGCCGGTGGCTATCTGGATATCTGTCTCGATTTCTTGTTCTACGCCGGCGTGGTGGTCGGCTTTGCATTGGCCGACCCCACTGCCAATGCCATGGCTGCAGTGGTGCTGTTGTTCGCTTTTGTGGGCACGGGGTCAAGCTTTCTGGCGTTTGCCATCATGGCCGCCAAGCACCAGATAGAACGGCCCAACTTCACCCGTAAGGCCTTCTATTATCTGGATGGCCTGACTGAAGGTACCGAGACTATCGGCTTCTTCGTACTGGTCTGTTTGATGCCTCATTACTTTGCACTGTTGGCGTGGATATTTGCCGCAGCTTGCATCCTGACCACGCTAACGCGCGTATGGGGAGGGTATGTCACCTTGCGGGCGCAGGGCTGAAACCTGTCCTTGCCTGATGGTGAAGTCGCTTTTATCACACTCGCCACCATCGCCATCCCGATGCCTTTATGGAGTCTGTCCATGTCGCTCACTATTCGTCTGACCTCTGCCGCTATCCCTGCCGCGCTAATGCTCGCAGGAGGCCTTGTGGCAGTGTCGCTGTCATCTGCCGCCGTTGCTGCTGACAAGGCCTACACGCCTGCGCAGATTCTGGCATGGGGTGAGAAAACCTTTGAAGGTCATACCGCCTATCGCGTGGTTGAGCGTGACGGCTTGCCTGCGCTGGAGGCGCAGGCGCAAGGCCAGGCCTCGGCACGTTTTCTCGAGGAAGACCTTTCTCTGGAAGAGACCCCCTATCTGAAGTGGTGCTGGCAGGTTGATAGCATCTATCCGGCGCTGAATGAGAAGACCAAGAATGGCGATGACTATCCGGCGCGCCTGTATGTCGTCAACAAGACTGGCATCCTGCCGTGGCAGGTTGAGGCGATCAACTACGTGTGGTCAAGCAATGAAGCCAAGGATAGCCACTGGGACAACGCATTCACTGATCGCGCCGTGCTGTTGGCGGTAGAGTCGGGTGCAGACAAGGTTGGTCAGTGGGTAGCGGAAGTCCGTGACTTGCGTGCGGACTACGCGGCCTTGTTCGACAGCACGCCAAGCAAGATTTCTGGACTTGCGCTGATGGCAGATGGTGATAATGCCGGTGGGTCTGCCACCGCCTATTTCCGCGGTCTGAGCCTGTCTAGCGACGCGACACCGCCGCAATGTGGTAGCTAGTCAACCCATTGATTGAGTGGATAGACACAAAAAAACCCCGCCTCTGATGACTCAGGGGCGGGGCTTTCTGCTCAGGCCTCACACAGCGAGTGTGGGGCACCTGTCAGACGACGTTGTCATCTTGCAGGGGAAGAGGCGGAGCTTAGTGCTCCACGCCGCCTTCACCGTGAACGTGACCGTGTTCCAGTTCTTCAGCAGAAGCTTCACGCACTTCGGTGATCTGGACGTCGAAGTTCAGGGTCTCGCCGGCCAGCGGGTGGTTGCCATCGACAACGACAGTGTCGCCTTCGACCTTGGTGACGGTGACCATCAGCGGGCCGCCCTGGGTCTGTGCCTGGAACTGCATGCCTGCTTCGATGTCTTCGACACCCTGGAATGCATCGCGCGGCACTTCCTGGACCAGTGCTTCCTGAACTTCACCGTAACCTTCTTCCGGTGTCACAGCGACTTTCAGTGCGTCACCGGATTGCTTGCCGTCGAGTTCTTTCTCGAGGCCCGGAACAATGTTGCCAGCGCCGTGGATGTAGGCCAGCGGCTCACGACCTTCAGAAGTGTCCAGCACTTCACCGTCGTTGTTGGTGAGGGTGTAGTGGAAAGAGACTACGGCATTTTGGGCGATTTGCATGTTAGGGGCCTTTCAATAGGTATATGAACGTCAATAATAGCGTGCCCCTGAGGTGACTGTCAGGGGGGATGACGGAAAAAAGCCGCGTATTACGTGGCTTCCGGCCTGCTGGTGACATCACCACAAGAGTGGTTCAGCGCACGCTATCCTGTCTTGAAATAATAGGTGACGCCCGCAAGTGCACTTTTCAACCCTGCTGGCAGAATTTTTCTTGTATATGGCGTGGCTGGTCGCCGCACCTCCACGTCAGTCAAAAAACACTGACGACAGCAAGCGTCGTGCTGTCTGTTGGCAGGCAATCTGCTCCTCGTATAGAGGACTTGCGACGATCAGCATGAGAAGGATGCGCTCACCAGCTTGCGAGGGCATCAGGGTGTGGTTACTCTGCCTACTCGGACATGGCGGATTTCTGGCGCGAGACGTCAATGGCATTTCTCGCTCCGCATGTTCCGCCCCGTGACCACTAACGGGAAATGACAATCACATGCTCCATGCGACCCCTATTTTCAGGAGAGAATTTCGATGACCGTGACATTGATCTGGCTGGTGAGCTTTGCGGCGTTCTACATGTTGTGCTTGAACTGCTGGGAAGGTTCGCTGGGCGCCACCGTCAAACGCATCATTCCTGAGCCCCTCAGCATTGATAGTGGAGACCGCTATGTATGGGGCGGCGCGTTGGCAGTGTTGGGTGCCACCTTCATCGTCAATCCCATCTCCATGTTGATGGCACTGATCATGCTGACATTGATTATCTTCATTGGTGGCAAGCTGATCTGCTGGGGCATGAGCAAGGTCAAGATGCACTGATTTCCCTGGGATACGCCACCATGGCGTATCCCAGACACACGAAAGCCGGGCATATGCCCGGCTTTCGTGTGTCTGGGACCTGGAATTCCATGCCGTGGTGGTGTACACGCCTACGTGAAGGATCCAATGACGCTCAGTCGTAGTAACCGCGCCTGCCTAGGTCACCGGAATGACTGGCGACAATGCCACTGCCCCCAACATCGCAAGCGCCAACGCTAATTTGAGTGACTGGAAAGGCTGGCGCGACTGAAGAAGATGAAATGGCAGCTCCAACGCAGAACCGGATTGATTCAAGCAAGCGCGTGCGAAGTGGTCAGCATGCGGGGCATCGGTGGAAGCAGGGCACATAGCAACTCCTCGGCAGAAAGTTGGGCATAAAGCGTGGTCAAGCTTCATACCTATAACCTTGCACAAAAAGCCGTCTTTGTATAGGAAGCTAATTAGTTTCTACGCAGATTCCTGCGTTTTTGAGGACGTTTCCATTGCCGACACTCAGCAAGATTCGGATCGATTTTTCGATACTATTATAGTAAAAGGCCATCTCTTTTAGAGATGGCCTTTTTAGTTACGACTTACTCAATAAGGCGCGACGCTCAGGTTGGCGCCGTAGCCGACGAGGCGGACACGTTGACCCACTGTGAAGGCGGTGTCGGCTTTCTGGACGACAATGAGGCTGTCGCCTGCATCACGGCGAACTTCAATTTCGTAGGCGTCGACCCGATCGACATTATCAGCAATCGCCTTTCCGGCGACACTGCCCCCGATGGCGCCTGCTGCTGTCGCGATGGCACGACCAGAGCCGCCACCAATCTGGCTGCCGAGCAAGCCGCCGAAGACTGCACCACCAATGCCGCCCAGTACGCTGCTACCTTCATCGGTCGCCTGAATCTGTACCGGGCGCAGCGATGTGATAGTGCCGTAGGTGACGGATTGGGCACGCTTGGCCTGGTCACCGGTGTAGACGTTGCCGGAGTAGATATCACTGTTGGCACAGCCGCCTAGCGTTAGCATGCCGATAGCAATGACAGGCAACCAGCGGCGAGTGGCAGTACGTCGGTTCTTGATAAGGGAAGGCGTCATGGTGGTTTCTCCTTGCATGAAGCGGTGTCACTTGAGGTTTTGATAAGGGTGCTGAGAGCGATGCTTGGTAGGCGATCACTTCCATTGACCGCCAGTAGGCTCTCGTCGTGTCGTGGCATGATACGTCTTTCAGACACTGAGAGAACACTGTTTTCTAACAGTATAGACCACGCTGACGATAGCGGGTTCCACGTCTTGAAACGCTGAGACGACGCTCTTTTGATGCTACAGCGTCGCGTAGTTCGTACCCTGAAGAGAGGGTGCCGAGACGTAGCTTTCAGCGACAAAAAAGCCCGCGTGAGCGGGCTTGTAAGGCGCATTGGTAACGTGTCTTGTCATGGCAGCACAAGGTGCGACGAAAATCTTCCTTATTGCGCCCGGCGCTATCGCGCTTTCTAGCATTACTCCCGAGCGGGTTCGTCAATGTCTGAAGGTTATCGCCTAGAACTGATCTTCCTCAGTTGAACCCGTCAGTGCGGTGACAGATGAGTTGCCGCCCTGGATGACGTTGGTCATGTCATCGAAGTAGCCAGTGCCGACTTCCTGCTGGTGTGCCACAAAGGTGTAGCCTTTCTCGGCAGCCGCGAATTCAGCTTCCTGTACCTTCTCGACATAGTGCTTCATGCCTTCGCCACGTGCGTAGTCATAGGCGAGATCGAACATGCCGAACCACATGTTGTGAATGCCGGCCAGCGTGATGAACTGGTACTTGTAGCCCATGTCGGACAGTTCCTGCTGGAACTTGGCGATGGTGGCGTCGTCGAGGTTCTTCTTCCAGTTGAAGGAGGGAGAGCAGTTGTAGGCCAGCAGCTGGTCCGGGTATTCCTTTTTGATCGCGTCGGCGAATCGACGTGCTTCTTCAAGATCCGGCTTGGCAGTTTCACACCAGATAAGGTCAGAGTACGGGGCGTAGGCCAGTCCGCGAGAGATGGCCTGATCGAGACCGGCATTGACGCGGTAGAAGCCTTCGTTGGAGCGCTCGCCGGTCAGGAAGGGCTTGTCGTAATCATCCACGTCAGAGGTGATAAGGTCAGCAGCGTTGGCATCGGTACGTGCGATAACCAGTGTCGGCACGCCGGCGACGTCAGCAGCGAGACGTGCAGCGACTAGCTTCTGTACGGCCTCCTGCGTCGGGACCAGTACCTTGCCGCCCATGTGGCCACATTTCTTGACCGAGGCCAGCTGGTCTTCGAAGTGCACTCCGGAGGCGCCAGCACGAATCATCGCCGTCATCAGCTCGTAGCCATTCAACACACCACCGAAGCCAGCTTCGGCATCCGCCACGATCGGTGCGAAGTAATCGACGAAGCCTTCATCGCCTGGATTGCCACCCTTGTGCCACTGGATCTGGTCAGCACGACGGAAGGTATTGTTGATGCGCTTGACCACGGTCGGGACGGAATCAACCGGATACAGTGATTGATCGGGATACATGGCTTCGCTGGTATTATTGTCCGCGGCAACCTGCCAACCGGAGAGGTAGATAGCCTCGATACCTGCCTTGACCTGCTGCATGGCCTGACCACCGGTCAATGCGCCCAGGCAGTTGACGTAGCCTTTTTTGGCATCACCATTCACCAGCTTCCACAGCTTTTCGGCACCGCGAGTCGCCAGCGTGTTTGCTTCAGGCACAGAACCGCGCAACCGCACGACATCTTCAGCAGTGTAAGGGCGGGTAACATCCTTCCAGCGCGGATTCTCGGCCCAGTCCTTTTCGATTGCGGCAATCTGATCGGCACGTGAATGACTCATGGTGGCATCTCCTGATGGCTTCGTCGTAGGGCCGTGGCCCTTGGCTTATCATGTCTGTTTGTCGTGTCTTGTCTGCTTCATCCAAAAAATGTGGCTGTAGTGCTGACAAGAGCAGCCAGTAGCTGCTGGTGACGATTGATTGTTTTTATGCATATTCAGCTAAATAATGTCGATACTGAGTCGCACTAACTTATTGTTATATATAATCTTTCACTTTCCTTTGCGTAACGTCAGGCGTAATGGCACATGACGTCGGGCATCTCGTTGCTTTCTCCAATCGCCGGGATTGGACGAATGCGCTCTTCGAGTACGGCAAGACAGGCCGCTGTGGCGTTTTCTGCCGGTATCAGCGTGATACTGACGAGCCATGGCAGCAGAAAGTAGAGACTCGCTTCCAGTGTGGGTACCTCACATGCGCTCAAGGTCAGTGCTACGCGGGGAGGGCGACCATCGGGTGCCCGAAGGCGCGGGATCAGTTCTCCCCAACATAGTGCTTCTCGCACACTGCTGATCTGCATGATGGCAAGTTCGGCATGACGTTCACCGCGATGCCGCGCGGCAGCCAGTGTCCAGAAAGCCAAGGGGAGTGGGCGGTTGCCGATACTCATCCCTGTGACGTCGTGTGCCAGCCCGCTCAATGTCAATTGCGAGAGAGTGTCTACTGCCTGCTCCACGCGCCTGTCTTCGTTCTGCTCCCTTCCCGTCGAATGCTGTGCTGTCGAGCGATGTGAAATTTGCCAGCGGTCAGCGTGCTGTGTGATCTGCCAGTCAGCACCTGGCATCTGCCAGCGCTTGTCGCGGCTCAGATGGCAGATCGTCTTTGCCTGCGCTGTCATCGGTTCCGGTAAAAGTGCCGGGAGTAGATCCAGCATTGGACGAGCCAGTTTCATGACGCGAGCTCGTATCTCAGGGCACTGCCACTGCTCAGCCAACACGGTGTCTGTCGGTTGCCCGATCACATTGACGAGTGATGTGACATGCATTCGAGAGTCTGTGGCATGCATGAGCGTGTCTCCTGAATATGCGGCAGTGCAGCGTAATGTACTTATTCCCTAGCATCCGCCTGAAATCATCAGTTGTCTTTCATTCCTTGGTCGTATTAAAACGGTCGTTTCATGATGGTTTCAACGTTGCCGGTGTTTTCTTGGTAAAACGTTTGTTTTAATACATTTCAATATCGCCATGATGTCAGTATTCATGGGCTTTGTGGAATGATGACTTGGTCATGGGTCGCGTTGTAACTAGACTACAAGATTATTATGGACACAAAAAAACCGACTCAAAGAAAGAGTCGGTTTTTATTAAATGATGCTAAAAATCAGTTCAGAATCAAGCGCATGCTGCGGTGCGGTATACCTGCATCAATAAACTCGTCACCGAAGGCTGTGAAACCCAGGCGTTGATAAAAAACCAACGCATGGGTCTGGGCATCGAGCAGCACCTCAGCATGACCTGCCTGGCGCGCCGCAAGAATGCAGGCCTCCATCAGATGCTGACCAAGCCCGAGGCCACGTGCCTCAGACAGCACAGCGACCCGACCCACATGACCATCCGGCAGTAGGCGAGCAGTGCCGACCGGACGGCCTTCCAATCGCACGAGGAAATGCTCGCAGGCATCATCGCGGCCGTCCCACTCCTCATCTTCTGGAACATGTTGCTCGACCATGAAGACGATTCGGCGGATCTCGCTGGCATCACTGGACAGGGTCTGCCAGTCACCGCGTTCCAGACTGATCATTGCATCGCTCATACCGTTTAGTCCTCTTCATCCTGCAGGTCGCATTCCAGTATCAGGCTGCCACGATTGATCAGTGCGGTCAGCAGGCTGACCACGGCGGCTCGATCAAGGTCGTCAGTGGTGTAGTCAAGCAACACCGAAGTGAGTCGGTCGCTGGAGGCGAGGGCCTCAGCAAGGGCCTGTGTGGCCGGAATACCGTCACCATCGACGAACAATGTACTGCTGCCGTCGTCCGCATGGCGGAAGGCGAAGCGTGAACCGAGGGTGCGCACCAGCACGCCTTCATCTTCCAGGTATTCCACCAGTTCATTTTGCTTGAGTGCCGGTTCACGTGTGGCGAGCTGTTCAAGATACTTGGGCTGGGTCATATAGCGACCGAACCACTGGGCCAGCTGGGTCGGGTTGTCGAGGGTGTTGAGCAGCAGCTCACGCACGCGCTCGAGCGCTGCATCGTCAAGTTCGCCGGCATTGGCGACGGGAGCCATTCCCGCATCTCGGTAGCGTAGCGATTCCGGCAGGCTGGCACCGAGATAATCCGCGTAGGAGGTGACGACTTCATCGGCAGATGGTGCACGGAAGCCTACGGAGATGGTCATGCAGTCATCGGACTGGCTGACACCGTGATGAGCGAGACGTGGCGGTACGTAAAGCATGTCGCCAGGTTCCAGTACCCAGTCTTCGCCCGGCGTTACGTTGAAGTGCTTGAGGATGCGCAGATCGATGCCGTCGATGATCTCGGCATCTTCCCCAAGCATGCCGCCCAGCTGCCAGTGGCGTTGGCCCTGGGCCTGCAGCAGGAAGACATCGTAGTTATCCAGGTGTGGGCCGACGCTGCCACCGGTCGGTGCGTAGCTGATCATGATGTCATCGAGACGCCAACGCGGCAGGAAGGTGAACGGCTCGAACAGGGCTGCGACATCGGGGACATAGTGATCCACTGCCTGTACCAGCAGGCTCCAGTGGCTGTCGGTCTTGGCATCGAGACGTGCGAAGGTGGCGTCATCAAAGGGGCCGTGGCTGACCTGCCATGCCTTGTCCGCACCGTTCTCTTCGACGAGGCGTGCCTCGATACCGTCCTCACACGCCAGGCCGGCCAGTTCATCGGCTTCCAGCGGCATCTCGAAGTCTGCAAAGGCGCCACGGATCAGCAGCGGCTTCTGCTGCCAGTAGTCACGCAGGAAATCACGGATGCTCAGGCCGCCCAACAGCGCCAATGGCGTGTCGGTATTTTGGGGGGCGGGGGATGTGCTCATGCAGAACCTCTCGAACGTGAGCAGCAGTCAGTCAGGCGACCGCTTGTCTCACGATGACGTCGGTGAAGCCGCTACCGGTAGGCAGTCGGCGATGCGATTCATGGCGTGCCCACGTCATGACCTGGGCACTTTTAGCCTACCCACCGAGACATGTGCCTCGGCGGTGATGAATTCTGTGTCTAGCGTGCATGGCGAAATGCCCAATGCACTACTTGCAAGCACGCTGCGTAAAGTACGCTGCGTAACACACAACGCCGGAGCATAGGCCCCGGCGTTGTCTGGCATGCGGCGTTCAGGCTGGCTTACAGCGCCTTGGCCTGTGCAACGGCATTACCGATGTAGCTGGCCGGGCTGAGAGCTTTCAGCTCAGCCTTGACGTCTTCCGGCAGCTCCAGCGTCTCGATGAAGGCGGCGAAGCCGGCTTGATCGATGCGCTTGCCACGGGTCAACTCCTTGAGCTTCTCGTAGGGCTTCTCGATGCCGTAGCGGCGCATGACGGTCTGAATCGGCTCCGCCAACACTTCCCAGCTATTGTCGAGGTCCGCATTCAGACGCTCCGGGTTGGCTTCCAGCTTGCTGATGCCTTTGAGAGCAGACTGATAGGCGATCAAGCCTTGTGCCAGGCCCGTACCGAGGTTACGCAGCACGGTGGAGTCGGTCAGGTCGCGCTGCCAGCGAGAGATCGGCAGCTTCTGCGCCAAGTGGCCAAGTACCGCGTTGGCGATACCGAGGTTGCCTTCGGAATTCTCGAAGTCGATCGGGTTGACCTTGTGCGGCATGGTGGAGGAGCCGATTTCGCCCGCCACGGTGCGCTGCTTGAAGTAACCCAGCGAGATGTAGCCCCACACATCACGATTGAAATCGATCAGGATGGTGTTGAAGCGACAGACGGCATCGAACAACTCGGCGATGTAGTCGTGCGGCTCGATCTGGGTGGTATATGGATTGAAGGTCAGCCCGAGGCTCTCGACGAAGGTTTCGGCATTGGCCGCCCAGTCGATGGCCGGATAGGTGGTCAGGTGGGCGTTGTAGTTACCTACGGCACCGTTGATCTTGCCGAGCATCTCGACGCGCTCGATCTGCGCCAGCTGACGACGCAGACGTGCGGCGACGTTGGCCATTTCCTTGCCAAGGGTCGTCGGGCTGGCGGTCTGGCCATGCGTGCGCGACAGCATCGGCTGTTCAGCGTGCAGGTGAGCAAGCGCGACGATGGCCTCGGTGACTTTCTTCATTTCCGGCAGCAGCACGTTGTCCAGGCCACCGCGTAACATCAGGGCGTGGGACAGGTTGTTGATGTCCTCGCTGGTGCAGGCGAAGTGGATGAATTCGGTGACAGCATTCAGTTCTGCGTTGTCGGCCACTTTTTCCTTCAGGAAGTATTCGACCGCCTTCACATCGTGATTGGTGGTGCTCTCGATATCCTTGATGCGCTGCGCATCGTCAACACTGAAATCACTGACGATGGCATCCAGTACTGCGTTGGCATCAGCGGAGAAGGCCGGCACTTCCGCAATCTCGGCATGGGCGGCCAGGCGTTGCAGCCAGCGCACCTCGACGATGACACGGGCACGAATCAGGCCGAATTCACTGAAGTGCTCGCGCAGGGCCTCGGTCTTGGCGCCATAGCGGCCATCGACAGGAGACAGGGCGGTGAGGGCGGACAGCTGCATGATGAAGATCTTCCGATGGTGGCAGGGCAATGACGCTGCCAGTTCAAGTGTCTCGGTGCCCGGCAAAAGGCACCAGCGTTGTTGAAGCGAATTCGTGGCAGTACCGGGTGCAGTGCGATTGCACCTGCACCCGGTTCAATCGAGCTGAAGCAGCGATTTTTTCAGGGCACCACGTTGGAAGACCAACTTCCAGCGGCGTCCACCCTGTTGGTCCCACAGCAGCGCAAAACGCACGCCAGCGAGCAGTGCACAGCGGATACGCTCAGGCATCATGCGCTGTTGCAGCAGGCCGGGATCGCCCTGCACTACTATCCGGTAGCGGAAGGTGGAGAGCGTCTGTTGATAGAGTTCACCCAGACTTGCGACCACGTTTTCGTGGGTCGGCCCGAAGTGCTCAGCCTGGCCCTGAATGCGGGTGAGGCCAGTGCCCAGCGCGTCGAGCATGTCCGGGTTCTTCTTGAGCTTGCTCATCAGCATGACCAGAGAGAAGCCGTAGCGCATTACCACCGGTGAGACCTGACGGCGGTCCATCACGGCGCTGACGGTATCGATGCCAAGGCGCAGATGGTTGTGATGGCCACCATAGATGGCTTCAAAGCTTTCCGGATTGGTGTCCAACGTCGCCTTGATGAGCGTTTCCCAGGCGCGCTCGTCGCACTGGCCATTACGCGCCAGTTCATCGACCAGTGCAGCAGCCTGAAAGACACCGGCCAGCGAAAGTGCCTGGCGGGTGGTGGTATCACTGACGGGACGGATCGGCACGCTGGTCATTGCGCGGCAGACTCCTGGGGGCCGGAGGTCGGGGCAGAGGTTTCTGCCGCGAGTTTCCAGGCAGCATCGATCACACCGCCGCCCAGACAGATGTCGCCAAGATAGAACACGGCAGACTGGCCGGGTGTCACGGCGCGTTGTGGTTCGTCAAAGCGCACTTCGACATGCTGACCGTCGTTGATGATCAGCGTCGCACCCTGATCTTCCTGGCGATAACGATTCTTGCAGCGAATGCGTAGCTCACCATCGGCCTGTGGCGGTTCCCCCGCCACCCAGTCGACGGCTTCAGTGCTCAGCGCCTGGGTGTAGAGCAGATCATGATGCTTGCCTTGCACAGCGATCAACACATTGCGCTCAAGGTCCTTGGCGCAGACGAACCAAGGCGCATCGGGATAGCGCTTGAGGCCACCGATACCCAGGCCCTGGCGCTGACCGAGGGTGTAGTACATCAGCCCCATGTGCTCGCCGATCACGTCACCGTCAGGGGTTTCGATCTTGCCGGGCTGGGCAGGCAGGTACTGCTTCAGGAAGTCGGCAAAGCGACGCTCACCGATGAAGCAGATGCCGGTGGAGTCCTTCTTGCGCGCGGTGATCAGCTCATGTTTCTCGGCGATGGCACGCACGTCGTGCTTCTCCAGCTCGCCGACCGGGAACAGCGTTCGCGCGATGGCAGCTTCCGGCACGGCATGCAGGAAGTAGCTTTGATCCTTGTTGGCATCCAGTCCCTTGAGCAGACGCGCACGCCCGTCACGCACGCCACCACGGACGTAGTGACCGGTCGCGATCAGCTCGGCACCCAGCATCTCGGCGTATTCAAGGAAGACCTTGAACTTGATCTCGCGGTTGCAAAGGATGTCAGGGTTCGGCGTCCGCCCGGCCTTGTATTCCGCCAGGAAGTGCTCGAAGACGTTGTCCCAGTATTCCGAGGCGAAGTTGGCGGTATGCAGTTTGATGCCCAGCTTGTCGCAGACAGATTGGGCGTCGGCCAGATCTTCGATGGCGGTGCAGTATTCGCTACCGTCGTCTTCGTCCCAGTTCTTCATGAACAGGCCTTCGACGTGGTAGCCCTGCTCCATCAACAACAGGGCAGAGACGGAGGAGTCGACACCGCCGGACATGCCGACGATGACCTTGGTTCCGGTACCGGTTTCAGCGGTCATCAGTTCTCTCGTCACCCGCGCGGCCGCGGGTTGTCACAAACAGGTGAGGCGGCGGACCTTTCTTTCGGCTGGCGTCGCGTAATTGGGCGGGATTATACCTGAAGGCAGGGGTGGGATTCACCCCGCGGACTGTGTCCCTTGCCGCGCACTCGACAAGCGCCCATTCATTGGTGAGCGCTCAATAGAGAATGGCACCTAGTCGTGGATGACATCCAGCGGGAAGCGCTTGCCACGCTGGCTGTCACGAATACGGCGTGTCACCAGCGGGCTGCGCAGGCGCCCCATGGCTTCCAGTTGCTCGATTTCCTCAAGCGTCAGCCAGTGCGTCCTGATGATGTCAGGGTCCAGTGGCGTGCACAGGAACTCGAGCGCGGCCGCCTCAAAGCTGTGAGAGTGATAGTGCGTGCCATCATCTGCCACATTCACGTAGAGGCCGAGGTAGCCGGTCAACAAGACGCGCCAGGCCGTTTCTTCGCGTACCTCACGATGCACGGCATCGATGATGCGCTCGTTGGGTTCGATATGACCGGCAGGCTGATTGAAGAGGGTGTATGGCCCCCCCTTGTCTTCTTCCACGATCAGATAGCTTCCTGCGCGCTCGACTACACAGGCGACAGTGGCATGGGGTGTCCAGCGAGTCGTCATCAGGACTTCCTTCCCTTGGGGGGAGTGGTGAAGCGGCGGCCATTCGAGCGCGGCTTTCCAGAGCTGGTTTTCCCAGAACCGGCTTTTCCCAGACTGGATTTTTCAGAAGTCGTTTGTCTGACGGCGGCTCCTTTATGACGAGCAGCAGGGCGTTCCTTGCGAGCTGACGCAGTTGGCATCTCGACCTCCTCACTGCGCCATTCGCCAGGCATCAGCCCCTCGAGTTTCCATGGGCCGATGGCTGCACGGACCAGTCGCAAGGTGGGCAGGCCGACATGTGCGGTCATCCTGCGTACCTGACGATTGCGCCCTTCGCTGATCACGATCTCCAGCCAGTGGGTCGGAATGCTCGCGCGAAAGCGCACAGGGGGTTGCCTGTCTGGCAACGTGGGCGGGTCAATATGCTTCACCTTGGCAGGGCGAGTCATGCCATCCTTGAGCTCGACACCGGCGCTTAGTTGGGCAATCGCCTGCTCATCAGGGGCACCCTCTACCTGTACCCAGTAGGTCTTGGGTTGCTTCTTTTTCGGATGCGCAATCTGGTGGGAGAGCGCGCCATCACTGGTCAATAGCAGCAATCCCTCCGAATCATAGTCGAGGCGTCCGGCAGCATAGATGTCGGGCACATCGATGAAGTCAGCGAGTGTTTGACGTTGCTTGTCGCGGTCAGTGAACTGCGTTAGAACGCGATAGGGCTTGTGTAGCAGATATATGAGAGACATGGTTTAGACTTTTGTCGCGGCTGCCGTATAAGCCTACTGTGAGAAGCGGCACGGGTGCTATACTCGCGCCTCCACTGAATCCATGACAGGGGAGTTATCAATGGGGTTCCAGAAGATTGTCGTTCCGGAAGGCGGCCAGAAGATTACCGTCAATTCCGACAATACCCTCAACGTTCCGAGTAATCCGGTCATCCCGTTCATCGAAGGCGATGGTATCGGTGTGGACGTGACTCCGGCAATGAAGATTGCCATCGACTCCGCCGTTGACAAGGCTTATGGCGGTGAGCGCAAGATTCACTGGATGGAAGTCTACGCCGGTGAAAAAGCGACTCACGTTTATGATGCGGATACCTGGCTGCCGGAAGAGACTCTCGAGGCTGTCAAGGATTACGTCGTTTCCATCAAGGGTCCTCTGACGACACCAGTGGGCGGCGGTATTCGCTCCCTGAACGTCGCACTACGTCAGAAACTCGATCTGTACACCTGCCTGCGCCCGGTGCGTTGGTTCACAGGTGTGCCGAGCCCGGTGAAGAAGCCGGCTGATGTCGACATGGTCATCTTCCGCGAAAACTCCGAAGACATCTATGCCGGTATCGAGTGGAAGGCAGGGTCTGCGGAAGCCGATAAGGTCATCAAGTTCCTGCGTGAAGAGATGGGTGTCACCAACATCCGCTTCCCGGAGAACTGCGGTATCGGTGTCAAGCCGGTCTCGTTGGAAGGCACCAAGCGTCTGGTTCGCCAGGCTGTCCAGTACACCATCGACAACGACCGTGCGTCGCTGACTCTGGTGCACAAGGGCAACATCATGAAGTTCACCGAAGGTGCCTTCAAGGACTGGGGCTACGAAGTCGTCAAGGAAGAATTTGGCGGCGAGCTGCTCGACGGCGGCCCGTGGATGAGCTTCAAGAACCCGAATACCGGCAAGGACATCGTGGTAAAAGATGTCATCGCTGATGCCATGCTGCAGCAGATCCTGCTGCGTCCGGCAGAATACGATGTCATCGCCACCTTGAACCTGAACGGTGACTACCTCTCCGACGCTCTGGCGGCGGAAGTGGGTGGTATCGGTATCGCGCCGGGTGCAAACCTGTCCGATAACGTCGCCATGTTCGAGGCAACTCACGGTACTGCACCGAAGTATGCCGGTCAGGACAAGGTCAACCCGGGCTCACTCATCCTCTCTGCCGAGATGATGTTGCGTCACATGGGTTGGGTTGAAGCGGCTGATCTCGTGCTGAAAGGCGTCGAGAAGGCCATCGCCAAGGGCGAAGTCACCTATGACTTCCATCGCCTGATGGATGATGCCAAGCTGCTCAAGTGCTCCGAGTTCGGTCAGGCTGTTGCTGACAACATGGATGCCTGAGACCCTGCGTTAGTCTGAAACGCTGAATTTTTCAGCCTCAGGCATGCGTAACAGGTTTCAGCAGAAGGCCCTCGGACATGTCCGAGGGCCTTCTTGCGTCTAGAATCGTTTTTAGACGATAAATGCCTCATTGGTTAGTGCCTGCTGTTGCTCGATAGCCACGGTTTCTGTGCGATTTCAATGCCCGCGGAAAACGGTCAGGCACTCCGTCAGGCATGCATTGATTCACCTATATGAGATGGTATCGGTGAGCAATGCTTGCAACATGCTCGACATGCCCTCATCTTTTCCTCATCACACCAATACCAATGTGTGGCGGCCGAATGTTCATCTCGTCGCGGCGCGTTGAGGCAATCTGCTTCGCCACTGCTTGTGTTCACCGGATCAGCCCCTTATGTTCAAGATAGAGACATCACGCGGCAGACCTTCCTTCTCGGAGGCGCTGCTGATCAGGAACCAGGTCCCGTTGGCTCAAGAGCCGACGCATCAGGAAGATCACGATGGCGATCTGGCGTTCGCCACAGCGAAACCCGAACTGGCACCACCGCCCATGTACAAGGTTGTTCTGCACAATGATGACTTCACGCCGATGGATTTCGTCGTGGAGGTGCTGACCGCCTTTTTCAACAAGGATCAGGAGCAGGCAGTCCAGATCATGCTCGCTGTCCATCATCTGGGTAAAGGAACCTGTGGCATCTTCAGCCGCGACATCGCGGAAACGAAATGCCACCAAGTGAATCAATATGCTCGAGAGTGCCAGCATCCGCTGCTGTGCGACATCGACCGGGCGGAGTAATCCGACCAAGACGCGGCCTAGAGGGGACTTGCCATGTTGAGCAAAGAACTTGAACTGACCCTGAACACGGCCTTCACCGTGGCACGTTCCAAGCGCCACGAATTCATGACCGTGGAACACCTCCTGCTGGCACTGCTCGACAATGCCTCAGCCTCCGACGTCCTGCGCGCCTGTGGTGCCAATCTGGACAAGTTGCGAGTCGACCTCCAGGACTTCATCAATTCCACCACGCCACTGATTCCGGAAGAGCAGGAAGACCGCGAGACCCAGCCGACGCTGGGCTTCCAGCGCGTGCTCCAGCGTGCGGTATTCCATGTGCAGTCTTCTGGCAAGAGTGAAGTGACCGGTGCCAATGTGCTGGTGGCCATCTTCTCCGAGCAGGAAAGCCAGGCGGTCTATTTCCTCAAGCAGCAGAATGTCGCGCGTGTCGATGCCGTCAACTACATCGCACACGGTATCTCAAAGGTGGCAGGTCACACCCAGGCGCCTCAGGCTTCCATCGAGAGCGAAGAGAGTGAAGAGGCAAGCAGCGAAGGTGGCAGCAACAATCCGCTGACCAACTACGCCACCAACCTCAACGAGCAAGCGCGTCTCGGCAAGATTGATCCGCTGATCGGGCGTGACAGTGAGCTTGAGCGTGTGGTGCAGATTCTGGTGCGTCGCCGCAAGAACAACCCGCTGCTGGTCGGTGAAGCCGGTGTCGGCAAGACTGCCATTGCCGAAGGCCTTGCCAAGCGCATCGTCGAAGACGACGTGCCGGATGTCATCAAGGAAGCCGTGGTGTATTCCTTGGACCTTGGTGCACTGCTGGCGGGCACCAAGTATCGCGGTGATTTCGAGAAGCGACTCAAGGCCTTGCTGGCCGAGTTGCGCAAGGAACCGAACTCGATTCTGTTCATCGATGAAATTCACACGGTGATTGGCGCGGGTGCGGCCTCTGGTGGCGTGATGGATGCCTCCAACCTGCTCAAGCCGCTGCTGTCTTCCGGCGAGCTGCGCTGTATCGGTTCCACGACCTTCCAGGAATTCCGTGGCATCTTCGAGAAGGACCGCGCCCTGGCGCGTCGCTTCCAGAAGGTCGATGTGATGGAGCCCTCGGTCGAGGACACCATCAAGATTCTCAAAGGGCTCCGTAGTCGCTTCGAAGAGCATCACGCGATCAAGTACACCGATGCGGCGCTCGAGACTGCAGTGCGCCTGGCTGACCGCTACATCAACGACCGTCAGTTGCCGGACAAGGCGATTGATGTGATTGATGAGGCCGGTGCACACCAGCGTCTGCTGCCTGAAGCCATTCGTGTGGATACCATCGATGTCGAGCAGGTGGAAGCCATCGTTGCCTCCATCGCACGGATTCCGCCGAAGACGGTTTCCAGTTCTGACAAGAAACTGCTCTCCAACATCGAACGTGATCTCAAGATGCTGGTGTTCGGGCAGGACGAGGCCATTACGGGCCTTTCTGCTGCCATCAAGCTATCGCGTGCCGGCCTGAAGGCACCTGACAAGCCGGTAGGTAGCTTCCTGTTTGCAGGGCCGACAGGTGTCGGCAAGACCGAGGTCGCCAAGCAATTGGCCGCGTTGATGGGTATCGAGCTGGTACGCTTTGACATGTCCGAGTACATGGAGCGTCATACCGTGTCACGCTTGATCGGGGCGCCGCCAGGCTACGTTGGTTACGACCAGGGTGGGCTGCTGACGGAAGCCATCACCAAACAGCCGCACTGCGTGCTGTTGCTGGATGAGATCGAGAAGGCCCACCCAGAAGTCTTCAATCTGCTGCTGCAGGTAATGGACCACGGCCGCCTGACCGATAACAACGGACGTGAAGCAGACTTCCGTAATGTCATTCTGGTGATGACCTCCAATGCGGGTGCTGAGCAGGTGGCGCGTCGCTCGATTGGCTTCAAGCATCAGGATCATTCCACCGATGCAATGGAAGTCATTCGCAAGACCTTCTCGCCGGAATTCCGCAACCGTCTGGACAGTATCATCCAGTTCGGCGCGCTGGATCTCTCCGTCGTGCGTAACGTTGTCGACAAGTTCCTGGTCGAGTTACAGGCGCAACTCGATGAGAAGCGTGTTCAGTTGGATGTAGATGACGAAGCACGCGATCTGCTGGCGACGCTGGGATATGACCCTGCCATGGGGGCTCGTCCGATGGCCCGTGTCATCCAGGAGAAGCTCAAGAAGCCGTTGGCTGAGATGATCTTGTTTGGCGACCTGTCAGAGTCTGGCGGTATCGTGCACGTCACCGTCGACAATGGTGAGTTGCATCTGGAAACAGAAGCCGAGATGGCGTGAATGCCATCGTGAATTAACGGCAGCAACAGGCGGTCAGTGCTTCGGCACTGGCCGCTTTTTTTGTGCGTAATCCATTGTCATGTGATGCCAGATGACAAATCGTATCCATGCGAAAACTACCGCTGAAAGCAGCAGTATCGAGAAGATAATAAAAGGCGAGGCATCCCGGGGGATGAGCCGCTTGCACCATAGGGATGGGAGCGAAGGCCATGAATGGCGTCCGGACTCGAACTCATCCTTTGGGAAAGCGGCATCACCGGAATGCTGAGGCGTATCACATCGAGACAGTCACATTCATGACATTGAATGGCACGTCATGCGATCTCGATGGTCCGGTTCCGGGCGGAGGGATCAGGCGGGAATGACACATGCGCCTGAATGCCAGGGATGACCGGTTAAGCCTGCCGGTTTCATGTCGAGCGTTTTGCGAATCAAGTACTCGCTTATTGATCGTTTTCATGGCAACCGGCGTGGCAGTCTGACCGTGCTTAGCGCGAACGGTAGACGATACGGCCTTTGGACAGGTCGTATGGAGTCAGTTCAACCTTGACCTTGTCACCGGTCAGAATGCGGATGTAGTTCTTGCGCATCTTGCCGGAGATGTGGGCAGTCACGATGTGACCGTTTTCCAGTTCAACCCGGAAAGTGGTGTTAGGAAGGGTGTCGACGATAACGCCTTCCATTTCAATATGATCTTCACGCGCCATATAGGCTGATCCTCATCTGATACTGGGAATAATGCAGGTTGTTCCGAACCGCGTAAGCACAAAAAGCGCCGGAGTCGGGACTTCGATACGCGATATTGTGCCGTAAGCACGGCAGCAAGGCAAAGTCGAAGCGCGATTGTACGCTCCTTGAGCCCCTGTGGGCAGCTCGGGAGAGATAAAAATGTATACAGGGTGCGGCACCCGTCCCTCGTGCAGCATAAGCGAGACCAGGTAGGCGTGTGAATCACGAGTCGAATGAGATGACGGCTGGAGAACAATCGTCGACAGGGATGTGAGATTCATCGCTATTCGATGATATGCGACTCATATGGCTGGATAAGGCTCAATGGCAGATGACTGTCACTGAAGCTTGCCGAAATACGCCGCCGCCAGTGGCTGCCGTCGAGATATTCAAGCGGCTGAAAATGTTGCTTGTAGTTCATCTTGCGGCAATCACGAATCCAGTAGCCCAGATAGAGATGGGCCAGACCTTCGCGATGTGCCTGCTCTATCTGCCAGAGCACGGCATAGGTGCCTAGCGAACGGTGCTGAAATGCTTCATCAGGGTCGTAGAAGGTATAGATGGCCGAGAGACCGTGGCTCATGCGATCCATCGCAGCGACGGCCACCAGACGTCCATCAAGGCGGAAGCTGACCAGTCGAGCGTACTCATCTCGCGAGGTCAGAAAGGTGCGGTACTGCTCATGGCTGGGCGGAAACATGTCTCCGTCGGCATGGCGGCTGCGAATATAATGCGCGTATAGCCGGTAGTGCTCCGGATCGAAAAGGGCGGGTCCTTCCTCGATGACGAGATCAGCATTGCGCTTGATCAGCTTTTTCTGCGTACGATTGGCAGTAAAGTCGCCAATCGGCACACGCACCGAGATACAGGCACGACAATCACCGCAATGAGGGCGATAGAGGTGCGACCCACTGCGACGAAAACCGAGCAGGGCAAGTGCATCATAGACGCCGGGATTGGGTGCTTCCTGAGGATCGAGAAACAGTGTCGTCGCCTGCCGATCTTCAAGATAGCTGCAGGCATGGGGCACGGTCAGGAAGAAGCGCAGATCGCGTTGCGGTTTTTTCGGGGTATGACTGCTCACTTTTGCCTCGTCTCCTACGCTAGATTACCGAGACCGTCAGAATGTCTCTCCTCGTATAGAGGTTTGCCGATAGATTTCCTTGACTGCCTTTTGCCTCGGTAACATGACCATGAGGGCCTCAAGGGCCGTCTTGTGGGGGGCTGCACGTCAGTGACCACTTGCCTTCACGCCCACGCCCAGTGGCATACTGGTCAAGATAGCTGATGAAATCGTTACGGGCGATGCCACGGGCGCCTAGTTTTTCCAGGTGTGGGGTATGCATCTGGCAGTCGATCAACTGAAAATTGCGCGCCTCGAGTTCACGACACAGTATTACCAGCGCCAGTTTGGAGGCGTCGGTGACCTTCGAGAACATCGATTCACCAAAGAACACGCGATCGCAGGCAACCCCATAAAGGCCGCCTACCAGCGTATCATCCTGCCAAACTTCCACGCTGTGGGCATGTCCCATGGCGTGTAGAGCGATGTAGGCGTCACGCATTTCTGGCAATATCCATGTACCGGCCTGTCCGTCGCGGGAAATGCTGGCACAGGCACTGATTACGCCGGTAAAGTCGCGGTCCATACTGAAGTGCATGCCAGCATTGCGTAGGCGCTTGGCCAGACTGCGACGAACACGTATTTCGCTTGGGACCAGCACCATGCGAGGGTCCGGTGACCACCATAAGATAGGGTCGCCGGGGCTGAACCAGGGGAAGATGCCGCGCGGGTAGGCGGCTAGCAGCCACTCGGGACTGAGTTCACCGCCAGCGCACAGCAGGCCATCAGGCTCGCTCAGGGCTGAGGAAGCATGTGGAAAGCGGACGGGAGCAGGGGGTAGCCAGGGCAGCATTGGCAATCTCTTGTCGGTTCGTGAACATGCACGGAGCAACGATCTCATGACACCTTTGTGTCATGAGCTGATGTGAATCGGCAATTGTGACGTCACTGCCATCGAATGGTTATGATAACCGGCTGAAGGTACATGGAAAATCGCCCACAAGGTGCAAGGGGGATGGCGACTTGACTGCCAAGAGTGCCAGAAAGACAAGTCGGGACCAGGCAAAGCCTGAGACTCGCAGCCGCCGAGCGGCAGCAACACCGAGAAAGCGTGCCCGCCAGAAAGCGGACTCGCCGGGCTTCTTTGCGCGTCTGCGCGGTGCATCGGCTGCCAAGGCGAGTCCTGCTCGCAAGACACCCAGGGTGTCAGGCAAGCCTATCGCCAAGGAGACCAGCAAGGAGGACAGCCTCAAAGACAATGCCGCGGCCCAACGTCGCGCAGATCGACAGGCTGAGCGCGCTGAACGCCAGGAGATTCGTGCTGAGCGCCGCGCAGAGGCAGCGGCGCGTCCGCCTTCACGACTGACGACCACACTCCAGGGCGTCGGCCGTGAAGGCGCGGTCATTGTCATGCTCAGTCTGTGCGTCTTCATGCTACTGGCGCTGTTCAGCTACGCGCCAACGGATCCGGGATGGTCGTATAGCGGGCCTGAGGCCACGCCGGCCAACTGGATGGGCAGCATAGGTGCCTGGCTGTCTGATGTGCTGTATTCGCTCTTTGGCGGCAGTGCATTGTGGTGGCCAGCAATGCTGGGCTTCGGTGCCTGGCGTCTGATGCGTCAACCCAGTACCGAACTGGTATGGGACCCCACGACTATTGCAGTGCGTGCTGGCGGACTGTTCTTGCTGATCATGGCGACCTGCGTCATTGGCGAGATCCAGTTCTATAGTCCGGATAGTCAGCTGACCAACGGTGCTGGCGGGATTCTGGGCAAGGGCATCGCGGGTGCTCTGACGCTGTTGATCGGCATGGGTGGGACGGTACTGGTCTCACTGGCCAGCTTCCTGTTCGGCTTCACGCTGTTCACGGGCATGTCATGGTTGACCGTCATGGATGAGCTGGGCAATGGCTGCTCACGCCTGATCGCCTGGTGTGGTGAACGCTTCAATAGTCGTCGTGATGATGACGATGACGAAGCGGCCTATGCCGAAGAAGGTCTGGGTCATGAAGAAAGTGACGAGACGCAGGACGAGAACGATGCCCCGGCGTTGAGCTGGTGGCAGCGTCTGATGCCTGGTCGTCGCAATGATGATCATGGCGAATGGGATGAAGATAGCGACGAGATACTGCTCGGGACTGCTCAGGACGCTACCGGTATCGCCGCAGAGCCGCGTGGCAAACGTCGTGTCGAACCCTCCATGGGAGAAGAAGAAGCGTCTGCCATTACCGCACGTGATGACGACTTCACCAATGATCGCAGTACGAACATTCCTTGGCAGACAGCTGAGACTACGCCGTCTGCCAAGGTGCCGGGTGCTGCTTATACTGAGCGCATGACCGTGCAGAGCGCGAATGTGAGCATTGAAGGGGTTGATCTGGCGGCAGCACTCAAGACTGCCGTTGCCTCTGAAATGGCAGCGGTACCGCGCACCGCGCATGTAGATGTGACTCGCTCGCGTCTGCCAGAAGGCGAGGCTATCGAGGCTGAGCGTCAGCGTCATGCGGGGACAGTGCCGGCGCAGAAAGGAGCAACTCACTCTGCCGTCGAGCCTGTTATTCAAGAGACGCCGAAGGAATGGGATGCGGCATCTACCTTCGCACCTTCTGCCCGTCAGGAAACGGTGATTGCGCCTGAGTCTGTGACAGCATCCCGGGAGGAGACAGCACCAGCGGTATCTACAAGCGCTACACCCTCAAGTGCTGCACCCGCTGCACCTATCGCGGCTACCTCGGGATCTGCGACATCGGACTCCCGTGAGTCGCTTGCGGCCGAAGAAACGGAGGCAAGCGTGCGCTCTCGCTTGCATTGCCCTGACATCTCCGCAGACAGCAGTAATCAGCCGCCAGAGCCCAAGGACGAGGGTGATGCACCGTTACCGACCAGTGGTGCTTCATTCGCCACGACAGCGGCGGGTATCGCTGCCGGTGCGGGAGTGATGGCAGCAGGTGTTGCTGGCGCTGGTGCTTCAAGGGGCGGCGTTCCAGCGGCTGGCGTTCCAGCGGCTGGCGTTCCAGCGGCCGGCGCTCAGGTACGCAAGGCAGCGGTGTCCTGGGATGACGCCTTTGAGGCCCCTGCGGGCAAGACAGCACCGTCTGCGAGTCAGACGCCTTCTAGTCCCGCGCCGACGAGTCAGCTACCGGCGAGCGAATCGCGGCCCATTGCTCCTCCCCCTGTTGCGTCTCCCTCCGTGTCAGCTCCCGTTGCACCAACAGTTGCGCCAACGGTTGCACCACCGGCGAGCCCTGAAGAGCAGCAACCGAAAGTATCGGCTGAGCGTCCGGCATGGGCGCATGCAGGCGATGAAGCGGGTATGGACCCCTCTGCCGGCCGTCTGGCGACCGCTGCGGATGCACAGGCAGCGATTGCCGATCCCGGTGGTCCGACACTTTGGACCGTAGAGCACCTGCAGAGTCAACGCAGTGAAGGTATGGATCACGAGGAAGAGCCCGAAGGGGATCTACCCCCGCTGAGCCTGCTGACACCGCCGGATGAGCAGAAGCCCAACTACACCGAGCAGGAGCTGGCCGATATGGCCGAACTGCTCGAGACGCGTCTGCGTGAGTATGGCGTCAAGGCAGAAGTCGCTGACATCTGGCCTGGGCCCGTCATCACGCGCTTCGAGATCCGCCCTGCCGCTGGTGTGAAGGCTTCGAAGATTTCCAACCTTGCCAAGGATCTGGCGCGCTCACTGCTGGTCAAGAGCGTGCGTGTGGTGGAAGTCATTCCAGGCCGCCCAACGGTCGGGATCGAGATACCCAACCCCAATCGCGCCATGATTCGCCTGCGTGAAGTGTTTGATTCCGATGCTTATCAGCTGGCGGAATCGCCGGTCACGCTTGCCTTGGGTCAGGACATCGGTGGCAAGCCGGTGGTTGCCAACCTCGGCAAGATGCCGCACCTGCTGGTCGCCGGGACTACCGGTTCGGGCAAGTCGGTCGGTATCAACTCGATGTTGATCTCGATGTTGCTCAAGGCGACGCCGGAAGAAGTGCGCATGATCATGGTCGATCCCAAGATGCTGGAGCTGTCGGTCTATGACGGTATCCCGCACCTGTTGGCCCCTGTGGTCACCGACATGAAGGAGGCCGCCAATGCACTGCGCTGGTGTGTCGCCGAGATGGAGCGTCGCTACAAGCTGATGGCGGCCATGGGTGTGCGTAATCTGGCGGGCTTCAATGCCAAGATCGATGAGGCCGAGGCGCATGGTGCGCAGATTGCAGATCCGCTGTGGGAACCGCAGCCCTGGGAGATGCATCAGCATCCGCCAGTGTTGAAGAAATTGCCCTACATCGTGGTCGTGATCGATGAGTTTGCCGACATGTTCATGATCGTCGGCAAGAAGGTCGAGGAGCTGATCGCTCGTTTGGCACAGAAGGCACGTGCGGCCGGTATCCACCTGATTCTTGCCACTCAACGTCCCTCGGTGGACGTGGTGACAGGCTTGATCAAGGCGAACATTCCGACACGCATGGCCTTCCAGGTTTCCTCGCGGATCGACTCACGTACCATCCTCGATCAGGGCGGAGCCGAGCACTTGCTGGGTCACGGCGACATGCTGTACCTGCCTGCAGGCGCCGGTATTCCGACCCGTATCCACGGGGCCTTCGTCGATGATGATGAGGTCCACCGAGTGGTCGATGACTGGAAGCGTCGTGGTACGCCGGAATATATCGAGGAAATCCTTACCGGTGGCGTGCAGGCAGATGCGCTGGCGGGGCTTGAAGCCGATGGCGAAGAGAGTGATGCAGAGCAAGACGCTATCTACGATGAGGCGGTGGCTTACGTGATTGAATCACGTCGTGCCTCCATCTCTGCCGTGCAGCGGCGTTTCAAGATCGGTTACAACCGCGCAGCGCGCCTGGTCGAGGCGATGGAAATGGCGGGTGTGGTGTCCTCGATGGGCACCAATGGCTCGCGGGAAGTGATTGCGCCTAACGCCAACGGTTGATGACCGTGATATTGGGCGGGGAGCTTTTTGTCTCCGCCCCTGTCAAAGCCTTCAGATATCACGTCAGCGGCTACCGAGTTGCTGACGTGACCCACCCCGAATTGCTGAAGTGATGAACGCATTGAAGACGATATGAGCCTGCGGTGTGCTCCGTCAGCTATCAGTGCCTTCCTCATCGCAAGGAGCTGCATGAAAACTCTGTCCCTGTTGAATTCAGTTGTGACTGTCATCTCTACCCGTAAATTCAAGGCGCTATCGACTCGCAAGTTCAAGGCCTTGGGCGCCGCGCTTGCGGTGGGCGTCACCTTTGGTGTTGCCAGCCTTCCGGTACAGGCCGATCAGGCCGCGGGAGACCGCCTGTCGAGGCTGCTGGAGCCGCTCAAGACCTACGTGGCGGATTTCGATCAGCAGATTCTCGATGGTTCGGGCCAGCGCCTGCAGGAAGCGCACGGCAAGATGTGGTTGTCGCGTCCGGGCAAGTTCCGCTGGAGTGTCGATGCGCCGTATCGTCAGGAAGTGGTCTCTGATGGCAAGGAAGTCTATCTGCACGACCCGGATCTTGAGCAGGTCACCGTGCAGCCGCTGGATGAGCGTGTCACTCACACCCCCGCACTGCTGTTGTCCGGGCGTGCCAGTGAGCTGACCGCCAACTACGAAGTGGAGCGCCAGCAGCAGGGTGCTCGTGAGACTTTCACGCTGACGCCCAAGCAGGCGGATACGCTCTTTGAAAGCCTCAAGCTGACCTTCGACAATGAGCGTCTCGACATGCTGCAGATGGCGGATTCCACTGGCCAGCGCACCGCGATCGACTTCAACAACATTGAATTCAATCCGACGCTTGAGGCCAGCCGTTTCGTATTCCAGATTCCGAAAGGCGCTGATGTCATTCGTGAGCAGTCAGCGGCGGGTCGCTAATCGCTTGCCATTCCCGGTTGATGAATTCATCGCCAGGCACTAGCTGACGGCCACACACAAACGCCCGGTCCATTGGTCCGGGCGTTTGTGTGTATGGGCGCTGTCCATGTTGTAGCTGACTGGGCTGCTTGAATGGCGCAGCTCAGTGCTTTTCACTGATCCCGAGCGCTAATTCCCGGCGCTAATTCTCGGTGCTAATTCCCGGCGCTACTGCGCAGGCTGGTTCTGATCCGCGTAGTCATCCAGCTCACGCCGCCAACGCTCGACCTCTGCAAAGCGCTTCTCGCCGCCATACTGGGTCGGGCGATAGAACTGCTGCGTGGGCAACTCCTGTGGCCAGGCATTATGCGCACTGCCGGCAGGGTAGCCATTGGGCTCGTTGTGGGCATAGCGATAGCCTTCGCCCATGCCCAGCTCCTTCATCAGTGTCGTTGGCGCGTTACGCAAATAGACCGGCACCCCGAAGTGCGGCTGCTGGCGCACGAAGGCCTTGGCCTCTTTCCAGGCGACATCGATGGCATTGCTCTTCGGTGCGATGGAGAGATGAATCGCGGCGTGGGCAATCGCCCGCTGGCCCTCGTAATCACCGAGGCGCAGGTAGGCGTCCCATGCGGCGATGGTCAGCGGCAGGGCGCGCGGGTCGGCATTACCGACATCTTCAGAGGCCACTGCCGCCAGTCGGCGTACCACGTCGAGCGGATCACCGCCGCCATCCATGAAGCGCGCCATGTACAGCAGTGCCGCATCCGGCCGAGAAGAGCGCACCGACTTGTGAATGGCCGACAGCAGGTCGTAGTAATCGTCGCCTTGCTTGTCGAAGCTTGAGGCCTGATGGCCGAGCACTGCCTCCAGCGAGCTATCTTCGAGGATTTCACGCACCGCGCCATCTGGGGAAGATTCGCGTCGGACGAAGTCGCAGGCCGTTTCAAGCAGGCCCAATGCGCGACGCGCGTCTCCGGAGGCCGCCCGCGCAATGCGGGTCAATGTCTCGCGACTGGCCTCGATGGCACGGGCACCGAGACCGTTTTCCTCATCACTCAGCGCCCGCATCAGCACCTCGACAAGATCATCCACCTCCAGCGCCTTGAGTACATACACCCGTGCCCGCGAGAGCAGTGCCGAGTTGACCTCAAACGACGGATTCTCGGTGGTCGCACCAATCAGCGTCAGTAGACCGGATTCCACATGCGGCAACAGCGCGTCTTGCTGGCTCTTGTTGAGGCGGTGAATCTCATCGAGGAACATCACCGTCTGACGATCGCTGGCCTGATGGTGACGTGCACGCTCGACCACCTCGCGGATGTCCTTGACGCCCGCCATCACTGCCGACAGCTGCTCCAGATGTGCATCGCAGCCGTGAGCCAGAATCTCGGCCAGCGTTGTCTTTCCGACACCGGGCGGGCCCCACAGAATCATTGAGCGCACGACCCCGGTCGCGACCATTTGACGTAGCGGCATGTCCGGCCCGACCAGCGCCGACTGACCGATGTAGTCATCCAACGTACGTGGACGCATGCGGAAGGCCAGCGGCGCATGGGCATTCGAGGCAGTATCGGCAAAGAGATCCATCGGGGATTCAGGCTCCATCAGGCGTGGCTGGCAGGTTGAGGGCGCAGAGCGCGTCACCTTTGCTCATCATCGCTGATCACATGATCCTGTACAAATCAGCAGGTGATAAGGCGCTGAATGCCACGCTTTTTTGACAGCATGTCATGCTAATAAAGGCAATCCCGCCCAACGTCTAACGAGCGTTTGGGTGATGTGTCCTACACTTGAGCATGACGACATTGCCACATACTGTCGCAATGCCCGAGGCGGCAGCACTGTCTGCCAGCATCGGCCACCTGTTCCATTAGGAGGAGAAAGTCATGCCCAATGTGACTCAGCTGCGCCAGGACCACGCCAATATGGCTCGTCTGCTGCATGTGCTATCGCACCGCCATAGAACCTTGGTCAGTGGCGAACGGCCGGACTTTCGCATGATGCGCGAAGTCGTGGATTACATCCTTGATTACATGCAGGGCTTTATCATTCCGCTGGAGCGCGAATGCAGTCAGATGCTGTGTGAGCGTTCTACTGAAGCCACGCCCCTGTGCAAGCGACTGATTGAGCAGTACCACACCTTGCACACCCGTCTGTCCAAGCTGTCTGACAATCTCGACAGCATCCTGATGGACCAGATCGTTCCGATGGAACAGTTCAATTCAGACCTTCACGACTACGTGGAGTCTCACCGTGACTACCTGCGTGCCGAGCGTCAGGAGCTATTTCCGCTGATGCGTGATCACCTCAATGATGAAGAGTGGCAACAGCTCACCGACGCCATTCCCCATGCGCGTGAAGAGCTTGAACGCCTCCAGGAAGCTTATCCGGAGCTCTATGCCGAGCTGACCGAAAGCGATGTGGAGACTGCCTGATGCTTGCGCTCGATAGCGCTCGCATCGCTCACCCTTGATAGACCGATCCCCGCCATACAGAAAAAACCTCAACCTCACACGGTATATACAGAAAAAACGCTATGCCGTAGTGGCGAGTACCGAAAGTTTCGACGCTCGACATCCTCCACACTGAAGACATCACACAGCACCCGCCACGACGGCGGGTTCTGTCTTGCGCGTGATATTCGACGACGGTCTTTCGACCGTGGAGGCAGCCCATGAGTGTTCAATCCCTTACCCGTCAGTGGGCCAGCGCCAGCGATGGCATGGCACTCGAAGACCCACGTCTATTCCGCCAGCTCGCCTATGTAGACGGCTGCTGGGTACATGGCGAGGGCGGCCGTGAAGAGGCCGTGTTTGACCCCGCTACCGGTGAGCGCCTTGGGCAGGTGCCGTGGCTTGAATCCCATCAGATCGACGCCGCCATTGCCTCGGCGGACAAGGCCCAGCGGGCGTGGCGCCTGCTGCGCGCCGATGAGCGCGGCGAGCTGCTGGACACCTGGTATCGATTGATTCGAGAGCATAAGGAAGACCTCGCCATGCTCATGACCCGCGAGCAGGGCAAGACGCTAGCGGACGCTCGTGGTGAGGTTGAATACGGTGCCAGTTTCATTCACTGGTTCGCCGAAGAGGGCAGCCGCGCCTACGGCGAGACCATTCCCAGCCACATTCCCGGGGCGGCGCTGGGCACCCTGCGTGAGCCGATCGGCGTGGCCGCACTGATCACGCCGTGGAACTTCCCGTTGGCGATGATCACCCGCAAGGCAGCCGCCGCGCTGGCCGCGGGCTGCACGGTGCTGGTCAAGCCGGCGGGCGAGACGCCGTTCTCCGCACTGGCGCTGGCGGAACTCGCTGAGCGCGCCGGCATTCCGGCCGGTGTGTTCAGTGTCATCACTGGCGAGGCGGCAGAGGTCTCCAAACAGCTATGCGATGACTCACGCGTTGCAGCGCTGTCATTCACCGGCTCCACACGCGTTGGCCGTCTGCTGCTGAGCCAGTGCGCCAATAGCGTCAAGCGAGTCTCGCTGGAGCTCGGCGGCAATGCGCCCTTCATCGTCGGGCCGGACATGGACCCCGAAGAGGCGGCGCGCGCCGCAGTGGATGCCAAGTTCCAGACCTCCGGGCAGGACTGCCTGGCCGCCAACCGTATCCTGGTTCACGACAGCCTCTATGAAGATTTTCTGACGCACTTCGTACGTTTGATGAAAAAGCTCAAGGTCGGCAATGGGCTGGTCTCGGGTATTGATCTCGGCCCGCTGATTCACCGCGACGCCGTGGCCAAGGCGCAAACCATCGTCGATGACGCCGTCGAGCAGGGTGCGCGTCTGATTTATGGTGATCAGAGCATGGCGCCGGGGCCCAACTTCTTCATGCCGGTGCTGCTGGCGGATGTCACGCCCAGCATGCGGGCATGGCACGAGGAAACCTTCTCTCCCGTGGCAGGGGTTACCGCCTGGCATGATGAGGATGAGGTGATCGCGATGGCCAATGACACCGAATACGGGCTGGCCGCCTATGTCTATACCCATGACATTCGCCGCATCTGGCAACTGATGCGCGGCCTGCGTTTCGGCATGGTCTCGGTCAATTCGGTGAAGATGACCGGTGCGCCGATTCCCTTTGGTGGCGTCAAACAGTCCGGGCTTGGCCGCGAAGGCGGCCGCCAAGGGCTCGAGGAATACATGGATATCAAGTACTACTGCCTGGGGGGATTACCGAGTGCTTCCGGCAGTTGATGGCTTTTCGGCGGGTGTCCCGTTGATACCGCTTCGTTGTTTACGTCTTGTCCGACCCTTTTCAGGAGATCTTCATGACCACCGATAACACTCCCAGCCAAGCTGCCAGCTTTGACAGCTCCACCAGCACTGAAGAGCTGATCCGCCGTGATCGCAAGGTGACCTTCCATGCCTCCACCCACCTGCGTGACTTCGCACAGGGCGACCTGCCGGGTCGCGTGATCACCGGTGGTGAAGGCATCCGCATTCGTGAGCGTGATGGTCGCGAGTTGATTGACGGCTTCGCGGGCCTGTATTGCGTCAACATCGGCTATGGGCGTACCGAGGTGGCGGATGCCATCCACGCGCAAGCGCTCAAGCTCAGTTATTACCACACCTATGTCGGCCACTCGAATGAGCCGCAGATCGCGCTGTCCGAGAAGATTCTCGAGCTGGCTGGCCCCGAGATGTCCAAGGTCTATTACGGCATGTCCGGCAGTGACGCCAACGAGACCCAGCTCAAGCTGGTGCGCTATTACCACAACGTGATCGGCAAGCCGGAGAAGAAGAAGGTCATCTCGCGCTGGCGCGGCTACCACGGCTCCGGTATTGCATCCGGTTCACTGACCGGTCTGGCCGCCTTCCATGATCACTTTGATCTACCGATTGCGGGCATCCTGCATACCGAGGCACCGGACTACTACCGTCGTCCTGCCGAGTGTGCCGAGATGAGCGAGCAGGCCTTCTCCGCCTGGTGTGCCGACAAGCTTGAAGCGATGATCCAGGCCGAAGGGCCAGAGACCGTCGGCGCCTTCATTGGCGAACCAGTGCTCGGCACCGGCGGCATCGTGCCACCGCCCGAAGGCTACTGGGACGCCATTCAGGCGGTGCTCAAGCGTCACGACATCCTGCTGATCTGTGACGAGGTGGTATGTGGTTTCGGGCGTCTCGGCAGTCAGTTCGGTTATCAGCACTTCGGCATCAAGCCGGATCTGGTCACCATCGCCAAGGGTCTGACCAGCGCCTATCAGCCGCTGTCCGGGGTGATAGTCGGCAATCGTGTATGGAAGGTGCTGGAGCAGGGCACCGGTGAATTTGGTGCCATCGGCCACGGTTGGACCTACTCCGGTCACGCGCTGGGTGCGGCGGCAGGGGTCGCCAATCTGGAGATCATCCGTCGTGAGCGACTGGTCGAGAACGCCCGTGAGACTGGCGCTTATCTGCAAAACGCCATGCAGGATGCCTTCGCAGGTCACCCCATCGTCGGTGATGTGCGTGGTATCGGCCTGCTGGCGGCGCTGGAATTCTCGCCGGAACCCGCGGCACGACGCGCGTTCGACCCCGCGCTCAAGGTTGGCCCGCGTATTTCGGCTGCTGCGCTGGAAGAGGACTTGATCGCACGCGGTATGCCGCAGGGCGACATTCTCGGGTTTGCGCCACCACTGATCGTCACCCCGCAAGAGATTGATGACATCGTGGCGCGTGCCCGTCGCGCGGTAGACAAGGTGCATCAGGAACTCATCGCCAGCGGTGATCTGTAAGCCATGGTGTTGTCCCTGCCACCGTTACGTATCCCACGGGAAACACCGCTGACACTGGCCGATATCTACGCCGCGCGTCAGCGATTGTTTCCTTCCTCATCTGCAGGAGTCTCCGCCCCCCCTACGGGGGTGGAGCGCACGGCGTTGGTGCCCTCACCCGCGCTGTCCGCGCGCTTCGATGCCAAGATTATGCTCAAGCTGGAGACACGCCAACCCACCGGTGCCTTCAAGCTGCGTGGCGCCACCAATCTGCTGGCCGCCGTGGCCGAGCAGGCAACAGGGGATGCCTTCGAGCGTCTCCAGCGCGGCGTGACCACTGCTTCCACCGGCAATCACGGCAGGGCGCTTGCCTATGCCGCGATGCGGCGTGGTCTGCGCGCCATCATCTATCTTTCCGAGCAGGTGCCCGCCAACAAGGTGCGCGCCATCGAAGCGCTGGGCGAGGTGTCCGGTTCAGGTGCTGGCCAGGGCAGTGTCGAGGTGCGGCGTATCGGGCGTAGTCAGGATGAGGCCTTTCATGAGGTCAATCGGCTGGTCGAGGAGGAGGGCATGCTGGCGGTGCCACCCTTCGATGATCCGTTGATCGCTGCCGGTCAGGGCACCATCGGACTTGAGTTGATGGAAGACTGCCCGCAGCTTGATCATGTGCTGATCGGGTTATCTGGCGGTGGTCTGCTCGGCGGTATCGGTGCAGCGCTCAAGGCGATTCGACCCGAGATCCAGGTACATGGCGTCAGCCTGACCCACGGCGCGGCGATGTGGCATAGCCTGCAAGCCGGCCAGCCAGTGGAAGTCGAGGAGGTCGCGAGTCTCGCGGACTCGCTGGGGGGCGGCATCGGGCTTGGCAATCACACCACGCTGGGACTGGTGCACCGTGTGATGGATGCGCACCATCACGTCAGTGAGCGCGCCATTGCGCGTGCCATGCTGCTGCTGTTGGAAGAAGAGAAGCTGCTGGTCGAAGGTGCAGCCTTGGTCGGGCTGGCGGCACTGGAAGCGTCTCGTCTCGGTGAGACAGACCCACAGCTGGCCGAGTCGATTCGCGGCAAGCGTGTCGCGCTGATCATCAGCGGCAACGGCGTCAGCCTGGAAACGCTCGATCAGGCGCGTGCATTGCTGGCATGAATACTGCCGCTGGCATGAAGGACACAGTGAGCTTGCGGGATACAGTGAGTGCGAGCGGCCCCGCCATTGTGAAAGTGGCGATGTGAAGGAGGAGTACGCATGCAGATCTATACACGTGAACAGATTGAACAGGTTGTGGGGCTGGATGCCACGGCGCTCGGGGTTATCCGCGATGCCTTCATGGCATTGGGGCGTGGCGAAGTGGTCCAGCCGCCGATCCTGTCGATGGCGATTAAAGAGGCCAACGGCGAGGTCGACGTCAAGACCGCGCACATTCGTGGCCTCAAGCATTTCGCGATCAAGATCAGCCCCGGTTTCTTCAACAATCCTGCGCGCGGCCTGCCGAGCCTCAATGGCCTGATGGTGGTGTTCTCCGCCGAGACAGGGGTGGCCGAGGCGCTGCTGGATGATGGCGGCTATCTCACGGCCATCCGCACGGCGCTGGCCGGTGCGGTGGCGGCAGAGTGTCTGTCACGTCCCGACAGCAAGCGTGTCGCGTTGATCGGTGCGGGTGAGCAGGCAGGCCTGCAGCTGGAAGCGTTGCGGCTGGTGCGTGATATCGAGAGTGTCGATGTCTGGGCGCGGGACAAGGAGCGTGCCGAGCATTTCGCACGTGAGACAGAGGCGCGCCTCGGCCTGACGGTACGCAGTCACGACAGCCTGCACGCCGTGTGCGAAAACGCTGACATCATCGTCACCGCCACGCCGTCACGCTCGCCGTTGCTGGAGCTCTCGATGTTGCCGGCCGGCGTGCATGTCACGGCCATGGGGTCCGATAGCCCCGAGAAGCGCGAGCTTGAGTGCGACGTACTGGCCGGCTGCAATCACTTCGTGTGCGACAGCCGCAGCCAGTCGGAAACCAATGGTGAGCTCAAGGGGCTGGAAGGGGTGCCCTCGTTTGAGGTGCATGAGCTGGGCGCGTTGCTGGCAGCGGGGCATCGACTGCGCGAGCAAGCCAATGACGAAGACGATGGCCAACAGTTCATCACCGTGGCCGATCTCACCGGTACCGGTGTGCAGGATACCGCCATCGCCAGCCTGGCCTTGGCACGACTGACGCATCCATGATGGCGTTGCCGGTACAGGCGCCCGGATTGATGTCTGCTGCATGCAGGCGCTTGCCCAGCGCGGCGCTGCATGCGAGGGTCACGCATGGTACGGCAGGACGCCGCGCCATCCTCTGTCCACCTGGAGCCAGTCGTGACTCGACCTTTGCCAACGCCTCGCGCTCCCCGCGCACTGAATGCCGCCCCCGATGTGGAGGCCTGCCGTACACCGTTGGCAGACCTCTGCGCTGACTGCGATGCCGTGACGCTGTTGCCGCCACTACTGCCGCCGGGTGAGGGGTATCTGCGCCATCTCTGTGAGCTGGATGCACCACTGGCCGTGTTTGATCTCGACGATACCTTGCTCGACGGCGATTGCAGTGGCATGTGGATGCATTGGATGGCCGCCTGCGGCTGGATTGAGGATGTCGAGGCGTTCATGGCGCTGGGCGATCAGCAACAGATCGAATATCACGCCGGTACGCTGGATATCCATGCCCATGTCGCGCACCTGCTCAGCCCGTTGATTGGCCGTCATCGTGATGAGGTACGTCGCGAGGTCGATGATTTCGTTGAGGAAATGGTGATGCCACGCCTGCTGGAGGGCGGCATTTCACGGCTCGCGGAGCACGGTGAAGCAGGGCATCGTACGCTGATCATCTCTGCGTCGATGCATCACCTCGTCGGCCCGATCGCCAGTCGCCTCACCGCAGATGGCGCGCTCGCCACGCATCCTGCCTTTGATGACAACGGCTGCTTCACGGGGGCCACTACCGGGATTGTCACCTTCCGCGAAGGCAAGTTGGCGGCGCTGGATGCCTGGCTTGCCAAGGCCGACCGCAACCACCGCATGCCGCAGACGCTATGGGGCTACTCCGATTCCCACAATGACCTGCCACTGCTGGAGCGTGTTGACCATCCCCATGCGACCCAGCCGGATGCACCGTTGCGCGCATTGGCTGAATCACGCGGGTGGCCGGTGGTCGATTGGCGCCTCTCGCGTCAGTCAGACTGATGCGAGAGCCGTCACCCATCTCATCCTCTGCCCGCGGCGTGGCACTGACGGCCTTTGGCGTATTGCTGATTTCGCCAGATGCCTTGTTGCTGCGACTGGCAGATGTCGCGGATGGGCCGTTGCTGTTCTGGCGTGGTGTGCTGACCGCGCTGGGCTTCGCCTGCATCGTGTTGTTGACGCATCGCGGTAGCGTGACGCAATGCCTTGCTACGGTACGGCGTTGTGGACGCACGGGGCTGTGGGTCGCGCTGCTGTTTACCGGCTCGACGCTGGGCTTCGTGCTTGCCAATCAGTACACCCGTGCGGGCAATGTGCTGATCATCCTTGCCGCCAGTCCGCTGTTTGCGGCGCTGATGTCACGCCTATGGTTGGGCGAGCGCCAACGGCTGCATGTCTGGGCGGCCATTCTGGCGTCGCTGGCGGGCATCGCCTTGCTGGTGCTGGACGAGGCCGGTAGCGGCTCGCTGGCAGGCAATCTGCTGGCGGTGGGCTGTAGTCTTTCGTTGGCCGCCAACTTCACGCTGTGCCGAACGCGGCCCGGTAGCGACATGAGTCCGATGCTGACGTTGTCGGGGCTGCTGACCGGACTGTGTGGTCTGCTGACCTGTGTGTGGCTCGCCGCCCACGGTAACGAGAGCGTTCTCCAGCAGCTATGGCCGTCGGATTCCGCCGATTTTGCACACCGCGCTGGCTGGCTGGCACTGCTGTGTCTGGGCCTGTCGCCGCTGGGCTTTACCTTCATTCAGCGCGGCCCGCTCTACCTGCCGTCGGCCGAGGTAGCACTGCTGATGCTGCTGGAAAGCGTGTTCGGCATTCTATGGGTGTGGTGGGCGCTGGATGAGACGCTCAGTCCGCGTGGCTGGGTGGGGGGTGGCCTTGTGCTGGGTGCCATGTTGGCCAAGAGCCTGATGGATCGCCACCTACGGCGCGACACGACGGATGCGTCGGCGCTGTCCAGCTGATAGAATGCCTGTCTCCCTGAGTTTCTCTACTGTCGAATGACAGCCCTCTGGACGCCCGAACACGGCGCCCGGAGCGAATAGCGTATGGCTAAAAAGCGGCCACGGGCGGCGAAAGACACGCACAAGTGCTGTCATGGCGATGCATCACGACATGTATCGCTCCGGTCCAAGACCGACCTACACCCTGTTACTCACCCTATGTTGCGGATGACCCGATGACAAGCAGCCTCAAACAGCAGTGGTTCTCGAACCTCAGACCCGACATCCTGTCGGGACTCGTGGTGGCACTGGCCCTGATTCCCGAAGCGATCGCCTTCTCCATCATTGCCGGTGTCGACCCCAAGGTCGGCCTGTATGCCTCCTTCTCGATCGCGGTGGTCACGGCCATTGCGGGCGGTCGTCCGGGCATGATTTCAGCGGCAACCGGCGCAATGGCGCTGTTGATGGTCGATCTGGTCAAGGACCACGGCCTCGAATATCTGCTGGCCGCCACCATCCTGACGGGCGTGTTCCAGATCATCTTCGGCTATCTGAAGCTTGGCTCGCTGATGCGCTTCGTATCTCGTTCCGTCGTCACCGGCTTCGTGAATGCCCTGGCCATCCTGATCTTCATGGCTCAGTTGCCGGAGCTGACCAACGTCACCTGGCACGTCTATGCCATGACGGCTGCTGGCCTTGGTATCATCTATCTGCTGCCGCTGGTACCGAAGATTGGCAAGATCCTGCCGTCACCGCTGGTCTGCATCGTCGTGCTGACCCTCTTCGCGATGATCGTCGGTCTTGATATCCGTACCGTCGGTGACATGGGCGAACTGCCGGACAGCCTGCCGGTATTCCTGATTCCGGACATCCCCTTCAATCTTGAAACGCTGTGGATCATCCTGCCGTACTCGCTGCCGCTGGCGCTGGTCGGCCTGCTTGAATCCCTGATGACCGCCACACTGGTGGATGACCTGACCGACACGTACTCCGACAAGAACCGTGAGTGCAAGGGGCAGGGCGCCGCCAACTTCGTCACCGGTTTCTTCGGTGGCATGGCGGGTTGCGCGATGATCGGCCAGACGATGATCAACGTGAAATCCGGTGGACGTACGCGTCTCTCCACCATGGTGGCCGGTGTTGTGTTGCTGATCATGGTCGTGTTCCTCGGCCCGTGGGTGTCGCAGATTCCCATGGCCGCACTGGTCGCGGTGATGATCATGGTCTCCATCGGTACCTTCTCCTGGCAGTCGATCCGTGATCTCAAGAGTCACCCGATGTCCACCAACATCGTCATGCTGGCGACCGTGGCCGTCGTGGTCGCGACGCACAACCTGGCGATCGGAGTGCTGGTCGGCGTGCTGCTGTCGGCGCTGTTCTTCGCCAACCGAATCGGTCAGGTGCTGCATATCGGTAGCGACATGAATGCCGATGGCCGCACGCGTGAATACCGTATCGTGGGCCAGGTGTTCTTCGCCTCCAGCGAACAATTCACCGCCGGTTTCGACCTCAAGGAAACTGTCGAGAGCGTGGTGATTGACGTTAGCCGTGCGCACTTCTGGGACATCACTGCCATCGGTGCGCTGGATACCGTGGTGGTCAAGTTCCGTCGTGAAGGCACCGAGGTCGAGGTGCTCGGCCTCAACGAAGCCAGCGCCACGCTGGTAGATCGCTTCGCGGTGCACGACAAGCCGGATGCCGTCGAGAAACTGATGAGTCACTGATGCTCGTCAGTGACACTCATCAGGACATCCTGCGAGTGCTTTTCCGCAAGATATGAGGACAGCCCCTGAAAGACAGCGGTAATCCCCCACGGCGGGCAGTCAGGCAACTGGCTGCCCGCCGTGTTGCAGTGGTAGTCTGAAATCACACCAAGAAACGCTTTTCACCGGATGACGCCACGCCATCCGCCAAGACAAAGGAAGCATGCCATGAGCGAATCGTCTGCAGTCGCCTCGACAGACAGTGACAAGGTCACTGCCTGCATTGACGGCTCCGCCTTTGCCGTCCCCGTCTGTGATGCCGCCGTATGGGTCAGTCTGAAGCTCAAGGCACCGTTGAGCATCCTGCACGTGATTGACCGCCATGAAGTGGTCGGTGAGGCCACCATGGGTGATCTCTCCGGCAGCATCGGGCTTGGCGCGCGTGAACACCTGTTGGAAGAGCTCGCAAGTCTGGATGAGCAGCGGGGACGTATCGCCCAGGAGCAAGGCCGCCTGATGCTGGAGGCCGCCTGCGAGCGCGCCGCACAAGGGGGTGTCGAGTCGCCGCGTCCGCGTCAGCGCAATGGCGCGCTGGTCGAGACACTGACAGAGCTTGAAGACGAGATTCGCCTGCTGGTATTGGGCAAGCGTGGTGAGAGTGGTGATCAGGCCAGTGAGCATCTCGGTACCAATCTTGAGCGCGTGATTCGCAGCCTGCATCGTCCGGTGCTGGTAGTGCCCGGTGTCTTCACCGCGCCGACCAAGGTGCTGATCGCCTTTGATGGTAGTGCCACCATTCGTCGCGCTGTGCAGGTGCTGGCGGCCAGCCCGCTGCTGGAAGGCACAGAGCTGCATCTGGTGATGATAGGCGCGGATTCGGTCGAGAATCAGACACCGCTCAATGCCGCACGTGATGTGCTGCAGGCAGCGGGCTTTGACGTCAAGACGAGTCTCAAGGCCGGGCAGGTAGAAACCTGTCTGCGGGAATACTCCACCGAGTACGCCATCGACATGCAGGTGATGGGCGCCTACGGCCACTCGCGGATTCGCCAGTTGCTGGTCGGCAGCACCACCACCGACATGATTCGTCACGCCACCGTGCCGCTGCTTATCCTTCGTTAAGTACTAGACAATCAGCGCTAGCCACCCCATCAGGTGGATGTGGAAACACGCGCCGCAGGTGCCGCCAATCGTTGGCGTGCCTGCGGCGTTTTTCGTGGGGCAGGGTGTGTGTAAGCACATGCGCAATCAAGAAACTCTGCTCTGTAACGATAATTACCTCGCAGGTCGCGTTGCGCGGCCCGCAGGAATCTGGAACGCTGATGATGCACTCTATTGCGCGTCACTCGTCATATTGATGGGCAGCGCCTTTCATCAATCCAAGAAGAACAGTAAAAGGACATTCTCGATGACGATTCAACGCCATGACACCAAGCCACGCATGAGCCGCGCCGTGATCCACAACAACACCATCTACCTGTGTGGTCAGGTCGCTGGGCCAGAACACCGCTTTGAAACCATGACCGTCCAGGCAGAAAGCATGCTCTCTCGCGTAGACGCTTTGCTTGAAGAAGTCGGCAGCGACCGCGAGCATCTGCTTTCCGCCACCGTCTACCTCAAGACGATGGACGACTTCAGCACCTTCAACGCCGTCTGGGATAGCTGGGTACCACAAGGTCACGCCCCCGCCCGCGCCTGCGTACAAGCCCCCATGGCCAGCCCGGAACTGCTGTGTGAAATTACCGTGGTCGCCGCCGTTAAGTAACTCGCAGTATGGTTTTTCTAAGCCCTCCAGAGATTTCTCTGGCGGGTTTTTTTATTCTTGTTAACTTCTTTAAGTAGATTAAGATTTTCTATTTTAATGGAGCTTTTTTATGAGATTTGATTCTCTGAAGATATCTAATTGGAGATCTATCAAAGAGATAGATATCGAAGCGCAAGATTTAATGGTGATTATCGGAAGGAATAATCACGGTAAGTCAAATATACTATCTGCAATACTGTTTTTCTTCAGTCAATTAAAGCACCAGGATTTAGATTTTAATTGTGACTCTGAAATTTTGTTTGTTGAGATAGTTTTTAACGATTTGTCGGATGTAGAAAAAGCCAAGTTTACCAAGTATTTGACTTCTGATAATAAAATAACTGTGCGTAAGACTGCATACAAAGGAGGAAGTTTTGAATATAGAGGTTTTGTTGAAAAGTGTACTATAGAGTGGCTTAGAGAAGAGGAAGCTTCTAGTTATACAAAAAGAGAAAATGTTGAAGGTACGCCTTTAATAGATTTCTTACCTGCTCAAGGGCGGATTAATAAGCAAGATGTAGTGAATGCTCAAGCCTCGTATATTGAGGAGCATAGAGGGGAGCTAGAATTTATTTACCAAAAAGAAGAGACTGAATTCTTGGGCTTGAAGTCTGTTGCTGCAAGTAGTTTTGGAGAATTGTACTTCATACCCGCAGTAAAAGATGCTGTGTCTGATTTTAGCTCAAAAGAATCTAGTGTCTTTGGTAGGATTTATTCCGGTGTAATATCCTCTATGTCTGAAAGCAATCATGATTGGAGGTCGGCTAAAGAGAGGTTGGCTGAGTTGTTTTCAATTTTCAATTTAAATGATGATGGCGAGCATCATGAAAGAAGGCCTCAGGAAATAACTGATCTTGAACTTTCTCTTTCTCGTGAGCTTAGCGTCTGGGGCACAAAGATAGATATTGAAATAAAGGAGCCTGACATTGATAGTGTTATTAAGTCTAATACTCAGATCTGGATCGACGATGGTGTAAGAACGGATATAGTGAGAAAAGGTCATGGCCTTCAAAGAGCATTGACACTTGCGTTGGTACAAGTATTGGCCAAGCAGACTCCGGGAAGAATACATGCCGATGAAGATGTCAGAATATCAAATTCAAAATATTTTATATTTGAAGAGCCTGAGTTGTATTTACATCCGCAAGCACAAAGGCAGCTCTTTGATTCTTTTGTAAAGCTTTCGGATCTAGGTAGTCAAGTAATTATATGTACCCACTCAAGCGGTCTCATCGATTTGGAAAGGTATCGCTCTATATATATTGCTGATAAAAGTAATGATGAAGTAGGCACTGTTGTAAGGAAGTGTGCGGGTGATATATTTGAAGGTAATGAAAAAAGGGATTTCAATCTCACATATTGGATAAATCCGGATAGAAGTGAACTGTTTTTTGCCAAGAAAGTTATACTCTTAGAAGGCGCGACTGAAAAAGCGGTTATTCCTGCCTTAGCTAAAAGGCTTGATGTATTTAATTATGAGTATACCGCAATTGATTGTGGTTCGAAAAATAGTATTCCTCAATATATCAAGCTTTTAAACTGCTTCCTTATTCCATATGTTGCAGTATATGATTTAGATCATCAATTACACAAGGGTAGAGATGCTATAAATGCTGCTGACATTTCTACGCAAAAGATTTTGGATGCAATTGAAGATGAAGTGGGTTGTGGGTTAGTTCTTGTTAATGACATAGAGGAACAGTTAGGATTACCTCCTGGTACTGGTTCAAAACCCTATGAAGCACTAAATCATATTAACAATGAAGAATTTCAGATTTCTGTTCGTATGCTTGAAAAAATCACAAGCATTTATAGCTGATAAATTTAATATTTAAAATGGTTGTGTGTGATCTTTAATGTAGCCTCATACCGCACCCATTCCCGATAAAACCCGTCCAGTCTTTCTGTCTCGCTGAGGTGTGATGCCTTGGCGAGGCGTTCGCGTGCGTCCAGGGGCAGCATGGCGATGCGGGCGTCGAGGTCGTGAGCGTGACGGGGGTTGTGGTATTCGAGGTCCAGCCCGAGCGGGGCGGTGGCGAGGCCGACGAGCACATGGCCGTGGCGGTGGGCGATGGAGACGTAGAAGCCTTCAGGCAGCGCGGGGTGGTGGGGTGCCTGGCCACGCGGCGACCAGTCGGCAAGTGGTAGCGCAATACCCTGAGCCGCGGCGAGTTCACACAGCAGCACACGGGCGAGGTGGGATTCGGCTTCACGTTGCTGGCGGCGGCGGGCCTTAGCGGGCGATGGCCGGCTGACGGGCATTTGCGAAGATGATGCGTCAGTTGGCGGATGTGACTCAATGATGACCGTGTTATCCACAGCCGCTTGTCGCTCGCCCAATGATGGCGTGGCCGAGCGTTTGGGGGCAGCAGGCGGGATCAGCACACACGCCTCGGCCAGCCACAGGCGGGCTGGCCGAGAGGGTGAAGCTAACAGCACGCCACTCACCGCCAGCGAGGCGGCGAGTGCATGAGGGTCATGCGAGACAATCGTCTGCGCCGCGCCCAGCACCACGCAGCGAATCGCGGGGTGCGCGGTGCTGGGCGGCACGCTTGGCGAGTCAGCAGGCGTGTTCACGCGGCTTGTCGCCTGCCCATCATCCCGTTCATCGCCAGCGATCATCAGTTCTTGGGATGCAGGATCACCAGATCACCGCGCAGCGCGACACCAGAGACGATATTGCCCGAGTGGCATTCGTACTTCTCGGCACTGGAATAGGCCACGTTATCGTAATCGCTGCGAATGTTGATAACGGCATTGGCACCATACTCACGCGCTTTTTCCTGCAGTTCACGCAGCGCAGAGAGGAACACCCAGCGACAGGCTTCAGCATCGCTCTTGTTAGACGAGTTGGTCTTCGGATTCGCCCGCGCCCAACCACGCTTCTCGATACGCTCGTAGGGCTTTTTATCACCGAAGAAGAAGGCGACATCCTTGCCCAGCCGCTGGCTGGCCGCGGTGCTGGCCATTACCGGCATGATCGGCAGGAAGTGTTGCGTATCCCGCGCTGCCGCCGGTGCAGAGGCCAGCAGGCCTGCTGAACCGATCAGCATGACGGCGCTCAGCGCCAGCACACGGGCCGAGCGTACTGCGCGCGGGATGCGCGGCAGGGACGATAACTGCTGGCGAACGGATGACACCATCTGAATCTCCTCATGAAGCTATGAACGGTAGTGTGAGCGAAAGGCATGAATCGCGGACGGCTGTGGCGCAATGGCGATGCTTGTTACACCTTAGCCCATGCAGCGGGCGCGTATATTGCGCTAGAACTTGCTCGCTGCAAAGTCGTCCAGTCGCGACACTGTCTTGCGGCCTCAAACGCTGCTCAGTCGCCTTGCCAGCGACGCAGAATCAGCGAGGTGTTGATGCCACCGAAGGCGAAGTTGTTGCTCATCACGGTATCTGTCTCGATCTCGCGTCCACCGGCGCGCAGATAATCAAGCGCTGCGCAGTGTGGGTCCACGTTCTCCAGATTGGCGGTACCGTGGAACCAGCCCTCACGCATCATCTCGATGGCGACCCAGGCTTCAAGTGCGCCACACGCGCCCAGTGTATGGCCGGTGAAACTCTTGAAGGCGCTGATGGGCGTACGATCGCCGAATACGGCGTAGGTGGCGTGGCTCTCGGCGATATCACCACGCTCGGTGGCGGTGCCATGGGCGCTGACATAGCCGATATCAGAGGCCTCGACACCGGCATCTTCCAGCGCCATGCGCATGGCGGCTTCCATCATGTTGGCATCTGGCTGGGTAACGTGGCGACCATCGGAGTTGGTGCCAAAGCCGAGAATCTCGGCGTGAATGGTCGCGCCACGCGCCAGCGCGTGTTCAAGCTCTTCCAGTATCAGCGTGCCGGCGCCTTCGCCGATCACCAGCCCATCCCGCTCGGCATCGAAGGGGCGAGGTGAGCGCTCTGGATGGTCATTGCAGGTGCTGGTCGCGAAGAGGGTGTCGAACACGGCGGCATCCGCGGCGGATAGCTCCTCGCAGCCACCGGCCACCATCGCGGTCTGGCGACCGAAGCGGATGGCCTCATAGGCATAGCCGATGCCCTGGCTGCCGGAAGTGCAGGCGCTGGAGGTGGTGTGGATCCGCCCCTTGATACCCAGGAAGACGCCGATATTGACCGGCGCGGTGTGCGCCATCATGCGGATATAGGAGTTGGCGTTCAGGCCGTCAGTGGAGTGGTTGATCAGCATGTTGCCGAAGTCCGCCACTGCGGCTGGCTCACCGGCGGAGGCTCCATAGGCGATGCCCATCTGGCCGCTTTCCTTGAGCGCGCTGTCGAGCAGGCCCGCCGCCTCAAGCGCCAATTCGCTGGAACGCGTCGCCAGCTGTGCGACGCGCCCCATGCTGCGCAGTGCGCGGCGGTTGTAATGCGTGGGGAGCGTGAAGTCGTTGACGGGCGCGCCGAGACGCGTGTTGAGGCCGTCGTACTTGTCCCACTCCTCGATATAACGAATGCCGGTCTGGCCCGCCTTGAGATTGGCGCGCAGCGTCGGCCAGTCATTGCCGATCGGCGAGAAGCCGTGCATGCCGGTGACGACGACACGGTGGCCGCGCAGGGAGGATGTCGTTGTCATCAGAACATGCCTCCATTGACGGCGATGGTCTGGCGCGTGATGTAGCCAGCATCCTTCGAGCACAGGAAGGCCACGGTGGCGGCGACTTCTTCCGCCTCACCGGCGCGGCGCATGGGAATCATCTTCAGCGCCTCTTCCATCTCGACGCCGTCAGTCATCTCGGTATTGATCACGCCTGGCGCAACCGCGTTGACGGTGATACGGCGCTTGGCCAGCTCTACCGCCAGTGCCTTGACGGCACCGATCAGCCCCGCCTTGGCGGCGGAATAGTTGACCTGGCCCCGGTTGCCCATCATGCCGGAGACGGACGACATCACGATGATGCGGCCCGGCTTGCGGCGGCGCACCAGCGGCATCGCCAGTGGCTTGACCACGTTATAGAAGCCGTCAAGGTTGGTGCGAATCACGCTGTCCCAGTCTTCATCGGTCAGCGCGGGAAAGGCATTGTCAGCATGAATGCCGGCGTTGCAGATCACACCGTAATAGCAGCCATACGTCTCGATGTCGGTTTCGAGCGCCAGCTTGGCTGCGGCACGGTCGGCGACGTCAAAGCACAGGATGCGCGATTCGCCGCCCAGCGTGGTGATCTCGCGGGCGACCGCTTCGGCAGCGTCACGGCGTGAGCGGCAGTGCAGCACGAGGTTGTAGCCGTCGCGGGCGAGACGCAGTGCGATAGCGCGGCCGATGCCGCGGCTGGAGCCGGTGACCAGAATCCACTCGCGGCTGTGGATGTCAGGGGTAGTCTCGGGGCCGCTGTCAGAGGTGGCGTCAGTACGCACGTCAGCATGCACGTCAGAAGAGGGAATGGCAGACATCAGGGATTACCTTGCAATGAGGCACCGGCAGCATCCTGCTGTCCGGGTGAGGAAAGTGGGGCGTTGGAATCGGTGTTGGCTGAACTGTCAGCAGGGCTATCGATAGCGTCGCTTGGCTCGAAGACATTCACTCCGGCGCTGGCGACGCGGGTGCCGCTGTCATCACTGATATGTGCCGTGAAGGCGCCCAGACCGTTAGTGGCGCGATAGTCGAGCTGCACATGAATCTGCCAGCGATGCGCGCATCGAAAGGCAGCAATTTCGCTTTCAAACCGGCGACTGCCGAGCAGAAAGCCGATACGTGGCAGCTGCCCGCTACGCGCGGCCTGCAGGCCAGACCACGCCGCGATGGCCTGCGCCATCCACTCAAGTCCCACCCAGGCGGGAATCACGGGCTGCTCATTGGCGTCCGGTTCGGCGAACAGATCATCCGCGGTGGGGCAGACCTCGGCGATCAGCGAGGTGGCATCGCAGGCCAGTATGCGATCCAGCAGGCACATGCCCGCCTCGTGTGGCACATAGGGGCCGATGTCACAGGGCAGGGTCGGCCAGCAATCCGAGGGCGATGTCAGCATGCGGAAGGCTCCTTGGTCAGCTCGGCAGACGGCTCCTTGGTCAGCTCGGCAGATGGCTCCGTAGACCGTTCTGTCGAGGCTGGGTGGCGTTCCAGCACCAGCGAGATATTGTTGCCGCCGAAGGCGAAGGCATTGCTCATCACCCGCAGCGGCGGGGTCTCGGGGCGATCACGATAGACGATGTTGAGCGCGGCCAGCTCGGGATCAAGCGCATCCCGCGGCGTGGCATGTGGCGGCAGGCGGCCGTGTTGCAGCGTCAACCAGCAGAAGGCGGCTTCCAGCGCACCACAGGCACCCAGGGTGTGGCCGGTCAATGCCTTGGTCGAGCTGACGGCGGGCATCAGCGTGTGGGCGTCATCTGTGCTTTCTGCGCCTTCGGCGTCTTGGGAAAACAAGCGGCTGATGGCCAGGCTCTCCATCGCATCGTTGAGCGGCGTGGCCGTGCCGTGCAGATTGATGTAGTCGATCTCGCTCGGCGAGCGCCGCGCATTGACGAGTGCAGCCCGCATCGCGGCCTCGGCACCGCTGCCATTGGGGCAGGGCGCGGAGATGTGATGGGCATCGCTGGATTCGCCTACGCCGGTCAGCTGTATGCCACCGGATTCCCGCGTGACCACGAACAGCACTGCCGCCTCGCCGAGATTGATGCCATCGCGCGCCGCGCCCAGTGGTAGGCATTCGCGGCGGCTGACGGCTTCCAGACTCATGAAGCCCTTGACGGTCATGTAACACAGGCTATCCGCCCCTCCGGCAATCACCGCATCACACTGACCAGATGCAAGGAGACGTCGTGCGCTGGCGAGCGCCTTGGCACTGGAAGTGCAGGCAGTGGAGAGGGTGTAGACCGGCCCGGCTGCGCCACTCAACCAGGCGACACACTCGGCGGGCGCGCCCAGTTCCTGACGACGATATTCAAAGCTCGTCGGCCAGCTATCAGCGCTGTCTGTCCCCTGCGCCACGCCGGCGCGGTGTGCCTCCATCGCGGCTTCCGTTTCGCCGATGCCGGAGGTACTGGTGCCGAGCACCACGCCGATGCGCTCTGGCGCGATGCCCTGCACACGCAGGGCTTCAAGCTCTGGTGTCAGCTGCTCCAATGCCGTTGCCAACAGTCGATTGTTGCGCGAGCGCATCGGCGCAGGCCATTCGCCGTCATCTACCAGTTGCGTGGTGACACGCCCCAGCGGTAGCGGTGTACCGGGACTGAAATCATCACTGATACGCAGGCCACGGCTAGCGCTGAACAGGGCACTGGAAATCAGCCCATGATCAGCGCCTAGCGGACAGACGATGCCGGGGCGTGACAGACGGCAGGCGGAGCTTGAGCCTGAGGCACCAACGCCCAGGTCAGCCGTTGAGGTCGCCGTCGAGCCAGCAGCCGAGGATGAAGCGATATCAGTCATGCGTAGACGGTTCCAGTGAGGCTAGTTCAAGAGAATCAGTGTTGAAGTGAAGCGCCGACTCACGCGATGAGGTGCGGGTCGCAGCCGTCGGAGGCGGCGCATCTGCAGATGCTAGCGGCGTCAGGACAAGTACCATGTCTGCCGCCATGTCTCGCAACGAGACGCGGCCCTGTGCGTCACGATCCAGCTCGGCGATGACCTCATTTCCCTGCCGGATGATGCGCTGCGCGGGCTGATTCGGATGCTGCCAGTCGCCGGTCTGTACCAGCTGCCAGTCAGTGCCCATGAAGGCCTTGTCGATGGCAGCTTGCGGCCAATGCACCCAGCTGATGCGCCTCGCGAGCCAGTCAGCGGTGAAGGGCAGCTTTTCCAGTACATCGGGGCGCGCATTCTCGAAGCGGCTGCCGTCCTTGTCATGCACCAGCGTCAGCAGGCGCTGGCCCTGCACGCTGAGCAGCACCAGGCGCATGGCCTCCGGCGATTGGCGTAGTACCCCGAGCAGTGGCGGCAGGCGATCGGCTGATTCAGCAGCCTTGTCGCCATCGCTGCCAACATCACGTTCAGCACGACTCTGTGCAGTATCATTACGTTCAATTTGCAGGCTCAGACGTTGTGTCGTCGTCTCTTGCAGGCTGGAGAGCGCCGGCATCGGGCTTTGCGCGCTCAGCGGTTGTGGGGCGAACAGGCTGCATCCGCTCAGCAATAGACTGGCAGCTAGTCCCAGGCCAGCGGCGAGCAGCGGTCGGCAGTGTGCACGCAATTTACAGACAATGCCTGACAAGTGAGTTGATGCATCGTTGGCGTAGGAGGGCAGTGAGTTCATGACGATATTTTACCTTTTCTGGCCGCCGACTGCCGTGTGTCATGCGCACTGGCAGAGAGCGTGGCCAGGGCGGTGAGACGACGATGGCTGGCACTGACGAAGGGGTTCTGTTCATCCCAGGCGTAACCGGCGAGCACGGCGCTGATCATCTGGCGAATACGCAGATGGGGATCAGGATGATAGATGATCTCGGGCAGGCGTCCGTCATACCAGGCAGTGACGAATTCACGGAATACGTTGATGCCACGGCGCAAGGGTTGCTCGAACTCAGTGGCCCAATCCGGACGTTGGCCTTCATCGGTACAGGCCAGTTCGCGCTCGACCAGCGGCATCGCACGCAGCGCTGATTCCAGCGCGATGGTGACGCCGGAGGAGAATACCGGGTCGAGAAACTCCCCCGCGTTGCCGAGTAGTGCATAGCCTGGCCCATGCAGACGACTGACATCAGCGCTGTAGCCGCCGAGCGATTGCACGGCATTGGCTGGCGTGGCATCACGCAGCAGCTCGTTCAGACGCGGTTCTTCATTGACCCACTGCCAGAGACGCTGCTGTTTGTTCAGGGAATTTTCTGAATCATCGCCGGTTGCCTCGATCAGCTCGCGCGGGCCAACGACGCCCAGCGAGGCGCGGCCATTGGCAAAGGGAATCAGCCAATACCAGACATCCGGGTGCACCGGATGCGAGGCGATCAGGATGTTGTCGCGATGATAGCCTTCGGCAGGCGGCGTGAGGCCTGCGATGCCGTCATGGACATGCCCGAACAGCGCGACGCGTGGCTCCAGACGTGGGTCACGTTCGAGGGATTCGAGGCGCGCCAGTACGCGACCATAACCGCTGGCATCCAGCACGAAGGCGGCTTCCAGCTCACGGCCATCGTCAAGCGTGAGGCGTGGGCCATCATTGCCCTTGGCGGCGCAAAAGCCGTTGACGGTCACCCCGAATTCGACCTTGGCACCGTATTCGCGCGCACCTTCGATCAGGCGCTGATCGAAGTCAGCACGCTCGATTTGCCAGGTGGTGCCCGGCCCGTCACTGAACTTGTCGCGGAAATCGATGTGACGATGTTCGCCACGCCGCGTGAAGGCAGCGCCAGTCTTGGGCTGGTAGCCACCTGCCGCGGCGTAAGGCATCAGTCCACAGGCGGTGAGATGTTGCATGCAGCGTGGCAGCAGGCTCTCGCCAATCGAGAAGCGCGGGAAGTGGCTGCGTTCCAGCACGCGCACCGCATGGCCAGCACGTGCCAGCCAGGCTGCCGCTGCAGCGCCGGCCGGGCCTGCGCCGATGATGATGACCTCTTTCTCTGCGCGTGTGTTCACACCCTTGTGCGAGTCGTTGGCCGTGTCCATGGCGTCGTCCCCTGTCGTTATCGCGTTCGTTATCGTTATGGTGTGCGAGTTGCGGGTTTTGCGGGTCTTGCGGGTCTCGTGGAGAGTGCGCGCAATACCTCCAGTATTCCCAATAGTCCAATGTGCTGGGGACTTCTCAGCTGCGGGCGAAGGGCACCAGGCACCATGTCGCGGTCAAGCCGAGCAGGCAGGCCAGCCCGAGCGCGGCCAGTGCCGGTGTCTGGCTGAAGCTCAATAGCCCAAAAGCGAGCAGGCTGGAGGCACACGAGAGCGAGATTGCCAGCAGGCTGGCCTGTGACGCGCGGCGGTTGGCTTGGGTCGCCGCCTCGTCTGTGCGTGGGTTGTGCCTCGTTGTCGCAGGATGCTCGGCACAGAAGATGCCGGCATCAAGACCAATCCCCAGTACCAATAGCAGCCCGAGCAGATGGAACAGATTGAGACCGATTCCAGCGAGCGTCAGCACCGAGAGTGTCAGTACCAGTCCGCCCAGTGGCGGCAACAGTGCTCGCCAGCTGGCGCGACGATAGCGAAGCGCCAGGAGCAAGCTGATCAACATGATTGCACTGCCGACCAACCATGCCATCTCGCTACGAATCCGCCCCAGTGTATGGGAGAGACGTGCGACCTGATCGACGTATTCGAGGGTCGGGTCGCCAGCGGCAAGCGTCTCGAGAGCATCACCCGCGCCGGGACTGATGTCACCGAAGCGTACGATGCCGACAGCTGAATCCTGCTCCTTCAACCATAGTCGTTGACCCATCTCGCCGGCGGGCAGTGCGACCCAGTCGGCTGGCAGCAGCGAGTGTGCATCCTTCAGCGCCTTGTCTGCGCGCTCTACCAGCGCCACCGGCAAGCCTGCCTTGCTGAGTACTTTCGGTAGCAGCGTTGCCGTCCGCTCGCGCTGGGCGCTCAGATTGGCCTCTTGCTGAGCGAGCGTCGGCAGCTGCTGAGCGAGACTTGCCCAGTGGCCAAGTTCTCCTACCTCCGCGAGTTGCGTCAAGGTGGGCTCAAGCTGATGCAGACGCGTCAGCAGGGTGGCGCCATCGTCGGCACTCACGATCAGGTAGCGCAGGCCATCCGGTTCGGCGAGCAGACGCTGCACGTCACGTTGCTGATCGATCAGCGCCTGGGGGGAAGGGTTGAGCTGGGTGAGGCGATCATCGCTGCGCAACCCATAAAGGCTGGTCAGCGCAGCGGCCAGCACCAGTGTGAGTAGCGCCCAGCTGCGCTTGCCGGGAATGCAGCGCGCCAGCCATGCGGCACTGCGCGCTGCCGGTGAATCCTCGCGGGTCGCGTCAGCCGGTAACGGCAGACGTGGCAACCACAGGCGTACGCTCAACCAGGCGCCAATCAATCCCAGCGCGGCAAACATGCCCATCTGGCGCAGGCCAGGCATGGGTGTCAGCGTGATCGCCAGATAGGCCGCCAGACTCGACAGTAGTCCCAGTGTCAGGCCTGGCCACAGACGTTGCAGGCCAACGTTGGCGGTTCTTGCATCCCGCACGGCGAGGCGACGCATGCATTCCAGGTGCAGCACATAGTCGATGGAGATGCCGATCAGACTGGCCCCGAACGCCAGTGTCAGCACATGCAGGCTGCCGAAGACCCACCACGTCAGCGGCAAGGCAAACAGCACGCCAGTCGCGACCGGCAGCATCAATAGCGGCAGGCGACGCGGCGTGCGGAACACTGCCCATAGCAGCAGCAAGATGCCGATCAGCGAGCCCAGCCCAATGGTCGACATCTCGTGTTTGGCTTGACGCGCACCGGCACTGGCGTGGAATACCAGCCCAGATCGCAGCAGGCGTACCTCGGGGTAGGCTGCCGTCACGGTGTCCACCGCCTGTTGCAGTTGCTGCTGGTCTTCCATGGCATAGGCGCTACCGGTCAGCGTGGCGCTGATCATGCGATAGCCGACACTGGCTGGCGTGCCTTTCTGTGCCTCGGGATCACGCAGTAACAGTTGGCCGTCACTCAGACGCAGGTTGCTCGGCGTGAGCCACGACTGCCAGGCACTGCCCAGTCCGAACGGGTCGCGTACCAGATCACGCTGGCCGCCTGGCTGGAAGAGTTGTGCAAGGGCGCGTGCCTGCCATTGCTCGTCACTCAGCGAGCGCAGTTCAGGTGCGATCAGCGCCGGTTGCACCTCGGTGGGCAGGCGCAGGCTTTCGAGGCTACGGGCGTCATCCAGCGTCGTGAGCGGCGCCAGCGCGTCGCGCAATGCTTTCGCCGCGGCGTCGCGGCTGGCCACGGACGCTTGGCGAGTGTCGGCAGCCCCCAGCAGGATGACCAGCCGATTGGCAGTGTCATCGAGAGATTCGGCGCGCGTGGCCAGCGGACTGCGCTCCTGCTGGGGCAGCATGGCGGTAATGCGAGTATCAATCGCGCCCCGCCATGGGCTTTGTGGCACCAGCTTGAGGGCGAGCAGTACGGCACACACCAGCAGGACGCAGGCCCACCCCCAACGCCAACCGCGGCGATCAAGGCCTTTGGGGGCTGCGACAGCGCCTGATTCGAGAGGCGAAGGCGTCATTCAGTACACTGGCTACGCGGCGTAAGCGTCAGGTTGAGGCGATCACCATCGGTACTGTTCAGTGTCAGGTGTTCAAGCCAGCTGCTGCCGTCAATCTCGAGGTGCTCGATGGCCTCGGCCAGCTGGGCATTGTTGGGCGTGAGCGTGGCCTGCCAATCATCCGGCGTGCCCGTGAGCGTGAGATCAAAATGCTCCTCAAGTGTCTGCCAGTCACCGTGGAAGAAATTGATCAACAGTTCTGCCATGGCTTGCTGGTCCGCGGGCAGCTTTTCTCCATTCGGACCCTGATCTGAGCCGGGGCGCATCTCGAGACGGTTTTCGATGGGGGACGTGGTCTCCCACACCAGCCCTTCGGGCGAGACCGGATCTCCCAGCAAGGCAAAGTGGCCGCGGCTTTTGACATCGACTCCGACATCCTCCAGCCAGCGTACCTGCTTGAAATCACCACAGGTTGGCGCGCTGCGCGCCAGTTGTTCGGTCAGTGCGCGCGCGTCAAATTCGGCAGCGTAAGCAGATGGCAGCGAAACGCTGAGCATCACGAGACAGGTAGCAGCCGCCGCAAGGGCGGGTAGGCGAAGCAAGCGTTGCATCATGAGTGAGAGACTCCTGTATGGCCGTTGGCATTCTTCTCCGGCGGTACTTTGGACAGTGGTGCTTCAGACATCTCTGTCGATTGCTCTTCAGATAGCTGAATCGTCTGCCAGTTCATTAGCCGGTCGATCAGAATGCGCGGCGAGGCCAGCAGCATCTCGCCATCCTCCAGTCCCACCGCAACCTGCACGCTGTAGCCACGCGTCAATCGCTTGCCACTCTCGGCATCGCGAATCACATAGTCGAGCTTGAGGCGGTTCTCCCACTCACGCAGGCGCGCAGTGATCGTGATGCGCTGGCCGAAGCGTGCCGGGCCTGCATAGCGCAGGCGCAGATCAATCACCGGCCATGCGAAGCCTGATTCGCGCATCTGCGAGTAGTTGTAGTCGAGCATATCGAGCAGCTTGCAGCGCGCGATCTCGAGATAACGCACATAGTGGCCGTGCCAGGCGACTTCCATCATGTCGACATCGTGGAAGGGGATTTCCATTTCAACCGTGGCGACCGGCAGGAGCGTGTCGATGGGTCTGGTCTCGGAAGGGTCTGAATTCAGGCTCGTGAACTCGTTCATGCCTGCGCTCCTTCTGCGCCGCCGACTGCTGCCAGCTCAAACGACCAGTGACGCTCACGGATGCGCGCACACAGCAGGCGTAGATCGGCTTCCAGTCCACGGTCTTCTTCAAGGCGTGCGATGTCGTGGCGTAGCATCTCGACAAACCCCGCCAGCACCGGCGGCGTGCCGCTGTCTCCGGCCAGTGCAGCACGTTGCTCGGTGCCTTGAATCGCCGCATGCAGCGTGGCCGCGGCGACCTGCTCGACCAGTGTCAGTACCCGCAGTGCATCACGCGCGGCGATGGTGCCCATGCTGACCTTGTCCTGATTGTGGCACTCGGTGGAGCGTGAGAAGACGCTGGCAGGCATGGTCTGCTTGAGGGCTTCTGCCGTCCACGCGGAAGCGCCGATCTGCACTGCCTTGTAGCCGTGGTTGAGCGCTGCGCGTTCCGGCGTGGCACCACTCAGATTGCTGGGCAGGCCGCGGTTGTAGCGGCTGTCGACCAGCAGGGCCAGTTGTCGATCGAGCAGGTCGGCCAGATTGGCGACCGCTATCTTGAGACTGTCCATCACCATGGCGACATGGCCGCCGTAGAAGTGGCCGCCGTGCAGGATCTTGCCAGCATCGACGTCAATCAGCGGATTGTCGTTGGCGCTGTTGAGTTCGGTCTCGAGGAAGCGGCGCCACCAGTCGAGGCTATCTTCGACCACGCCGATGACGTGCGGCGCACACCGTGTCGAGTAGCGGTCTTGCAGGCGTGGTGAGTTGATGGGTGTGGCATCGACCTCGGGCGCTGCCGGATGCGCGAGATCATCACGCAACCACTGCGCCACGCGTGCCTGACCGGGATGCGGCTTGGCGGCAAACAGGTCAGCATCGAAGTGGTAGGGATTGCCTTCCAGCGCCTGTACCACCAGTGCAGTGATACGGCTGCTCAGACGACTCAGGTAGGTGGTACGGCTGAAGGCGAGGGCGGCCAGTGCTGTCATCACCGCAGTGCCATTCATCAGCGCCAACCCTTCCTTGGGACGCAGCACGTAGGGCGCGAGGCCATGCTCCGTGAACACCTCCGCCGTCGGGCGCAGGGCATGGGGTTGGTCGGCGCTCGGGCGTACCCATACCTCACGTTCACCACACAGCACAGCGGCCACGTAAGACAGCGGCGTGAGATCACCACTGGCGCCGACGGAGCCTTCTTCGGGAATACGCGGCAGGATGTCGTGATTCAGCAGCCAGGTGAGGCGCTCCAGCAGGGCGACGCTGACACCGGAGACTCCACGGCATAGTGAAATGAGGCGCACCATGACCACCGCGCGACTGCTGACCACGTCCAGGTTCGCGCCCATGCCGCAGCCGTGGAAGGTATAGAGATGACGTGGCAGCGCTTCGAGATCTTCAGCACCCTGCACGGCACGAGTCACGGAATCGCCGTAACCGGTCGTCACGCCGTAGACCACACCTTCCTCTTCCAGCAGCCGCTCCAGCAGTGCCGGGCCGGCCTCGATACGTGCGCGGAAGATGGGGTCATCACTGAGGCACACTTCAAGGCGACCTTCAGCGACATCAATCAGTTGTTCGAGGCTGATCTCGCGACCCTCGAGAATCAGGGCCGATGAGCTGGCGGTAACAGGCTGTGGCATGACGGAGTTCCAGACGAAAAGAAAAAAGTGGCGGAGATCAGGCGTTGTTGTCAGTACTTGGCGTGCTGTCAGTGCTGTCAGATGCGGACTCATTGCTGGGCACCTGATGCCAGAAATCGAAGAAGTTGAACCACTGTAGTGGATGGCGCTTCACACGTGCTTCGAGGTGCTTGGCGTGGCGCTGAATAGCCTGATGGATCCATGCCTGACGAGCGCTGCGCTTGATGTCACGGCTGTCATCAAAGGGCGCAAAATCGACCCGGAAACGTGGATGAGCGCCGCCACGCTCACGTACGCAGCCCAGGGTGTAGACGTTGCAGCGCAGCAGTGCGGCCAGCATGAAGGGGCCTTCCGGAAAGGGGGCGGACTCTCCCAGAAAGTCACAGTGATGCACGCGTGGCTTGAGCGAGATATCGGCCGTTGTCGTTACCGAGATCACGCCGCCCTCGTGTGTGTCAGCAGTGCTTGTATCAGCTGGCACTGTGTCGGCGGTGGGCGGAATCGACACGCGATCGGCGGCAATCACCACGAAGCCGCCGCGATTGACGCGATCACCCAGGACCATCGCCGTGGCGGGCGTGATGTCACTGACCTCTATCACCTGCGGCGGCTTGCGGCCGGTGGCCTGCTCCAGCAACTGATTGAATTTCTCGGCATGGCGCGTATGGACCAGTGCGCACAGGTCAATGTCATTGCGCTCACCGATCGCATTGATGACATCGAGGTTGCCGTGGTGAGCGACAAGGATGACGCCGCCTTCGCGACGCAGTGCTGCCTGGCGTAGATCTTCCGGGCCGGTACCGACGAGTGAGGTAAGCGGAATCTCACCACTCCAGGCGGATACCTTGTCCATCACCGCCTCACCGAACTGCATGAAGTGGGCGAAGCTACGCGCCCACAGGCGCAGGCCGCTCAGAGTAGGATCGAGACGCTTCAAGTAATCGAAGGAGGCGCGGCGTGCACTACCGCGTAGCAGGAAGTACCACACCAGTACGGGGAATAGTGCGATGCGAAACGGCCAGGCACCCAGTCGGCGGCGAATGGCCACCATCAGACGCATGCCGTTTAGCGAGCCGGTCTCCGATAAGCGTGACCAATGCGTCATTCGTGCCTCTCTGAAGGAGTAGTGGGACTGTCGGTTGATGCACCACGTGTGCTGAGCGTGCGCCATGCAAGCTTGGGTGAGCGCAGCAACATGCCGAAGAACAGTCGTGTGTGCATGGTGCTGATCAGCAGGTTGTCGTGGCCAGGCCGGAAGTGACTGACGCCATCGGTGGGATAGCTGACCCGCACCGGCAGGTTGGCGACATCGCCATCGGCCCAATACCAACGCACCAGTATCTCGGTATCAAAGGACATGCGGTCGCCGCAATCATGCCTCAGCAGCAGGCGGTTGGTGGCGGCGATCGGATACAGGCGCACGCCGCACATGGTGTCGCGGATCGCCAATGACAGCGTGTTTATCCATACCCAGACGTGTGAGGCATAGCGACCGTAGAAGCGAATGCGCGGCACGCTGGCATCGTATTCGGGGTAGCCGATCTGCAGACACTCGGGACGAGCCCGCATGGCGCTCAAGAAGGCGGGCAGGTCGCTGACCTCGTGCTGGCCGTCGGCATCTATCTGCAGGGCGTGCGTAAAGCCGAGCTGTTCAGCAGCAGTCAGGCCGCTACGCACCGCCGCGCCCTTGCCGCCATTGTGCTCACGGCGTACCAGGTGATGGCCTTCGGCGGCGAGCGTATCCAGCACCTCGGCACACGGTGCGCTGCACCCATCATCCACCAGCACGATGGGTAGCCCGAGCGGTGCAAGGCCGGCGCAAACCCTGGCGATGGTGGTGGGATGGTCATAAACCGGAATCACCACGCAAGGGCGCAGGTTGTCATCGTCGGTGAGCAAGGGCGAGTGAGACTGGCTCATGACGCCTCCGGTGAGTGTGCAGACGGTTGGGGTGCCAGGGGTGGCTGCGCAGATGATGATTCAGATAGGCGTGACGGATCACTGACGGCATAACGCAGACGGCCGCTGGCATGCAGGCCGGCACCGGAAGCGAGGCGGAAGTCGACGCGCAGCCCGTGGCCATCACGCACCAATGTCCCGTCGAGCGTGAAGCGCATGCCCGGTAGCAGCAGGCTTGAGAACTTGATTCGCTCCAGACGCATGAAGTGCGCGTCATCTATCTGCTGACCGTTCAGTTGCAGGCGTTTGCCGAGATCGCGTGCCCACTTGAGCATCACCACGCCGGGTACCAGTGGCTGTTGTGCAAAATGGCCATCGAGATAGATCAGGCTGTCAGGTACCTCGGCTTCCAGCGTCAGTTGCTCTGGCCCACTCGAGTGCTCGCCCAGCCAGCGTGGCAGGCGGTGATCATCGAGATCAGCAAACAGGCGTGCGATTGCCTCACTGGTGAACTTGCCCTGCGCATTGAGCGGAAGGCGGGTGACGAAGCGCCAATAACGCGGCAATGCAATGCGCTCGAAGCCTGGCATCAGCGCGCGGCGTAAATGCGCAATGAGTGCGCGGCGGGTGTTGTGATCGTGCGGGAGGGCGTCCGGTGCCATGACGATCACGGCGCCGAGACGATGCTCGCGGGTGGGCATTGGCAGGCAGCGCACGTCCAGTACCTCCGCCTGTTCGTTCAGGCAACGTTCCACCGCGCTCAGTGAGATACGTTTGCCGGCCAGCTTGACCAGTCGGTCACTGCGCCCGAGTAGACGAAAGCGCGGCTGACCGTCGTGATGCCTGTGTTCGCAGATTTCAGCTCTGTCAGCCTGCGGCCACCATTCGCTGGGCGTATTGAGGAACGGCGAGCGCAGCCAGAGGCTACTGGCTGGCATCGGCACCTCCTGGCTGGAAATGTCTTCCTGGTTCTCGCCAGAAAAACGCAGCTCCACACACGGCAGAGGGCTCCATTCTACGCCGTCACGTTGACGACGTTGGGCGATGCCACCGGTCTCGGTGCTGCCGTAAATCTCGATGACCGGCGCATGAAGGTTGGCTTCGGCGTGGCGGGCTGCTGCTTCTGGCAGCGGCGCTCCTGACGAGAATATACGCAATACCTGGCCAGTCTCAGCGGTGGCTGTCTGTGGCAGGCGTGCCAGCTGTGCCGGTGAACTGATCACCTGACAACGATAGCCTTGGCTTGCGAGCTGACTGATGGCTGCACTGAGCTGCTCTGGATAGTGGCAGGCTTCACTGAGAAACGGCACGCCGGCACACAGCGGTCGCAGCAGGGCGGTCAATAGGCCATAGATATGTTGATGACTGACCTGGCTCAGGCTGACGATGGTGTCAGGACTGTCTCCTTTACCTGATGTCAGCGGCCATAATTGCTGATGCACTGCCAGCTCGGCTTCCAGCTGATCGAAGCGCTTGGTGATCTGCAGCGGTTCACCGGTTGAGCCGGATGTACACAGTGCCAACGCGAGCTGGCGGGAAATGCGCTGCTCGGGTGCTGTCTGTTGTCCTGTCAGTCGTGCTGTCGATTGCGCTACTGCATGCGTCTGTGAAGGCCAGCCATCCACGGTCGTCGCGGGTAGTTGGCCGACACTGGTCTCGCGTAGCCGAGCGAGTGTCTCGGGGCGATCATCACCTGGCAGTACGGCGAGCATGCCACGCTCCCACAGCGCTAACAGCTGAACGCAGGCTCCAAGTGTCGTGGTCTGAAACAGCACCCAACGTGCGCCGGGTCGGCTTGCGGGCTGATGGTCGAGCCACTGCTGCCAAGCCGCGATGCGCGCCATCAGATCGGCACGGCTCAGCGCTGTCAGCGGCTGACCGGGAGTGGCCAGCCAACATGCCGTGGCATCCGGCGCCTGGCGTGCGTGGCGGCGCCAGCTCAAGCTGCTCAGCATAGCGGTGTGGCGACTATCGTCAGGCGTATGGGGCAAGGAGGACATCAGGTGTGCGAGCTCCGCAGGCGGCGGCGAACCAGCCATTCGCCGCTAAACAGAAGGCCCATCAGTCCATAGCTGATCAGGCCGTTATAAAGCGTCCAGGTCGCCAGGTCGGCGTACAGCGCCGTCCAGGTGGCAATGCTGGCATTCATGATGAAGAAGCCGCACCACACGCGAGTGACCTGGCGGGTATAGCGCACGCCCGCTGGCGGCAGGTCAGGTTCCTGCAAGCGCGCGAGGCGCTCGATCACTGGCATGCCGTGCCACAGACTGGTGGCAAACACACTGAGCATGGCCAGATTGACCAGCACCGGATAAGCGCGCAGGCCCAGTTCGGCCTCGCTCACGATACTGACGCCGATCAGCAGGCCCGCAAGCCCGAGCCTGAGAGGCCAGGCGATGGGCAGACGCTGCATCAGCACGGCGCCGAAGACGATCAGTGCCCAGATCCACGGTGATGTCTGTCCGCTGGCAGTGGCTGAGCTGGTAGCGGCTGAGTCCATGGCGGGCGTTGCTGTCAGCCGTGACAACAAGACATAGACCAGCAATGGCCAGCACAGAGCAGCCATCACCCCCAGCCCGCTGAGCATGACGCTCAGCAGGGGCGGGCGGCGATGACTGTCAGCGGACAGCGGTTTCATGCTCGGCGCTGCATCAGGTGTTCCACAGCGTTGACCACATCATTCAGCGTTCGTACGCTTTTGAAGTCATTGGCTTCGATGCGTCGGCCGGTGAACTTCTTGAGCTCGACCACCAGGTCGACGGCATCAATGCTGTCGATATCGAGGTCTTCATAGAGGCGTGCTTCAGGATGAATGTCGTCGGCTTCTATCTCGAAAAGCTCAATCAGAGTGCTACGCACATGGGCATGGATATCGTCACGAGTGACGGTAGTGTGATCAGCGCTCACGACGCGCCTCCACCAGTTCACGCAGAGCATTCAGGCTTGAGAAGTGGGTACGAGTGTCTTCGGCTTCCGCATCCAGCGTGATGCCGTAGTGCTTCTGAAGTGCCAGGCCCAGCTCGAGAGCATCGATGGAGTCGAGGCCGAGGCCATCGATGAATAGCGGTTCATCGGCGACGATATCATCCGCGGTGATGTCTTCGAGCTCTAACGTGTCGATGATCAGTTGCTTGAGTTCGAGCTCAAGTGTCGGCGTATCGCTCATGAAATATCCTCTGGGCGGCTAATGGAGAAGGTGGCCGGAATTACGGGCCTTGAAAGGCTGCTAGCTCGTCGGCGAAGGTTGCGGCCAGTTGACGGGTCAGCTGGCGGGCATCACGTGATAGCGGCGTCGGCGGGCTAGCGCTGTCGGTGTTCTGTGATGTTGCTGGTGACATCTCTGATGGCACTGCTGATGGCGCCCCTGACAGAGCATGCGAGTCTCTCGGCCAGGAAGCCTCTGATGAAATGTCAGGCAGTACCTTGAAACGCAGCATCACGCGCCGTTTGGGAATGTGATACCAGGGTTCGCCCTTGGTGAGCGTACTGGGCTGGCAGTCAATCAGTACCGGTGTAATGTCATTGGGTGTGCGCAGCGCGATGTTGGCAGCCCCCCGGCGAAACTTGAGCGCGCGGCCCGGCACGCTACGCGTTCCTTCTGGAAACAGAATCAGCGCATTGCCACGCGCCAGACTAACGCGTGCGGCATCGAGGACAGTTGCCGGCTCACTATTGGTGATATAGCCCGCTGCGCGAATCGGTCCACGCGTGAAAATATTACGCGCCAGTCTTCCTTTAACGACGCAATCAGCATGCGGGATCAACGCCAGCAGAAAAACGACATCAATTAGCGTCGGATGATTGGCCAGTACCAACAAGCCCGGGCGCTGGAGGTGTTCACACTCCAGCAGTTGATAGTCGAGCACACCCAGGCCGCGCATCAGGCCGACAAAGCCGCGCATGCAGTGATGGATAGCGCTGCGTGCCAGACGCTGGCAGCGCGCATCATCACGTATCAAGAGTGCGAGCAGTGGCAACAGGACGCCTAACAGCACGCCACCGATCCCGAAGGCGGTGAAGCTGACGGCGGTGGCGATGCCACGCCACAGGCGTCCGAGAGGTGAGGAGAGAGTGAGACGCATCAGTCGTGATCGGGCGCTATATGAGGCGTTGGATGCAAAACACTCAGCTGCCAATGCTGACGGCGGCAGGCGAGAGTGGCCTCGGGAAGGTGTTCGGCTTGCTCCAGCCAATGAATCACCTCAAGAGGTGACGGGGCATCTTGGTGAGTGACCTGTCTGGCGGCGTGGGCTGATAGGGCTGCACTGTTGATGCCTGCTGTCGTGGTGCGGCTCAGGCGCATCGCCACCGCTGAGGCATGGGCAGGATAGTTGCCGTGATGAAGGAAGGCATCCGGCGCGGCGATATCGGAAAACAGCACGATGACTTCATCGCGTTCCGTCAGGTAGCCGCGTGCTTCGCTCATCATGGCCTCGAACTCGTTACCGCAGGCAGCAACGGCCTCAAGCGGTTGATGAGACTGGCTGGCAATGGAGTACAGCCCGAGGATGGCGTTGTGCACGGAGAGCGAAAAGCGCGCCGGAGACAAGGCTTCGTCTGGCTGAGTGGCAGCATCGAGCAGGGCGAGAATCTTGGTGGTATCACCGTGGCGTGAGGCGTGAATTACCGGCAGGTTGGCGTGCGGGTCCAATACAGACAGCAGTGTGCAGCACGCCTGGCCGACCGAACTCAGGCGGCGGCGTAGCATGGCGGGCACTTGCTCTGCACGCGGGGTAGGGGTGATCTCGACGCGGCTGTCATGTGCGGTGCGAGTCGCACTCGCCTGCCAGGCTCGCCAGTCAGTCAGATGCATGAGATGTCTGTCCGTGAACGCATCGTTGCCATAATGGGTCTTCAGTGTAACGTACAGGGGATCGGCAGCCCAAGCTGGTGCACGGTTGTGCCGTTGAAAGGGGCTGGTTAATGCCATGGTATCAGGCCGCTGATTCTACTCTCAGGCAAAGTCCAGTGCGCGGAAACTGGACAGCTGCTGGCGACGGTGTAGGGTATCGCCGCACTGTCGGTGCGCTGGGAGGTTTGGCTGACGTGTACCAAAAAGAAATAATAGTACGTGAAGCGCCGAGTCGAGGCGCCACAAGCGTGATGGGAATGAAGGATGGGGACGTAGCATGACGTTGATCATACGCGGGTCAAGGACATGAGTTCGCCGCTGGAGTCGGCAGTGGGCTTGCGAAAAATGCGGTTTTTACGACATCTACAGCTTGATGAGTGGCTACCAGTGGTCAGGATTCTCGCTCTGCTGCTGTGTGTGGTAGCCATGATGATGCTCGTGCCGTTGTTTATCCTGCTGAAGGAGGACGACGGTGATGCTAGCGCCTTTCTGATCTCGCTGGGCCTCACGCTGGGTTCGGCTGTGCTGATGCTGGCGATGTCGCACAAGGTTGAGCTTGAACTCAAACCACGTGCCATGTTCGTGCTCACGACCTTGAGCTGGGTGCTGGTATCAGCCTATGCGAGCTTGCCACTGGTGTTTGGTGCACCACATCTGAGCGTGACGGATGCCGTTTTCGAGTCGGTATCGGCGATCACGACGACCGGCTCCACCGTGATAAGCAATATCGAAGGTCTCTCGGATGGCCTGAAGTTGTGGCGTGGTCTGATGCAGTGGATTGGCGGCATCGGCATCATCGTGATGGCGATCGCTATCCTGCCCTTCCTCAAGGTCGGTGGCATGCGCTTGTTCCAGACCGAGTCTTCTGACTGGTCTGACAAGGTACTGCCGCGCGCTGGCGGCGTGGCCAAGGCGATTGGCTTGGTCTACCTGGGGTTGACCGTGCTGGCTACTTTCTCCTATTGGCTGGGCGGCATGCAGGGGCTGGATGCAGTAGTGCACGGCATGACGTCAATCTCGACCGGCGGCTTCGCCAATTACGATAGCTCGATGGGGGTCTACTCTGACAGTCCGCACCTGCTGTGGATGAGTTCGTTGTTCATGTTGCTGGGTTCGCTACCCTTCGTGCTGTTCATTCGCACCTGGCAGGATCGCGCGGGGGTGTTGTGGCGTGATGCGCAAGTACTCGGGTTTCTGCGCTTGTTGGGCTGGGTGATCGTGGCACTGACACTGTATCGAGTGATGGGTGGTCAGCCGCTGTTTGCTGCCCTGACGCAGGTGACCTTCAATGTCATTTCTGTCGTCAGTACTACCGGCTATGCCAGCGACGATTACAGTGCCTGGGGGCCGTTTGCGGTAGTGGCCTTCTTTTACCTGACCTTCGTCGGTGGCTGCAGTGGCTCCACCAGCGGGGGCATGAAGATCTTTCGCCTGCAGATTGGTCTGATCATGCTTGGTAATCACCTACGTTCGCTGATACATGCCAACGGCGTGTTCTCGCAGCGCTATAACGGGCGTGCCTTGCCGGATGAAGTGGTACGTGCGGTCATTGCTTTTTCGTTCTTCTTCTTCATGACCATTGGCGGGCTGGCGCTGGCATTGTCTTTTATCGGACTTGATCTGATTACGGCCGTGACAGGTGCGGCGACGGCAGTCACCAATGTTGGCCCGGGGCTGGGTGACATCATTGGCCCTGCGGGTAACTTTTCGACGCTGCCTGACAGCGCCAAGTGGCTGCTTTGCATTGGCATGCTAATGGGGCGACTTGAGATCTTGACCGTGCTGGTGCTGTTCTCGCCGAGCTTCTGGAGAAAGTAAACCGGTAGCCATGTCCTCGTAGGTTGCCTGCGCAGATTGGCTCCCTTGTCAGGTCATGTAGTCGCTGGCGGACATGTGCCAACAAAAAGCGCCAACGTCTCAAGACGTTGGCGCTTTTTGTATCTTGCGCGTAGGCAGACGTTTGAAAGGGCGCCTGCCTTTTCGCTTCAGCCAGCGATCAGACTTGTGCGGCGTTTTGCTCTTGTGCGGCATCCAGCTTGTCATCGAGGTCAATGCTCAAGCCTTCACGATTGAGAATCGGGTTGGCGTACTGCACCAGCCACCAATCTCTGAGTTCGGCAGGTACACCGGCAAGACGATTCTCGAAGGTCGCGCGCTCGGCGCCACTGATGGCAGAGACATCCAATGCCGAGGCCAGACGCGGCTCTTCGCGCAGCAGCGGGCGACTGGCGGCCAGCTTTTCCAGCGCCAGCTGATGACTCGGGTAGAGGGTGTAGTGCTCCAATACTTGTCGGTCGACCTCAGCCACCACATCTTCAGGTGTCTCGAAGTCGCCCTTGAGCGGCTCGCCAAACACCAGCTTGACCCGTCCTTTGTGGCCACTGATACCCGCGGCAATGGACTGGATGTCTTCGTACTTCACTTTCTCGTAGCGGCCGTCGTTGGCGAGTGCAGCCAGTTCACGTGCCTTCTGCAGATCACAGGGATCGAACTCGTAGCTGATGGAGACCGGCACGATATTGAGTTCACTGACCGTCTCGCTGAATGGACGGGTCTTGTCGGCCATGCGCGCCGACATGGTCAGCATCTTGATGATGGCGGTCTCGGTACCATCGCGGCCGTCCTTGGCACGACCTTCACGCTGGGCCAGCCAGATGGAATGCTTGTCGTGCGTCAGCGAGTGACGGATGTAGCCTGACAGTGCTTGATAGGCGGCCAGCATCGCGCGCTTGCCCTTGGCTGAGCGCGGCACGATGAAGCTCTTGTTGAGGCGCATCACGTCAGTGACGAAGGGCTTTTGCAGCAAGTTGTCGCCAATCGCGATGCGCACCGTGTTACGCCCGTGACGATAGAGGGCGTAATTGACGAAGGCCGGGTCCAGCGAGATATCGCGATGATTGGACAGAAACAGGTAGGGCGTATCCTCCGACAGGCGCTCAAGCCCCGCGGTCTCGAAGCTGGTCGTGGTGGTGTGAATCATGCGCGCCATATAGCCGGCAATGCGGCTCTGGAAGCTGGCGACATCTTTCACGCCACGCATTTCGCGCTTGATGGCCAGGCGTGCGATCTGGCGTGCCAGCCACGGGAATCGCTGGGTCAGGCCTGGCATGCGGAAGCGAGTCAGGGTGTCGAGCAGCTCGCGATCCTGCTCCAGGCGCACCAGCACCTCCGCTACCTCGTTATCTCGGTACGGGCGAATGTCGGCGAACGGGTCTTGTTCGGCGGTCGTGGCAGGGCTAGGCGTTGCTGTGTCAGTCATCGACGCGCGTCATCCGGTATTGTCATGTTGAAAAAAGAAGGTAGCAGCAGTCCGGCATATGGCTCAGATAGTGAATGTCTCACTCTAAAGCCAACATGCCGGCCTTACTCAGCTACCTGGCTGGGCTTCGCCACCCAGCCAGGTGGTCATCTGTTCAATCACGCCAGACAGCACTTGAGCCATCAGTGCAAAATCAGTCTCAAGGCGCAGAATCGGATCTTCAGCGTCGTCTTGAGCATTGGCTTCGTCAACGACGGCGTCAGCGAACTTCAGGCTCTTGAGCGTGAAATCTTCGCCGAGTACCAGTGCAACACGGCCATCGACTTCGAGTGCCAGCTTGCTGACGACACGGCCAAGATTCAACGCGGTCTGGATTTCTTCGCCATCGAGATCGAACTGGCGCGCGCGCAGCACCCCTTCTTCGCCGCCCGGTGACTTGAGTTCGACCTGGTCACCGACGATCAGATCTTCCGGGCGCGACGCCACATCGCGCAGCCAGGTGGTCATCACCTGGGACGGCGGATGGGCCACGGCTAGCGGCGTGACCTTGAGTGAGCCCAGTGTCTGGCGCAGCAGGTCGAGGATTTCTTCGGCGCGCTTGGCATTGGAGGCATTGACGGCGATCAGGCCACGGCGGCTGTCCCACCATAGGTCGGTACGCGAAGAGCGAGTAAAGGCACGCGGCAGCAGCTCTTCGTAGATCTGCTCCTTGAGCGTCAGCTTTTCACGACGGCGTAGCGGACGACCTTCGGCGGTCTCGCGCTCGGCAACGCGCTCTTCCAGCTCTTCCTTGACCACCGCGGAGGGCAGTACGCGCTCCTGGCGCAGGGCGCTGATCAGGAAGTGACCTTGAATCTCGTGAACCAGCATATCGCTGTTACGGCCACCCGGTGCTACCCAGCCAATACGCCGGGCCTCGACGCCGGTGACAGGGCGGAATAGATGCTCAGGGAGGGCGTCGGCCAGTCGGCCTTCTTCTAGCGGAGCGCTGTCATGCAGGCGATAAAGTTGGAGATGCTTGAACCACATGCGGCCAATCCTTGAGTCCGATGAGCGGGCGTGCCCGTTTGAATGGCGCGTATTATGGCGAAACTCGTGCGGCGGGTCATCCGTCGTGGCCGCGACTCAGCGTCTCGGTATCGATGAGGTTGCTGTCAGCGGTGTCATTGAGCATGCACGATGGTGGTTTAGACTGAAGGCTGAATGGCGATGACGCGTACCGTCTCTGCGGGGATTTTGCCTCCTTCAAAAGAAAGATCATCACAGGGAATCTCATGGAAAAGACACTGAAGGTCGCATCGTTGCTGTCATTGGCCTTGCTGATGCATGGCTGCAACGGAGACGACTCAGGCAAGGAAGCGCAAGAAAGCGAACAGGCGAGCCAGCAGCAGGGTGTTTCCCCCTCTTCACAGGCAGACGACCAGGAGGAGGCAGGAAAGGCAGCGTCCTCCGCGACGACTGCGAAAAGTGCTTCCCAGCCAGAAGTTGACCCCGGCATGTTCCTCGATGGTGCGATCGTCGGTGATGTCGAGACCGTCGACTGCACCTTGAGCGGCGGTACGCAGACGACCTGCTATCAGTTCACCGTGGCCGGTGCACCAGCGGACCCGGACACTTCGCCAGAAGGGCCTTTCTGTCCCCCCAACATCAATTCCGGGGCGGATGAGGGTGGCACCTGGATCGATGGCGAGGGCACGCTCTATCAAGTGGACGGCGAATTCATCAAGAATCTCTCCACTCTCTACAAGGACAAAGAGTGGCAGATGTATGACGTCAATACGGGGGAGATCACCGTGATTGATGGCGCACGCGGCTGCGAAGTGGCCGGTGACCCGAATCCGATCGAAGGCTTCGAGAACTTCTGCCTGGAATGCCCGCTTGAGGAGCTGGACGGGGGCATCAAGAAGACGGTCGTGATTCCCAAGGTGCCAGTGCCGGCGGCGGAGTCCAGCTCGCTCATGGGTCGCACCAATACCGGCGTGGCCTTGAACGGAGTGCTGTTCGGTCCGCCGGCTCCTCTGGAGCTGATTCTCAGCTCGCATACGCTGGGTGTACTGGATGATTGTGGTGCCCATACCAATCCGCACGAGGGTTATCACTACCACGCCGCCACCGGCTGTTCGGAAGTCGGCCTTCAGGACGATGGTCATTCACCGATGATGGGCTATGCCCTGGACGGATATGCCATCTATGCCAGAAAGGACAAGGATGGCAATGTCCCTGACGATCTCGACGAGTGTGGTGGCGAGACGGATCCGGTACGTGGCTATCACTACCATGCCTCCGCGCCGGGCGATAACCAGATCTTTGGTTGCTTCATGGGCGAGAAGGGGCATTTCGCAGGCGCTGATGACAATGACAGGCCCATGCCCGATGCAGCAAAGGACTGAGACGCGCAAACGTTTGTTTTTGTGCCGATGACCAGCCTAAGATCGGTCCATGTGAATTCGGAAAGTTAGCCACGGGTTCGGCTTGGTCGCCAGCAGTAGTGGTGAGACACGACGGCATTCGGTGAAGGGCAGTCGAATGACAGCGGATGGTCAACAACAAGGAGATGCAAGGATGCAGGATGATATGAGTACGTCGAAGGCCGCGCCGGGTTCCGCTTCAGGCGTCACCAGTCGTGCGATGCTGACCGTTCGCGGCTTTCATCTGGACGGTTATGGGCACGTCAATAACGCCCGCTATCTGGAGTTTTATGAGGAAGGGCGCTGGGGCTACATGCTCGCGCATCTTGATCTCGCTGACCTGAAGCGTGAAGGCATCGCCATGGTGGCGGTGAACGTCAATCTTGACTGGAGCTATCCTGCTACGGTGCATGATGAGTTGCTGATCACTACCCGACTGTCTCATGTCGGGCGTCGCAAGATGATCATGCATCAGGAGATTCATCTCGGCGAGCATCGCATGGGTGAGGTGCATCCGCGCTCTGGCGTGCTGGTATCACGCGCTGACTTCACCTTCGTGCTGATGAATACTGCCAGTGGGCGTGCCATGCCGCTGGACGGAGAGATTGCGGACATGCTGCGCCCGCTAGTCGCTGAAGAGGAAGCGTGAGCGCTGATGAGGTGCAGGATAGCGGCGCTGTGCTGCACAGCGTCCCTTTGCGATGTCGTGTGGGCTGCTAGGCGAGCCCGCAAGTGGTATAATCCCGCCACTTCGGTGCCGCGGAGCTGGCACCCTGTGTCCGCTTTACGTCACTGCCGCGCTGCAACACTGGTCGAGAGGGCCGCTGTTGCAGTGGCGCCAACAGTTGAGTTCAAGGATTTGACGAATCATGGGTGAGATCGCCAGAGAGATACTGCCAGTCAACATTGAGGACGAGCTCAAACAGTCGTACCTCGATTACGCGATGAGCGTCATCATCGGGCGTGCCTTGCCGGATGTCCGCGATGGACTCAAACCTGTTCACCGTCGCGTACTGTTCGCGATGCACGAACTGAGTAATGACTGGAACAAGGCCTACAAGAAATCCGCCCGTGTCGTCGGCGATGTGATCGGTAAGTATCACCCGCACGGTGACAGCGCGGTCTACGACACCATCGTTCGCATGGCCCAGCACTTCTCCATGCGTTACGTACTGGTCGACGGCCAGGGGAACTTCGGTTCCATTGACGGTGATAGTGCCGCCGCCATGCGTTATACCGAGGTGCGCATGGCGCGCCTGGCGCATGAGCTGCTGGCCGATCTTGAGAAAGAGACCGTCGATTGGGTCGATAACTACGACGGCACCGAGCGTATTCCTGCCGTGTTGCCGACCAAGACCCCGAACCTGCTGGTCAATGGTTCTTCCGGTATCGCGGTAGGCATGGCCACCAACATCCCGCCCCATAACATGGGTGAGGTCATCGACGGCTGTCTGGCACTGATCGACAACGGCGACATGACCATCGATGAGTTGATGGAATTCATTCCGGGGCCGGACTTCCCGACCGCCGGTATCATCAATGGCCGTGCGGGCATCATTGAAGCCTATCGCACCGGCCGTGGCCGCATCTATGTGCGTTCCGTGCACACCATCGAGCACCACGACAAGACCGGCCGTGATCACATCATCATCACCGAGCTGCCGTATCAGGTGAACAAGGCGCGCTTGATCGAGAAGATCGCCGAGCTGGTGAAAGAGAAGAAGATCGAAGGCATCGCTGAGCTGCGTGATGAGTCCGACAAGGACGGTCTGCGCGTGGTCATCGAGACCAAGCGTGGCGAGTCCGGCGAAGTTGTCGTCAACAACCTCTTCTCCCAGACCCAGCTGGAGACGGTGTTCGGTATCAATATGGTCGCGTTGCATGACGGCCAGCCGAAGATCCTCAATATCAAGCAGATCCTCGAGTCCTTCGTGCGCCATCGCCGCGAAGTCGTCACTCGTCGTACGCTGTTTGAGCTCAAGAAGGCCCGTGAACGTGGCCACATTCTTGAAGGTCTCGCGGTGGCTATCTCGAACATCGATGAAGTGATCGCGATGATCAAGGCGTCGCCGAGTGCAGCCGAAGCCAAGGAAAAGCTGATCTCACGTGAGTGGCAGCCAGGCCAGGTGGTCGGGATGCTCGAACGCGCCGGTGCAACCTCCTGTCGCCCGGAAGACCTGCCCGATGGGCTTGGTCTGGCCGACGATGGCAGCAACTACAAGCTGTCACCGGCACAGGCACAGGCCATTCTTGAGTTGCGTCTGCATCGCCTGACCGGTCTTGAGACCGAGAAGCTGCTGGCGGAATACTCCTCCATCCTCGAGCGTATCGCTGAGTTGATGGCGATTCTCGGGTCTGCCGAGTTGCTGATGGAAGTGATTCGTGAAGAGCTGCGTGAAGTACGTGCCCAGTACGCCGATGAGCGTCGTACCGAGATTCATACCAGCCGTCGTGACCTGACCATCGAAGACCTCATCAATGAGGAAGACATGGTGGTGACCGTCTCGCGTACCGGTTACGCCAAGACGCAGCCGTTGTCTGATTATCAGGCCCAGAAGCGCGGCGGCCGTGGCAAGTCCGCCACCGCGATGAAGGATGAGGATGTCATCGAGCACCTGTTGGTCGCCTCGACCCATGACACTGTGTTGCTGTTCTCCAACAAGGGCAAGGTGTACTGGCTTAAGGTCTACGAGATGCCGCAGGCATCTCGTGGCTCGCGCGGCAAGCCGCTGGTCAACCTGATTCCGTTGGCAGACGGCGAGTGGGTGACCACTATCCTGCCGGTACGCGATTATGCTGCCGACAGCTATATCTTCTTCGCGACCGCCAACGGTACGGTCAAGCGTACTGCGCTCAGCCAGTTCTCGCGTCCGCGTAGCGTGGGTCTGATCGCACTGGACATAGAAGAAGGCGATCGTCTGATCGGTGCTGACATCACGTCCGGCTCTGATCACGTGATGATGCTGTCTTCCAATGGCAAGGCGATCCGCTTCGAAGAGCAGAACGTGCGTGTCATGGGCCGGACTGCACGCGGTGTGCGTGGCATGCGTCTGCTTGGCGGTGCCCATGTCATCAGCCTGATCATTCCGCGTACCACGGCCATCGATACTGATGACAGTGAGACCGAGGTTGATGTCAGTGCCGAGATCGACGCCAGCCTCGACGCGACTACTGAGGGTGCCGCAGAAGGTGCCGCTGAGGTCAGCGCCGTAGTTGAAGCGTCTGGCGAGGTGCCGCAGTGCTACATCCTGACGGCTTCCGCGAATGGCTTCGGCAAGCGCACGCGTCTGGAAGAGTTCCCGCTGCGTGGCCGTGGTGGCCAAGGGGTTATCGCGATGCAGATTAGCGAGCGCAATGGTGATCTGGTCAGCGCAGTTCAGGTCAGCGACAAGGATGAGCTGATGCTGATCACCGATCGCGGCACGCTGGTACGTACCCGTGTTTCCGAGGTGTCGACCACCTCGCGTAACACCCAGGGCGTGACGCTGATCCGTACTGCAGAAGAAGAGCGACTGGTGACTACGGTCCGTGTTGATGAGCCAGAGGAAGTTGTCATCTACGACGAAGACATCGTTCTTGATGAAGGGCAAGAAGGCTTGCAGAGCACCGATGAACAGGTGCAGGCGGGAGTCGGCGGTGTAGAAGACACCGCTGCAGGAGACGATGTCGAGTCGACGGATACACCGCCGACAGACGCGGAATAAGACGCTGGATTGCGACCGCCTTCGGGGCGGTCGCTTCACTTTCGGGAAATAAGACGACATGACACGCAAGTTCAATTTCTGCGCCGGTCCTGCTGCACTACCGACCGCCGTCCTCGAACGCGCTCGCGACGAGATGCTGGATTATCAGGGACGCGGATTGTCCGTCATGGAGATGAGTCATCGCTCCGACGAATTCGTGGCCATCGCCAGGAAAGCCGAGGCTGACCTGCGCGCACTGCTGGATATTCCGGCCAATTATCGCGTGTTGTTCATGCAGGGTGGCGCCTCGACCCAGTTTGCGGGCGTGCCGCTGAACCTGTTGGGCGCAGGCGGTGCTGCCAACTATCTGTATAGCGGTATCTGGGGCAAGAAGGCGATCAAGGAGGCCGAGCATCTGGCCGTCGGCAGCCATGTGGCTGCTTCCAGCGAGAGCAATGGTCTGATCGCCGTGCCGCGTCAGAATGCGATCCAGTTGTCCGGTGATGCAGGCTACCTGCACTACACCGCCAACGAGACCATCGGTGGCCTCGAGTTCGATTACATTCCCGAGGTGCCGGCGGATGTGCCGCTGGTGTGTGACATGTCGTCTTCCATCCTGTCTGGCCCGCTGGATGTCAGCCGCTTTGGCGTCATCTATGCCGGTGCGCAGAAGAATATCGGTCCGGCCGGCCTGACACTGGTCATCGTGCGTGAAGACCTGCTGGATCGTGCCCGCAAGGACTGCCCGACCATGTTGAATTGGAAGACGGCTGCTGAAGCCGATTCCATGTTCAATACGCCGCCGACCTACGCCTGGTATCTGTCTGGCCTGGTGTTCGAGTGGTTGAAGGATGAGGTGGGCGGTCTGGCAGCCATGAATGCCATCAATGATCGCAAGGCGCAGACGTTGTATGCCGCTATCGACGGCAATGATTTCTACTCCAATCCGATCGTGATCGAGAACCGCTCGCGCATGAACGTCCCCTTCGTGTTGGCTGATGATCGTCTTGATGCGGCCTTCCTGGCCGAATCCGAAGCGGCAGGGCTGCTGAATCTGGCCGGCCACCGGAGTGTCGGCGGCATGCGTGCCAGCCTTTACAATGCGGTGCCGGAAGCTGCGGTCACGGCATTGGTCGATTTCATGGGCGACTTCGCGCGTCGTCACGGCTAAGGGAGAGGGCAGATGTCGGATTCCAGGGGAAATGCCGGTCAGATCACGTTGGGCGATCTGCGTCAGCGTATCGATGCCATCGACAGTGAGCTGTTGAGCCTGATCAGTGAGCGAGCCAGCTGTGCGCAGCAGGTCGCTGAGGTCAAGCTGGCGGCTGGTGATGTCGGTGAGGATGGACAGGTACAGTTCTATCGTCCGGAGCGTGAAGCCCAGGTGTTGCGCCGTATCATGGCCAACAACCCCGGCCCGCTGAAGGGTGAGGAGATGGCGCGCCTGTTCCGCGAGATCATGTCAGCCTGCCTGGCGTTGGAGCAGCCGATTCGTCTGGCGTATCTCGGCCCGGAAGGGACCTTCACCCAGCAGGCGGCGCTCAAGCACTTCGGTGATAGCGCCGTCACCAAGCCGATGGCAGCCATCGATGAGGTGTTCCGTGAAGTAGAAGCCGGCGCGGTGCAGTACGGCGTGGTACCGGTGGAGAACTCCACCGAAGGCGTCATCAATCACACACTGGATTCGTTCATGGGCTCGCAGCTCAAGATCTCCGGTGAGGTCGTGCTGCGCATTCACCACCATCTGCTGGTCGGGCCGAACACGCGTCGCGAGAAGATCTCGCGTATCTATTCTCATGCCCAGTCGCTGGCTCAGTGCCGCAAGTGGCTGGATGCCCACTTCCCGCATGCCGAGCGTATCGCAGTGTCTTCGAATGCCGAGGCGGCACGTCAGGTACGCACCGAGTGGCACAGCGCGGCGATTGCTGGCGACATGGCCGCCAAGCTCTATGAGCTTGAAAAGGTCGAGGAGAAGATCGAGGACAGCCCGGACAACTCCACGCGCTTCCTGATCATCGGTGACAGCTCGGTACCGGCTTCCGGTGACGACAAGACCTCCATCGTGGTGGCGATGCGCAATCAGCCGGGCGCACTGCACGACCTGCTGGCACCGTTCCACAAGAATCAGATCGATCTGACACGTGTCGAGACACGTCCGTCCCGTTCGGGCGCTTGGAACTATGTCTTCTTCATCGATTTCCGCGGCCATCGCGATGATCCGCTCATCAGCGAGACGCTTGAGTCGCTGCGCCGGTGTGCGGCGGACGTCAAGATACTGGGCTCTTATCCCGTCGGTGTATTGTGAGCCAGGCCTTGATGAGACAAGAAGACCAACGGCTGGGTGAGGCTGCTTCAGTCGCCGAGCCCGCGTTGCTTGCCAGCGAGCGACGCATCCTGCTGGTCGGCCTCGGCTTGATCGGCGGGTCGCTCGCAGCAGCATTGCGTGCGGCAGGGCATCGTGGCGAGATACTGGCCTGCGATCGTGATTCCAATGAGATCTGCCTCGGCCAGCGCATGAAGCTGATCGATGGTGGCAGTACGCGTCTGGCGGCACTGGTACCGGGTGCCTCTCTCGTGGTGCTTTGCGTGCCGGTGATGGCGATGCAGGGGGTCATGGCAGAGTTGGCCCCACTGCTTGATGATGACGCTGTCGTGACCGATGTCGGCAGTACCAAGGGCGCGATCCGCGATGCCGCGATCGACGTATTTGATCGCATGCCTCCCTGGCTGATTTTGGGGCATCCGATTGCCGGCTCCGAGAAGAGTGGGGTGGCAGCCGCCAATCCTGAGCTCTATCGTGACCACAAGGTGATTTTGACGCCTGAACCGGACAGTGACCCACAGGCGATAGCGCGTGTCTCTGCCCTGTGGGCAGCCTGTGGTGCCGAGTTGCTGGAAATGAGCGTGACGCGTCATGACGAAGTACTGGCGCGTACCAGTCATCTGCCGCACCTGCTGGCCTTCTCGTTGGTCGACAGCCTGGCGCGTCAGGATGAACGACTGGAGATCTTCCGCTACGCTGCCGGTGGCTTTCGTGACTTCACGCGCATCGCGGGGAGTGATCCGCTGATGTGGCGTGATGTCTATCTGGCCAACCGTGATGCGGTGCTTGAGGCGCTGGACGAATTTGAGGCTGGGGTGGCACGCGTACGTGCGGCCGTGGCTACGGGTGATGGCGAGGCGATGCTGGGGATCTTTACCCGCGCCAGCCATGCCCGACACTACTTCAATACCCTTTTGACACAGACGAGCTATCAGACCATGGAACAGCAGAACGTGCGGTACCGTGCGCTGCCCGGCGGGCAGGTCCAGGGGCGCATTCGCGTGCCGGGTGACAAATCAATGTCGCATCGCTCCATCATGCTTGGCGCACTGGCCACTGGCGTGACGGAAGTCGAAGGTTTCCTCGAGGGCGAAGACAGTCTGGCGACGTTGCAAGCCTTCCGCGACATGGGTGTCGTCATCGAGGGTCCGCATCAGGGTCGCGTGACCATCCACGGCGTTGGCCTCAATGGCCTCAAGCAACCGCCGGGCCCGTTGTATGTGGGTAACTCCGGCACGGCGATGCGTTTGTTCGCGGGGCTGTTGGCCGGCCAGGCCTTTGACAGTGAGCTGACGGGCGATGCCTCGCTGACCAAGCGTCCGATGGACCGCGTCGCCAATCCGCTGCGCGAAATGGGCGCAGTGATCGATACCGCCGAGAATGGCCGTCCGCCGCTGCGTATCCACGGCAGCCAGCCGCTCAAGGGCATCCGTTATGAGATGCCGATGGCCTCTGCACAGGTCAAGTCCTGCCTGTTGTTGGCCGGTCTCTACGCCGAAGGTGAGACACGTGCCATCGAACCTGCCCCGACGCGCGACCACACCGAACGCATGCTCAATGGCTTTGGTTACAAGGTCGAGCGTGAAGGTGCCGAGGCGTGGCTGACTGGCGGTGGTAGCCTCAGTGCCTGCCCTATCGACGTACCGGCTGACATTTCCTCCGCGACCTTCTTCCTTGTCGCGGCGGCGATCACCCCGGGATCTGATCTGGTGCTGGAGCACGTTGGCATCAATCCGACGCGCATCGGCGTGATCAACATCCTCAAGGCGATGGGCGCGAACCTGCTCGTCTCCAATGAGCGGGAAGTTGGCGGCGAGCCAGTGGCAGACCTGCATATTCGCTATGCGCCGCTCAAGGGCATCGACATCCCGGAAGATCAGGTGCCGCTGGCCATCGACGAATTCCCGGCGCTGTTCATTGCGGCGGCGAATGCCGAGGGTATGACACGTCTGCGTGGCGCCGAGGAACTTCGCGTCAAGGAATCCGATCGCATTCAGGTCATGGCAGACGGCCTGGCACAGCTGGGCATCGTGCACGAAGTCGTTGCCGATGGTATCGATATCCGTGGCGGCGCTTACGGTGGCGGTCTTGTCGACAGTCACGGTGATCATCGCATCGCGATGGCCTTCAGTGTCGCTGCGCTGCGTGCCCAGGGTGAGATTCTGATCGACGATTGTGCCAACGTGGCTACCTCCTTCCCGAACTTCGTGGCGTTAGCGACTGAAGTGGGGATGCAGGTCGAGAGTCTCGGTGCCGTCGCGCCCGGTGAGGAGGCTTCATGAGCGGTGAAGCGACACCTCATCACAGCCAGATCTGCAACGCGCCGGTCTTGACTCTCGACGGCCCGGGCGGGGCAGGCAAGGGCACCATCAGTCGTCTTGTCGCTGCAAGCCTCGGTTGGCACTTGCTGGATTCTGGCGCGCTGTATCGACTGACAGCCCTGGCCGCTGAGCGTCACGGCGTGGCGTTGGACGACGAGGATGCCGTGGCGACCATCGCTGAGCACCTCGATGTGCAATTCAATGCAGAAGGTGAAACCACACGGGTGATTCTTGAAGGCGAGAATGTCACGCGGGATATTCGCCTTGAGACGGTCGGTAACAATGCTTCGATCATTGCAGGCCAGCCACGCGTGCGTGCCGCACTGTTAGCACGTCAGCGCGCTTTTGCCCGTGAGCCTGGGCTGGTAGCAGATGGTCGCGACATGGGCACAGTGGTATTCACTGAAGCGCCGCTCAAGATTTTCCTGACGGCTTCTGCCGAGGAACGGGCGCGTAGACGTCACATCCAGTTGCAGGAAGCGGGTGTCGATGCTAATATTTCGAGCCTTTTGACAGAAATACAGACGCGAGATGCGCGTGACATGGGCCGAGCGATTGCTCCGCTAAAGCCTGCTACTGATGGCGTGATCCTTGATACGACGGATCTCGATATCAATCAGGTAGTCGCACGTATACAGCAGCTACTGGTCGAATACGGCCTGGTAGCAGCACGCTGAACTTGTAGGGCTGTCAGAACAACAGATTGAAGGTCTGCTGCTGCGTGAAAGCCTTTCTGGCCCAGGCAGTGGCGGGCCTCGCTCGCCTCAAGCGAACGAAATGAACATAGTGGAACCTAGATGGTGCATCAGCATCATCAATCCCCCGGCAAGGTGTCATGGGGTGCATTGGCGGCAGGCTGAAAGCCGGTGTATCTCGAACCAGCGCTAACACCCCCGGGGATATGTAGATATGGCCCGTACTTGCTGGTGGTACGGAGACTGCGGTGCAAGCCGCCCCAAACGTTGATCATTGTAGGAATACCATGAGCGAGAGCTTTGCTGAGTTATTTGAACAGTCACTCCAGGACATCAACATGGAGCCGGGCGCAATTGTGTCCGCTACCATCGTGGACATCGATGGCGACTGGATCACTGTCAATGCCGGTCTGAAATCTGAAGGTCAGATTCCGTCTGAGCAGTTCCGTGACGAAAACGGCGAGCTGTCCATCAGCATCGGCGACGAAGTCATGGTCGCACTGGAAGCCGTCGAAGATGGCTTCGGTGAGACCCGCCTGTCCCGCGAGAAGGCCAAGCGTGCCGAAGCGTGGAAAGAGCTGGAAGCAGCCTTCGAGAAAGACGAGATCGTCAAAGGCGTGATCAACGGCAAGGTCAAAGGTGGCTTTACCGTCGATATCAACACCATCCGTGCCTTCCTGCCGGGTTCTCTGGTCGATGTCCGCCCTGTGCGCGACACTGCCCACCTCGAGAACAAGGAACTGGACTTCAAGGTCATCAAGCTCGACGCCAAGCGCAACAACGTTGTCGTGTCTCGTCGTGCCGTCCTCGAAGCCGAGAACAGCGCTGAGCGTGAAGCCCTCCTGGCCACTCTGCAGGAAGGTCAGCAGATTCAGGGTATCGTCAAGAACCTGACCGACTACGGCGCCTTCGTCGACCTCGGCGGCGTTGACGGCCTGCTGCACATCACCGACATGGCATGGAAGCGCATCAAGCATCCGTCCGAGATCGTTGCTGTCGGCGACGAGATCAATGTCAAGGTGCTGAAGTTCGACCGCGAGCGCAACCGTGTGTCTCTGGGTCTCAAGCAGCTGGGCGAAGATCCGTGGGTCAACATCAAGGCGCGCTATCCGGAAGGTGCCAAGATCAACGCACGCGTCACCAACCTCACCGACTACGGCTGCTTCGCCGAGCTGGAAGAGGGCGTCGAAGGTCTGGTTCACGTCTCCGAAATGGATTGGACCAACAAGAACATCCACCCGTCCAAAGTCGTCAATGTCGGCGATGACGTGGAAGTGATGATTCTGGATATCGACGAAGAGCGTCGTCGTATCTCCCTGGGTATCAAGCAGTGCACCACCAACCCGTGGGAAGACTTCAGCGGCAAGCACAACAAGGGCGACCGTGTCTCCGGTACCATCAAGTCAATCACTGACTTCGGTATCTTCATCGGTCTGGAAGGCGGCATCGACGGCCTGGTTCACCTCTCCGACATTTCCTGGAACGAAGCTGGCGAAGAAGCCGTGCGTCGTTACAAGAAGGGCGAAGAAGCTGAAGCGGTCATCCTGTCCATCGATCCGGAACGTGAGCGCATCTCTCTGGGCGTCAAGCAGCTCGAGAGCGATCCGGTCTCTGAGTACCTGGCCGTCAACGACAAGGGCGCTATCGTGTCCGGTCGTGTTGTCGACATCGATGCCAAGGAAGTTCAGGTAGAGCTGGCGACTGACGTCATCGCTATCCTGAAGGCTTCTGAAATCAGCGCTGATCGTGTCGAAGACGCACGCAACGTCCTGAGCGTCGGCGATGCTGTCGAAGCCAAGATTGTCGGTGTGGATCGCAAGAGCCGCCTGATCAACCTGTCCGTCAAGTCCAAGGACCAGGTTGAAGCAGCACCGCGTAGCCAGGCTGCCAAGCCGCGTACCCAGGAAGTCGAGAGCAACGGCCCGACGACCATCGGTGACCTGATCAAGCAGCAGCTAGGCCAAGGTCAGGAGTGATCCCTGAACAGCACCTCTCCTGGTGAGAGGTGCTGTTCGGATCTACAGAGGATCAGCGATCGCATGATGGTGGTTCCTCTGTCTCCGAATACGTATCCATCGTCGTGATGATTCATTGTGATGGTACGAAAAAAACCGCCACCCTTAGGGGTGGCGGTTTTTTTATGGCAACTCGATAGAGTCCAACACATACACGCGTGCATTTCCTAGCCAGCGTGGTGGTGTTGACCAGTCTGCTGGCTGGTGTTCGCCAGCAGCTGCATCTGGCGCAGAGATATCTTGCAATACAGACTGCGATATAACGTCGGATCCTGACGAGGGTCTGTCTGGTGCAGACGTCCCTCGAGCTGATGGATTTCCTGGGTGAGGTGCTCGGTCTTATGGCTGGCGTTTTCGGCTATCTGAGTCATGTGAGGCGCTCCGTGAGTCTATTGAACACGCGTAGGTTCAGGGTTGGCTCTTCTCTTTTTTCCCTAAGCATTCTGTCATTGCTTTCATGTCTCGGGAGCCTTTGCCTGTCACTGCAACTAGAAGTTGATGCAACCGGGTTGGTGTAAACCAGGTGAGTGCTGAACAAGAATAGCGGAGTCTCGAGACTGTGCCCTGACCCATGTCAGGAAGATGACATTGCGCTGACAGCATCGCGCCGGATTCATGCCTCACATGTTATCTAGACGCTTCTGCTCAGTCGTTCTTTTCTGTGTGGCTCTTGTGGCTATCCGCCGCGTTGCCATCTGCCTTGTTGGCTTCAGCCGCCGCGGTCTGGCGCTCCAGATTGGCCAGCATGCCACGCAGGATGGATAGTTCTCGACGCGTGGGCTCGGCGCGGGCAAACAGCGTACGCAAGCGCTCTTCTGTCTGGGAGTGCGGTTGATTGAGGAAGCCGGAACCACGCAGTGCGCTGCCGAGGTGCTCATGAAAGTGGCCTAGCTGCTCGCGTGTGGGTAGCTGGTCATCTTCACGACGTGGCGTGGCCTGCTCCTGAGTATTTCCTGCGCGCCACGCACTGTGGCACTCGTGAGCAAGCACCTGTACGGCCTGAGAGACATTCAGGATGCCGTAATCGGGGTTTGCGGGAATCGATACCTGATGCGTGCAGCAGGCGATCTCGTCATTGGTGAGGCCGAAGCGTTCACGACCAAATACCAGGGCCACTTTCCCGTCGCGCGCCGTGTCGATGGCACGCGCGGCCATCTCGCGAGGCTCGTCGAAGTGAGGCAGTGGCAAACTCCTCAGGCGCGCACTGGCGCCGATGACTAGCTGGCAGTCACTGACTGCCTCTTCGAGACTTTCAACGACGCGTGCATTCTCCAGCAGTGCAGACGCGCCGCTTGCCATGCGCGTGGCTTCCTCATCGGGAAAGCAGCGGGGATTGACAAGTACCAGGTCCTTGATGCCCATGGTCAGGATGGCACGTGCAGTGGCGCCGATATTGCCCGGGTGGAAGGTCTGTACCAGTACGACACGCAGGTTGTCGAGAGTGGTGGTGGCCTGCGGAGAGGCGGGGGTGTCAGTCATGAGGAAATCCTGGGCGAGCAGTGATCGGTCGACAGTGACCATAGGGTGCGGTGCTGGAAAAAAGGTAGCTAGTGTAGCGCGGCGCGAGGAATGCGTCAGGTGGCATGAGGTGAGGATGACAGGCACAAAAAAACCGCCCCTGCTGTGCAGGAGCGGTTCGTTCACGACAGATGGGTCGTGGGGTAGGGCTGGCTTACATCATGCCGCCCATGCCACCCATGCCACCCATGTCGCCGCCGCCACCAGAAGACTTGTCTTCCGGATCTTCAGCGATCATGCATTCGGTGGTGATCATCAGGCCACCGATGGAGGCCGCAGACTGCAGTGCAGTACGTGTCACCTTGGCCGGGTCCAATACGCCCATGGCGAACATGTCGCCGTATTCACCAGTCGCAGCGTTGTAACCGTAGTTACCTTCGCCAGCCTTGACGTTGTTGAGCACGACAGAGGCTTCTTCACCCGCATTGGCGACGATCTGACGCAGCGGTGCTTCCATGGCGCGCAGCGCGATGGCAATACCGTGAGTCTGGTCTTCGTTGTCGCCTTTGAGGTCGACGAGTTGGTTCAAGATACGCACGAGTGCGGTACCGCCACCAGGCACGACGCCTTCTTCGACAGCGGCACGAGTGGAGTGCAGCGCATCTTCGACACGGGCTTTCTTCTCTTTCATCTCGACTTCGGTAGCAGCACCGACACGGATGACAGCAACGCCGCCGGCCAGCTTGGCGACACGTTCCTGCAGCTTCTCGCGGTCATAATCAGAGGAGGTGTCCTCGATCTGAGCACGGATCTGGGAAACACGTGCCTCGATATCGCCTTCGTTGCCGGCGCCATCGATGATGGTGGTGTTTTCCTTGGACATGGTTACGCGCTTGGCGGTGCCCAGATGATCCAGATTGGCCTGCTCGAGGGTGAGGCCGACTTCTTCGGAAATTACGGTGCCGCCAGTCAGGACAGCGATGTCCTGCAGCATGGCCTTGCGACGATCACCGAAGCCCGGCGCCTTGACGGCCGCGACCTTGACGATACCGCGCATGGTGTTGACGACCAGAGTCGCCAGCGCTTCGCCTTCGATGTCTTCAGCGACGATTGCCAGCGGCTTGCCAGACTTGGCAACGCCTTCCAGCACCGGCAGCAGCTCGCGGATGTTGGAGATTTTCTTGTCAACCAGCAGGATGTACGGGTCTTCGAGCTCGACCGTCATGGTGTCCTGATTGGTGACGAAGTACGGAGACAGGTAGCCACGATCGAACTGCATGCCTTCGACCACTTCCAGCTCGTCTTCAAAGCCACGGCCTTCATCAACGGTGATGACGCCTTCCTTGCCGACTTTCTCCATCGCTTCAGCGATGATCTCGCCGATACGCGCATCGCCGTTGGCGGAGATGGTGCCGACCTGAGCAATGGCCTTGGTGTCGGTGCACGGCACAGCCAGTGCACGCACGGCTTTGACGGCTTCGATGACAGCCTTGTCGATGCCGCGCTTGAGATCCATCGGGTTCATGCCCGCGATCACGCCTTTCAGGCCTTCGTTGACAATGGACTGAGCCAGCACTGTTGCAGTGGTAGTACCGTCACCCGCAACGTCAGAAGTCTTGGAAGCTACTTCCTTGACCATCTGGGCGCCCATGTTCTCGAAGCGATCTTTCAGCTCGATTTCCTTGGCGACAGACACGCCATCCTTGGTCACGGTCGGTGAACCGAAGGATTTTTCCAGAACCACGTTACGACCCTTCGGGCCGAGGGTGGTCTTGACGGCATCAGCCAAGACATTGACGCCACGCGCCATGCGCTTGCGAGCATCATCGGAGAAACGAACGTCTTTTGCAGCCATTGTTATCTCTACCTTTAATCAGTAAGTCGAAGCGTTTGAACCGGAAACGCCGGAAATCAGCCTTCCACCACGGCGAGGATGTCGCTCTCGCTCATGATCAGCACCTCTTCGCCGTCGATTTTCTGCTTCTCGACGCCGTAGCCATCCTTGAAGATCACGATGTCGCCGACTTTGACGTCTAGCGGACGAACTTCACCGTTTTCGAGGATGCGACCGTTACCGGCAGCGAGAATCTCGCCACGGGTCGGCTTTTCCTGGGCGCTGCCGGGCAGAACGATGCCACCTGCAGTTTTCTTTTCTTCTTCCACGCGACGGACCACGACGCGATCGTGCAAGGGACGGATGTTCATTGCTCACGTTCTCCTGATGGTAAATCCCGTCAGCTGTCGGTCTTTGCCGGCCAATCTGACGTTCAATGGGGTTGCCTACCGAGTGTTCAGCCACGCCGCCAAGGCTTGGCTGTTATCCATTGCTTCGCATTTATGGTGGCGAGATGGCAGCTTTCAAGTAGGCGATCATAAAAAAAACACAAACTCGAAGTTTTTTTGCGTCGCACAAAAGCTATTCACCTGAAAGGCGACACAATATCAGGTGGATCACCATGATGAATCGAGGGCTTGAGTGTATCCGAGCACAGCTGCCACATCATGAAGATGTGGGGTGCCGAGAATGTCCATTGGTGCAAGAGTGAACTGCCGCTCGTACTTCTCACCGCTGCATTCTCCGCTACACCTCAAGCTATCCGCACAGGTTAACGCTGTGTTGATGGCAGAAGATATGGGCAGAAGGCGTACTGCTGTCACTCGCTTGCCTGCTTGCTTGATAAAGCAGGGCGTAGAGCAGGATGGATATTGGACCATTGGCATCATTTCACAGGCGTGCAGATACCATGGGCCATGCGCCGCAGTGCTGGATCAGAGACGGGGTTCGTCACGGCTGATGTAATCGCCTTCCAGTGGCTGGTCATCGTTCTGACGGTTTTGACCTTGCTGGTCGCTGGTGTGCTGGCTGTCACGTTCGGTATGGGACGTACTGCGGTCAGTGTCGTGTTCTGTTGCCCCCCAGCTGCCAGCATGCGTCTTTTGCGACGGATGCGATGTATTGAAGCGTTTTTTGAAGAAACGCGCCAGCGTGCCATTGCCGCTCACACTGCGTGTCAGCAGGCTTCGCGAGGCGGGCAACAGGCAGAGCAGCCCGAGTGCATCGGACAGAAAGCCTGGCGCCATCAATAACGCGCCGCCAAAGATGAGAGCTGCACCCTCCATCAGCTCACCAGACGGCATTTCTCCGCGTTGCAGGCGTTCCTGCGCACGCATCAAGGTGGCACGTCCTTCACGCTTGATCAGGTGTAAACCGATGGCACCGGTAATCAGTATCATTGCCAGCGTGGGCAATAGTCCAATCTGGCTGCCGAGGCTGAACAACACGATGAAGTCCAGCAACCCGAACAGGGTAATCACTAGCAGTATGGGCATTATGTCTCCCGGATCACGTAAGCGGCAGTACATGCCAATCCCCTAAGGGTAAACCAGCCGCCGAGCGGGGAACAGTCGGAGAATGCGGTTACTGGCCTGATAAAGCTACGCTCAGCGCGGTCTACGCTGGCGCAGTAAGGTGTGGGGTGCCATGCTATGTTGCAGTGCACCATGAATGTCTTGACGTCACTCTCGGCATGGAGTGACGCGCGCGTGCCAATGGACTGCCAAGGACGCAGCGTTGAGAAAAGTGAGTCTCTGCGTTGGTCAGCTTTTCAAGCGTTGAGGCACGACACGCGGCAACCTGTTGCACTGCACCATGTCGTTATTGGAGAAATTGATCACGTTCGTGATTTCGGGACAATCGACACTCAATGTGATCATCGCACGGCATGCGACGATCACCTTCGACAGTCACACTGGACATGTCGATAGCTAATCAGGGGAGAGGTGAAATGGAGCTTAACGACAAAGTCATTGCGATTACAGGCGGAGCACGTGGCTTGGGTCTGGCCATGGCGCGACACCTGGGCAAGAAGGGGGCTGTGCTGGCGCTGCTGGATATCGAGCAGGGTGGACTGGATGATGCCGTCGCGAGCCTGGCGGCTACCGGTGTCAAGGCGCAGGGATTCGTGGCCAACGTGGCGGATGAAGACTCGGTGACGGCAGCTTTCTCGGCGATCAAGGGGTCTTTGGGGCCAGTGAGCGGGCTGGTCAATAATGCCGGTATCACGCGTGATGGTCTGCTGATCAAGGCACGTGACGGCGTAGTGGAAAAGACAATGTCGCTGTCCAGCTGGCAGCAGGTCATTGATGTCAATCTGACGGGGGTCTTCCTGTGTACCCGTGAGGCCGCCAGTCAGATGATCGAGGCTGGTCAGCCGGGTGTGATCGTCAATATCTCCAGCATTTCGCGTGCCGGTAACATGGGGCAGAGCAACTACACTGCCTCCAAGGCAGGTGTTGCAGCCATGAGCGTGACCTGGGCCAAGGAGCTGGCGCGCTACAAGATCCGTGTTGGTACCGTGGCGCCGGGCTTCATCGCCACCGAGATGACGGCAGGCATGAAGCCGGAGATGCTCGACAAGATCAAGAGCGGCATTCCCATGCGTGACCTGGGGCGTCCGGAAGATATTGCAAGCAGCGTGGCGTTCATCTTCGATAATGACTACTTCACCGGCCGTGTGATCGAGTGTGATGGCGGTCTGCGTATCTGATTGTCGCGATTCTGGCTGCGCCACGTGGTACCTGAATCGGTAGTCCGGTATCTGAAAGCCTCCACGACCCTCCATGGTCGTGGAGGCTTTTTGGCTTTCGGTTGCGGTTCATCTCCACGTTTCATCGGCTGAGATGAGTGCGCCTGATGGGCGGTGAAGTCGGGCATGCATCCGGAAAGTACTGTAATGCGTATGGTGAGTATCACGGTTCATTTCGCACAAGGAGTCTCGTCATGCAACGTCGTCAATTCATGGGGCTGTTACTGGGTGGTGGAGCGATGCTGGCGCTGCCGAAATTGGCAGCCGCACGCCCTGAACCTGAGCTCGAGCGCTCGGCCGATATCACCGAGCTGTCACTGAGTGACGAAGAGTGGCGTTCGCGCTTGAGTGTCGAGCAGTATCGGGTACTGCGAGAAGAGGGTACCGAGCGTTCAGGCTCCAGTGCACTCAACAAGGAGCATCGTGATGGTAGCTATCATTGCGCAGGCTGTGATCTGCCTCTGTTTGCCTCGACGGCCAAGTTCGAATCAGGCACTGGTTGGCCAAGCTTCTTCACGCACATCGATGGCCATCTGTTGAGCAAGACCGATTACGGACTGGTCTGGCCGCGTACCGAGTATCACTGCGCGCGCTGTGGTGGTCATCAGGGACACGTCTTTGAAGATGGTCCGAAACCGACGGGGCTGCGCTGGTGCAATAATGGCGTCGCACTGCGCTTCGTACCGGCCTGATCCATTGCCAATCTCCCGCTGTGTGCGTAGCTAAAGCAATATCGGTGCTTTGTGGTAACGTGACGGCATCGTGATGCAGACGGCCCGGTCGATTCGATGATCGGGCCGTCTGCATTTTGCCGCATGAATTCTGCCGTGAAGGGACCGATGTTTCATGGACGCTACCGTTACTGACGCCACTAACTCCCGCCCTGCACCGACGCTTTCACCTGCCACCACTGCCCGTCGTATCCAGCAAGCGCTGGCCGGCGAGCTTGGCGTACGTGAAGAACAGATCAGTGCCACTGTCGAGCTGCTGGATGGCGGTGCCACCGTGCCGTTCATCTCGCGCTACCGTAAAGAAGCCACTGGCGGGCTTGATGATACCCAGATGCGTCTTCTGGAAGAGCGGCTGCGCTATCTGCGTGAGCTGGAAGACCGCCGCCAGGTGGTATTGGAGTCCATTGCTGAGCAGAACAAGCTGGATGCGGTGCTGGAGCGCGATATCCTGGCAGCTGATAGCAAGCAGCGGCTGGAAGATCTCTATCTGCCTTATCGCAAGAAGCGTCGTACCAAAGCTCAGATCGCCCGTGAAGCAGGGCTCGAGCCGTTGGCGGATACCTTGTTGTCAGATCCGACGCTTGACCCGGAAGTGTACGCGGCCAGCTATGTTGATGCAGCCAAGGAGGTTGCTGATACCAAGGCAGCACTGGATGGCGCCAAGCAGATCCTGATGGAACGCTTCGCCGAAGATGCTGCGCTCGTGGGGCGTCTTCGTCAGCGACTGTGGGACGACGGTATCCTCAGCGCACGCGTGATGAAGGGCAAGGAGCAGGAGGGCGCCAAGTTCTCTGATTACTTTGAGCATGATGAGCCACTGCACAAGGCGCCGTCACACCGTGCACTGGCCATGCTGCGCGGGCGCAATGAGGGCATCTTGAGCCTGGCGCTCAAACTGCCGGATGAAGACGAGTTGCCACGCCATCCGATGGAAGGTGCCATTGCACATCACTTCAAGATCGAAGATCTCGGTCGTGCGGCAGATCGCTGGCTGAAGGAAGTGGTGCGCTGGACATGGCGCGTCAAGCTGTACACCCATCTGGAAAGCGAGTTGGTCGGTCGCCTGCGTGAACGTGCTGAGCTGGAGGCCATTCAGGTATTCGCCGATAACCTCAAGGACTTGCTGCTCGCTGCGCCTGCGGGGCCCAAGGCAACAATGGGCCTGGACCCTGGCCTGCGTACCGGTGTCAAGATCGCGGTAGTGGATGCCACCGGCAAGTATGTGGATCAGGCCACCATCTACCCCCACCCGCCGCATAATCGTTGGGATGCTTCAGTGGCTGAATTGGTGCGTCTGGTCGAGCGCCATGACGTCGAGCTACTCGCGATCGGCAACGGTACCGCCTCTCGTGAGACCGACAAGCTGGCGGCAGATGTACTGACGCGCCTGACCGGGCGCCGTTTGCAGAAGGTGATCGTCAATGAGGCGGGCGCCTCCATCTACTCGGCATCAGAATATGCTGCGCGCGAATTTCCGGACCTTGATGTCACCATTCGAGGGGCCGTCTCCATTGCACGTCGTCTGCAGGACCCGCTAGGTGAACTGGTCAAGATCGAGCCCAAGTCCATCGGGGTCGGTCAGTATCAGCATGATGTCAGCCAGGTACAGCTGGGACGTAGCCTGGAGGCAGTCGTCGAGGATTGCGTCAACGGCGTCGGTGTTGACCTCAACATGGCGTCCAGTGCATTGCTATCTCGTGTGGCGGGCCTTAATACGACGCTTGCCGAGAATATCGTCGCACACCGTGATGCCAATGGCCGCTTTGGCTCACGCAAGGAGTTGCTGAAGGTAAGCCGCCTCGGGCCGCGAACCTTTGAGCAGTGTGCTGGCTTCCTGCGCATTGCCGCTGGAGACAATCCTCTCGATGCCAGCGCCGTTCACCCCGAAGCCTATTCGCTGGTCGAGCGTATCGCCAAGATTCATGGTCGTGATCTGCCCAGTCTGCTGGGCGACAGCTCCTTCCTGCGTACCGTGAAGCCTGCCGAATTCATCGACGAAAATTTCGGCTTGCCGACAGTCACCGATATCCTGCGGGAGCTGGACAAGCCCGGGCGTGATCCGCGTCCTGAGTTCCGCTTCGCCGAGTTCAAGGATGGCGTCGAGAAACTCAAGGATCTTGAGCCGGGCATGAAGCTTGAGGGTGTTGTGACCAACGTTACCCATTTCGGTGCCTTTATCGACATCGGTGTGCATCAGGATGGGCTGGTACATATTTCGGCGCTGTCAGAGAAGTTCGTGTCTGATCCACGTGAAGTGGTCAAGGCGGGCGACATCGTTACCGTCAAGGTGATGGAAGTCGATATTCCTCGCGCCCGTATCGCGTTGAGTATGCGCATGAGTGATACCCCTGGCAGCAAAGAAGCTCGCAATGAAGGGCGTCGTGGAGGAGATAGCACAAGCAGTGGACGTGGTCGCCCCACGACCGGTAGTCAGAATCGTAGTGGGAATCCAGGTGGTAATCAGGCAGGAGGCGGAGCAGCACCCGCCAATAATGCAATGGCTGCCGCGCTGCTCAATGCTCGCAAGCCAAAATCATAAGCCTTGAAAGCATTTTTTACGCGCCCATAATGTGGGCATACTGATCAGACGCGAACGATGACAGTCGTTCGCGTCTTGCATGGCATATAGCGCACGCCGCCAGCCATGGTCATCCAATTCGACCGGAGAGGCTGGGCTTCTCCCCATGCGAAAGGGTTAATACCTTGTCCGAGCAACTCGCGTCCGCCATTGCGCGACTCAAGGCACCGGCCCGTCAAGGGCTCTTCGGGCGTCTGCGCCGTGGTATCGAGAAGGAAGGCCTGCGGGTCAATGCTGATGGTCACATCAGCCAGACTCCACATCCGCGAGCATTGGGCTCCAAGCTGACTCATCCGTATATCACCACGGATTATTCCGAGTCATTGCTCGAGTACATCACGCCGGTGTTTACGCGCCCGAAGGAGTCGCTGGAGTTCCTGGCGGACCTGCATCGCTTCAGTTATCGCAATATGGGTGATGAGCTGATATGGCCGGCGAGCATGCCGCCGCGTCTGAACGGTAATGCCAGCGTGCCGATCGCTGATTATGGTACCTCCAATACCGGTACCATGAAGCATGTCTACCGCAAGGGCCTGGATGTGCGTTACGGACGCATCATGCAGTCGATTGCCGGCATTCATTACAATTTCTCACTGCCGGATGACTTCTGGGCACTGCTACAGCGTCTTGAAGAGGCTGAGGGCGAAGATGCACGTGATTTCCGTTCGCGTCGTTATTTCGAGCTGATTCGCAATTTCCGTCGCCACAGCTGGATTCTTCTGTATCTGTTTGGTGCCTCGCCGGGTATCGATGAGAGCTTCCTTGAGGGCGGTAACGATGATCGTCTCAAGCGTCAGGCGGACCGTAGCCTGGTCTCGGCTTACGCGACCAGCTTGCGCATGTCGGATCTTGGTTATCAGAACAAGGTGCAGGCGCAGCTCAAGATCTGCTTCAACTCTCTCGACAACTTCGTTGGGACACTGCGTCATGCCATCGTCACGCCGTGGAAGGATTACGAGAAACTGGGAGTAAAACAGGCGGATGGCAGCTGGTCACAGCTCTCCAGCAGCATCCTGCAGATCGAGAACGAGTACTACTCGGATATCCGCCCCAAGCGAGTCACCAAGCAGAACGAGACACCGAGTCAGGCGCTTGAAGGACGTGGCGTCGAATATATCGAGGTGCGCTGTCTGGATCTCAATCCGTTCCTGCCATTGGGGATCGACGAAACCCAGATTCGCTTCCTCGATACCTTCCTCGTCTGGTGTCTATTGACCGACAGTCCGTGGATTGATGATGAAGAGTGCGCAAACCTCGATAACAGCAAGCGCCGTGTCGTCGAGTCAGGGCGCGATCCTGAACTGACCCTAAACGTGAAGGGTGAAGAGCGCAGACTGCGCGAGTTGGCGGCCAACGTGATGGACGAGTTGGGTGAGGTCGCAAGTCTGCTGGATAGTGGTGGCAAGGCCAACAATGAGCATCGTGATGCACTGGCCGCACTTGCCCCTCGTTTCGATCAGCCCGAAAGCACGCCATCAGGTCGCCTGCTGACCAGTATGCTTGATAACGGCAGTAACTTCGTCGATGAGGTCCTTTCGCTGGCGAAGGGGCAGGCGGAACAGTTCAAGGCGGAGCCGATGGAGCGCGCACGGGGCTACCTGTTGGATCAATTGGTCGAGACATCTCTGCAGCAGCAGGGGGATATCGAGGCGGGCGATCATCAGGACTTTGATACCTTCATGGCCGAGTACTTTGCCTCCGCTCATTCGGCGCATCCCTCCTGAGTCTGGGGCGCAACGCGGATTCATGTTGAGGTCATCAGGCCAAGGCATGATGAGCGCACCAGGATCATGATGTGGTCTGAACAGCTGTCAGGTCATTGATCCATTGCTACCGGCGCCTTCTTCTGGAGGCGCCGGTAGTGTATGCAGCACGATAATATCCATGGCACCGAGCCCGTCGCGCAGTCATATGGCGTCGTCTCGTAATCTCTTTATTTCATCACGACTCCCCAGGAGTCCAGGCAGGCAAGGACAACCTATGACACAGGCGGAACATGACTCAGGACAGCAAGCAGTACGTAAAGGCGGGCTATCATGTCTCGCGCACTGGAGCGGACGTCAGTGGTGTCTGCTGGGGGCGCTCGGCTGTGCGATTCTGTTAGGCGTAGCCTTCATCCTGCAGTTTGCCTTTGGAATGGCGCCGTGTTCGCTGTGTATTTTCCAGCGTGTGGCAGTGGCAGTCGCTGGCGTATTCTTCCTGCTGGGGGCATTGCATGGTCCCGGGCGTATCGGTACACGTATCTACGCGCTAGGTGCCCTCGCGGGGACTATCGGGGCTATCGTGCTGGCAGGCCGCCATGTATGGCTGCAGTCACTCCCGCCGGATCAAGTGCCAAGCTGTGGCCCGGGGCTCAACTACATGCTGGAAGTACTGCCGGTCTGGGATGTGATTACCCAGGTACTGAATGCCTCCGGAGAATGTGCGCAGATCAGTGGCCAGTTGCTGGGACTTTCGATTCCCGAGTGGTCATTGATGGGCTTCTGCGTACTGGCACTGGTACCGCTGGCGATGTTGTGGAGCAGCTTTCGCCGTTGAAGCCATACCCTCTGACAACAAGGTAGGGGGTTGGCAGCGCCGAATGCATGGAGGATAGTGGGTTTGCAACGGGTCTGGCCGAGACCGGTAGACCTATCCTGATCGGGTTATGCCAAAGGAGGCGCCCATGCTGGAGGAATGCACCACTGCGGCGGAACGCTTTCGTGGCGTTCATCAGCTGATAGATCGCTGGTTGGACCAGCGCCGCGAGATGCTAGTCAGCTTCATGGACTTGCACGAAGCCTGTGTGAGTGATCTCGAGCAGCTCGACATGACGCGCGTCAATCGCTTCATTGAGCTATTGATGGATTACATCTCGGCGGGACACTTCGAGGTGTATCCTCAGCTCAAGGAAGAAGGGCGCGTGTTTGAGGATACGAGTGCGTTGGCAGTGGCTGACAAGCTGATGCTGCGACTTGAGCCCTCGACCGAACTGGTACTGTCCTTCGATGAGGATTTCTCCAGTCCGACGCGTTGTCAGCACTACCGTACTCGTCTGCCAGAATGGCTGGCGCGTCTTCAGGAAGGCCTGGCAGAGCGATTTTCCCTGGAAGATCAGCTGATTCAGCGTCTGCATGCCGTGCATGAGCCAGCATGCCAGACGCGCCAGCAGCCAGTGGCCTGACGCCTGGGCGCAGCCTCATGCGTACTGCGCACCCTTGCAGCCATAAAAAACCCCGCCAGCAGAAGCTGGCGGGGTTTTTTATGGCGCTCGTCGTGATGAACCAAATCTACCGTTACATCAGCGAGGAGGCTTCCGGACGCTCAAGCTCAGTCAGTTCGATCTCGCCAGTCAGCAGGTCACGCTCGAAGGCTTCCATGTCGATATTGAAGCCCAGGAATTCCTGGGCGAGGAACATGTCCTTCTCCGCGTTACCCAGGCAGCTGGTGCCACCCGGTGACGGCGTCATGTTGAAGACGATGCCAGTACCCGGGTTGATCTTGGCCTCGCCCATGACAAGTTTCTGCTTGCTCTTGTCGATCAGCTGCGGGCGAACGCCACCGAAGCCTTTGGCGAAGCTGACATCCTTGACTTCCAGACTCGGGACAATCTTCTTGATGTCGCCGTGGAACAGACGCTCACGCAGTATCGGCACTTCAAACATGAAGTTCTTGAAGATGTAGTTGCGGATGTCGCGCACCTTCATCAGGTCCCAGAGGGCCTTGACGACGTTGCGGTCCAGGCGCAGCACCTTGAGGAACTCCCAGAAGGTCTTGCCGTTGTAGCGCTCAAGCAGCGGCAGCATCAGGGCGGTCGGTCCGAAGCGAGTCTTGCCTTCTACCAGTACGTCCGGATCGCCATGGACGGCAGCGAACGGTAGATTCTCGTTCTGGATGGTATAGACCTTGCCGTTCAGCACCTTCGGTGTGAAGTAGAAGGAGCCAGCCATCGGCAGGCAAGACTTGTCCAGTCCGTAGCCCATCTTGTGCGCGAACAACAGAGAGTGGCCACCGGCGCTGACAACGACGTAACGAGCGCTAAGCTCGCCCTTGTCGGTCTTGACCTTGTAGACGTCGCCTTCCTTGCGGATGTCTTCCACTGCGGTAGACAGGCGTACGTCGTAGTTCATGCCCTTGTCAGCTGCTGCCCTCTCGCCTTCACTGACGAACGCCTCGGACAAGGTGGTGTAGTTGACGGCGGTATATTCGTCGGTAGACCCCAGTGCGACGATTTCCTCGTCAGGACGACGTCCTTCGACCACCTTCGGCTCCTGCACGGCGATGTCGTCGCGCTCAAGCAGCTTGAGGTTCGGGAACAGCTCCTTGAAGGTATCGAAACGCTTGCGCAGGAACTGGCATTCCTTGGCGCCCACCGCCAGTACCATCTTCGGGTATCTGTAGATGATATGGTCGCGCTTTTCGGCCGCGAGCTTAGTGGAGAAATTGACCACCATACCTGCAGTGCGCTTGGTCACTCGCGCCTTCTCGACCGTGTAGTTGGTCTCGATATCGCCGCAGTGGATGGTCTGGGAGTTGTTACGTCCGTGCGAGTTGACGATCGCGACGTGGTCGTACTTTTCCACCAGGCCAATCGACTTGAGGTCGGTATAGCGGGCGAGTTCATAGAGAAGGGCGGTGCCGGACACGCCGCCACCTATAATCAGGACATCGTATGTCGTTGAGGACATGGCTGCTCACGCTCAAGGTTGGTGAGGGACATCCCCCGATGCCCGACCGGGCTACCGGGGGCCGTCCTGCCGTGGCAGGGCAACATGTGCCCCGGCAGGCTCGACGGTTCGATGGATAAACATTATAGACACATCTGCAGTGAAATGATTTAGCAAATAAGGTCGACTTTATGCTGAAGGCTTGTAGCCACATGAAAACCTTATAGCTGGATCTGCAATCCCTTATGGGTCTATTAATTTTACTACAATCAGGTAGTTATGGTTGTTTCGCGTCGCGAAGCGAGATGATTCGCCAGCCATTTCGCTCGGCGGCCGCCCGTAGTTGCTTATCCGGGTCCACTGCGATGGCAGTATCGACACGCTCGAGCAGGGGAAGATCATTGATTGAGTCGCTGTAGAAGGTGCTTCCATCAAGCGTGTGATCGCGCTCTGACAGCCATTCTTCCAGGCGCGTTACCTTGCCAGCCTGGAAGCTGGGGACACCACTGACCCGGCCGGTATAACGGCCGTCAATGACTTCCGGCTCAATGGCGATCAGCTCATCCACACCCAGTCGCTCGGCGATCGGGGCTGTAATGAAGCGATTGGTCGCAGTGATGATCAACAGCGTGTCACCACGAGCACGATGACGGGCCAGCAGCTCCTCGGCGCGTGGCAAGATGATAGGCTCTATCTTGGCGGCCATGAATTGCTGGTGCCAGGCAGCCAGCTGTTCAGGACTATTCTCGGCCAATGGCTTGAGAGAGAAGGCCAGATATTCGTGAATATCCAGCTCGCCGCTTTGATAAAGCTCGAAATAGCGCTCGTTGGCTTCACGGTAGATCTTGGCGTCGACAGCGCCCTGTTCGACCAGAAATTCGCCCCAGGCGTGATCACTGTCCCCGGCGATCAGGGTATTGTCGAGATCAAAGATGGCCAGACTCACGGAAAACTCCTTGCTCTGTCCGACCTTTCAAGGGCGGACAACAGACGTAGACAATCGGGTGAGGCATGGTGCCAGCCCAGTGTTTACGCGGGTGTACGGAGGCCGAGGATGTTTTTTCGGCGACTGTGTTGCACTGCAATACGATGGTAGATGCGATTATTGCAGACGTGCTCCGGCTTTCACACCGCCAAACCGTGTATTGAAGCGCTTTCAGCCTTTGTGGAAGAATGGTTTCAATTAACGAATCAAAGGTGACATCCGTGATCGACGCTGACGGCTTTCGCCCCAACGTTGGCATCATCATTGCCAACTGTGAGGGCCAGCTGCTCTGGGCGCGCCGGGTAGGACAGAATGCGTGGCAGTTTCCTCAAGGGGGCATCAAGCCAAACGAGACACCGCAACAGGCGTTGTATCGCGAACTCGAAGAAGAGATCGGCCTGAAAGCTGAAGATGTCGAGATACTGGCCTGCACTCGAGGATGGCTGCGCTACCGGTTACCCAGACGCATGGTTAGAACGCACTCCCGACCGATCTGTATTGGTCAGAAGCAAAAGTGGTTCCTGCTACAGATTCGCTGCCAGGATAGCCGCGTAAGTGTAGATACGACGCCCAAGCCAGAATTCGATGGCTGGCGCTGGGTCAGCTACTGGTATCCGCTGGGCCAGGTGGTGGCTTTCAAGCGTGAGGTCTATCGACGGGCTCTGCGTGAACTGGCGCCTCGTTTGCAGCGACTGGTAGATACCGAGCATGGCATGATACCCATGGCCGCTGAGGATGCATTTTCACTTGAGCTACGTGATTCACTAGGCCCATGTGACAGCGCGCCGGACGCTGCCGCTGACAACGACCGCCACTCACCCGGCTGAACCCGGGCTTCATTACTTGTAAAGGGCACTCCCATGCTCGAGGTACTGCGTCGTATTGTTCAGGAGGTCAATGGTGCGCGTTCTCTGGACGCGGCGTTAGCGACGATGGTGCTGCGTATACGCAAGGCCATGAAGACAGACGTCTGTTCCGTCTATCTATTGGCTCCTGAGACCGATCGCTTCGTGCTCAAGGACACTATCGGTCTGCGTTCTTCCTCGGTGGGGCAGGTCAGTCTGGCACGCGGTGAAGGGCTGGTTGGCATGGTGGCGCTACGCGAGGAGCCCCTCAATCTCGAGGATGCTCCCGCACATCCCCAGTTTCGCTATTTCGAGGAAACCGGCGAGGAACGCTTCTCCAGCTTCCTCGGCGTCCCTATCATTCATCAGCGGCGGGTGCTGGGTGTGCTGGTCGTTCAACAGCATGAAAAGCGCCGTTTTGATGAGGGTGAAGAAGCCTTCCTCGTCACATTGGGCGCGCAGCTAGCAGGCGTACTGGCACATGCATTGGCTACGGGAGCGCTAGGCAAGCTCGCGGGCACCAGTGGCCAGGCGATCTTCTCCGGTGTGGCGGGCGCTCCTGGTGTCGTTATCGGCAAGGCGTTCGTGTTGTCGCCGCCGGCCGATCTTGATTCCGTGCCTGATCTGATCCCTACCGATATTGATTTCGAGATTGCGCGCCTCAAGGAGGCGATCAATGCGGTGCGCGAGGAAATTCGCGTCGCGGCGGAGCGTCTCGCCAGTCGAATTTCCACTCAGGAGCACGCGTTGTTCGAGGTCTACCAGCAGATGCTGGGTGACGCGGCGCTTGGGCAGGAAGTGGAAAAGCGTATTCGCGAAGGGCAGTGGGCTCCCGCTGCACTGGCCGATATCGTGCGACGGCATGTTCAGTATCTTGAGCGGGTCGATGATGATTATTTACGTGAACGTGCCGCCGATATTCGTGATCTTGGGCGTCGCGTGTTGTCACACCTTCAGGAAGAGGGTGAAAGCGGCCCGATCGAGTACCCCGAGAACACGATTCTGATCGGGCACGAGATCAGCCCAGCCACCTTGGGCGAGGTCCCGCGGGAGCGTCTCAAGGGACTGGTCGCCGTCAGTGGCTCCAGCACATCGCATGTCGCCATATTGGCGCGTGCGATGGGCATTCCCACCGTGCTGGGCATGGTGGATCTTCCGCTATCGCGACTCGGCGGTGCGCCGGTGATTCTTGATGGCCACCGTGGTCGATTGGTGGTGCGCCCGGGGCCAGAGCTCAGCGCCCATTATTCACGGCAGATCGAGGAGGAACATGCCTTGAGTGCGCTGCTGGAACAGGAACAGGACTTGCCGAGCGTGACGCCTGACGGCCATGTCATGCCGTTGATGGTGAATACTGGCCTTGCGCTTGATGTCGTGGCCTCGCTCAAGACACGAGTCGGCGGGGTGGGTCTCTATCGTACCGAAGTGCCCTTCATGATGAGCGACCGCTTTCCCAGTGAGCAGGAGCAGGCTCGCCTGTACCGTGAACAGTTGAGCGGTTTTTCACCACTGCCCGTTACCATGCGCACGCTGGATATCGGCGGTGACAAGGATTTGCCGTACTTTCCGATCAAGGAGGCCAATCCCTTCCTTGGCTGGCGCGGTATCCGTGTCACGCTGGATCACCCTGAAGTGTTGATGGTGCAGTTGAGGGCCATGCTGAGAGCCGCCGAAGGTCTCGACAACTTACGTATCATGCTACCGATGATTTCAGGGATAGAAGAGGTAGATGCCACGCTGGCGCTGATCAATCGTGCTCTGATCGAGCTGGGAGAAGATGGCGTCAATGTCTCGCGGCCGAGCGTTGGCGTGATGATCGAGGTGCCGGCAGCACTTTATCAGCTGGAGGCATTGGCCACGCGCGTCGATTTCTTCTCGGTGGGTTCCAATGATCTGACCCAATATCTGCTGGCGGTTGATCGCAATAACCCACGCGTGGCCAGTCTCTATGATGCTTGCCATCCGGCGGTGCTGAGGGCGTTGGCGCGTCTTGCTGAAGATTCCCTGCGCCTGGGTGTGCCGGTCAGCGTCTGCGGTGAGTTGGCCGGTGATCCGGCGGGAGCGTTGTTGTTGCTCGGCATGGGGTTTGAAAGCCTGTCGATGAATGCGCCTAGCTTGCCCCGCGTACGGGCGGCTATTCGACGTGTCTCACTGACGGCAGCGCAAGGGCTGGTCAGTGAGGTGTTGTGTCAGCCGACGGCGAGTGAAGTACACGCACTGTTGTTGAACCGTCTGCAATCATGGGATCTGGCGCACCTGCTGCCCCCGCGTGACCATGCACCGGTCGTTCCGAGTGCGGCGAGCTCTGTTTGAACGGCTCTGTTTGAACGGCGCTGTCTGAATGGTTTGGTGATTTGGGGAGGCTGTACAGCGACCAAATACCTCGTGCCTTAACTCAGCTGCCAACCCTGTGTCGCGTCATCATGGCGCGAGATGCCTTTTCGACTGGCAACACAGTGACCTTCTGGGCTGAAGCGGCGCTCGTGAAGCGTGAGTGTCTGCTGAGTGCCATCGCGTTGCCAGCGCACCAGGGTCGCGGCACGTGTGCCATATTCCGGGCTGATGATAAAAGGGCTGGAGAGCAATGCTTCTCGTGCAGAGTTCAGGCCTGTCGCCGGCAATCGCGCGACAGGCGGCCGCCATTTGTCCTTCAAGATATCCAGATAGTCCTCATCACTGAGGCATGCCTTGCGCGCCGTTAGTGCAGCCAAGTGCTGGCTAAGCCGTTGCTGCTTGGGCCACTCGGTATCAGGATGTCCGTTGGACAGACTATGGATGCCTGCCGGCAGAGAGGTTAGCTGACTGCCCTCCGGGCCGTGATGCAGTCGCCAGAGTGACTGGCCATCGCAGACCAGCAGGTTGCACCAGTCAAATTCAGCCAATGCCATGGGGGTACGCTGCTGCGCGTTATCCGCTTGCAACGCCGCTGAGACGGTCTTTCCCGCCACCAGCGCTTCAAGCCAATCCTTCAGTGCAAGGTCGGGGGTGCCAGGCACCGCTTGCCGTACCGCCGCCGTCACCAGTCGTCCTCGACTAAGGGTTGCGGCCGGTGATTGACGGTCTAGCTGCCGGACATTGGTTAGCGTGGCCAGCGCACCACTACGATGCATGACCAGCCAACCGCCCCCCGCCACCAGATCACGCCCACCACAGAGAGCATTGTCCGGCCACTGACATAGGCCAGTGGTGGCGCGGGCATGAAATTCATCCCGATTACCTATCAGGATCAGGCACTCGCCTTGTGCAACCATGGGCTGCCAGTCAAACGCCATCAGGCACATGTCACGACTCCAGCGATAAAGGGTATCAGGGATGAATAACGTGCCAGGCGGGGTACGCGTCGCATGACGCCTGCCAGTCGCTTGCGTATGCTGCTGTTTTCGCTCGATGGCTCACGCCTGCCAGCCGCTGGGATCGAGAGTCGGTCACGGCGACCTGACAATGATGGGTAGCAGGCTTTGCAGTCCTATCATTGACTCCACACCGACGGCTTCACCTACAGGATGCTTTTAGATCATGTTCTCGCGCCGTACTCCCCCTGTCGAGTCATCAGTTGTGCCGTCATCCGGCACCAATGTCGGACGTTCTGGCAGTGGGCTGGAGAAGATGTGGCAGCGAATGATTCGTCTGACCCTTCGTCCGCTATTGTTGGCGGAGCTGGCAGTAGCCCTTAGCTGTCTGGTCGGTGCCATCGTGATCTGGGACAGCGCGCGGCACAGTGCCATTGATATGGCATTGAGCGGGTTGCGTCAGCAGCATGCATTAGCCACCGCGTTGGTCAGCGAGCGCCTTGAGACTCAGCAACGCAGGCTTCAGGTTCTCGCGCGCTATACCCGACGTCATCTCGATTTCGGTGAAGGCACCGATGATGGCCCCTTGAGTCAGTTCGCCTTGACTGAACAGGGTCAGCTGTTTCGCCCGATTACCCGAGGCGGCGCTGCGCTTTATGGTGAATTCCATGGTGCCCTGACCGATAGCGATCGTGAGGCCGGACAGCGATTGATGCAGATGCAGTGGCTGCTGTCTGACCTCTACTCATCAGATCCCTTGATCTCGCGACTGTTTGTCAGTCTCGATAACAGCATGGTCATGCTGTACCCCTGGTTCAATGTACTGGATGCCTTTGCGCCGGGGGCGAAGCACATGCCCTATACCGGTGTACTGCCCGCTACGGTGCGCCAGTTATCTCAAAGCTCTGACAAAGGCGCCCCTAGTGTGGTCTGGCTTCCACCGCACGCCGGGCCGGCAGGGCTGACGCAGGTCACGGCGCTGGTAGAAGTCACGCTGAATAGTGGTGAAAAAGCCCGTGTGGGGCTCGATCTGGCACTACCGCAGATGGAATCACGATTAGTCCTGCCTGGGCATGGGCGGTCGGAATCCTATTGGCTGGTTGGTGACGGGCTCGAAGTATGGGCGGCGAGTACGAATACCAGCGATGGTCAGCCTCGGTATTTGCCTGCCGAGCTTGCACGAGAGCTGGATTCCGGATTGCGTGGCGCGAGCTTGATGGGGACTCACGGTGGGCAGGTAGTGGTGTGGGATACGTTATCGATCAATGGCTGGCGTTTGATTGCCAAGACACGACTCGACGTGCCGAGCGAAATGCCATTGGCGGCTTTGCTGATGGGGAGTTTCGGCGCCTTGCTACTGGTGTTCGCGGTCAGCATGTTGATTCTGCAATGGCGTCTGCGTCGACTGGACCAGCGCCTTGGGCAGCCACTGGAGTGGCTGGCCAGACAGAATGAGCGCCTCGAGCGTGGCGAAATCATGGAGGAGTATCCGGTGTTAAGGCGTCAGTGGAACCCTGCAGATGACATCTTGCGGCGTCATCGTGCAGCGGTGGCGCTGCTGCGCCGTGGGCGTGGTCATGAGCTGGATGCCTTGCCACTGCCTGCCTTCGTGATGCGCCATGGTCTGTTGGCCATGGCGAACCCGGCGTTTGAAAAGATGTTCGGGCTGGTGCTGCATGAAGCATTGGGCCGTTCGGTAGGCAGTCTTCTGATGCTGGAGCCCAATCCCAATGTGCCCAATAGTCGCGAGCTGCGCGTACATGATGCCGAAGGCCGCATGCGGCGTATTCGCCTGGAGCTGTGTCGCTTCAATAATGACCCTGCCCAGGTGCTAGGGGTCATGATTGATGAGTCGGAGCATGATCAGGCCAGCCAACAACTATTGGTAGCGCGTGATCGTGCTCGTGAAGAGGCACGACTCAAAAGTGATTACCTCGACATGCTGCATGCGGAGCTGACCCCGCCGCTGCAAGGATTGGTACGCAAGATCGGCCAGTTACGCCGCGAGCGTCAACTCGAAGATGCTGAGCTGAGCCTGTTGCAAGGGCGTCTGGATAGCGTAGCGCAGCTGCTGGATGCCCTGACTGAGCGCGACGAGGTGGTGCGTACGCCACTGGAGGAGAATGCTTTCTCTCCGACGGTGACATTTAGCGCATTGCTGGATGACATGCAGCAACGCTATCACGATGATGGCTCGCCGTTTGAATGGCAGCTGGGACCGTTGCCGGAGACTCTCAAAGGCGATGTGCGGCGTATGGCACAGCTCTTCGAGCACCTGGCGGAAGATGGTTGTCGTCGTGAGAATGCCAGCCATCATCGCCTGCTGGTTGAGGTGGTTGAGCAGCCACATGTCGCGCTTGTCTCCGAGCAATCCCTTGATCTATCGTCGTCGGAACAGACGGATCAAGCGACACAATGCTGCCTGAGGCTGGAACTTCGTGCGCATTGTGGACTCGATATCGGGCGAAAGGCACCTTCCTGTCTCCTCATGGCACGACGCCTCATCGATGAGCTCGGTGGCAGTTACCGTCAGATCCGTCTGGGTGAAGAAGAGGCGCTGGAGATTCTGCTGCCACTGACCTGGCCGGGCAAACCCACTGAAATACGCATATTGGTGGTCGATGATGGGCCGGTGAATGCCATGCTTGCGCGCACCGTGCTGGGCCGTCAGGGTCTTGTGGTGGATACCGCCAGTAATGGTGAGGAGGCACTGGCCGCGCGTACGCAGCATTTCTATGCATTGGTGTTCATGGATATCTTCATGCCCGGCATGGATGGTGTCAGTGCCACGCAGTGCTGGCGGGAGCAGGAAGCAGCGGTCGGCAGTGATCGTCGCAGTGTCATCATTGCACTGACCGCCAATGCCAGTGAGACAGACCGCGAGCGTTTCTTTGCCGCAGGGTTGGATGACTATCTGGGTAAGCCTTATCGTCCTCAGGCGCTGATTGATAAGGTACGCATGTGGCTGCCGGAGGTAGTGTTGACGCCGCCTGCCGCATTGACAACGCCTGGTAGTGAGGTTCCTCCGAGTGAAGACATGCAGTAAGTCGTCACTCGGTAAAGCGCAAGTCGTTAATCTGATGAGTCGCCGAGTGTCACGTCGCGCGAGCGGTCTGAAAACGCCACATCCAGAAGCATTGGCAGTGATATGACGAACACAAGGAACTGAATATGTGGTGGTGGTATCCCTTGCTGGGAGCAGTGGCAGGCTTGATTGCCGGACTGTTTGGTATTGGTGGTGGGTTGATCATTGTGCCAGTGCTGGCGGCGGCCTTTGTATTGCAGGGCGTGGCACCTGACGTATTGATGCACTTGGCTATCGGCACGTCGCTTGCCACCATTGTGGTGACATCTCTGTCATCGGCGCGCGCGCATAATGCGCGCGGTGCCGTGCGCATGGACTGGCTCAAGCAGCTGCTGCCAGGGTTGCTGGTTGGCACGGGATTGGGTGTGCTACTGGCCAGCGTGCTGAGCGGTGAAATGCTCAAGCTGCTGTTTGGAGGCTTTGTGCTGCTGGTCGCGCTCAAGATGGGGTTGAATCTGCGCATCGGCCAGATGGCGCAAGCGCCCGGGCGGATCGGCCAGTTTGTGGGTGGCAGCACGGTTGGTGTGGTGTCTGCGTTGTTTGGCATTGGTGGTGGCACGGTGATGATACCCATGCTGACCAGCTGGCAAGCGCGGATGACCGAAGCAGTAGGCACGGCGTCGGCTGCGGGTTTTCCGATCGCGCTATTGGCAGCACTGACCAATATCGTGGTGGGTTGGAATGCCCCGGGCTTGCCTGAGCACACGCTAGGCTATGTTCATTGGGGGGCATGGATCGGAATTGTGCTGGTCTCGGTGCCCTTTGCGCGCGTCGGTGCGCGGCTGGCGCATGCGCTACCTGCATCACTGCTCCGGCGCATGTTTGCGCTGATTCTGGTCGTTGTCGGACTGCGTTTCTTGTTCGGTTGATCGTCTGACGCTGCCGTTGGCAGGTGGCGTTCATGCTCTGACTGTTACGCTCTGGCTGCTAAGCTGGCCGCAAGTGGCTCGCTGCCATATTCAGCGTTGCCCGACTTCCTCATTCAAGGTTTCAACATGTTGCAATATCCTCAGATTGACCCCGTGGCGCTGGCGCTCGGGCCTTTCAAGATTCATTGGTACGGCTTGATGTACGTGATCGGCTTTGCGGCTGCCTGGGGGCTAGCGCGTGCGCGCCGTGGACGGGTTGGCCTGAGTCAGGATGCGGTAGGCGACCTGATCTTCTTTGGTGCCCTCGGTGTGGTGCTGGGCGGACGTCTTGGCTACGCCGTCTTTTATGGCTTTGACAAGCTGCTGGCGGACCCGGTATGGATCTTCAAGGTCTGGGATGGCGGCATGAGCTTCCACGGCGGCCTGTTGGGTGTGCTCATCGCCATGTTGCTGTTCGCCCGTCGTCATCAGCTGACGTTCTTCCAGCTCACCGATTTCATTGCACCGATGGTACCGATTGGCCTCGGCGCCGGGCGATTGGGTAACTTCATCAATCAGGAGCTACCGGGACGTATCACCGATGTGTCTTGGGGCATGGTATATCCGCTGTACGGGCCAGAACCGCGTCATCCGTCTCAGCTCTACCAGTTTGCGCTGGAAGGCGTCGCATTGTTCACCATTCTGTGGTTTGCCTCGCGTGAGCCACGTCAGAAAGGGCTGATCTCTGGTCTGTTCCTGTTGTTCTACGGCTGCTTCCGTTTCATCACCGAATTCTTCCGTCAGCCGGATTCACAGCTCGGTTTCATCGCTTTCGACTGGCTGACCATGGGCCAGCTGCTGTCGCTACCGATGGTGCTGTTCGGCCTGTTCCTGATGGCGTGGTCACGTGGTCAGCAAGTGGCGCAGCCGCCGGTGATAGGCGCTTCGTGAATGGATGAAGAAAAAGGCGATTCGGTGGTGTAGAATTCCATCGCCAGATACGCAAAGACGCGGCCCAATGGCTGCGTCTTTGCGTATCTGGCGGCTGAAAATATCGCTGAGCAAATAAATCCGAATTCATGAAGGCCTGTGCTATTTGCAGCGCAAGCCTGTTACGCCGTACGGACCCGATACCATGCAACCCTATCTAGACCTGATGCGCCATGTGCTGGAAAACGGTACTCAAAAGGGCGATCGCACCGGTACCGGCACCCTGAGTGTCTTCGGCCACCAGATGCGCTTTGACCTGGCGGAAGGCTTTCCGCTGGTGACGACCAAGAAGCTGCATCTGCGTTCAATCATCCACGAGCTGTTGTGGTTCTTGAAGGGTGATACCAATATTGCCTACCTCAAGGAAAATGGTGTGCGCATCTGGGATGAGTGGGCCGATGAGAATGGCGATCTCGGGCCGGTCTATGGTTATCAGTGGCGCAGCTGGCCGAACCCGCAAGGCGGCAGTGTCGATCAGATCACCAATGTCATCGAACAGATCAAGACCAATCCCGATTCACGCCGCATGATGGTGTCTGCCTGGAATCCGGCGTTGGTCGATGAAATGGCCTTGCCGCCGTGTCATGCACTGTTCCAGTTCTATGTGGCAGACGGACGACTATCCTGCCAGCTGTATCAACGCAGCGCTGACATCTTCCTGGGTGTGCCGTTCAACATTGCAAGCTACGCACTGTTGACCCAGATGGTCGCGCAGGTGTGTGGCCTGAAGCCGGGCGAATTCATTCATACGCTTGGCGATGCGCACCTTTACAGCAATCATCTGGAGCAGGCGCGTGAGCAGCTCAGTCGTCAAACGCTGGCCTTGCCGCAACTGGTGCTGAATCCTGACGTGACAGATCTGTTTGATTTCACCTTCGATGACATTGCCATCGAGGGCTATGAATCCCATCCGCATATCAAGGCAAAGGTGGCCGTATGAGCAATTCAGCGTTCGCACCGCTTGGAGCAGAAGCCGATACTGTCGTTCCGGTGGCGATGATTGCGGCCATGTCGGTCAATCGCGTAATCGGTGTCGGGAATCAACTGCCGTGGTATCTGCCGGAAGATCTCAAGTTCTTCAAGTATGTGACCCAGGGCAAGCCCATCATCATGGGGCGCAAGACCTTTGCCTCCATCGGTCGACCGTTACCCAATCGCCTCAATATTATCGTGACGCGTGATACAGACTTCGCGCATGACGGTGTGCGGGTCTGTCACGATCTGGCAGCGGCTCTCAACATGGCTGATCGTCACGCCATGATTGAAGGTGTTGACGAGATCATGGTCATCGGTGGTGGCCAGATTTATGCACAGGCACTGCCGGTCGCGACGCGGCTCTATCTCACCGAAGTGGCTGTCGAGATTGAAGGCGATGCTCACTTCCCGGCACTCGACGCACATTGGCAAGAAGCGCAGCGCGTACCGGGTGAGAGTGGCGAAGGAATGCCGGCCTACGACTTCGTGCGCTACGAGCGTAGCGACGTCTAACAGCAGCGGTTGCTTTGCGGGCGCTTTACAGTCAGCGAGTGCTGACACAGACTGGTGCCAAACGGAACTGCTCACAGCGTGCAAGGGAGGCTCAGGCCTTGACGATGGATCGCCTCGAAGCGCTGTATTCTGCGCTTGAAAATGAAGCCGACACACAGCGACAGCAACGTGACGGTGATCGCCAGGCCCGTGCGGCACTGGAGTTGGAAAACGCACATCTGCGTGAGTCGCTGACGCGTCTGGAGCAACAGGCTTCATTGGCGGGAGAGGCTGATGCTGAACTTGCTGAACTTGCTGCACTGCGCAGCGAGCGTGCGTCGCTGAGCGAGCAGCTGTCAGGTGCGCGTCAGCAATTGCAACAGCAGCAATCTCAGCTAAGTGGGCTGCATGAGTCCTTGTTGGCACGTGACGCTGAGCTGAAAGAGCTCGGCGAGCAACTACGTGATGCGCTTCAGGCAGCGCAGCATGCTGCACAAGCCGCGAGCCTTCATGCGCAGGCTGAAAGTGACCGGTGTTCGCAGGCGGATGCTGAAGCTGCCACTGAACAGCTGGCGGCAGACCAGGTGCCTGCCTCATTGCTAGCGTCGCGGATGGTTGAAGCGGCACCGATGCCAATGTCTGATGAGATGCCGTGCGAAGTGGTCGAGGCCAATGAAATTGCCCATGCAGTAGAAGACTCAGCATCGGTCGTGGACTCGTCGCCTTCTATTGCTCAGCCTTCCACTGCACAGTCTTCTGACGCTCCGACCACCAGCACGCAGCCGTCACCTCAGGCGCTTCTCAAGCAGTGGTATCGACGTTATCCGGACACCTTCTTCAAGGGACATACTCGCCCGCTGAAGATTGGCATCCATATCGAACTGCTGGAAAACGAGCAGTGGGATGACAAGTTGGTACGTCGAGCGTTGGCGGGTTACGTGCATCTGCCACGCTACCTCAAGGCAGTGCGCGCGGGTACTCAGCGGGTGGATCTGGAAGGTCAATCCGTTGGGGCGGTGACAGAAGATGAAGCACTGCATGCGCGCCAGCAGTTGGATGAACTCACCCGTCAGCAGAAGGCGCGTGAAGAGCAAGCGGCCGATCAGCGAATCAGTCATAAGCTCAGTGAACTGATGGCCAAGAACCGGCCGTAGTGCACGCAGTACTGATCGCGATATCAATCACGGGCCAAGCTGCCTGGCATTGACTTTTCTCGTGATCAAGCCTCGTGTGCAGGCGCCGGTTTGTTGGAGTGAGCAAAGCCCCTGTGCGGATTTCCGCACAGGGGCTTTGTCGTTGATGGGCGGAAAACCGCACAGTGCGATGATCCAGACAGCGCTAGCGTGAGAGCAGAGAGTCAGTGTTTTATCTTCAAGAGATTGATTAGCAACAGAAATATCAAGAATGGAGTGTAAGTGGCCTGTTGCTCGCATTGCTCTGGGGTATCCATGCTCGCGCATCATGTCTGCCAAGTTCTCTTGCCCTTCGCTCAGGATGACGGGGATGAACGATGAGGGAGTGCAATACGCAGACGGGATAACCACAAGACCAACAATATCCGAGACACAAGAGGAACTGCCATGCGCCTTTTCAAGCCAGCGCTAACCGCATTAAGCGCTGCCATTCTATTCGCCTCGACCACTGTCATGGCTGATCCGATCACCATCAAGTTTTCGCATGTGGTGGCGGAGAATACGCCGAAGGGCCAGATGGCCAAGAAATTCCAGCAGCTGGTAGAAGAGCGACTCGGCGACAAGGTAGATGTCGAGCTATATCCCAGCTCTCAGTTGTATGGCGATGACAAGGTGCTGGAGGCGATGCTGCTAGGCGATGTTCAGCTGGCCGCGCCGTCACTGTCCAAATTCCAGAAATACACTGATCAGCTGCAGGTCTTTGATCTGCCCTTCCTGTTCAAGGACATGGCGGCCGTGGAAAGCTTCCAGGCAAGCGAGATAGGTCAGTCGCTGCTGACATCGCTCGAATCAAAAGGGCTGGTCGGCCTGGGTTATTTGCATAACGGCATGAAGCAGTTGTCCGCTTCTTCGCCGCTTACGGTGCCGGAAGATGCCAGTGGCAAGAAATTCCGCATCATGACCTCTGATGTGCTCGAGGCGCAGTTTGAAGCCATTGATGCTATCTCGCTGAAAAAACCGTTCTCGGAAGTTTTCATTCTGCTGCAGACCCGTGCCATTGATGGTCAGGAGAACACGTACTCCAATATCTATTCACAGAAGTTCTTTGAGGTGCAGCCGTACATCACCGAGTCCAATCACGGTGTGCTGGACTACATGGTGGTCTCCTCTGCCCGCTTCTGGGAAGGCTTGCCAGATGATGTGCGTGGCGAGGTCAAATCTGCGCTTGATGAAGCCATCGTCTATGGCAACGAGCTGTCTGAAGCCAAGAATGAAGAGGCCAAGCAGGCCATCATCGCTTCGGGCCAAAGTGAAATTGTCATGCTCGACGCTGCTCAGCGTCAGCAGTGGGTAGATGCCATGAAGCCGGTATGGGGTGAGTTTGCCGACGACATCGGTCAGAACATCGTTGATGCTGCCGAAGCTGCGAACCAGTAATCCGTTTGCCCCATCTGACAGATGCCGATGCAAAGGCACTTTTCAGGTGGGGTAATCGTATCTGACAGATAGACAGCGTTGCCTTGTCTTGTCGACACCTCTCTATCTGCACCTACATATGAAGTGGCGCCATTCTCCTGATGCATGATCGAGAGAGCAGGGCGACACGAGGACATTGCCATGATCCTAAGATGGCTTCACAAGGCAGAAGAGATACTGTTCTCGCTGCTGCTGGTAGCGATGGTGCTGCTGGTCTTTGTCGAAGTGGTATTGCGCTTCGTCTTCAATACCGGCATCAGCTGGTCGCAGGAAGCCACGCTGTATCTCGCGGGCTGGTTCGTGTTGGTCGGTGTCTCGTGGGGCGTCAAGCAGGGCGCGCATATCGGTGTGGATGTCGTGGTCAAGATGATGCCGATGCTATGGCAACGCATTACGACGTTGATCGCCCTGGTCGTGTGCATGGCGTACTGCGTGATGCTGTTGGTGGGCAGTTATGAATATATTTCTCTGATGCAGTTGATCGGTATCGAGCTCGACGATATTCCGGTGCCCAAGTGGTATGCCCTGATTATTTTACCGATCGCACTGTTACTGCTGATGCTACGTTTCGCGGTATTGGGCTGGAAGGTGATTCGTGGTGAGGCTAGCGGCTTTGGTTTCCATGATGAAGGCGAAGACAGCATGCACCTGGTTCAGACGGAGGGTGCTGTTGATCAAGACAGGGCTGACAGTGATCAAGGAATCCCGCGATGACCATAGCCACATTGTTTGCGCTGCTGTTTGGCGGCATTTTTCTCGGCATGCCGATTGCCTTTGCACTGGGCTTCTCTAGCGTCACGACTATCCTGCTGTTCTCGAGTGACTCACTAGGGTCAGTGGCCATAAAGCTGTTTGAAGCGCTGTCGCATCATTACACCCTGTTGGCGATTCCCTTCTTCATACTCTCCAGTACCTTTCTCTCGACCGGTGGTGTCGCACGTCGCCTGATTACCTTCGCCACTGATGCGATTGGGCATGTAAGCGGTGGGCTGGCGATGGCGTCAGTGCTGGCATGCATGCTGTTCGCGGCCGTCTCCGGCTCGTCTCCCGCGACGGTGGCGGCCATCGGCTCCATCGTCATCGCGGGCATGGTGCGTCAAGGCTATAGCGAGTCATTCGCCGCTGGGGTGATCACCAATGCCGGCACACTTGGCATCCTGATTCCGCCTTCCATCGTCATGCTGGTGTACTCGGCCGCCACGGAAGTCTCTGCGGCCAAGATGTTCATGGCGGGCCTGATTCCGGGATTGCTGATGGGCGGTATTTTGATGGTGGCTATCTATATTGCGGCACGTATCAAGAAGCTGCCATCACAGCCATTCCCCGGTTTCCGTGCGCTGGCTCGCTCAGGTGTCGTGGCGCTGGGCGGCTTGATGTTGATCGTGATCGTGCTGGGCTCGATCTATGGTGGTGTAGCAAGCCCGACAGAAGCTGCCGCGGTGGCAACAGTCTACGCCTGGTTCATTGCGGTGGTCGGATATCGTGACATGGGGCCATTGAAAGACGTGCCATGGCGCAGAGGGGGGGAGGCTTGGGGTGTGGCGGGATTACGCGCACTCTGGCAGGTACCGGCAGGGCTGATTGGCTCGTTTACGGACAAGGAGGTCAACAAGGTCGTGTTGGATGGCGCGCGAGTTTCGATGATGCTGCTGTTCATCATCGCCAATGCCATGCTGTTTGCTCACGTGCTGACGACTGAGCGCATTCCGCACACCATCGCCGAGACCATCATTGGCTGGGGGCTGCCAGCGTGGGGCTTCCTGATTGTCATGAACCTGTTATTGCTGGCGGCAGGCAACTTCATGGAACCCTCCGCTATCCTGTTGATCATGGCGCCCATTCTGTTCCCGATTGCCATGCAACTGGGTATCGACCCGATCCACCTGGGTATCATCATGGTCGTCAACATGGAGATCGGCATGCTGACACCCCCAGTGGGGCTCAATCTCTTTGTCACGGCGGGCATTACTGGCAAACCGATGACATGGGTCATCCGGGCGGCGCTGCCGTGGCTATCGCTGTTGTTGCTGTTCCTGGTGCTGATTACCTATGTGCCGTCCATTTCGCTGTTCCTGCCTAACTTGTTGAGTGGTTAATGAGTCATTCAGAGGAAAGCAGACGAGGAGATTTTTCTCGGCCCATGTGGTAACTCATTCATTATCATCAAGTACTTTCCCCAGCCACGTAATGCAGTGGCCGGGGTATTTCTTTTTTGGCACCTCCTTGCTGGCATCATGGCCCACACCTCTTGCGTGGCATTGAGATGAGTCGAGAGTATCTCGGAAGGAGATCAATTGGCGTATTCAGACTCTTGAATAACAAAAGTGATGAATAACGAGGGGTAGGGGGCGGGTGCGTTTCATGATGTGTGTCTCATGAGGTGATGCATTTATCGCGATATGGCGTACTACTTTTGTAGTGAATGAAAAAATTCGTCATTGAATGCCGCACGCTAATCGTCAGTCGTGAGCGATGTATCGAGAACCCTTGAGAAAAGCCGTGGTTGTCATGAATCCTTCATTCTCAAGCACTAGAGTGTAGGCACGCCAGACATTCGACCGGCGTATAGGTTCAGGACAAGTGATCGAAAACAGTGTTTTTTTCTGTTGCACATCCTGAAAGCCCGGTATATGGTTTCCCTGCGAGCATTGGATAATAACAAGGCCACCGGGTTTTAGAGGCGTCATCAAGCGCCCGGAACCCCGGCCACTGCCACCGGCAGACACGATCGAACAGTTAACGCTAGTTAAGGAATTATCGCGATGAAAAAGACACTTCTGGCTACTGCCATCGCCGGCGCTGTTGCTCTGGCTTCTACTTCTGCATCTGCTGCTACCGTCTATAATCAGGACGGCACCAAGCTTGACCTGTACGGTAACCTCCAGCTGGTTTACGCCTACACCGATTCTCTGGGTGGAGACGCTGATGGCGAGCTGACCGATAACGGTTCTACCTTGGGTGTCAAAGGTGAGCACAAGATCAACGACGACATCGTTGGTTACTTCAAGGCTGAGTTCGAATTCAACGCTGACGAATCCAAAGGTAGCAATGGCGGCGTTAATGACGGCGACCAGACTTACCTCGGCGCCAAGGGTTCCTTCGGTGACGCACGTATCGGTTCTTGGGATCAGTTGGTTGATGACTGGGTCCAGGATCCGCTGTCCAACAACGAATACTTCGACCTGTCTGATTCAAGCGGTCAGATCCTGAAGGGTGATGGATCCAGCCAGACTCGCGAAGGCAACAAACTGCAGTACATGTCTCCGGTCATGAGCGGCATGCAGTTCGCTGTTGGTACAAACTTTGAAGGTGATGCTGAAAGTGAGAACGTCACTGATTCCAATCAGGCGTCCTTCTTCGCCGGTGGTAAGTACACTGTCGGTGCTTTCTCCATCGCTGCCGTGTATGACGACCTTGGTCAGTTCGATGGAACAGCTGAAGGCACAGGCTCTACTGGTGATATCGGTGAGCAGTACGGCTTGAATGCTCAGTACACCGTTGATGCGCTGCGTATCTCTGTCAAAGCTGAACGCTTTGATGCAGATGACGAAGATGCTGATGTTGATTACTACGGTATCGGCGCGCGCTACGGCTACGGTATGGGCGATGTCTACGGCGCCTACCAGTATGTTGATGCTGAATCCAACGCATACCAGTACATCAGTGCTGATTCCGACGCTGGCGATGGCAGCGACCATTCGTACAACGAATTCAACCTGGGTGTGACTTACAACATCTCTTCCGCGATGTACACCTACATTGAATACGCCCAGTATGATCGTGATGGCGACGATGGCGACGGCGCTGCAGTCGGCATCTACTACGGTTTCTAAGACACGCTTCACTGTCTAGCAAGCTAATGAAAGCCGGTCCCACGGGGCCGGCTTTTTTATGTCTCGCGTTCTCTCGACGACAGGCGATCTTCCTGTCATTTTTTCTGGCGCGTGCCGGGATGAAGCCAATGTTATGTTGTCTGGCAGGCGGAAAAGATCAAAAAAAGCCTCGATGATCTTTCGATCATCGAGGCTTTTTTGTCACGGCCATTTTACATGGTGCAGCGGCACGATTAGATGAGAGTGATCAGATCTTCTCGTGTCGGCAATGCAGAATAGGCACCCGGGCGTGTGACGGCAAAGGCGCCACACGCTGCAGCGCGTGCTAGTGCGCCCTGCAGGTTGCTTTCATCTTCACACCAGTCTGCCAGCTGTGCTGCATTGATGCCTGCCTCACTGATGGCGGAGAGAAAGCCGCCGATGAAGGCGTCGCCTCCGGCTGTCGTGTCCACTGCCTTGACGATAGGCGGAGTGACACTGATGGTCCGTGCTTCATCACTCTGTCCGCGCACCAAGGCACGAATGGTGCCAGGGCCATCTGTCAGCACGATAAGACGCACACCGGCTGTCAGACGCGCCTGCAGCCATGCTGACTCTTCTTGCCCTTGAGTCAGCGCATCCACTTCTTCCTGTGACAGCTTCAGGATATCGGCGTTATCGAGCAAGCGGGTGACTAGTGCTACATCAATCTGCTGGTTTGGCCACAGGTTGTGTCGGAGGTTGGCATCGACACTGACCAGTGAGCCCGCAGCGCGTGCGCGAGAAGCCAGTACGAAGCTGGTATCCGCAATGGCGCTTTCCGTCAGGCTGTTGCTGCACAGGTGGAAGATGGCCGCAGTGGCGAAGAGTTCAGGGCCGGCGTGCTCCGGACGGAACAGCAAGTCAGCCGCCGGCGGACGATAGAAATCAAACTGGCGCTCTCCCTCGTCATCACGTGAGACGAAGGCGAGGGCGGTACGCGCTTCGCTTGTCCGTTTTACATGGTCCAGACGTACGCCATGGGCACTCAGCTCTTCATGCAGGAAGTCGCCAAAGCTATCGCAGCCAAGCATGCCGACGAAGTGGCTGGGCAAGCCGAGACGTGCGCAGGCAACGGCGACATTGGCCGGTGCACCACCCGCGTACGGAGTGAAGGTTTCCTGCTCGACAGACACATTGCCAAGCTTGTTGGACAGCATGTCGACCAGCGCTTCACCAAACGCGATTACAGGGGTCATCAGGAGGTGGCTCCCTTGGTATTGGAGGAAGTGGCGGCTTTCGCGCCCTTGCGATTCTTGGCGACATCATCGCCTGTCGTGGAGACAGTATCAGGCTTGGAAGTCTCGCTGCCAGCCGGGAAATATTCGCGTACCAGCGCCAGGAGTCCCTGGGTGGACGGATCGAAGGCCTGCACGTCGGTATCGATGCGTGCGCTGATCTCGCCCGCGATACGCTTGCCGAGCTGCACGCCCCACTGATCAAAGGAGTTGATGTTCCAGATCACGCCCTGCACGAAGACCTTGTGCTCATAGAGTGCGATCAGCGCGCCAAGATTGCGCGGCGTCAGCTCGTCCAGCAGCAAGGTGCTCGACGGACGATTGCCCGGGCAGCTGTAGTGTGGATCAAGATTGCTGCCGTCCTGGCTGCCTTCCATGAAGGCATTCGCCTGCGCGAGCATGTTGGTGATCAGCGCGAAGTGATGTTCTTCAGTCCCCGGCTCCGGCTTCAGAGAGGCAATGAAGTCGATCGGGACATAGCGCGTGCCCTGGTGCAGCAGCTGGAAGAAGGCGTGCTGGCCGTTGGAGCCTGTCTCGCCCCATACGATCGGGCCAGTCTTGTAGTCGACCGGGCGGCCGAAGATATCCACCGACTTGCCATTGGATTCCATGTCCAGCTGCTGAAGGAAGGCGGGCAGCTGGTGCAGCGCCTGATCGTAAGGCACGACAGCCTGGGTTTCAGCGCCCATGAAGTTGATGTACCAGATGCCGATCAGGGCCATCAGGACCGGCATGTTGCTTTCCATCGGAGCATGGATGAAGTGCTGGTCCATCTCGTAGGCACCCTCGAGCAGGTCCATGAAGCCTTCGTAGCCGATGGACAGCGCGATTGGCAGGCCGATGGATGACCACATGGAGTAGCGACCGCCGACCCAGGCCCAGAATTCGAAGACGTTCTCTTCGCGGATGCCGAATTCCTTGGCAGCCTTGCGATTGGTCGAGGCGGCCACGAAGTGGGCACCCACATCGGCATCCTGGCCTGCGTGCTCCAGGAACCAGCGACGCGCCGTCTTGGCGTTCAGCAGGGTTTCCTGGGTGGAGAAGGTCTTGGTGGAGACGATGAACAGCGTGGTCGCCGGATCCAGGCGCTTGAGCACTTTCTGGATATGGTTGCCGTCGACATTGGAGACGAAGTGGAAGTTTATCTCCGGATGACGATGCTTCAGCAAGGCGCGGCACGCCATGTTGGGGCCAAGATCTGAACCACCAATGCCGATGTTGACCACGTCACGAATGCGTTGTCCGTCATAGCCTTTCCACTCGCCACTGCGCACGGCTTCAGAGAAGGCGCGAATCTGCTCGCGCGTCTTCTGGATCTCCGGCATCACGTCCTTGCCATCGACGATCACCGGCGTGTTGTCCTGACTGCGTAGCGCTGTGTGCAGCACCGGACGATTCTCGGTCACGTTGATGATATCGCCAGAGAACATCTGGGCGCGCCGCTGCACGAGGGCAGAGTGGTCTGCCAGTTCTATCAATGCCGTGAGTACTTCGTCAGAAATATGGTGCTTTGAGTAGTCGAGAAATAGACCACCGACACGCAAGCTCATCTTTTCGAAGCGCTTGGGGTCCGCGGAGAAATAGTCGCGGATACGGTCATTGCGGGTCACCTCACCCAGCTGGGTCAGAGCCTGCCAGGAAACACTACGAGTCAATTGCAGCATGGGTGTGTCCATCGTGTTGGTTGTTGGAGATCAAACGTTGGCGTAAGCAGCATTCCGGTGCCAGACAGCGCACTCCTGTCTCACGTCAACGCTATCTGGCTTGCGTGTCGAAAATGAATGACACGATTCAGTCAATGAGCAGCCAATTGACCTGTCAGCAAGAATACCTGCCATGCGGAAGTGGTAAGCATGGCAGGTGATTGTCAGTCGTTACCTGTCTCATCATCCATCAGCGGTGAAATATGCTGAACCAGCAGGTGCTGTGCACCCGGTGGTAGCCAGACCGGGTCAAGGCGCGTACAGGCAGTTTCGACACACAGGAAGCCACGGGCATCTTCGACGCTGGTATCTGCCGGTGGTGCATCGCCCGGATGCCAGACCACGGTGGAATCGGAGCCCTGTTTGGCGATACGCAATCGGCGCTGACCGTCTTCCAGTACCTGGATCTTGCTGGACTGATAGATGCGATCGAGCGGGCCACGTATTCCCAGCTCACCCTGTTGATCGAAGCGTGAGAAGTCCTGGCGCTTGTCCAGATAGCTGGCGCCGGCGAGGCCGGTCACACGGCACTTGAAGGCATCTGGCACGGCAAAGTAGCTGTGCAGGGCGGCTGTCATCTTGATCGGCACTTCACCGCGGTTTTCGGTGATCAGTTCGACCTTGAGGAACTGCCGACCGGCAAAGATGACGACGCGTGGCGTGAGCGCGGCATGCAAAGAGGTGTCGGGGGAAGCGTGCACTTCGACGCTTTCCTCACCTTCGTCGACGGCATCGATACGCCAGCCAGCCTTGCGTGCCGGGCCGTGCAGTTCGGTTTCACCTTCGGGGTATTCATCGGCAAACCATGGCCAGCACAATGGGATGCCACCGCGAATGCTGCCCGGCAATGCAGCAGGCGTTGCGGTGACCCATAGCCACGGTGAATCGCCGGTCGGCTGATAGTGCAGCACCTGAGCCCCTTGGTGGCAGACGACCAGTTCGCCCCAGGACTGATTGATGATGAGCAGGGTACGGCCTTGCCACTCGACATTGCGTTGGTCAGCGGTGGCATCGACCAATGCGCGCAAGCTTTCGGGAATCATCTCGGACTACCTCGACGGTTCAGGAGGCGGCGGATGACAGTGCATCACGCCACCTCTTCATTGTGCAGTGCCTCGGCAGCGCCCAGCAGACCGGTCCACGGCGCGGTTACCACCCAGGTGGGTATCGCGGCATTGTAACGACTCATGCGGTTCTTGTCGGTGAAGGCACGCCGGAAATCACTCTGAGTCAGCAGATCAAGGTTGCGAGGCAGCACGCCACCACACAGATAGACACCGCCGCGCGCGCCTAATGTCAGCGCGGCATCACCCGCCACGTTGCCAAGAATCTTCATGAAGCGCAGTACCGCATCGAAGGCCAGTGGGTCATCCGGCTGGCCTTGATGGTGTTGGGCATGTGCTGCCTGGCTGACACCAGCGGCGCTCTTCAGTGGTGTCGGTAGACCACGCAGCTCACCGAGTGCTTGATAGATCTCGAGCATTCCTTGGCCACATAGTAGGCGTTCGACCGAGACGCGGCCGTGCCAGCGGCGGAAGATGGTGAGCAGGCCATCCTCGATATCATCGGTCGGTGCGAAGCCGACATGCCCGCCTTCCGTTGCCAGCGGAATCCAATTATGGGCACCACGAACCAATCCCGCGACGCCTAGCCCGGTACCGGGGCCAATCACCAGGCGTGGGGAGGCGTCATTCCCAGTGCCTGTAGTCACTTCAGCGCCGATAGCAATGCGTTCGCTGGTGGAAATGTGCGGTACGCCCAGCGCCATGGCCGTGAAATCGTTAATACACTTGAAGTGCTCAAGTCTGAGTGCGGTGCGCACGTCAGACTTGTCGAACTCCCAGTGATTATTGGTCATTTTCACGTGCTCATCGTGCACTGGGCAGGCGAAGGCGAGACACGCTTGCGTCGGTTGGTTCTCTAGCGTGAGGCCTAGTGATTGATAATAGGTCTGGATGGCATCCACCAGACCGACATGATCGGCACAGGCAAGCGTCTGGATCTCATGCAGTGTGTGGCTGCCCGACTGGACAAGTGCCAGCCGGGCATTGGTACCACCGATATCACCGACCAGAGCAACGCGAGATGGCGACTCAGTAATCATTGGTCGGGTGCCTTCAGTGCGTGTCGCGGTCGTGACCACTGCCCGGCAGATCGCCGTAGCCAGCGAAGCTGGAGGCACCTTCTTCTGCGCCACCGACCAGAGAGCGCATGCCGGAGAACAATTCGCGACCCAAACCGTGGTGATAGGTATCACGGCTGACGTGCTCGGCATCACGGCTGTCCCACTCGCTCTCGCTGACCAACGCTTCAAGCGTGCCGGCATTGGCATCCAGGCGCACGAGGTCACCTTCACGCAGGCGGGCCAACGGGCCGCCATCAAGGGCTTCCGGCGTCATGTGGATGGCTGCCGGTACCTTGCCAGACGCACCCGACATGCGGCCATCGGTGACCAATGCCACCTTGTAGCCACGATCTTGCAGAATGCCCAGATACGGCGTCAGCTTGTGCAATTCCGGCATGCCATTGGCACGCGGCCCTTGATAGCGCACGACGACGACCATGTCCTGTTCCAGCTCGCCGGCTTCGAAGGCTGCTTTCATTTCGTCCTGATCACTGAACAGGCGCACCGGGGCTTCGACAATACGATGCTCTGCCTTGACGGCGGATACCTTGATGACACCGCGACCCAGGTTGCCAGCCAATACGGTCAGGCCACCGGTGGGCGCGAACGGATTGGCGACAGGGCGGAGAACGTCTTCATCCAGGCTGTCCGTCGGGCCGTCTTTCCAGACCAGCTTGCCATTCTCAAGGAAAGGTTCCTGGGCGTAGTCGGCAAGAGTGCCACCAGCCTGAGTCGTGATGTCGTGCAACATGCCAGCGTTCAGGAGTTCGCGAATCAGGAAGCTCATGCCGCCTGCTGCCTGGAAGTGATTGATATCAGCCTGACCGTTCGGATAGATGCGCGTCAGACTCGGAATCACGGCAGACAGCTCGGTGAAATCATCCCAGGTGATGGTGACGCCGGCAGCACCGGCCATCGCGACCAGATGCAGCGTATGGTTGGTAGAGCCGCCGGAGGCCAGCAGGCCGACCATGGCGTTGACGATGGCGCGTGCATCAATCTGGCGATAGAAGGGGCGGTAGTCGCCGCCGACTTCGCTATTGCGAATGGTTTGCTCGGCAGCATGACGCGTCAGTGCTTCGCGAAGTGGAGTGCCCGGATTCACGAAGGAGGCACCCGGCAGATGCAGACCCATCAGCTCTACCATCAGCTGGTTGGAGTTGGCAGTGCCATAGAAGGTACATGTGCCCGCGCTATGGTAAGAGGCAGATTCGGCTTCAAGCAGCGCATCGCGATCTACCTTGCCTTCAGCGAACAGCTGGCGAACACGTGCCTTCTCGTTATTGGGAAGGCCAGAAGGCATCGGGCCAGCAGGTACGAAGAGGCTGGGCAGATGGCCAAAGCGTGCCGCCGCAATGAACAGACCCGGCACGATCTTGTCGCAAACGCCAAGGAATAGCGCACCATCAAACATGTTGTGAGACAGGCCGACAGCGGCAGCCATGGCAATCAGGTCACGGGAGAATAGCGATAGCTCCATGCCCGGCTGACCTTGGGTCACGCCGTCACACATTGCTGGGACACCGCCGGCAAACTGCGCGGTAGAGCCCATGGCCTGTACCGCTTCCTTGATGATGCGCGGATAGTCCTCGAAAGGTTGATGTGCCGACAACATGTCGTTATAGGCTGAAATGATACCCAGATTGGCTGAGTTCATCAGCTTGAGGCGATTCTTGTCGGTCTCGCCGCAGGCTGCAAAGCCGTGCGCCAAATTGCCGCAAGACAGTTCTGAGCGGTGCACGCCGCGTCGCTGCTGCGCTTCCATCAACTGCTCGTAGGCGGCACGGCGCTCGCTGGAGCGTTCAATGATGCGCTGGGTCACGCGCTCGACGGTCGGGTTGACTGACATGCTCTTACCTCATTGATCAGGCGGCGCAGGGCGCCGAGGCTTGCGAATAAACAGGCATTTTCCGTGCTGTAGGCGTACTCACTCTGAGCGACGCTATCCAGTGGTAGAAGCAGTGTAAAGTCTCTTGGTGCTGCTACCTTATCGGGTACAGGCTACATTATCGCTTCATGGGCCCCGAAAAATGCATTTGTTCGGAATATTCGGTAATTTAGCAAAAAAACTGCTTGAAGACTGGACGACTTTCGGCCAAATTATGGCAAAAGCGTGTAGGATACTTTCATAAGATGCATTTGCTTACCTATCATTCCGGTAGTAAGTGCTGTCCTGCACGAGCCATACGCCACAGGAGTTGAGTCATGACATTACGCGTCGCCATCAATGGTTTTGGTCGCATCGGTCGCAACGTACTGCGTGCGCTGTATGAAGGTAAATACAATGATCGTATCCAGGTGGTTGCCATCAATGACTTGGGCGCCCCGGAGCTCAACGCTCATCTGTTGAGCCGCGACACCGTGCATGGTCGTTTCGCTGAAACAGTGTCTTTCGATGAAGAAAATCTGTTTGTTGGCGACGACAAGATCCGCATCCTGGCTGAGCGTGACCCCTCCAAGCTGCCATGGGCGAGTTTGAACATTGATCTGGTCATGGAATGTACTGGCCTGTTCACCAAGCGTGCTGCTGCTGCCCAGCATATCGAGGCGGGTGCCAAGCGTGTGCTGATCTCTGCACCGAGTGGCGACGCTGATGCGACTATCGTTTTCGGCGTCAACGAAGATGTGCTGACGGCTGAGCATCAGGTCGTGTCCAACGCTTCTTGCACCACCAATTGCCTCGCGCCGGTTGCCAAGGCATTGAATGCAGAAGTGGGTATCGAGAATGGTTTGATGACGACCATCCACGCCTATACCAACGATCAGAACCTGTCGGATGTTTACCACTCCGATCCGTACCGCGCGCGTAGCGCTACCCATTCCATGATCCCGACCAAGACGGGCGCTGCAGCTGCCGTTGGCCTGGTGCTGCCAGAGCTGAATGGCAAGCTGGACGGTCTGGCGATCCGCGTGCCGGTCATCAACGTGTCACTGGTTGATTTGACCTTCACTGCGTCTCGCGACACCACTGTCGAAGAGATCAACGCGATCGTTGCCCGTGCTGCCGAAGGTTCCAGCGTGCTGGCCGTCAACTCGCTGCCGTTGGTATCCATCGATTTCAACCACGATGCGCATTCCTCGACCTTTGACAGCAATCACACGCGCGTCAGCAATGATCGCCTAGTCAAGGTCATGGCCTGGTATGACAACGAGTGGGGCTTCTCCAACCGCATGCTCGACACTGCGCTTGCCATGCAAGCTGCTAGCTAAGACTGAACACGCACCATGAATCAGAAGGGCGTCGCCTCTGAGGCGGTGCTCTCAACAGGTGAGGACGAGTGGCCCGAGGATTCTCGCGTCGCGCATAGGCTCCACGGACAAGGCAAAGTCACTCGTCCCCTTTAAATCGGCGGTCGGTCAGGGTTGGCGCCAAGACCGGCTATCGATGCTGCTCGGAATGACATCGCGTCATCCACTCTTTGAACCTCCCCTTGCGGGGAGGTTTTTTTTCGTCTCTACACAGCGCCAAGGCAGATGTCGTTATCGCCACTTACCTGATCACTCATGTCGGCTGTCAGCATCAATGGAGTGGTTTATATGCGACGTGAATTCAGGAGATGGCGACAGGTTTGAATGTCATGTGACATAACGTGCGCTAAAATGTTGTTAACAATCACCATCATGCTGGCTTCGTCGAAATCAATGTGCGTCGAGTAGCGAATCTTGCCTAGTGTGTTACACTTTGGCCTTGACACGCTGACGTACTCAAGAATGAGTGAGTTTTTTGCGATGAGTGTCGATTCATGCAGGTAGGTGGTATTGGCCTGTGAGTTTTACATCTTGCGTGCAATGCAGGGAAGGTATTGCCGCGCTGCCACTTGTTAACCGGCAGATCTTCGACTTCCATAGCAGGCTGTCTCAGATGCACGATGCCATCCGTGAAGCACATGAACTGATCGGTGCCACACTGCGAGACCCGCGTACTCAACGTCAGGGGAAAGTGGTGGGCATGGATCTTGGACGTGAGCAGCCGGCCATCTATGTTTTATGGCAGGAAAGTGCTGCTGCTGAGCGAATTGCGATGGAGCCTGATGACTTCCGAGCGCTGATGGAACACCTACGGACTCGCCTGGGAGTGTCGCAACAACAACGTCATTCTGATGAGGGCGCGAGTACTTCGCGTGAAAAGCAGTCTCGTGAGAAGACTCCGGTGCGAAGTGACTCTCGTCGGAAGGTATCCTCAGGTGATGAGCGACATTCTGCTCAGCAAGGTAGTCATTCCTCTACGGCGACAGACGACATTATTCCGCGCTCTGCGCAGGGATGAATCGCGATGGCTATCCACGCTATTTGAGTCGTGCCACCAGCTTGATGTCCAAGGCTGAAAACAACACAAACGCGAAAGCCCGGAGCATTGCTCCGGGCTTTCGCGTTTGTGTTGTTTCTTCTATGACATGCAGCCAGTAGCGCTCAGCGTTGGTAGGCGTTGCTGGCTGTGAGCGTGCCGGGTAAGGCATTCTGAAGAGAACCGCATGACGAAGAGGGGATTCACGTTGCCGGAGTCATTCACGGATAGCCGTTTGCTGCTGCATCATCACGCTGTTATCGCAGATGTCATGTTTACGCTCAGCGCTGATGGTCGGCGTTTTATTGGCTTGAATGCGGCAGCTGAACGCTTGCTAGGGTATTCGGTGCGTGACTTTCTCAAGCAACCCGGATTGTGGTTGTCGCTGGTGTCGATAGCGGATCGTCAGCGGCTGAGTGATTTTCGCTCATCCGTGGGCAGGATTGAGCGTATCAGCTATCGAATACGTGATCGTAGCGGGCAGGCACTGTTGCTTGAAGAGTTCCTGTGGGCATCGGGCGAGGGGCATCCTGTCTGCGGAAGGATTTCGGATATCACTCAGCGTGAGCAGGAAGCTGAAGAAGAACGCCAGCAATTGAGGGCCTATCGGCTGATGATGGTCCGCAGTCGCGATCCCATGGCGATTCTGTCACTGGATGAGACGACGTTGAGTCTCCAGCATGCCAACCCTGCTTGGCACCTCTATCACGATGCGGCCTATGCGCATGGAGGAAAGTCGCTGGATCACCTGTATTACACTCATGTCATGCGTTGCTTGAATGGTGCAGAGCCGCGGTACTGCGATATCAGTCTGTCTCTGCCCCGCGGAGAATGTCGTTTGTCCGTGCAACTGGTCAGTCTAGGGCGATGTCATGGTGATGGAGCCCAGCAGATTGCCGTCATGACGCGAGACACCAGTGCTGTTCATCTACGCCTTGAACAGGCCATTAGTCAGCAGAATCAACTGATTCAGCATGCCCATGATACCCCCGGAACCCGATATGCCACTCGTGGAGAATGGCCGCCGGAAGAACTGCAGTTTATCTCTGCGGGCAGTGAGGCCCTGACAGGCTTGTCACGCGATCTATTACTGGCCAGTCCGCGTATCTGGCAGACACGAATGGATCCGCAAGAACTTGCTGATTGTCGTGAGCGTTTCGCTGCGGCGATTCGTGACCGGTTGACCTGCTTGAGTCTCTGCTATGCCTTCCGCCATGTTGACGGTCGGCAGCGTTATTTTCAGGATGATATGCATCTGAGTTATGGCTCCGACGGTGAGGTAGCTGAACTGCTGGGCCAGCTGAGCGATGTCAGTCATGGTGAGGCGAGCCGACGCCAGTTAGAGCATCTGACGCAACAGATGCCTGGTGTCATCTTCCAGTGCAAGGTGAGTCGAGATGATGTTTTTACCTATACCTATTTATCACCGGTCGCCGTCCAGTTACTGGGGCTAGAGGTTGAGATGGTACTTGCCGATACCTCTCTCTTTCTGTCGCGTATCTCTGATCTAGATCACCTTGAACTGCTGGCATCGGCACGGTGTAGCGCAGATGAGCAATCTCCCCTGGAGTTGGAGTTGCGGTATGAGCATCCCGATGGACAGGAGCGATGGCTGGCCTGTGTCGCGCTGCCACAACCTGCCGATGTGTTGGATGGCAGTATTACCTGGAATGGCTACTGTGATGATGTGACAGCTCGTCATCGTATCGAGCGCGCCTTGCGGTTGAGCGAGGAGCGTTATCGCTTCATCTTGAATTCAGTGAGTGATCTGGTCAGCATCGAGGGCTCGGATGGTATTTGCCAATACATCAGCCCATCGGTGGAGAAGCTATGTGGATTTCGTGTCGAGGAAATTCGTGGGCGGAAGATAAAGCAGCTAATTCATCCCGATGATATGGCACGTGTGGCTCAGGAGGTACATCGCTCGGCTTGCCTGGGTGAAGTGTTTCGGGTCGATTTTCGCATTCAGCACAAGGACGGTCATACCTTATGGTTTGAGTCGATCTCCACGCCATCGATGGACGCTGAGACTGGACGCTATGAAAGAGTTCTTTCAGTGTCGCGCAATATTCATGAGCGTAAATTGATTGAGCAGCGTCGCGAGCAAGAGGCGATGACCGATGCCATGACAGGAGCCATGACACGCAGCTGCTTCCTCGAGACACTGGACACGTTGCTGGCTTCATCTTCACGAGAGCAAGTGGGATTGATTCTGTTTGATATTGATCACTTCAAGAGGATCAATGACAGCCACGGCCATGCCGCAGGAGACCATGTGTTGACGCATCTGGGAGAGGCCTGTCGTCAGCAGCTACGCCGCGATGATTGCTTCGCGCGGCTAGGGGGAGAGGAATTCGCGGTGTTACTGGCCGATGCCGGGACTGCTACTGGTGTTGGCATGGCAGAGCGCCTGCGTCAGCAGGTTGCCGCGCTGGAGTTCAGGTTCAAGACGTTGAAATTGAGATGCACTATCAGTATCGGAGTGGCATCCCCAGAGCGAGGAGAAAGCCGTGAAGCTTATCTGCATCGTGCTGATATGGCGCTTTACAGTGCCAAACGCAGTGGCCGCAACTGCGTGATACTGGCATCGCAGACGACGAGCGGGGACAATTGAGGAATACCGGCATGCTTGGCTTGAATCCTGTTGCCGGTGTCTAGAATCTCGTACAAGGAGTAGGCGATGCGAACGTTACATACCTGGTGCGCCGGCACTATGCTGTTTGCGCAATCGGTGTTTTCTGCAGGCTACGCGTTGGCCGCCGAGAATGCGCCGGTGATCAATCGTCTGGAAGGGCCGCAGGTAGTGACAGAGACAGTCACGTACCGCGCCAATGGTGAAGAACACGTCGGTCTGATTGCGCGTGATGCCAAGGCAAAAGGGCGTCGTCCGGGCATTCTGTTGGTACACGAATGGTGGGGATTGAACAGTTATTCTCGCAAGCGCGCCGAGCAATTGGCAGGGCTTGGGTATGTCGTCATGGCAGTGGATATGTACGGGAATGGGAAGACAGCTCAGCATCCCGAGGATGCCAAAGCCTTTTCTTCAGCAGTGATGCAGGACTGGCCCAAGGCGGAGTCGAGCTTCAACTCGGCATTGGCAGTGTTGCGCTCGCGTTCGGAAGTGGACGGTGATCGCATGGCTGCGATTGGCTACTGTTTCGGAGGAGCTATCGTTCTCAACATGGCGCTCACCGGGGCCCCGCTCAAGGCTGTCGTCAGTTTCCACGGTAGTCCAGCTGTCGTGGTGAAAGAGCCCAAGCCTTTTGCAGGTCGTGTCGTGATTCAAAACGGCGAAGCGGATTCGATGGTGCCTCAGGAAGGATTGGATAGTCTGCTGGCCACCTTCCAGTCGCTGAATACCCGTACAACGCTGATTCAGTATCCTGGTGCCAAGCATGCATTCACCAATTCTGAATCGGATGCCAAGGCTGCCAAGTTCGACCTCCCGTTAGGCTATAACGCGGCGGCTGATGCAGCGTCGTGGCAGGTGATGCTCAACTTGTTCAATGAAGTCTTCAAGTCGCCGAAGTCGTCGCGGTAGCCTTGAGTCACTATACTCAGTCCGCGTAACAAGGTGTCGTGTAGTGACAAGAAGCCCGCCCGGTATTGAGACCCGGGCGGGCTTCTTTATGCCTGTAGCGACAGTGCCACGTGAGGCTTAATCCAGTTCTTTCAGCGAGAGGACCTGATGGGCAAGCCGGATCATGTCCGGATCGCCGGTATGCTTGCTGGACACATCGGAGAGCTTGATGACGGGCACCCACTCCTGTCCTTCCGGGCGTGCCTCGGTCATCTTGATGACCATGTTCATCGGCTGTGGCCCAATATCATTGGTAAAGTTGGTACCGATTCCAAAGGACATGCCGATGCGTCCGGCGCAGTAGCGCACGATGCGGTCAACCTTGTCGGTATCCAATCCATCAGAGAACACGATGGTCTTGGTTTTAGGGTCGATACCCAGCGATTCATAGTGACGGATGGTGGCTTCAGCGAACTCAATGGGGTCGGCGCTATCATGACGTACACCATCAAATAGCTTGGCAAACTTCTTGTCGAAACTACGGAAGAAAGCGCGGCTGGTAAAGGTATCCGACAGCGCAATTCCCAGGTCTCCCCGGTAGACCTTGACCCAATTTTCCAGCGCCAGAATATTGGCCATCTTGAAGCCGAAACGCGCGGCATGGAACATGAACCACTCGTGGGCATGAGTGCCAATGGGTTTGATTCCATGACGTTGTGCCATGTGGACATTGCTGGTGCCGATGAAGCAGCCCCGACCCTGCTCCTTGAGAGTGGCGACAACCTTGTCGTGCACATCGTAGGAGTGACGGCGACGCGTACCGAATTCAGCGACACGAATGCCGAGTCGCTTGTAGTGTTCTATCTTGGCCAGCGTACTATCGTGCAACACCTGATCACTATCACGGTTATCGCCGCCCAGCTGGTACCAGAGCTCACTGATCAGCGCCATCAGTGGCACTTCCCACAGAATGGAGCGATACCAGTAGCCCTCGATATGCACATCCAGTGCGTCACCGACCTGAGTGATGACAACCTCAGAGGGGTCGAAGCGGAAACCCGCGAGGAAGTCACGATAGGTCGGATCAAGAAACGGGCAGCTGAATTCAAGGAAGGATTTTTCCTCTGCTGTCAGAGCAAGGTGGATCATGTTGTCCACGGCTACGCGAAGCGCATCGCCAAAGCCCGGTGGGAAAGCATGCTCGCCTCGATTGATGAAGGCGTAACGGGTACGGGCGTAGGGGAACAACTTCACCACTGCATTTTGCATGGTGAACTTGTAGAAATCATTATCGAGAATCGAGTGCAACATCGAGGCTCGCTCAAGTGTAAGGCGGCTCGGATGAACCGGAATCGCTGACGGGACAGGCCTGGTGTCAAGGCAAGCACGTCCCGTTGGCACTGGGAGGCAATATCGAAAGAAAAACGGGGTCATCAAGTCGCTGAGGCTTATAGTAAATCGCGAATGCCTGACAGCCGACGGTCAACGACTAACGGTCAACTACTAAACGCCATGATACCGAACATGGTCATCATCATCCCGCCGAATATCAGCAGGCCCGCCAACGACAGAGCGATCAGTAGATAGCCAAGCACTAATCCAGCGAGTGCCCAGCTGTCCCCCGCTTCACCGGACTTGCGGATCTGACTGCGTGCAATATGGCCACAGACAACACCACCCAGTGCCGCAGGTGCTAGCAAGCACCCAAGTACACTCAAGGCGAATCCCACCAGCGCCATGGAATTGGTGCTGGCATGAATATCCTGAGCGGGCGGAGTTGGCGTAGAGGCCTGTCTTGTGGTCGGCCCTGATGCTTGATCAGCAGATGATTCTTCGGGTGGTGTCGATGTGTCTGTCATGGTGGTCTCGTTGTCCTGCATCATGACGACACACTAGCATGTCCTGGTGCGGGCGGCATGTCTGCTCCCGGGGAGAACAAGAGGAGAAAATGGTGATAGGGCAATGGCGAGCAGAGGATGGGCTGGAGGAGAATGCCTCCCAGCGGGATATGCCTGACAACTCGGGAGTGCCCGATAGCCTTGTCGAGAAGACTGATGGCTGGCGGTTGGAGGTTCTCGCTTCTATCAGTGACATCTCGGCGCATGAGTGGAATCGTCTGGCCGGTTGTGACTACCCTTTTTTGCAACATTCTTATCTTGTAGCCCTTGAAGAATGTGGAGCGGCTGTCGCGGCCACAGGTTGGCATCCGGCGCATCTATTGATACGCGATGAGAATGGGCGTCTGCTGGCCGGCCTGCTGCGTTATCTAAAACTGCATTCTCGCGGTGAGTATGTCTTTGATCAACAATGGGCTGAGGCGTTGGAACGGGCAGGCGGGCGTTATTATCCCAAGCAGCTCACGGCCGTTCCCTTTACGCCGAGTGCTGGGCCACGACTGGTAATGAGAGATGACGCAGGAGATACGCCGTCGCGGCGTGCACTGTTGAAGTGGCTATGGCCGCATCTTGAGGCCGGTGTTGCGCCTGCGGCCGACATTGGTGGTGCTTTACGTCGCTACGAGCATAGTGGCTTTCATCTGCTGTTCGTCGAGCAAGATGAGTGCATCGATTGGCAGGCAGCCGTGCCGCACCTTATTCGCCGTCCAGGTATGCAGTATCACTGGCAGTCTCGTGGCGAGCGAGACTTCGATGCCTTCCTCGATGGCTTGCGCTCTCGACGCCGCAAGGAAATTCGACGTGAACGTCGCAAGGTGGCCGAGCAGGGCTTTTCACTGGTCCGCCTCAGTGGCGAACAGATTGGTGACGCGGATATCGAAGCTTTCTATCGCTGCTACTGCATGACCTATCGGGAGCGCGCGCAACGGCCCTACCTTCCTATTGAATTTTTCCACCAACTCAAGCGGAGCATGCCCGAGGCACTATTGTTGATTCAGGCGCGTGATGCAGCACAGATACCTGTCGCTGCCGCACTATGCCTGATTGGCAGTGATTGCCTGTATGGGCGCTGGTGGGGCAGTGAGGTTCAAGCCGACTGTCTGCATTTCGAGGTCTGCTACTACCAGGGGCTTGAGTTCTGTCTAGCGCGCGGGCTGACACGCTTTGATCCCGGTACGCAGGGTGAGCACAAGATTAGTCGTGGCTTTTCAGCCTACGATACCTGGTCATTACACTGGCTCGTTCACCCCGGGTTACAAGATGCGGTGACGGAAGCGGTTGAAGAGGAAACGCGCTGGATAGCCAAGGCGCGGCAGCAGGTAACCGACATGCTGCCTTATCGACAGGACGAGTAGTCAGCCAATAAGTCAGGTGTTGGCCTGAATAAGGTTGATGCAGATCAAGCTTTTATTCCTTTTGGCCATCCGGTATCAAGGCGTCAGCGCGCTGAAATGACTCGATTCAGCTACCGCCAAATCGGTATTGCTCGCCTATTGCATGGCAAGAAAAATTGCGGATGGGGAGCTATACTGAGCTATATTTTAATATTCTAATTTCAGGGGCTCCCATGCTGATCAAGGAATGTGATTCAAGGGAGTATGACGTCCTGGTGCTGGAGGTGCTGGCCCAGGATGCTGCCCTTGCCGGCAGCGAGCGTCATCAAGTCTTGCAGGCGCTTCGCACGATGCGTGCCCGCCAGGTGCGTCGCCGCACATTGGCGACGCAGCTGGATTCACTGCTGGGCGCACGCGATGACTGGATCGTATTGCATGATCTGCGACTTTGGCAGAAAGACAAGGTGATCGAAATTGATCACCTGCTTATCAATTGTCTGATGCAGGCCTGGGTGTTGGATGCATCGTGCTTTGATCTTCAGCTGACTATTACGTCATTTGGAGAGCTGCTGACGCACACCGGTGGTACCGACAAGGCGAGCCAAAGTGAGGAGGCTTCCGGTGATTTCCAGGAGCGACTATTGACACCTTCGCCATTGCTGGCGATTACAGAGCATCGCCGTCTATTTCGAGATTGGTTGGATGTGTCTGGCCTGTTGCCGTTACGCATGGGAATGACGCTCCAGCCACAACTCCTGTATCGGGTCGTGATAGCGGATGAATCACAGGCAAGTCGTCCGCCGGAAGATATCGTGGATAGTCGTGCGCTGGTGTCGATGTCGCGTCTCCGGAGGCAGTGCCTGCAGGTGAGTGGGCGCACGGCTTCCATCACGCGTTTGCGTAGTTTCACGCACCGAATTGATAAGCGGCGTTTACGACGGTTGGGGCGCGCAATTGCAGCACAACATGTCACTTCAACGATTGATTGGCCGGTGCGGCTTGGTTTATCACCCGATACACAGGAATCCTCGCGTGGTGTAAGCGCGGACGGCGCGGCTTCTGCGTATCGTTGGGTACCCGCTGCTCTGAGTGCGTCTTCCGTTGAACACAGTGATTCGGTAACGGCACAGCCTACCGATCAGGGCGCGGGGTCAGGACAAGCGTTTGCCGATTTGCCGATGTCTGCCCTCAAATCCCTATCATCGGCACCGAAGGCAGTAGAGAGTCATCCCTTTGAAAGTCGAGGGCTGCAAGCAGCACACTGGGGTCAGCCTTCGCACGCTGGTGACGATAGAGAGATAGAGACTGATATTGAGGCGATCGAGGGTGATGGCTCTCTTGGCAAGCACATGCAGGGTCCATCACGAAATATCGAGGGTCTGCCGCGCTGTGACGGATGTCGTCGCTGGTTGTCCAAGGACAGTATCGTGTTATGCCAGCAGTCGAACCAGATTGAGGCATTGTGCGGACGGCTGTTGTGTGAGCGTTGCCGCGAGCAGCTATAAAGGTGCTTGTAGACCTTTGCAGAGGCGGCAGGGAAATGAATCCTCGCGTATATGGAAATACCGCCATCATAATGTTGCGGTGCAGCAAGTAGTGGTTTATGCTGCATTGCAGCGAGGATGGAACCTGGTCGAGAGCACTATTGGTAAGTGAAGGTTTGGTAGTGATGGCTCGGTCGCGATAGCGCACAAGCTTGGTTCAATCCTGATAGCCGAAGGAGCGTAGCTCCGGATTCATTTCAGCGTGATGCCAAAACCCTGGAGGGTGCCACATGTTCAATGCCAATTTTGATAAGTCCACCAAGCAGTTCGACGATATGTTCGCTCCGTTGCGTGCTTTCAGTGCCCTGAGCATTGATTACAGCGAAAAGTTGATTAGCGCCCAGATGGAGCTGACCAAGTCTTATGCTGACGCCTCCATTGCTCAAGCTCGTGCATTGCTTGAAGTCAAGGATAGCGAAGGCCTGCAGAACTTCGTCAAGGAACAGCAGGAAACCGTCAAGACACTCGGCGAGCGCCTGCAGAGCGACACACAGAAAGTGGTCGAGCTGAATCAGGACTTCGCCAAGAAGAGTCAGGAACTGGCTGAAACCAATGCCAAGAAAGGTCAGGAGATGGCTGAGAATAATGCCAAGTCTGCCTCCGAGACCATGCAGAAAGCCGCCAAGTAAGCGACATCTGCTCACAGCTCTCGATTGAGGGAGCTGTATAAAAACGCCCATCCGGCCTTCCGGGTGGGCGTTTGTGTGTCTGGAACTTGTCACTGTTGTCATTTGCATGGCTCGTAGCACGGTATAGAGCTCTCGTTCTGTAGAGTACGCCACACTCGAGGCTATCCAATATCATCGACGAGTACGCGCCGGATGCTAGCGGCGAGCGTCGCCTTGCGCCACAATGGCAGGCCATGCCGCTTTGCGCGGTACCATTTGATCAGTGACAGGTGATAGTCATGGCACAGGCCACAGCGCGTCATATTCTCGTTTCCAGTGAAGAACAGTGTGCAGCCCTCAAGACCGAGATCGAAAATGGTCGTGATTTTGCTGATGCTGCTCGTGAGCACTCTTCTTGCCCGTCCGGTCGTAGCGGCGGTGATCTGGGTGCCTTTGGCCCGGGCATGATGGTCAAGGAATTCGATGCAGTCGTATTCAGTGCACCGATCAATGCCGTGCAAGGTCCGGTGAAGACCCAGTTCGGTTACCATCTTCTGGAAGTGACCAGCCGCACCTGATCATTCGGTGAGCGGTAGACGGCGCGCTGGCAAGTAGCGTGTCAGAAGATATGGATAAAACGAAAACGCCCTCAGCCATTTATGGCTGAGGGCGTTTTTCATGTTGGCATTATCGTGTAGCGAAAAGCATCAGACCTCCTGGTAAAGCTGGCTGCCTTCGCGCTTGAATTTCTCGGCCTGCTCCTGCATGCCTGCCTTGACACTATCGGGGTCACCATTCAGTCCGTGCTCATTGGCATAGTCGCGGACTTCCTGAGAGATTTTCATCGAACAGAACTTCGGCCCGCACATGGAGCAGAAGTGGGCGACCTTGGCGGAGTCCTTGGGCAGCGTCTCATCGTGGAAGCTGCGCGCGGTGTCCGGGTCCAGCCCCAAATTGAACTGGTCTTCCCAACGAAACTCGAAGCGCGCCTTGGAAAGGGCATTGTCTCGACGCTGAGCGCCCGGGTGTCCCTTGGCCAGGTCAGCAGCGTGTGCGGCGATCTTGTAGGTGATGATGCCTGTCTTGACATCATCCTTGTTAGGCAGGCCCAGGTGCTCTTTCGGTGTGACGTAGCAGAGCATGGCGCAGCCGAACCAGCCGATCATCGCGGCACCGATGCCCGATGTGATGTGGTCGTAACCCGGTGCAATATCAGTGGTCAGCGGTCCGAGCGTGTAAAAGGGTGCCTCATCACACTCGGTAAGCTGCTTGTCCATATTCTCTTTGATCAAGTGCATCGGAACATGCCCCGGCCCCTCGATCATGACCTGAACGTCATGCTTCCAGGCAATCCTGGTCAACTCCCCCAGCGTTTCCAGTTCGGCGAACTGGGCCGCATCATTGGCGTCTGCCACCGAGCCCGGGCGCAGGCCATCACCCAGCGACAGGCTGATATCGTAGGCCTTGCAGATCTCACAAATAGCTTCGAAATGCGTATAGAGGAAGCTTTCCTCGTGATGGGCGAGGCACCATTTGGCCATGATCGAGCCGCCGCGCGAGACAATCCCGGTAACTCGACTGGCGGTTAGCGGCACATAGCGCAGCAGTACACCGGCGTGAATGGTGAAGTAATCCACACCCTGTTCGGCCTGCTCGATCAATGTGTCGCGGAAGATATCCCAGTCGAGGTTTTCTGCCGCGCCATCGACCTTTTCGAGTGCCTGATAGATAGGCACTGTTCCGATGGGAACTGGCGAGTTACGCAGGATCCACTCGCGCGTTTCGTGGATATTGGTGCCAGTAGAAAGGTCCATGATGGTATCGGAGCCCCAGCGTATGCCCCAAGTCATCTTGTCGACCTCTTCCTCGATGGAGGAGGTCACTGCCGAGTTGCCTAGATTGCCATTGATCTTCACCAGGAAGTTACGTCCGATGATCATCGGCTCACTTTCTGGATGATTGATATTGGCGGGAATGATGGCACGGCCACGTGCGACTTCTTCGCGCACGAATTCCGCTGTAATTTCTGTCGGTAGACTGGCGCCGAAGCTATGGCCGGGGTGTTGATGGCCGAGAATCGCTTCTACGGCCTCGCTACCCTTGTATTCTTCACGCATGGCAATGCGGCGCTGATTCTCGCGGATGGCGATGTATTCCATCTCGGGAGTAATGATGCCCTGACGAGCATAGTGAAGCTGAGTAACGTTCTTGCCTGCCAGTGCGCGGCGAGGGCGGTGATCAAGCTCGAAGCGAAGTGAAGACAGACGTAAATCAGTCTGGCGAATACGTCCATATTCACTGCTTAATTGAGTGAGCTGTTCGGTATCATTGCGTTCTTCGATCCAGTGCTCGCGAAGCGGTGCCAGACCGCGCCGAATATCGATTTCCACGGCTGGATCGGTATAAGGCCCTGATGTGTCATAGACAACAATCGCCGGATTTTCTTCCAGCCCATTGGCTGTCTGAGTCGGGGAGCAGACTATCTCGCGCATGGGAACACGAATGTCTGGGCGAGAGCCTTCGATGTAGATCTTGCGAGAACCACTCATGGGCGCAATGGCTGCGTCATCGACACGCGCTTCACTGGCCAGGTGACGGCTACCATCTTTTCGATCGGTGCGGGCGCGAGCCTTGGGTACGCTCTTGTCTTCAGTGCTCCGATCGCGAGCGTTTTCATCTTGTGTAGATGTGGCAGTACTCATGCAGGTCTCCTCATAGGGGCGGCGTCATGGGACGTCATCATGGGAAGACCGTGCGTAGGGAAGGGATGGCGTCTGTATTGACCCAGTATCAATCATGAGATCCAGAGCAGGACAGCGCCGCACGAAGCGGCATACCATCAGCTTGATTCCTACGCCGGTCCTAACCGGTTCAGGTTCCACGGGACCCCTTGCTGGCAACTCTCGTCTGTCAGGACAGCGAGGCGATGCATGCAGGATCTCAGCCGGTTCCACCAGCACCCCGTCAAGCGTCTTCAGATATTCAATGGCAGAAATGCGTTGGCACCGTAGAGGCATTTCCCATTCAGGATCTGACATCCTGTTTTATATTTAAATTATCTAAATGATAATATTATTATCCGTGAGGCTAATGATAAGCATTTAGTTACGATCCAGTCCCATTTGCCAAAAATCGATTTCCAGGCGCGTGGCATCACGGAATACATCAACCAATTCACCGAGTCGTCGCTCTGACACTTCAGATAGGCGAGCATTCAGCCACTCACGTTCGGCTTCCACGGCTTGCTTGAAGTCGTCGCTGGAGTACATGGCGATCCAGTCGGCATAAGGGTTGTCTTCGATCAGAGTGCTGTCCTGGTCCAGTAACCATTCGGCAATTTCACCGTAACCGATCAGACAGGGCGCCAGAGCAACATGCAAATCGAGCAGGTCGCCGCGCTGGCCACAGTCCAGAACGTAGCGTGTATAAGCGAGCGTGGCACGGGATTCAGGCAATTCACTCAGGTCATCCTCGCTAATACCCCATTCGGCGCAGTAGCCGATATGCAGCGTAAGCTCGGTATTGAGGATGGTGTCGAGACTGGCAGTGGCTTGGCGTAACTCGGAGAGGCTGCGGCTCTTGTAAGCTGCTAGTGCCCAGGCACGCGCAAAGTGAATCAGGAACAGGTAGTCCTGCTGAAGGTAGTGGCGAAAGGTATCTTCTGGCAGGCAGCCTTTACCTAGCTGGCTCACGAAATCATGCTGCAGATAGTCCTGCCACTCATCGGTGCAGGCGTCTGTCAGGTCTTTAAAGCTAGGCATCGACGTCTCCCTCTGTGAGCATTCCGCTAACCCTGGGCGGGTAGTTGCGGTGCATTGGCTCAAGCGGGCTGATACCGGAAGGAGACAAGAAGGCGACATATGCCGAATGAGGCATTGGCCGATGGACGGCATTCCTTCTCGCTTGATTCCTACGCCGGTACTAGCCGGATCAGGTTCGGCGGGCTCGTCACTTACGCAAGACCGATCTTGTTATCGGTATTTGCACATGACATCTCAGCCGGTGTTACCGGCACCCCGTCAAGCTATGGCTCGAGTGTAACAGTCTGAGGTCTCACGGGAAGAGGGGCGTGCAAGGATCTATATACGACTTTGGGAGGCCGCTGACAGGTTCAACTGATTAGAAAGGGAGAAGAGTGCTCCTTCATGAGAGCAGGAAAATCGAGTGCAAGTTGCTCAAGATCTTCAGGTTCATCGACATCCCAGCTAACGGGCAGGCAGTACGTCGCTCGCCCAGCGTGAGTAAGCTGAGTGAGTGTCTCGAGGCATACATTGGCATGGCTCCAGCGAGCCAGGGAGAAGGCGTCGGGACAGGGCTGGTTCAAGCCTATCAGTCCATAACCGCCATCTTTCGAGGGCTGCAGCACGGCATCGTGCAATGCCAGTTCATCCGCAGCTTCTCGCAGTCGCTGGCTGTCTAGCGCAGGTAGGTCGGAGCCCATCAGCATCACTGGCCCGTTGGGCAGATGGCGTGCCATCGCCTGTTGCATGCGCTCACCTAGCGTCCCCTCCGGTTGAGCTTCGAGTGTGATGCGAATCGTATTCGGCTCATGCACCAGGCCATGTGACAACTCACGATCCAATTCTGCCATCAGCGGTGCAAGAGAAGCATCCAGGCGCGCAGCCTGCGGGGAAGGCGTCAGCATCAGAATGACATCTCCCAGATTGGCTGCTTGCGCCTCTCTCAGCGTTCTCAACAGCATGCGCGAATAGAGTTGGGCGGCACCTTGTGCGCCTAGCGCCGGAATCAAGCGCGTCTTGCACTGACCCGGCACAGGGAGGCGCCCGAAGATAATCAGCGTCGGCTTCGCTAGAGGCATGCGAGGGGTGTCGTAGCCGGTGGCCTCCGATGCTACTGATGTACATTCACCTGCAATGAGTGACGACTGGGTGAAAAACATGGAATCAAGCATGGGGCAGCTGTTGTTGATCGCTGGCTAACGCAGCAGCGCGATAACCATATATACGCGCTAGCGTCACGGGAGAAACACCACACCAGGCTGCCAGGCGCAGGCCCCACATCTTGATGATGGTGCGTAAGATGCCTTGCGTCTCCCAGCGTCGTCCGCTGGTATGCACCTGTACTTCAATGTTTAGCGGAGAGGTGAGTCGCTTGAGTTGTGTACTCAGCCAGATATCTTCCATCAGCGGCATATCGGCAAAGCCACCTATTGCTTCGAAGGTTGAGCGCCGTACGAACTGGCCCTGATCGCCGGTACTGATACTGGTGAGACGAGACCGCAGATTCATCATGCGCGCAATCATTGGTAACCAGACAGATTCCCCCTCTATCGCAACATCAAAGCGTCCCCAGTCGCAGCGACGATGAGTGTCAACGGCGCTTGCCAGTAATGCGAGTGCATTGTCTGGTAGGCGAGTGTCTGCGTGCAGGAATAACAGCCATTGGCCGCGTGCTCTCGCTGCGCCGGCATTCATTTGCACGGCACGACCGGGCTCACTGCTGAGGCAGGCATCGCAGAGGGCAGTCGCCATCGAGCGGGTGTTATCCGTCGAACCGCCATCCACCACGATAACCTCACAATCTCCCCCTGCACGAAGGCGGCTCAGGGCGACTAGTGCAGATACGATGCCTTTGGCCTCGTTATGGACTGGCATGATGATGCTCAGCCACGGTGCACGTGTCGGAAAGCGCCCTTCATTGGTGGAAGAGGTCGTTGCGGGGGACAGGCGTGAGGGTGTCTGCTGGGTCATGGCGCAGGCTCCGGCGATGGCGTTGTATCTGAAGCATACGCAGGTGCCAGCAGCCTGGATGCACTGCCGTAGAACGCTTGATCAACGCTTCATCGGATAATAGACGTTGTCGTGGGCCGCATCATGCTTTTCGTCGAGAGATATTGTAATAAGTCCGCAGATATCAAGAAATTGAAACGCAATAGCGCTCTTTTGAGAGTAATAAAACGTTTCCCCGGGCCCTGGGGGAGTTGAATACGTTGAGCCTGTCTACTGTTTATACGACTATTGAGTCATGGCGGCACTATTGGAAAGTCATGCGGTAGAGGCCTGATGCACCTGCATCGGAGGTGATATAGAGGCTACCGTCCGGGCCAAATGCCACATCCAGCGGACGAATCCAACGTTCGCCACTGGTATTGTCCTGAAGCCCTGTCAATAGTGGTACCAGGGTGGCAGGCTGCTGCTCTTGCCTCTGTTTTCCAGTCCCACCACTATCACGCGTCAACTTTATGCCCAACAGGCGTGGCGCTCGTCGACTGGCAGGGTCCCCCCAGGCCTTGCCAGCAGGCGCCGTTCCCCAGCTGCCATGAATGGCAATGATGACGTCCATGCTCGAGGCAAGTGGATGCCCCTTAGGGACTACTGCTATCCCCATGGGCGCACTGCGAGCTGGTATCTCGGCCAAAGGCAAGGCTATCTCCTGCTGCGGACGTGGTGAGGTGCTATTGATGCAGTCATCGCGCTGCGGCTCACCGTCTTTCCATTGATACCAGGGCATGCCGTGGAAGCTATCCTCGGTGGCAGCGACCAGCAGCTCATGTGGGTGCTCATATCCCCAGTGATCAGGGCCATTGTTCGTGGCCAATAGGCGAGATTCACCGTCCTGCTGTGTTTGCCAGGCAAGTCCTACCGGGTTGCGCAGGCCACTCGCCCAGGGCTGCCACTGAGGCTGATTCTTCTGATCTGCCAGCCGTTCATCAAGACGCATCACACCCCCTCGTTGCTCACTGAAAGGATAGCGGGGGAGTGTCCCGGCCAGATATTGATCCGAGCAGTTGCCCTGTATCCCCAATGCGAGATAGAGCGCACCGTTCGGCCCGATACTAAGCGTGCGCGAGTTGTGGCCGCCACCTCCGGGGATATCGATCACGTGGCGAAAGTCTTGCGGAGAGAGTCTGCGTCGAGGTGCATAGTCGGCTGCGAGCAATGCGTCAGTCGTGGCGACATATAATGTAGAGTCACGCACGATCACTGAATGCGGATAGCCGGGTAGTGTTACCAGTGTTTCCAACGACGAAAGACGACCATTGTCAGCAAGTTGGCCGCGATATACTTGACCAGCGTTGGAACCGATCAGCAGCTCACCTTGATCGGTGACATGCAGCATGCGCGGGCCATCAAGCGCCGCGATGAAGCGGAGTGTGGCTCCTGTGGGGAGCTTTAGCGGCGGTGCGTCCTTGGGAACATCATCGCTGGTGCCTAGTGTGAAAGAGACAGCGGGAGAGGCTGTGTCAGCTATGGCCGTCGTTGTGCCCAGCAGGATGCTCATCAATAGACCACTTGCGAGCAAGCCACTCGCCAGTGAGTTGGCGAGTGGCCACGTGTGGTTGAGCTTATGGATACCTGCTGGCATTTCCGTCTCCTCGAGCGTCACGGCATCGTACATTCGAGAGTAGTCTGGAAGCTCGTCAGCTATTGTGCCAGCGGGGTATCAGTCTTCGGAGGTATTACGACGTCGTTGCTTGAGTTGTCGACGCCAGCCCTTGAGCGACAGCCATGAGACTTCGCGGGGATAGAAGCGCTTCTCGCGCCAGTCCGGCTGTTTGGCCATCTCTTCCGGGCTCTTGCGCCAGCGCTTGTATTCCCATTGATACTGCGCAGGTGCCAAGGCGATCGCGTCTTCTACCGAGGCGTTCACACCGCGCGCTGATATCGTCTCATTCTCGTCGTATACGCCCTCATCTGCCGCGAGGAAGTGAATGGCAAAGCCATGACCACTCTCAAGGCGCTGAGCAACGCCCGTGATGACGCGTGCATCGGTGCGCGCAACCAGCTTGGGCAGCAAGGTAGCGGTATAGGCTGGGCGACGATAGAACTCTGCGAACACGCCACTGCCTCGTCCGGGCTCTTGATCCGGGAGAATGCCAATCGCTTCCGCGCGCTTGAGCGCCTTTAGCAAGGCCGCCACACCGCGTGAGTTGGTCGGTACCAGGCTCGCACCCATCCGTTCGCGACCATGGCGGATGATGGGATCAAGGCGTGTGAACTTGGGCGGCTCGTACATGGCAGTAAACGGGAAGTGGCTGGAGAGCCAGAAGTTGAGAACTTCCCAGTTGCCGAAATGAGGCGCCAGTACAATCACGCCACGGCCTTCAGCGCGTGCTTCATCGAGTAGATTACGGCCATGCACTTCGAGGATGCTTTCACGTACGGCATCTTCGTCTCCGAGCCACACTCTGCCCAGTTCCAGCATGGTAGCCGTGGAGTGAGTGAGGCTATCGGTCGCAAGCCTTGCGCGCGTCTCTTTATTCAGTTCAGGGAATGCCTGACCAAGGTTCTTGCGCGTGACTCTGCGTTCGCGAGGGTTGAGCAGCTGCACCACACGTGCCAACGGACGCGCCATCCACCATAGCTGGGATGTCGTCAGGCCGGAGAGCCGCTTCCAGAGCCACGCCACGGCATTGGCCTTGACAGGTAAAAGGCGTTGTTCCATCGCCTTTTCAAAACGCTTGAGAGTTTTTTCCATCGTCACACATGAAGTTCCGGTGGTTTGGCGTGATTTATCGCACTTGTCAGTCTTAAAGGCATCCATCTGGGATGCCTGGTTCAGAGGCTGTGTCGCGATGCCGAATGGCGCCCATTGTGCCAGAGGGCAATGCGAGCTGCAGGCATCACTGAAACAGAATTGCTTGTACGCTGCGGCTCGGATCGTGCGTGCCATTCCAGCAGGCAGTATTATTTGGATAAAGCGTGTGCGGTAGACAGTGATGAATGGCCATCAGCTTACGCGTATTCGCTTATGTGTCCCTTTTCAGATTGTTTCTTCTGTAATTTTTTTCTTCTGTAATTGTTGCGTTTGGCTTGCCTGCCGGCGTTTATCTTTCGTGCTTCCTTGTCTGACAGCCAGGCTGTCGATACCTCTGGCAATCGCCGCGGAGTCTTGATGTCATCCCCTAATGCTACTGTTTCCCTCGATGGCCGGCTGCTTGTGACGTCTGACCGTTGCTGTCCACTGTGTGGTGCCTTGAATAGCGAGCATGAGCTACATCTGGTTCAGCGTCGTAGACCGTGCCCCTCAACGGGACAGCGTCCCCCTGCCGATGAGCGAGATTACCTGCGTTGCCCAGAGTGTCGTTTGCTATATCTTGCGCCTTCGCAACGGCTGGATGCTCAGGCGGAGCAGGCCGTTTACGATCAGCATGAAAATGGGCCGGATGACCCACGCTATCGTCGCTTCTTGTCCAAACTCTTCTTGCCGATGCGTGAACGGCTCGCTGAAGGTGCCAGTGGACTGGATTTCGGCTGTGGTCCCGGGCCCGCGCTGGCACGAATGTTTGAAGAGGCTGGTCATCCAATAGCACTCTACGATCTCTATTATCATCCGGACCCTGCGCCACTCGCTCGCCAGCACGACTTTATCGTGGCTACCGAAGTCATTGAGCATCTCTATGATCCGCGAACGGTATTTCGCCAATGGCTAGCCTGTCTCAAGCCCGGTGGGCTGCTGGGGGTGATGACGCAACCCGCCTTTGATGATCATGAAGCGTTGATGCGCTGGCACTATCTGCGTGACCCCACTCATGTCTGCCTATTTAGCCCGACGACCTTCCAATGGCTAGCTGACGAGCATGGTCTGGAGTATCAGCAGGTCGCACCGGATTGCACTATTTTCCGCCTTCCTGACTCCCGGTACTGATGGGTATACGAGCGTGTCGAGTGAGCGCGTAGTCGACACGTGATGCTGTCGGAGCATGGTTTGGAAAGAGTGGCGTAAAAAGGCTTGGTTTTGACGCTAACTGTCTCTATATTGCCGGCGCCCTGACGTATTCTCGCAGGGTAGATTCCCCTTCCCGTTGATTTTCGCGCAATGCGTCACAGGCCGGCCGCTCTTTGGCGTGCGGCTGAGGAAATGGTCATGCCCCGTCATCTGCTGTTGATGTCCCTCGCTCCCTTGCTTGGCCTCGCGCTGCTGGGTATCGGCAACGCCATGCTGACTTCACTGGTACCGCTGCGCCTGTCGGCGTCAGGGGTCTCCAGTGAAGCGATCGGCCTTATCAGTTCTGCCTACTATCTGGGGCTTGGCCTCGGCGCACTGATTAATGACCGTCTGCTTCTGCGCATCGGCCACATTCGGGCATATGCCTGTTTTGCCTCGTTGGTTGCGGTGGCAGCGCTTGCCATGGGGCTGAGTGATCATCCTGTCGTGTGGTTCTTGCTGCGCATGATGATTGGCTGGGCACTGGTAGGCGTCTATCTGGTGATTGAAAGCTGGCTACTAAGCGCGTCAGATCCTGCGGTGCGTGGCCGCTTGTTGGCGTTATATATGATCGTCCTTTATGGCGCCAGCGTGCTGGGTCAGCTGTTATTGGGCGTCACGGCCATGTTGAGCCTGGAATCAGCGTTTATGCTGGTTGCCATGCTGGCGGCTGCCTCAGTCCTCCCCCTGGTATTGTTGCCACGTGTCTCGCCGTTGATCGAGCAGTCCGAGCCACTGAGTCCGTGGCGGCTGGTTCGTATCACGCCGACCGGCGTCTTCGGTTGTCTGGCATCGGGTGTAGTGGTGGCAGTGCTTTATAGCTTGCTGCCGTTGGCGCTGAGTGATGTGACCCCGGGTCAGGCCGCGCTGGGCACGGCAGAAATTGGGCAACGCATGGCGCTGGTCGTATTGGGCGGCATGTTGTTGCAATACCCTATCGGTCGCTGGTCGGACAGCCATGATCGTCAGCAGGTGTTGATCATCCTGTCGATCGCCATCGTGGCGTTGGCGGGTCTATTGATGGGGCCGGCGAGTGAGGGTATTGCACAGCTCGTGACACTGTTCATGCTGGGAGGCGCAGCCTTTACGCTCTATCCAGTGGCTGTCAGCCATGCGGCAGACCGTGCGCCCGCGGGTGCGCTGGTGCGCATGAGTCAGGGGCTGCTGTTGATCAATGCGGTTGGCTCGACGCTATCGCCGCCCATCGTCTCACTTCCGATGGCGGGTATGGGCGCGATGCCCGGCATGGCACTGAGTCTGGCCGTGATGGGCGGCGTGATGCTGGTCTTCTTCGTCTGGCGTCGTGTGATGCGTCCGGCACCGCAACCGATGGCACCCTTCGAGACACATGCTTCACAGACCCCGCTGGGGACTGAGCTTGCGGTTGGGCCTGAGTTGCTTGAAGCGGCAGAAGAGCATCTGCGCGATGCCGGGGCTGATGATCCACTGGTGGAGGTTACCCGGGAACTGGTCGCGGATATGCCGGAGCTGATTACCGACGCCTCACTGGACAGTCTTGAGGAGATCGAAGTCAAGGAGGAGCAATCGCTGCATGATCAGCGTGCACTTGATGAGCAGGCATTTGATGAGCACAAGCTTCAAAAGGAGTAGGGGCTCACTGAAGAATTCACGATGTTTCGGCGTGATTGATTCGCTGGGTTAGCGTGATGGATCAACCAGATTGCCTTGCGAAGCATTTCGCCGGAACCAGCCAGTCACGCTAGCGCGTGACTGGCTGGTGGGCAGCACCTCATGCGGCATCTGCTCGGATAGAAAGCACACGAAGGTGCCTGCTTCTGGCGTGATGCGCCTGATCTCTCGGCTGTCGTCCTGCGAGTCGTACAACACTATCTCGCCACCGGCATCGGCTGGCCACTGCTCGTTGAGGTACAAGACGCTTGAGATCAGACGATTGCCCCGGCCTTGGAAGCTGTCCAGGTGCTTACGGTAGAAGCTGCCGACAGGATAGTGAGCGAAGTGTGCTTCGTACTCGAACAAGCCCATATACAGTGCGCGATTGAGCTCATCCTTGAGAACATTCATCGCTTCCAGGTATGCCCGTTGAGCACGCGATTCGCGATCCAGCCAGCGGATGGCATCACCGCGAATATCAGGGCGAAGATCATGCGCGTGCCCACGTCCGATGCCTGCTGCCGTCAAACGCTGCTGCGTTTCCAGTGCGGATAACTCATCGTTCAACTGACGGATCAAAGGTATTGGTAAAAAGTTCGGGCGCACGCTGTAGCCGTGCTCGACCAGCTCGTCGATCAGACAATTTAACGCGATGGGGTCCAGCAGAGGGGCGGGTGCAGCAGGCATTATGCGCTCCGAAGATGGATGGCGTGGGCGGAGAGTTATAGAGGAGCACGCACGTCTAAACAACCGGCGTGTGAGGGCGCGGCGGTAGATGGCGAAGTGGAGCACCGGCTGGCGGCGGAACTTGCAGGCTGATGGTATGGCCGAAACCGATCGCCATTAGCTCTACCAGCATCATCGCCGATAGGCCCCACAGCACTTGATCAGCCACCCGATAGCTGGGCACGTACCACTTTTCGTTACCCACGGTGATGACATCGGTATGTTGCCGCTCATCCCTGAGTAGCATGCTCAGCGGCATCTCGAAAATCTGCTCAATCTCGCCAGGGTCGGCGCACAGTGGCAGGTCTGCCGGAATACGTCCTACAAAGGGCGTTACCGCCATGCCGTGCAGCGATATCACCTCACTGAGCTGACCGAAGATATCAACCTCGTTTGGTGGAAGTGCAACTTCCTCCTCGGCCTCGCGCAGCGCAGTGGCCAGCAGACTGATATCATGAGGCTCGGCTTTACCGCCGGGAAAGGCGACCTGACCGGGGTGCTGAGCAAGATGGCTGGCACGTCGCGTCAGTAGCAGCGTCGGTTCTGGGCGATCGATCAGCGCGATCAACACCGCAGCACGAGGCTGTTCGCTGGTCGAGATGTGCGGTTCATATGTTTGCAGACGCTGGCGCAGGGCTTCTAGCATGTCGGGTCCTCTGTGGCTTCCATCTTGTGGCGCTAGCGTTGAGCCGGTCAAGGTGAATGCCGTGATCCGCAAGATGAGCAGCAGCACCATTTAGTATCAATCCATCAGTACACCATCAGCAGAAGCCGATAGGCCTTACGGGAGAGCGGATGAATTACTGCAGCCACTGTGGCGAGACGGTGCGTCTGGGGGTGCCAGAAGGTGATGATCGAATGCGCTATCTGTGCGATAGCTGCGGCACCATTCATTATCAGAACCCGCGCATCATTGCTGGCACATTGCCGGTACGTGACGGCAAGGTACTGCTGTGCCGTCGTGCCATAGAGCCGCGGTTAGGTTATTGGACGCTACCTGCCGGTTTCATGGAGAACGCCGAGACGATGGCAGAAGCCGCAGCGCGTGAAACCCGTGAAGAAGCGGGTGCCGAGGTCGATCTCAAGGGCCTCTATACGCTGATTGACCTGCCGCATATCAATCAGGTCTACATGTTGTTTCGGGCGGATCTGATCAGTGACTTTTCTGCCGGTATCGAGAGTCTCGAAGTCGCGCTGTTCGCAGAAGAAGAGATTCCCTGGCAGTCGCTGGCCTTCCCGACCATGGAAGTGACGTTGCGGCGATACTTCGAAGACCGCAAGCGTCAAGCCCAGGGCGTGACGGGTACTGCTGATAGTTATCCAATGCATACCGAGCAGATTGATCTTGAAACCCGTGAGCGCTTCTTTGCTACCACCTACCTGCCTGGCTGATGCCTGACATGGTACGGCTGGCCTCGCGACTCAGCAGTGGGCCGTTTCTGACTCAAAGGCTTTCCAGTTGCCAGCAATCGAAGGCGACTTCCTCGTAACCACGTGTTTCAAAGCAGGCGTCATAGTTGCCAATGCGTCAAGCACCGGTGGTAAAGGCCGCTTCCTTGACGCTTTCCAGTGCCGCGCCGGGAATACATAAAGCCAGCATGTACCTGTCATGTGCCTCTTTCAATATCGTGGGCAAATGATCGTGATGCTTGCACGCGCAGAGCCTGCGCCACGGCCCATGATGATGGCATAATGCCCGCTGCAACGGCCAAGGACACTGCCATGCTCAAATGGATCAATATCTCACTGCTATTACTGCTGGTAATGCTTCAGTACCGGTTGTGGTGGGGCGAAAATGGCATCACCGAACTATTCGATATTCGGGCGCGTGTGCAACAGCTCTCCAGGGAAGATGCGGTGCTGGATAATCGCAACCAGCGCTTGGGCGCCGAGGTGGTTGACCTCAAGAATGGTCTGGCGGCAATCGAGGAGCGTTCGCGCAACGATCTCGGCATGGTGCGCAAGGACGAGCAGTTCCTGTGGGTGCCCAATGTCGCGGTGCCCGAGCGTAAGGCGCCGTCACCTGACGAAGTGGCTGATGGTGCGCTGGAAGGCAAGGGGTTGGAAGAAGGATTGCCCAAGGTACTCAATCAATGACGCTGAGTGCCTCGGCCCCGTCAGTACGCGTATGGTACCTGGTGCCTGCTGCTGGTGTGGGGAGTCGTATGCAAGCAGATCGACCCAAGCAGTATCTTGAACTCTCGCCTGAATGTTGCGTGCTTGAGGCGACGCTTGCCACCCTCAAGCGTGCACTGCCTGATGCTGGCCTGTGTCTGGTACTGGGTGCGGATGATGGCTACTTCTCACCATCAATGGTGCCGTGGCAGGACTGGCTGCGGGCCGATGGCGGTACTGAACGGGCCAACAGCGTACTCTCTGGCCTTGAGTGTCTGAGCCAGATCGCCAACGATGATGACCTCATACTGGTGCACGATGTCGCGCGCCCCTGTGTGCGTGAAGACGATATCCGCACACTGGTCGCTGCCGCACAGCAGGCCGAAGATGGGGCCATCCTGGCGGCGCCTGCCAGCGATACGATGAAGCGTGCCGCTGCCAGTTCCTCAAGCGATAGCCCGCAGATCTCGCATACCGAATCACGTGTTGGCCTGTGGCATGCACTCACGCCGCAGGCCTTCCGGTTGGGATTACTCCGCACAGCGCTGCGTGATGCACTGGCATCGAATCCCTTGCTGATCACAGACGAAGCATCGGCACTGGAGGCATGTGGCCGTGCGCCGATGTTGGTCGTCGGTGCTCGCGATAATCTCAAGATCACTCATCCGGAAGACCTCGCCATGGCATGCCTGTTATTGGCGGCGCGCGAGGTACTTGCCGATCGTTCCCGGACGCCTGCCTGACATGACTGACTGCAATGCTATGACTGACCCTGGCAAGATATCCTGCTCACCTGCTACCCATGCTGGCCATGTGCCCATGGCACTGCGTATTGGCCATGGCTTCGATGTGCATCGCTTTGGTGATGGCGATCACCTGATGATTGGCGGCGTGAAGATTGCCTACGATCACGGCTTTGTCGCTCACTCCGATGGTGATGTGCTTCTGCATGCCTTGTGCGATGCATTGCTGGGGGCGTGTGCAATGGGTGATATCGGCAAACACTTTCCCGATACCGACAGTGAGTGGTCGGGGGCGGATAGTCGTGGCCTGCTGCGCCATGTCGTGGGTCTAGTGCATGCTGCGGGCTTCGGTGTCGGTAATGTCGATCTCACGCTGATGGCCCAGGCGCCAAAGATGGCACCACATATCGAGGCGATGCGCACTGTCATCGCACAGGATCTCGCTGTGCCGATGGCCGTCGTCAACGTCAAGGCCACGACCACCGAGCAATTGGGTTTCACTGGTCGCAAGGAAGGCATCGCTGCTGAGGCAGTAGTGCTGTTGGGTGTATTGCCGACGGGTCGTGGAGAGCAGCATGTCTGAGGCGCTATTTACGGCGGCACTCGCCCAGCTTAAATTGGCCGGCAGTGAAGCCTGGGTCAAGGAAGCTGAGTTGATGCAACGCTGGCCGCATGCACATGGTGGACCGCTTGGCACAGGCCATTTTCGTCAATCACCGGAAGACTTTCAGGTCACCGAACTGATGGACTTCGTGCCGGAAGGGCATGGCGAACACCAGTGGCTATGGGTCGAGAAACGTGGCTTGACCACGGATGATCTATGTCGCCACTTGGCAAGTCTGTGTGAGGTCGCGCCGCGTGATATCGGTATCGCAGGCCTCAAGGACAAGCAAGCCGTAACACAGCAGTGGGTGTCGGTGTGGCTGCCGGGACGTGAAGCGCCGGCTTCACTCACTGATTCACTGGCGGAGCTTGGCGTGCGCGTACTTGCCAGTGTGCGCCACCCACGCAAACTCAAGCGTGGCGTGCATCGCGGTAATCGCTTTGCGCTCAAGGTCAGCGGTGAGGCCATTGCACATCCTGGCTTCGAGACGCGCTGGGCGACCTTGATTCGTGAGGGCGTGCCCAACTATTTCGGCCCGCAGCGGTTTGGCCATCAAGGTCATAACCTTGGGCGTGCTCGCGCGGTACTGGCGAGGGGCTGGCGCAAGCGTGATGATCGCAGCGGCATGCTGCTATCTACCGCACGCAGCTTCCTGTTCAACGAGGTACTGGCCGCACGTATCACCGCGCATTGCTGGACCACGGCGCTGACCGGAGAGGTGTTTTCACTCAATGGTACCGGTTCTCGCTTCGTGACCGATGGAAGCGAAGCTGCTGACACATTGGCGGAGCGCTTGGCGAGTGGCGATATCCATCCTACTGGACCGTTATGGGGAACCGGACGTCTTGAGACGCATGCGCAGGTCGCTGAACTTGAGCAGGCGCTGCCGGCGTGCTGGCCACAGTTGTGTGCCGGGCTTGAACAGGCTGGAGTCAAAACCGAGCGTCGTCCGCTGCGTCTGATACCGAGCCAGCCACGCCTTGAGTGGGATGTGACACCGGCCATGGCCAATGAATCGGGGGCGGATGCCAGTGTCTGGCTGCACTTTGATTTGCCGCGCGGCAGCTTTGCGACCGGCCTGTTGCGTGAGCTGATCACGCATCCGTTGTTGTAACGCCAGCCAGTCGCATCAGTCGCGATACTGTCTCGCACCGTCACGGTAGTGCCGTGACTGGTCAATCGATACCGACACGATCACCAAAAGGCGAGATGATGCGCAAGATTTTGCTTTCCAATGACGATGGAGTGCATGCCCCGGGCCTGAAGGCGTTACATGATGCATTGGTGGGGCAGGCGCGTATTCGCGTTGTCGCGCCAGATCGTGATCGCTCCGGGGCCAGTAACTCGTTGACACTCAGTCGCCCACTGATGCTGTCGGCGATGGACAACGGCTTTTATAGCGTCGACGGTACGCCAGCGGACTGTGTCTATCTCGGCGTCAATGGTATTTGGGATGAGAAGCCGGATATCGTGATTTCTGGAATCAACCATGGTGCCAATCTTGGCGATGACGTGTTGTATTCAGGCACCGTGGCGGCAGCGATGGAAGGGCGCTCGCTCGGCATGTCAGCGATAGCGATGTCGCTGTGCGGCAAGACCCATTTCGAGACCGCTGGTCGCGTGGCCGCTAGCCTCGTCGGCGCTTCCGAGACATTGGCCCTGCCCCCGCGCTCGCTGCTCAACGTCAATGTGCCAGACCTGCCATGGAGCGAGATTCGTGGCTTCCGTGTCACACGGCAGGGACATCGTGGTCCGGCGGGGGCGCCTATCGCAGTGCATGATCCTCGTGGGCGCACTCGCTACTGGATCGCCTTGGCGGGTGAAGGCATTGATGGTGGTGACGATACTGATTTTGCTGCCGTGGCAGCAGGTTATGTCTCCATCACACCATTGATGACGGACCTGACCTCCCATTCTGCTCGACATGATGTTGAGCAGTGGCTTGAAGCGCTGACCTAAGAGGTAGTTCTGTTGAGCTGCTTCGATACGCGGGGCTGATGCATGGCACGCTCGAAGAATGATCAGAGAGCCGGGCGCCCAATACGTCGGTTGATAGGATGCAAATGAATACCATGAAGGATGCGTATCAGAACGGTTTCTCTCTTCTGCAGTCAGACAACTCGTCAGAAGACTTGCCTGAAAGTTATGGTTCGCTGCAGTTGAGACGGCCGGATACCAAACAGCTAAGCGGTATTGGTATGACGTCGCAGCGGACTCGTGACCGCATGGTGGCGCGTCTGGAAGATGCCGGTATTCACGATGAGCGAGTGCTGGCCTTGATGGCCAGTGAGCCACGCCATCTCTTCCTCGATGAAGCGCTGGCGCACCGTGCCTATGAAGATACTGCGTTACCACTCGGGCAAGGGCAGACGCTCTCCCAGCCCTATATGCATGCCCGCATGACAGAACTGGCGCTGATAGCGGCTCCCCGTCCGCTCGGGGAATGCAACGTGCTTGAGGTGGGTACCGGTTCGGGGTATCAGACCTTGCTACTGGCACGGTTATTTGGTCGGGTTGCATCGCTTGAGCGTATTGCCTCATTGCATCTGCGTGCTCGGCAGCGACTCGGTTGGTTCGCACTGGATAATATTGAACTGCGTCATGCCGATGGTGGCCACGGTTGGGAAGGGCTAGCAGAGGGTTTTGATCTAATAGTGGTAACGGCATGCGCCTCCCAGCTGCCTCAAGCGTTGCTGGATCAGCTGGCACCTGGCGGTGTGATGATTGTGCCATTGGCCGAAGACGATAGTGATCGCCAGTGGCTGACACGAGTGCGCCACGTTGGTGATACTCAGGATATTCAGCGACTCGAGGCGGTGCGCTTCGTGCCGCTGCTCGAAGGAGTGATCAGGTGAAACGAGCTTTGAGCGTGTTCTTCAAGGGTGTCGGCATGGGAGCTGCCGATGCGGTGCCCGGGGTATCCGGCGGCACGATTGCCTTTGTAACCGGCATCTATGAAGAATTGATCGATACCATCAAGCGCTTCGGACCTTCTGCCATCGGCGTATGGCGCAAAGATGGTTTCAAGGCGCTGTGGCAGCATCTGAATTTGGCGTTTCTACTGCCATTGGTCATCGGTATCTTTGCCAGTCTGATCACGGTGGCGCATCTGGTCACCTGGTTGATGGGTACTCAACCGCTATTGCTCAATGCCTTCTTTTTCGGGCTGGTCGTGTGCTCCGGTGTGATCGTGGCGCGGCGTATTACCGAATTCAAGATCGGCTATCTGATCTGGCTTGCGCTCGGCGTGGTACTGGCCAGCAAGCTACCCAGTCTGTTGCCTGCTGCGAGTGATGCCTCCTGGGTATTGGTGGCTGGGGGCGCCATCGCCATCAGTGCAATGCTGCTGCCAGGGGTATCCGGTAGTTTCCTGTTATTGACCATGGGCCTGTATGGCACCGTGATGACAGGTATCAAAAGTTTCGATGTACAGCTTATTCTGCTGTTTGGCAGTGGTTGCGCAATAGGCCTCTTTACCTTCTCGCGTTTATTGTCATGGTTGTTTCGTCACCATCACACCGCGACACTGATGCTATTGACCGGCTTCATTCTCGGGTCACTGCCGGTACTCTGGCCGTGGCGCACGATTACCGATTATCGTATCGGTCCCAAAGGTGAGCAAGTACCGCTGGACTATCAATTCATGACGCCGGACACCTATACCAGCGTGACGGGAGAGCCTGCCCAGTTGTGGGTCGCGATCGCCGTGATGCTGGCTGGCATATTGCTGGTCTGGTTTGCTGGAGAACGCTCCAGTTCAGACGACTCTTCCAAGAATTCCCGCAAGGAGCAGGAACATGAATGACAGGATGAACAAGGGAATCAGGCTTACGCTGGCAGGGCTGGTATTAGGCGCCTTGGCAGCATGCAGTACAGCGACGACGCGGCCACAGGTTCAGGATCTTACCGGCGGCAATGCTCGCATCACGTCCAATACCTACTCCGTTCAGCGTGGCGATACGCTGTATGGCATCGCTTGGCAGAGCGGCCAGGACTTCCGTGATGTGGCACGTATGAATGGCTTGAATCCCCCTTACACTCTGCAGCCAGGGCAGACACTGCGTCTGGATCCCAAGGCGCAGTTGCCAGCGAATGCCAGTGATGCCGGTACTGTCAATGCGGCCTCGGGTAGTGGAGTGGTTGCCACAGGATTGGGCAGTGGTGATAGTGGCAATATTGCAGGTACGGAAGTGCCGGACTGGTTAGCGCCGGATGAAGCTGCGCTTGCTCAGCAGAAGCAGCGCTCAAGCCAGGCACAGTCATTGACCACGGGAGCTGGTGGTGTCTCTTCAGCCGCCACGGGCGCCGCTGCAGCCGCAGGTACGGCGCCCGGCCCGATCTATCAGGAAGGCAGTGAAGAGGCGTTGGCAGAAACGGCTCGCACCGCCAATGAGTCTGTCTCTCAGGCCAGTTCTACTGCCTCTGACTCCCTCGCTTCCAACAGAACGGCTGCAGACTCTGCTGCGACAAATGCGTCCAATAGTGCCGCCGCAGCGCAGGCCGCAGCACGCAAGGCAACACAGGAAAAGGCAGATCAAGCAGCGGCTTCTGCACAGGCTGAGCGTGAGAAGGCTGCTGCTAGCGTGAAAAATGGCGCTGATACAGTTGAAAAAGGCACCAATGTGGCTGGCGCGACGCCCGAGGCCGTACCTGCCAAGAAAACCTACGTCCCCGTAAAAGACGTTGACTGGCAGTGGCCTACGCAAGGCGAAATCATCGGCAAGTTCGGTGAGTCCAAGAGTGTCACAGGTGGCATTGATATCGCTGGTCAAAAGGGGCAACCTGTCAAGGCAGCAGGGCCGGGCATTGTGGTTTACGCCGGTAGTGGTGTGCGCGGGTACGGAAACCTCATTATCCTCAAGCACAACAACCGTTATTTGAGTGCCTACGCACACAATGAAAGTCTGAAGGTATCGGAGAATGATGTTGTCGATGCCGGACAGGTAATTGCCACCTTGGGAGCGACTGACGCCGAACGCGCGCAGCTGCACTTCGAGATTCGTGAGGATGGGCAACCGAAAGACCCACTGAAGTTCTTGCCCAACCGCTGATTCCCGCCGCTGCCACAACAACAAGTTCCTGGCATCAGATCAGAGACAACGGGGTATCGACATGAGCATGCTGGAAAAGGATATCGATCAGGCTGAGGCGGAGTTGTCTCTCGATGATGTCGAGGAAGACGAGACGCTTGAGGCTGAAGCGGAAGAGGCTGCCTTTGAACGCGCCTTGAACCGTGAAGAGCGCAAGCACTACCAAAGCCTGGATGCTACCCAGATCTACCTCAACGAGATTGGCTTCTCCCCGTTGCTCAAGCCCGAGGAAGAGGTCTTCTTCGGGCGTCTGGCGCAAGCCGGCGACCCCGCGGGTCGTCAGCGCATGATCGAGTCGAACCTGCGCCTTGTGGTCAAGATTGCGCGGCGCTATCTGAACAGAGGTCTGTCGCTGCTTGATCTGATCGAGGAAGGAAATCTCGGGCTGATTCGTGCCGTCGAGAAGTTTGATCCCGAGCGCGGATTCCGCTTCTCGACCTATGCGACCTGGTGGATCCGGCAAACCATTGAGCGAGCATTGATGAATCAGACACGCACTATTCGTCTGCCGATTCATGTCGTCAAGGAACTCAATATCTATCTGAGAGCCGCGCGTCAGTTGACTCAAAAGCTTGATCACGAGGCGACGGCCGAGGAAATTGCAAATTTCCTCGACAAGCCGGTCGCCACGGTCAAGAAGATGCTGGGTCTTAACGAGCGTGTTTCCTCTGTCGATTATCCCATGGGAGGCGAGAGCGACAAGCCTCTGATCGAGACCATTGCGGACGAAAACGATACCAGCCCCGAATCCAGTCTGGTGGATGTCGACGTCAAGGCACATGTAGATGAGTGGCTGGCGGAACTGACGGAAAAACAGATGGAAGTGGTGGTACGGCGCTTCGGCCTTCGCGGCCACGAAGCAGCCACTCTTGAAGAGGTGGGGGAAGAGATTGGTTTGACGCGTGAGCGGGTGCGTCAGATTCAGGTCGAGGCCCTCAAGAAACTGCGGCGCATGCTTGAAAAACAGGGGCTGTCGTTGGAATCCATCTTCGAGTGAATCGCTGCCGTTCTTCATCGTCTTCTTGCGATGGTCACCATTGAAGCGGCCTGCCTCTGATCGAGGTGGGCCGTTTTCATATTTCCTGATTATTATTCAGACAAGGTGGCTACCTTCAGCCGACGATGCATCCTGAAAGCGGTGACGCCGACTTCGGTCCAGCCTTGCATCCCGGGTCACGTTCTAGTCTCACTGTTGTCTTCAGGGAAACGCTGTATCGTTCATAAAGTTAGCCAACTAACTGGACGCTTCACAGAGCGGCGATTAGACTGAGGCTCACTTTTCTCCCGACCCGCTGAGGCCGGCTGAGGCACTTGTCCAGCCGGCTTGTGAAAGAGACTTTTCACCTTGCTCTGGTGCCTTTGGTGCATCATGCAGGTCACGACTGTCACCGATCAGGAACACGCATAAATGGCCAAATTTCGTATCTTGCCACTGGTGCTGGCGATGGGTTTCGCGACCCAGGCTCAGGCTGCCAATTTGCTCGACATCACGCGTGATGCCGTAAAGCACAATGCTAGCTTGTCATCCAGCCGCTCTCTCTATCAGAGTGTCGAGGACAATGAGCGCATCGAGCTTGCTGATCTGCTCCCTCAGATTTCCGCGACCGCCACGGCGCAACATACGGATATCACCAACTACAGTTCCAGCCCGTCTTCCGAGGGCAGTTATTTCGGCAGCAGCATTGAAGTCTCGGCCAGCCAGGCGCTTTTCGATGCGGCCAGCTGGTATGAGCTGTCGACCAGCAAGGACACGACCAGGCAACAGAAGCTGCTGCTGGATTCTGATCAGCAACAGATTCTCTATGATGTGGCTTCGGCCTATTTCACCATCCTGAGCAACAATGACATTCTGGATGCCAAGATCGCTCAGGAGAAGGCCTTCTCTCGTCAGCTGGATCAGGCCAACCAGCAGTTCGAGGTCGGCTTGATCGCCATCACCGACGTTCAGGAAGCGCGCGCCTCCTACGATGATGCGCGTGCTGAACGTATCTCCGCAGCGGCAGACCTGCAGGTCAGTTTTGAAGACCTTCAGCAGCTGACCGGCAAGCAGTACGACTCCATTGATGGACTGAAGGAAGATCTCGCCATCGAAGCGCCGGTGCCGGCCAGTCGTCAGAAGTGGGTGGAAATGGGTCTGGCCAACAACCCGCTGATTGGTGCGGCTCAAAAGGGTATCGATGTCGCCAAGGGTGACGTCAAGACGGCACAGGCGGGTCACTTGCCGGTTCTCAGCGCCTTTGCCAGTTACTTCTACGAAGACAGTGCGGCCGAGATTTCCGATGGCTTCGAAGAATACAATCAGATTGGCATTCAGGCGGAGGTTCCGATCTATACGGGTGGTCGTACCTCTGCCCAGGTTCGTCAGAACTCTCACCTGCTGGAGCAGAGTCAATATGACTTGCTCAACCAGCAACGCACCACGACCCAGAGTGTGCGTTCTCTCTACAGCCAGGTGCGCAGTGATGTGTTGACCGTCAAGGCACGCAAGCAGGCCATCGTCTCCAGCCGCAGTGCGCTGGAAGCGACGCGTTCCGGCTATGAAGTGGGCACTCGCAATATCGTGGATGTGCTGGATGCCGAACAGGCCCTCTACGAAGCCTTGTCAGATTACGCGACCTCGCGCTACACCTATGTGCTGGATCTGCTCAATCTGCGTCAGGCAGCAGGCATCATCGACATCAGCACCGTGCGTGACCTGAACGAGAGTCTCGTCAATGACCAACAGGTGTCACTGCTGCTGGCGGATGAAGAACCGGAACAGCCGGCAAGCCTCGACCAATGACACCCTGAATGTCGTGTGAGCGACATTCAGCGGCCAGTTGTCTGAAATTTGATGGCGCTGGCTGTATATCATGCCGTATTCCCAATACCCCCGCAGGCAATGCCTGCGGGGGTATTGGCGTCTTTGGGCCACAAGATGTGAGTGGTCCTTGCCACCTGCGCATGGCAGAAATGGTTGCTGAACGAGTCGCGCCTCGCGGTCACGTGAAAGCGCCATCCAGCAGGGATTGATCAGTCAAGTGCCTTGCCGACAGACAGGATGACTAGCCTGAAAGTCATCGTGTAGATGATAAAACTGTTTTAATTGATAAAGGCAGATTATAGCTAATTTAATGTGTGGAAAGTTTGGTGTTTTTGGGCGTGACCTGAACGCTTCAATGGAAAATAATTGAAGGCAGTTCAAAGGCATCAAGGCACAGCCTTGTGTTGTCTTATTGTTGCCCCGTCTGACTTTTACCCTTGCTGGAGTATTTCCCATGTCTCGCCCGCTGCGTGCCGATATTGATCTGGATGCCTTGCGTCATAATTATCAGCTCGCCTGTGAGCTGGCGCCCGGTTCGCGCTCTCTAGCCGTCATCAAGGCTGATGCCTATGGTCACGGTGCTGTCGCGTGCGCGCATGCACTGGCAGACCTCGCTCCAGCGTTTGCCGTTGCGACAATCGAAGAGGCACTGGCGCTACGTGACGGTGGCGTCACGCATCCTGTGGTACTGCTGGAAGGTGTGTTTGAGGCCGCAGAGTATGTGCTGGCGGCTCAACAAGGCTTCTGGTGTGCGATTCACAGTGAATGGCAGTTAGCCGCGCTGGAAGCTACCGAACTTTCTGCGCCACTCTCCTGCTGGATTAAGTTCGACTCCGGTATGCATCGTCTGGGCTTTACTGCAGAGGAGGCCGTTGAGGCCAAGACGCGACTTGAGGCGAGTGGCAAGGCACGTGACTTGCACCTGATGACGCATTTTTCCACTGCAGATAGCCTATCGCCTGACTACTTTCGCAAACAGCTGGCTGCTGTCCAGACACTTGCCTCCACACTGGAGTTGCCGTTATGTCTGGCCAATTCCCCTGCCACCTTGGCTTGCCCCGAGGCTCACGGTGACTGGAACCGTCCGGGCATCATGCTCTACGGGGCCGATCCGCTTGAAGGGGCCAATGATGCCAGCCGTCGACTGAAGCCTGTCATGACGCTCTCCACCGCCATCATTGCGGTACGCGAGGTCGCCGTAGGTGAGCCTGTGGGGTATGCCGGCCGTTTCGTGGCGACACGTCCGACCCGTATCGGCGTTATTGCGTGTGGCTACGGTGATGGCTATGACCGCCATGCCGTGGATGGCACGCCGGTACTCGTGGAAGGGCAGGAGACCGTACTGGCGGGCAAGGTATCGATGGACATGATGACAATCGATATTACGGATATCACCGGGGCGCAAGTCGGGTCCCGCGTGGTGTTATGGGGCAAGGGGCTTGATGTCAATCGTGTTGCTGCCAGTTGCGACACCATCAGCTACACACTGCTGACCGGCATACTGCCGCGTGTTCCCAAGTGCTATCACGGTGGCCGCCAGAGCATTGCTGCACAGAGTATCTCTGGGACTGGTGGCACTTACGCCTGACCTGACGGCAAGGCTTGGGCGGGCTACAATGGCCGCAGTTGCCCGTTGAACGAGAGAGCCATGGCCAAGAAGACCTATCCCGAAAGTTTCGCACATCCCCGCTATTGGCTGACCTGGCTGAGCATCGGTGCCATGAAGGTGTCAGCCTTTTTGCCTTGGAGCGCCAAGTTATGGCTGGGGCGAGGTATCGGTGAGCTAGCGTGGCGCGTTGCCAAGAGTCGCCGCCACATTGCCGATACCAATCTGAAGTTATGTTTTCCCGAATGGAGTGAGGCCGAGCGCAAACGCCAGGTACGCAGGACATTTCATGCCAATGGCATCGGCATCTTCGAGACAGCCACTGCCTGGTGTCGTGATCCCGAGCACATGCGAGATCGTGTCACCTTCAAGGGGCAGGAGCACATGGAGCGGACAATGGCACAGGGCAAGGGGGCGCTGATCATCGGTGTCCACTTCTCGACGCTGGATATCGGCGGGGCATTGCACTCGCTGTTCTTCCCCGCTGATGCCGTCTATCGTCCGCATGACAATCCGCTGTTTGAGCGCTTCATGACACGTGGCCGCAATAGCTTCTTTGGTTCTGCCATTGATCGCCATGACCTGCGGGGCGTGGTACGGCGCATCAAGGGTGGTCATAATGTCTGGTATTCTCCGGACCAGGATTTTGGGCGTGATGTCAGTGTCTTCGCCCCTTTCTTTGGTATCGATGCTGCCTCTATCAGGCTGACGGCCAAGATCGCACGTATGACGGGGGCGCCTGTCATGCCGCTGATGTTCCATCGTAATCCGGATGATCATACCTATACGCTTGAGTATCTGCCGGCGCTGGAAAACTTCCCCAGCAGTGATGAAGTAGCAGATGCCACCTGTATCAATGCCTTCATCGAAGGAGCGATCCGCAAGCATCCCGAGCAGTATCTATGGTTGCATCGGCGCTTCAAGACGCGTCCCCAGAAAACCGACCCGTCCTTGTATTGAGGTGATTTATGTCTAGTGATCTGTCTTCCCGCGCTGCACTGTCTGATGTCGAAGCGCGCCTTGCTGCAGGAGATAGCTTCGTACTCAACCAGATCGCTGAATGGTGTCCGGACTGTGCCGTACGTCAGCGCCCGGCACTGGTGGCTTTTGAAGCGGCGTTGGCACGAGGTGGTTTGCCGCTGATCACCCTGTGTGTGCAGGAGACGCGAGGCGTCTACCTCAGTGATGCTCATGCTCAGCTGAGTGAGCGAATCGGCGGTGCCGGCTATCCGCGCACTTTGCTGGTGCGTCATGGCCAGCCAGCCAGCATTGCTAGTGGCCTCAATCGTGTTGAAGTGATGAATGAACAGGATCTTGTCGCCTACGCCGAGGCGCTCATCGCTGCCCTGTAACGATTGATTCTTCTCGACATGACTGGTGACACCATCAAAAAGCCCCGACAGGCAATGCCTGTCGGGGCTTTTTGATGGAAGGAGGAGGCACCCGACAAGTCACGCCACTTGTCCGAGCTTGCATGCGTGCGGTCAACCGAGTGCAACCTGTCGCGTGCCTGATACAAGACGTGCGGCTCATGCTGATGACTTTCAACCCCTGCTGAAAAACTGAATCAAGAATTGCACGGGAGTAAGACATTGCCTTGACATCAATACCTTTTATCACGATATTCACCTATGCGGGCTGCGGAAATTGATCGCCGCCACCTGAGCTGCTGCCGGACTTACCGCCCATGCTAGGGTCGCGCCCTGTTCCTACTCACATGACATAAGGAATTGCCATGCTCAACTATGCCATTATCTTTCTGATCGTTGCTGTCATCGCTGCGGTACTCGGCTTTGGCGGTATCGCGGGTACAGCAGCCACCATTGCCAAGGTGCTGTTCGTTATCTTCCTGATTCTGTTCCTGGTGTCGTTCTTCAAAGGACGTCGCAAGCCCTGATCTAGCAAGGCTTTGCTTCAACAAGAAACGCCCGCACTCGGTGATGAACCGATGCGGGCGTTCGTATTTTACTGCGACTGACCTACTGCGACTGGCCTACCAAGGCGTGCTGGGGAGCGATAGCTGATGATGGCCGGCCTTGAGGCTCAGTTCAATGAAGCGCCGATCTATCTCGAAGTCTGCCTGGGGAAGAATGGCATCGACGACCTTGTCGGCATGTTGTTGCAGTAGCGCAATATGCCCGGGCTCTGCACCCAGCAATGACAATGTCTTGAGCAGCTCCAGCAATGCCAGGCAGATCGAGAGGTCATCTCGGCCATAGTGCAGGATGGGCGAAATGGAACGATAGAGCAGGCTGTCAAAGGACTCCATGGCCCAGCTGACCCTGACCCGTTTCTGATCATCGACGCAGCAGTTACAGGAGGGTAGCAGCATGCGCTCACCGAGCAGCTCGGTAAGCTGATGCAGGCAGAGGCGGGCAGTGCCGGGGTCATTGATACCGGGAGACAGCGCCTTGATGGCGACCTCCATCAACTGGGTGAGGCCATGCTCATGAAGGTCATCCACTGACTCACCATCCAGGTAGCCCAGAGCCGCACGCAGTTTATTGATCAACTCTGCCTGCTGGGTCTCATCGAGCTCATCTCCAGCAGTGAAGCCCTCTGGCAGTCCATTTGGCCATTCGATGCGCATCAACGGCATGCCGCTGACGATAAAGGCACCGAGAGCGAAGTCCAGATGCACCACCATGTCATGCTCAGTGGCGAGTATGCGGAGGGCGGCGAAGTCGACCTGCTGGACATAGCCTCGGCGACGGGCGCGTAGCAGCTGACAGTGATCATCATTGCGAGTGACTTCCCGCTCGCTATAACCGTTGCCGCGATTACGCTTACGTAGGCGCTCGAGTGAGGCACGGGTCCGCCCGGCCAGTCGGCGCGCGACAGCGTTGATCTGTACCGATTGTGATGCCTGATGGATGAAGTAGATGAACATGCCCAGGCAGTTGACCATCATCATCACGCCGAGATAGACCGCCAGCGAGCGCCACAGCGTGGGAGCATCACCTTCGTTGGGGACCATGAGATTGATCAGCAGGAATAGCAGGCTACCGAGATAATGGCCGAGTACCAGCTGATGGTGGCGCTCGGTGACTAATCCCAGCAATAGCTTGTGAGAGAACTGCGCACCGGCCTGAGTCAGCACACTCATCACCATGGTGAAACTGAATACCATCAGTGAGATAAGACCGCCCACCAATGCTGCCAACAATGTGCGCGGTGTGTCGTGCTCCTTGAAAGTCAGTGCCTGGAGAAGGTCACTGCCAGGTAATGAAGACGCAGTAGTCAATCCCGAGGGCAACACAGAAAGCAGGCCCAACGTGATGTAGAGCGTTGCCAGCAAGCTAGGCAGGTAGGCAATGCTGGTCGTGTAGGCGCGTAACCACATGAGAGGTTGTCGTATCCAACGGGTCATGAGTGTTTCCTTGTCATAAGCACTTCTCGATCATGAGGCCTCCCTTGAGGCGAGACGCTGCAGAGCGCGTTGTGACCGTTATGACCTGTCACGGCGGTAACTGCAAGAATGCTGGATGGCAAGACGCCCCCACTGGTTGGCCAGTGAGGGCGTCTTGATCAAACGCGTTTTTCAGATGAGTTGATCACATTCAGTGATCAGGCATCGATGCGCTTGTACTTCATGCGCTTGGGTGCATCGTTACCGACACGGGCGTGATAATCCGCTTCGTAATCCGAGTACCCCCCCTCGAAGAGCACCACATTGGACTCACCTTCATAGGCGAGGATGTGGGTTGCGATGCGATCCAGGAACCAGCGATCGTGCGAGATGACCATCGCGCAGCCCGGGAAGGCCAGTAGGGCCTCTTCCAGTGCACGCAGTGTCTCGATGTCCAGATCGTTGGACGGCTCATCCAGCAGCAGCACATTGGCTGCTTGCTTGAGGGTCTGAGCCAGCTGCAGACGACCGCGCTCACCACCGGAGAGATCAGACAGGCGCTTCTGCTGGTCAGTACCCTTGAAGTTGAAGCGGCCGACATAGGCACGCGACGACACTTCATGGCCGTTGATGTTGAGGATGTCCTGGCCGTCGGAGACGGCTTCCCAGACGGTCTGGTTATCTTCCAGGCCATCACGCAGCTGCTCGACATAGGCGATCTTGACGGTCTCGCCCAGCACGACTTCACCGCTATCCGGTGTGTCCATGTCGGTCAGCAGTTTGAAGAGCGTTGACTTACCCGCACCGTTACCACCGACGATGCCGACGATGGCACCCTGCGGGATGGTGAAGGACAGGTCATCAAACAGTAGCTTGTCATCAAAACGCTTGGTGACATTGTGCAGCTCGATGACCTTGTCGCCGAGGCGCGGTCCCGGCGGAATGTAGATTTCGTTGGTCTCGTTACGCTTCTGGAAATCACCGGACTGCATTTCCTCGAAGCGGTTGAGACGCGCCTTGCTCTTGGCCTGCCGGCCTTTGGCATTCTGACGCACCCACTCCAGTTCCTGCTGGATAGCCTTGTTACGCGAGGCTTCCTGCTTGGATTCCTGTTGCAGACGGGCGTCCTTCTGCTCAAGCCATGAGGAGTAGTTGCCTTCGAAGGGAATACCCTGGCCACGATCAAGCTCGAGAATCCAGCCTGCGACGTTATCGAGGAAGTAGCGATCGTGAGTGATGGCCACAACGGTGCCAGCATAGTCGTGGAGGAAGCGTTCCAGCCAGGCGACGGATTCGGCATCCAGGTGGTTGGTCGGCTCATCCAGCAGCAGCATGTCCGGGCTTGAAAGCAGCAGACGGCATAGTGCAACACGACGACGCTCACCACCGGACAATACGCCGACATTGGCGTCCCACGGTGGTAGACGTAGCGCTTCGGCGGCCACTTCCAGCTTGCGCTCCAGGTTGTGGGCATCGGAGGCCTGAATCAGGTCTTCCAGCTTGGCCTGACGTGACGCGAGAACGTCGAAATCGGCATCTGGCTCGGCGTAGGCCGCGTAGACTTCATCAAGCTCACTCTGGGCGTTCTTGATGTGGGCGAGAGATTCCTCGACGCACTCGCGTACGTTCTTGGAATTGTCCAGCTCCGGCTCCTGCGGCAGGTAGCCGACATTCAGGCCCGGCATGGGACGAGCTTCGCCGTTATAGTCCTGATCGACGCCTGCCATGATGCGCAGCAGCGAGGACTTGCCGGAGCCGTTGAGACCGAGTACACCGATCTTGGCACCCGGGAAGAAGGACAGCGAGATGTCCTTGAGGATCTCGCGCTTCGGGGGAACGACCTTGCCCACCCGGTTCATGGTATAGACGAATTGCGCCATGGAATTCCAATTAGGTTGGAGAATGGAATGACGCGCTGATGATAGTGCCCGCTGCCGCGCTTGACCAGTCGGGGAGCATGCATGTCATTGCCGTGATTGTCTGTCGTACCTCCTGCAGCACGACAGACAATCATCATTTCACGTACGTCACTGGCTAAAGGAGTGAATTACTCCTCTTCCCCCCAATCGATGGCATCCAGCACCTCGTCATCATCCGCTTCTTCGTCCCAGCCCTCACGAATGGCGCGCGCAAGTGCGCGCTCTTCCATCAAGGCTTCAAGGCGTTGGCGAGAGTCGCTGCGGACAGCCTTGCTCTGGGCACGGGATGAGGAAAGCTCGAAGTCGACCTCGCTGGGCGCGTCTTCGGCCAATGCAGTGGCATCAATATCGTCGAGGAATTGCTCGCGGGCCATTGGCGGACCTCCCGATCATGAAACAGTCTGCCCAACGACAGGCGTCAGACACCGCCGTCGGCATCGTGCCGAGGGCTCATTGGCTATATAGCGCTCACGGCTGACGATGACAAGCCTTTCACGTGAGATGGGCGCCCTCATTGCAAACATGGAAGTGGTGCTAAATACGTCATCGGTCTCGATCGTGATCACTGGATACGACAACGCCTCCCAAATCGGGAGGCGTTGTCGGTTATCAGAAAGGGCGCACAAGGCCGTCATCCACTCAGGTAACTGCTGAGAGATCAGTTGGCACTGATGCCTTGTGCCGCGCGCAAGCGCTCAAGCTCTTCAAGGGCTGTCATCAGATCAGTGACATCCTTCTGTACACCGATGAAGTATTGCAGATTGTCATGCTCATCGAAGACGGGCGTCATGGACAGTTCATTCCAGAACAGACTGCCATCCTTGCGATAGTTGCGCAGGACCTCCCGGCACGGACGTTTTTCACGCAAAGCATCGCGTACGCGATCCAGCTGCGGCTGATCGCGATCGTCATTCTGCAAGAAGCGGCAGTCGCGATAGAGAATTTCGTCGGCGCTGTAGCCGGTAAGACGCTCGAAGCCCTGATTGACGTAGATCAGGATGTTCTCATCGCCTTCCTGTTCGGCCACCACGATGCCATCGTCCGAGGCATTCACGACTCTCTCGAGCAGCTCGGGGCTGATCATGTGGGGTCTTTTCATCTGACTCTGATCCTTGCGGCAGAAGAACCCGGCCCTGGGGCCGAGCCTGAGAGAACTTGATAAACCGGCGCCTGTCCGTGTCCCCGGACAGCACAGCACCTTGATGGGTTTTACTATGGCGGGGCATGACGGCTTATGCAATCGCAGCCGCTAATGTGATGGCGTCGCTGGGCGTGCATGGCGGTGGCAAGGCTAGCGGCGGGCAGCCTCAGTCATCCTCCACCTCGGGCAATCGTTGGGCACACAGGGCAGCACTGGCGGCCACTCCTGACAGAATCAGTAGTAGCCATTCACTGCCCAGCCACTGGGCCAGTCCACCGATGACTAGCCCCAGTGCCAGCATCAATACGCCGGTCAGCGTATTGGAGAGCGCGACATACAGGGCGCGGTTGTCGGCGCTGGCCAAGTCAACCACGTAGGTCTTGCGGCCAAGGCGAATGCCGGCGTGCGCCACCACTAGCGCCCCATAGACGAGTGCGTAGCTCCAGACGTTATTGGCAAGTGATTCTGGCCACCACACCATGCTACCGGCCACGGCACAGCAGACCGATGCCCCCGCGCCTGCATTGCGCATCACACGCCGGCTTGAGGTGTCAGCAAGCTTGCCCCAGATGGGGCTGGCGACCATGCCCGCGAGCCCGGACACCAGTACCAGTACGCCCAGGCCGCCGAGACTCTCGCCGCTTTGCTGCTGACCCAGCAGGGCAATGTAGGGCAGCGCCAAAGCACTTGATAACAGCAGGGCGCGGGCCAGATTGAAGTTGCGGAAGGCAGCGTCATGTTTGAGCTGACGGAAGCCTTCGCGCACGGTATCCCACGCATTGGCACCACCTCCAGTGGCACCGCTATCTTCCTGAATCAGCGCCGCGCACACGGCATTGAGTATCCAGCCAAGCGCTGCGATGGCCATCAGGATGGCCAGCACCTGTTGGCCGGGTTGCTGGTCCAGCAGCATCAACGCGCCGCCGGAAATGAGCGTCAGGGCTCCGGCCACGCCTCCACTCCATCCCATCAGGCGACCACGACGCTTCTTGGCGATCGTCTTGCCCAGTACGTCCTTGGTGGCGATGGAGGCGACCCCTCGTCCCAGTGAGAGTACGACCAGCAGTGCCAATACCAGGCTGCCCGCCAGGGTGCCATCAAGAGTGCTATCCAGCCCGTGACGAGATGCGGCATCACTCTGTGACAGCAGCGCAATCATCACTAGTCCGAGAGCCATCAGTGCTTGTAACGCAGCGCCAGCGACCCACACCCATTTGCGCTGTGGCAGTGGTCGGATGAAACCGGCGACCAGTAATTGTGGTAACAGGGCACCGGCTTCCCTAATCGGTACCAGCAGGCCGACCATCCATACCGGCGCACCAATCAGTCCCAATAACCACGGCAACACCAGGCGCGCACTCGCCAATTCATCGGCCAGCTTGGTACCCAACGAGGCCAGCAGGTGGCGCATGAAGTTGCCGGGTTGCTGATGACAGGCATCCTCGGAAATTTCCTTGCACATGCGTGAGTCTTCATCGCCGGTCATGCGCTCAAAAAAGCGACTTTGCACAGTGCGATGGCCATTGGCAGCAGAGGCAACGTCAGAAGGGATGCCGGAAGAGGAGGGCGAGGGGGCTGACATGAGAGGCTCCGCAGATCGTCGACTGAGACGCTATTATCATATGCCCGTCTGTGAATGCACAGCATGACGCTGATAACACGGCATTGACCTTATACGTTCACTGCAGTGAAGTGAGTGCATCTGATCATTCGCTGACAACAGGAAAGCATAGGCTCATGGAACATCCGTCCACTCTCAAGATTCGCATTCACTACTGCACTGGCTGCAACTGGCTCCTAAGAGCTGCCTGGTATGCGCAGGAGCTACTTTCCACTTTCGGGGAGGATCTCGGTGAAGTGGCACTGGCGCCTAGCCACGGCGGCCACTTTGAGGTGCTGTGCCAGCCAGCCCCAGATGACGAGTGGCAGGTGCTATGGGAGCGCAAGCGTGATGGCGGCTTCCCTGATAGTCGTGATCTCAAGCAGCGCGTTCGCGACGTGCTGGATCCGGAGCGTGACCTCGGCCACATCGACCGTGCCAGCCGCGAGCAAGCGACACCGTCACAATGACGAAAAGAGTGACGGTGTCGCTGGATGTTGCGTGCTGGTCAGTGATTGAGTGACCAGTGAACGTTTGGCCAGTGAAACAGCACGTCATGGCGAATCGCTTACCACCAGCGTTTGCGCTTGAGCAGCCACATCTGCATCGCGACTACGCCGAGGGTCATGCCGACAAAGGCGGTGAAGCCCCATGGGCTATCGCTACCAGGAATACCGCCGACATTGACGCCCAGCAGGCCCGTCAGAAAGCCCAGCGGCAGGAAGACGGCGGTGATGACCGAGAGGAGATACATGCGCTGGTTGAGCTGTTCGTTGTGTTCGCTGGTGCGCTGCTCGTGAATGATCAACGCGCGTTCCTGCATGGCCTGAAAATCTTCCACGTAGCGTGACAGCTGGTTGGCAATCTCGCGCAGGTCGAGCCGTGCTGACTCGTCGATCCACAGTGGCCCTTGGGCGAGCTGGGCGAGGCAGTCGCGCTGCGGGCCCATGAAGCGTCGCAGCGTGATCAACGGGCGGCGCAGACGCGTGATGTCGTCTGGGTCGATATCGATGTCGTTGAGCTGATCATCCTCGATGATGGCCAGTTGATCATCGAGTCGGTGACTCAGCTCCGCGACCCGATCCACCAGCGCATCACTGATCATGGCCAGCAGCCAGGAGATGCTTTCGGCGCCCTGGCCGGCTTCCAGCTGCTCGCGTACCTGGGTAATCGATTGGAAGGGGCGGCGGCGCAGTGTGATCAGACGTGTCGGGCTCATCCACAGGCGCAGTGAGAGCAGATCTTCCGGAGCGGCACCCGGGTTGAGGTTGATGCCACGCAGAGTAGTGACCATGCCGCCGCCAAAGCGCGCGACACGTGGCCGGGTGTCCAACTCTGTCAGCGCCTCGATGCTAGGCCCATCCAGCTGTGCGATACCCTCCAGATAGTCATTGACGTCGCCGCGGGTGTAATCGAGATGCATCCAGATCAATGCCTCGGGATCCTGCCACTCGCAGCGGAGTCCTGCGTCATTCAACACAGTAGCGCCGCCCTTGCCGTCAAGGCGATAGGCGCTCACTAGTGCGGTGGCGGGCGAGTCTTGACTAGCGAGTGTCTGTGGGTCAGTTACAGATGTCATTCACGAGATTCCTTTCAATGGCCCGCTTGCAGCACCAGGTAGGGCACGTCATGCTCAAGCCGTTGGCTCAAGCGCCATGAAGCCTCAGGCAGCATGGCAGCTGTCGTTATCGTTGCCAGGAAGGCAACACCAGAAATGTAAGGAAGGATGCCATGAGTCGGGACAGGGAAGCCATGCTTTACGGGCTCGGTGCGGTTGGCTTGTGGTCGACCGTCGCGACCGCCTTCAAGCTCGCACTGGTGCAGATGACGCCGCTGGAGCTGGTGTGGTTGGCGGCACTGGTTTCCTGGGCGTTGATTGGTGTGCTGATGTGGCGCCAGGGTCGCCTGCGCGAAGCGCTAAGTACCGGTTGGCGTGGTGGTTGGCGCACAGCGTTGTGGGCAGGACTGATGAATCCGGTCGGTTATTACTTGGTGCTGTTTGGTGCCTATGCGCGTCTACCGGGACAGGAAGCCATGGCGCTGAATTACACCTGGGCACTGGCGATGGCCTTCCTCGCGGTGCCCATCCTGGCTCAGCGCTTGACGCGTATTGATGTTGCCGCCGGACTGATCGCCTATGCGGGGGTGTGGACCATCGCCACGCGGGGTGAGGTGCTCAATGTCGCCTTTGCTGATCCGCTCGGTGTCGGGCTGGCGTTGGGCTCGACGCTACTGTGGGCGCTTTACTGGTTACTGAATGCGCGTGATGCTCGCGCCCCGCTGGTTGCGCAGTGGCAGAATTTCAGCATTGCAGTACCGGTACTGACAGTGCTGGTCGCCATGGGGCCGGGTTTCGAGAACTTGATCGGCAGTAATGCCAATCCGCAGGCGCTGGCGGCAGGCGTGTATGTCGGTGTGTGCGAGATGGGCATTGCCTTCGTGCTCTGGCAATTGGCAGTCCACAAGGTGTCGCGTACTGCCAAGGTCTCCAACCTTATCTTCCTGTCACCGCCGGTTTCATTGACGCTACTGCACTTCATTGTCGGTGAGCCGATCCTCACCTCGACCCTTGCTGGACTGATACTGATACTTGCCGGATTGGGTCTGCAACAGTTGCAGAAGGCGCCTACACCCTTGGAAGTCTAGTCACTCTGCTTGTCTTCATCCGGCAGTATCAGTCGATCGGCATCCACCACGATCAGCGGGTCCGGGGTACCGATCAGCGTGCTGTCCTTGCCTGGATAGTCGAGTTGGCTGAGTACATGCCGTATTGCCTCGATCCGTGCACGGCGTTTGTCATCGGAGCGAATCAGTGTCCACGGCGCGTGGCGACTGTGAGTCCGTGCGAACATGCTTTCAGCGGCACGGGTGTAGTCATCCCACTTCTCCTGCGCGACGGCATCCATGGGGGACAGCTTCCAATGTGTCAGGGGATCGGCGGCGCGCTTGGCAAAGCGGTTGGACTGTTCCTCGCGGGAGACGGAAAAATACAGTTTCACCAAGTGCAGGCCGTCCTCCACCCAAAGGCGCTCCTGCTGCGGCACCTGCACCAGAAAGCGCTCGATCTCCACTTCGCTGGCAAATCCCATCACGCTCTCGACACCGGCGCGGTTGTACCAGCTGCGATCGAACAGCACGATCTCACCGCTGGTCGGGAAGCGTGAAACATAGCGCTGGAAATACCATTGACCCTTTTCGGTCTCGTTGGGCTTGTCCAGTGCCACGACGCGCGCAAAACGCGGATTGAGATATTCCATGAAGCGCTTGATGGTACCGCCCTTGCCCGCGGCATCTCGCCCCTCGAACACGATGGCCAGTCGTTCACCACTCTCTCGCAGCCAATGTTGCACCTTGAGCAGCTCTATCTGCAGGGCACGCTTCTCCGCTTCGTAGATCTTGCGCTTGAGTCGCTTCTCGTACGGGTAGGCATCGGTTGAGACCGGCCCCAGCGTCATGCGTGGCCCTTGAGGGGCCTCCTGTGACGAAGACTTGCTCTGTTTCGTGGCCTTGCTCTGTTTCGAGGTCTTGTTCTGTTTCGAGGCCGAGGTACGCTTGCGAGGTGTATTCATGGCAGGAATCTCACGTTAGGTGAACAACGAGAAGTGATCCGTTATCCCCCTTGCCGAGGGATGTCATCTCTCAGCAAGGTGGGAGAGTGCAGGGTTATTCTGCGAGCGGTGCGAGTGTCGGCCAGATGATATCCAGCAACTGCGGTTGCGCTTTGGCCGTAGGATGAATGCGATCCTGCTGCATTAGCTCCTGGCTGGCAGGTGCCGTGGCGATTCCGTCAAGAATGAAGGGCACCAGGGGCACCGAATACTGGGTTTCGAGCGTCCGGTAGACCTGACGGAACGCCTTGGTGTAGGCCGGGCCGTAGTTGGGTGGAATCTCGATGCCCAGCAGTACAGGCTGCGCACCCGTCGCCTGAACCGTTTCCAGCATGCTGGCCAGGTTGGCTTGCATGCGCTGGGGCGGTAGCCCACGAAGGCCATCGTTGCCGCCTAGCTCGATCATGACCAGTGAGGGATGATGTTTGTCGAGCAACGCAGCGAGACGATTACGACCACCCTCTGTCGTGTCGCCGCTGATACTGGCGTTGATGACATCAGGTGCATCACGTCCAAGTGTCTCATCAAGACGTTTATCCAGCAGGGCGACCCAGCCTTGGCTGCTATCGATACCGTAGCCTGCCGAGATGGAGTCGCCCAGCACCAGCCAAGGGCCGTCGGTCGTTGTGCTGGCCGCAGACGCAGCCTGTGAGCTCAGTGTCAGTAGGGCGGCGAGTGCCGCCGAACTTAGCGTTGCACGTAGCGTTGTCAGCACGTTGTTCAGGCGCAGATTGCTCAGGCGCAGCGTATTCAGAAAAGGGCGTTGGGGTGTGAGGCGCCACTCAGACAGCATTCTCATTGTTCATCTCCGTCTACTTCGGACTCTCTTCTTCGGATTCAGGGCCTGTCCCCGCTCCGTTCTCTACCATAAGCGAGCAGACACGATGTCACATAACGCTATCATTAACGACGCACCACTCACGTCAAATCATCTGGTGTCTCAGGCCCCGCGCCCGGTGCTTGAAGTCAGCGGACTAGCGCAGCGCGTCGTCAGTGGTGAGGGGCGCTTGACCATTCTCGAGCATCTCGAGCTGTGCGTGAACTCCGGTGAGAGCGTGGCAATCATCGGCGCGAGTGGCTCAGGCAAGTCGACGTTGCTGGGGTTGCTGGCGGGACTCGATAGTCCCACCGAGGGTGAGATTCGCCTGTTTGGCACCTCACTCTCCGGGCTTGATGAGGATGGGCGTGCCGCGCTGCGCGCGGGGCAAGTCGGCTTCGTGTTCCAGAATTTCCAGTTATTGCCGACGCTGACGGCGCTTGAAAACGTGCTGATGCCGCTGGAGCTCGCCCCTCAAGGAGATATCGAGGCGAAGGCGCGTGATTGGCTGGCGAGGGTAGGGTTAGCTGAGCGAGTGAGCCACCTGCCGCGACATCTTTCTGGAGGAGAGCAGCAGCGTGTCGCTATCGCGCGGGCCTTTGTGGCAGCTCCCGGGCTGGTATTTGCCGACGAGCCGACCGGTAACCTGGATACCGCCACAGGCGATCGCATTGCAGATCTACTGTTCACGCTCAATCGTGAGCGTGGCACGACGCTGGTTCTGGTGACGCATGATCTGACGCTGGCGCGTCGTTGTGATCGCTGTCTGAACCTTGAAGACGGAAAACTCGTGGAGTGGCAGGCAACATCAGACGCCAACGCGATACCGGATGCTCCAGGAGGACAGCATGTCTGAGGTCACATCGTCTTCGCGCACCTCTTCATCGCCGCCCCGCTCTCGAAGCGCACGTCTGCCGCTGGCATTGCGCGGCCTGATGCGCGACCTGCGTGCCAGTGATGTGCGCGCACTGTTTCTGGCTTTGATGTTGGCGGTCGCCGCCACCACCATGATCGGTTTCTTTCTGGATCGCCTTGATCGTGGCCTGACGCGTCAGGCCGGTCAGCTGCTGGGCGGTGATCTGGTGCTGGAATCCAGCAACCCGCTCGACCCTCGTTTTACGCAAGCCTTCGAGGAGGCTGGCCTGACGATGTCGCCACAGCTGGGCATGGTCTCGATGGCCTCGCATGATGATGCCTTCGTGCTCTCAAGCCTCAAGGCCGTTACGCCGGGTTACCCCTTGATGGGCAAGGTCGAGCTGGCTTCCGATACTCCCGACACTCTCGTTGAAGGTATGAGCGGTGAGTCTTCTGGTGGCGAAACGTCGGGGTCCGAGACACGTGCTGCCATCCCCCCGCCGGGCGAAGCATGGCTGGTCTCGAGGCTGGCCACGGCGCTGGGTCTTGAACTTGGCGACAGCGTCACGGTGGGCAGCAAGACGCTGACCGTGACGGGGCTCATCACGCGGGAGCCGGACCAGCAGGGCGGTTTCTCTGAATTCAGTCCGCGGCTGATGTTCAACATGCAGGATCTCGACGCCACCGGTCTGATTCAGCCAGGATCGCGGATGGAATATCGACTGCTGGCCGCCGGTGATCCCGCCGCGGTTCAACAGGCGCGTGATGCCATTGCACCGCTATTGGCGAGCGCTGACAACGCTGAGGTGCGTCTCAAGGATGTGCGCGAGGATCGGCCGCGTCTGGGGCGTTCGCTGGAGCGGGCTGACAAGTACCTGAGTCTGGCCGGGCTGGTCGCGGTGTTGCTGGCCGGTGTTGCGGTGGCGATGTCCACACGCCGCTATGTGGAGCGTCATCTGGACAGTGCGGCGCTATGGCGCTGCTTCGGTGCTTCCCAGCGTCAACTGTCACGCCTGTTTGCCGCACAGCTTGGCTGGTTGGCATTGCTGGCGAGTACCGCGGGGGCCGTGCTTGGCCTGCTGGGCCAGATGGGGCTTGTGGCGCTGTTGGAGCGCTTCCTGCCGCTGACCTTGCCTGCCCCCGGGCCGCTGCCGTTGCTGCTGGGCATTCTGACGGCGCTGGCGGTGCTGGTGGGCTTTGCAGGCCCGATGCTGCTGAGATTGCGTCAGGTCAGTGCACTCAAGGTACTGCGGCGTGAACTGGCGCCCATGCCGGCCTCGGCGTGGATCGTGGTGGCGATGGCGAGCCTGGTGTTCGGCGCGCTGATGTGGCTCTACTCGGGCGATCTGGTGCTGGCGGCTGGCTTGCTGGTCGGTGGCATCGTCGGCCTTGGGCTGCTGCTGGTCGTGGGGCATCTATTGCTGGCACTGATGGTGCGCATCGTGGCGCGCACGCGTGGCCAGGGCGCCTGGAGTCGTCCGATCCGCATTGCTGGCGGTCTGCTTGCCAGGCGGCGTGGCGCGAGCCTCGGGCAGCTGGTGGCCTTCGCCGTCACCTTTGCGGCGGTGGCCTTGATCGCGCTGGTGCGTGGCGATCTGATCAGTCGCTGGCAGGCACAGATTCCCGTCGATGCGCCCAATCACTTCGCCATCAATATCCAGTCCTCTCAGCAGCAGGCGTTTGGTGAGCAGCTGGCCGCGTTGGTCGATGAACAGGCGGGTGACAGTCAGAGTGAGCTTTACCCGATGGTGCGAGGACGCATCACGGTGCTCAATGGCGAGTCTCTGCTGGGTCGTTCTCAGCAACGTGCGCTGGAAAAGGCTGACGCTGACCAGGAGCCGGCGGCAGGTGGTATGCAGGAGGGCGCTGATCGCGAAGGGGATGGGGAGAAGCAGGGCGTACCGCAACGTGAGCTCAACCTGACCTGGCACCGTGACCTGCCGAACCACAATCGTTTGACGGCTGGTGATTGGACACCGATGGAAACCTTTGCCGATGCCACTCCGGCGCAGCGCATCACCATTGCCGGTGAACAGGGTGTCCCCGTCTCGATGGAGGAGGACCTTGCGGAGCGCATGGGACTCACGTTGGGCGATACGCTGTCATTTACCGTCGGCAGCGAGGTCATCAAGGCGCAAGTGGTCAATACCCGCTTCGTCGATTGGGACAGCTTCCAACCCAACTTCTACGTCGTCTTCCCACCGGGCGCATTGGATGGCTTTGCGCACAGCTACATGACGGCCTTCCATCTCGAGGATGATCGCAAGTTGGCACCGCTGGTGCGGGACTATCCCAGCGTCTCGTTGATCAATATCGACGCTATCCTGTCACGAGTGCAGGAGTTGATCGCCCAGGTCTCGCGGGCTGTGGAATTGATTCTCGGTCTGGTACTGCTGGCAGGTGCCAGTGTGCTCTACGCGGCGCTGGTCGCCAGTCGTCCCGCACGTGAGCATGAAGGGGCGCTCTACAAGGTGTTCGGCGCCGGCCAGAGCTTGCTGGCGCGTCTTCAGGCGGCGGAATTCGTGCTGTTGGGGATGCTCAGTGGCCTGCTGGGGGCGATGCTGGCGGAAGGGGCGGCGGTCGGTCTCTATTCCGGCTGGTTGGGGCTGCCGGTGGCGCTGCATCCCTGGCTTTGGATCAGCTTGCCTTTGCTGGGGGCACTGCTGGTCGGTGGGCTGGGGTTCTGGCTGTCGCGCGAGGTGCGGCGTCAGCCCCCGATGGCGGGCCTGCGCGCCCTGCAGTGATCCACTCGCTCGGTAGAGGATAGCGTGCTTTTCGGCCTCATGGATGTTCCCTCATTCATGGGGCCGCCTTGCTCAGTTGATCAGTTCTTTTCGCATTAACAATGACGCTGATTCATGTGAATCGCGTCGCTGGCTGAGGTATCATGCTGGTCCTGATCTTACCCCTAGATGGCGAACCGGCCGTGCCGGACATCGCTGTCGTCATCACCCTTCAGGCGAGGACACCCGATGTTCACCCGTGACATGCAGATTGCCGGTTTTGATGATGCGCTTCTGAGCGCGATGGACGACGAAGTCGTTCGCCAGGAAGCTCATATCGAGCTGATCGCCTCCGAGAACTACGCAAGCCCCCGGGTCATGCAGGCACAAGGCACCCAGCTGACCAACAAGTATGCGGAAGGCTATCCGGGCAAGCGTTACTATGGCGGTTGCGAGTTCGTCGACAAGGTCGAGCAGCTGGCCATAGATCGTGCCTGCGAATTGTTTGGCGCGACCTATGCCAACGTTCAGCCGCACGCTGGTTCCCAGGCCAACAGCGCTGTCTTCCAGGCGTTGGTCACGCCGGGTGACACCATTCTGGGCATGAGCCTGGACGCCGGCGGTCACCTGACTCACGGTGCACGTCCGAACTTTTCCGGCAAGCACTACAATGCCGTCCAGTACGGTCTGGGCGAGAATGGCCTGATCGACTACGCCGAAGTCGCGCGCCTGGCGCGTGAGCACCAGCCGAAGATGATCATCGCTGGCTTCTCCGCCTACTCCCAGATCATCGATTGGGCAGAATTCCGCAAGATCGCTGACGAAGTAGGTGCCTACCTGCTGGTCGACATGGCGCATGTGGCGGGTCTGGTCGCGGCCGGTATCTACCCGAGCCCACTGCCCCACGCACACGTTGTCACCACCACCACGCACAAGACCCTGCGCGGTCCGCGTGGCGGGCTGATCCTGTCAGCCGAAGGTGACGCTGCCATCGAGAAGAAGCTGAACTCCGCTGTCTTCCCGGGTGGCCAGGGTGGCCCGCTGATGCACGTCATCGCGGCCAAGGCGATCTGCTTCAAGGAAGCGATGGATCCGTCCTTCACCACGTACCAGAAGCAAGTGGTGAAGAATGCTCAGGCGATGGCGTCCGTGTTCCTCGAGCGCGGCTTCGAAGTCGTCTCCGGCGGTACTGAAGACCACCTGTTCCTGCTGTCGCTGGTCAAGCAGGGCCTGACCGGCAAGGATGCTGACGCTGCGCTGGGCCGTGCCCACATCACCGTCAACAAGAATGCCGTTCCGGGTGACCCGCAGTCGCCGTTCGTCACGTCCGGTCTGCGTATCGGGACGCCGGCGGTCACGACTCGTGGCTTCAAGGAGCAGGAGTGTCTGGATCTGGCAGGCTGGATCTGCGACATCCTCGACGCGATGGTAGCCGGTGATTCCACGGCTATCGAAGCTGAAGTGCAGGCCAAGGTATCCACCGTCTGTGCGCGTCTGCCGGTCTACGCGTAAGCGCGTTTGAGTGAGTTCGCCTATCGGGCTCAAGCAAGGCTGGACATGAGAACGCCTGTCGCGAAAGCGGCAGGCGTTTTTTCATGAGTGATCGGTGGCAGCCATCCCCCGTTCTGTATCGGTCGCGAGGTGATCGATGGCTCAGAAAAGTCAGCCTACATCGCTGATCCAACAGTCTAGTCTCACACTGAGTCATCTCAACAAGTGCAAGGAGGCTATCATGGCCAGCATGCAGCATTACGCGTTCTTGATTCTGGTCGAGAGTAGCGGCAATACCTCCCTGAGCAGTCAGGGTAGCGGTGAGGTACGCCTGTCAGTGGCGACGCTCAGCTCGCTCAGGGCAGCCGAACGCTTGGTCAGTGAGCTGGTGGCGCAAGGGGTAAGTCAGATAGAGCTATCCAGCAGCTTTGGTGAGGCGGGAGAAGCGGTTGTCAGAACGGTCATCGCCGACAGTGGTGCTGAGCGTCTGGTGAGTGTCGGGCGCGTGCAATTCGCATCTTGAGTCCCTATTGGATGCTTCTTCCAGCCGTCCATTCCAACTGTCTATTCCAACTAACTATTTTAGCTATAGCTTATTAGCAGCCCTTCTAATTAGCTTTTCCTGCCTTTGACGCCAAGGCCATCTCTTGCAAGCCAGGTTGACCGCTTGGAAATGGGATTAGAGAAAGCCCTTTTGCAACATGAGGTTGCGAAAATGCATGACCAAAGTCTGGGCCCGTCGTTGGTCTAACCTGTCTTGCCGTCATGTCTGACATGGGCTATTCCTTGATCGACAAGAGCGCGCTGAAGCAAAGATCTCGAGGGTGAAGGTCTCTGCGAACAATAATCGCGCCACGCCATCAAGGGATGCTACACCATGACCATTTCTCGCTCGGGCGCTGTAGGCTCTGGTAGCCCGTGTCCGACAGAGCCGTCGACGGCTACCCGCATTGATGTTGCCGAGTGGCTGGCTCAAGCCATCTTCGAGAATCGCTACCCACCAGGCAGCATGATTCCCCGTGAGCTGGATCTCTGTGATCAGCATTCTCAGAGTCGCGCCACGGTGCGTACCGCGATCCAAAGTCTTGTCAACGCGGGCATTCTTACTCGCACCACGGGACAGGGAACGCGCGTCAATCCGCTTAGTGGGTGGCATCTGCTTGACCCTCGTGTGACTGGCTGGATGACGCGCTACGCGATGCCGCATCCTCAGCTGGCCCGCGATATCTATGCCTTCCGCGTTTCAATTGAACCTTTCGTCGCCGCATTGGCAGCGACAGAAGCGACCGCCCAGGACCTCTCGGCCATCGAGCAGGCCTATAACGGCATGGCTGCCGCTGTCACTGGTGGTAGCGCAATGGCTGAATTCGATACCGCTGACATTGCCTTTCATGATGCGATATTTTCCGCGACCCATAATGTCATCTGGGCGCAGCTTGGCCATGTGCTCAAGCCCTCTATCAGCCTGTTGGTCGCCACCTCCAATCATAATGCGTCGGAACTCGGCGATAGTCTCGGCCGTCATCGTGCGGTGATGGAGGCGATTCGCCTGCGCCAACCTGAGGCCGCGCATGCTGCGACATTGAGCGTGCTGGACCGTACAGCACGTGACTTGGGGCTGGTGGTGGCGGAGCTGGATGAAGACGTTGTCAGCAAGAGTCGTGCCCAGGAGCCGCTTGAACTTCTGCGCCGCTTCGGTCGGTTACCCAGTCTGTCGGCCCCGCTAGGGCGCGACTAAGCCAGTGCGCGTAGCCAGCGCCAGTGTCGCCATGCCGTATTTCATCATTGCGTACTCTCACGAGTGTCATGTTCTCCGTCGACATGGCGCCATCCTGCATACCTCACGCCATATCGGGTGAGTCATGACAACAAGCCATCGCCAGCCATAACAACAAGCAAGGAGTTTCACCATGCCGCTTCCCACTATCTCCACTCGCCGTCTTCGTAACAGCCTACTGCTATCTGGCGTCGTCGCAGGGGCCATGCTGGCTTCGCCTAGCTGGGCTGCTGAATATGAGTGGACCTTTCAAACCTCCGAAACTGCGGGTGAACCGCAGTTTGAGGTCAAGAAGGCTTGGGCTGACAACATCAAGACCATGTCAGATGGCCGTATCGCCATTGAGATTCTCCCGGTCAACGCCGTGGTACAGGCCAACCAGACACTGGATGCGGTTAGTTCGGGCATCTTGCAGGGCCATCTGACAGATCCATCCTACTTCTCTGGTCAGAATCCCGCCTTTGGCATGCTGGGCAATCTGGTCGGCGCCTGGGGCGATCCGCTGGAGTTTCTTGAGTACATGCAGCACGGCGGGGGTGAGGAGCTCTACAACGAACTGGTCGAGCCCTATGGCGTGCATCTGATCGGTGCCGGTGCCACGGGTCTCGAGTCCTTCGTCTCCAAACGACCGATTCGTACTGTCGATGATCTCAAGGGCCTCAAGGTGCGTGCGCCAGAAGGCATGGTCTACAACATCTTCCAGAAGGCAGGTGCTGCCCCCGTCAACCTGCCGGGCTCCGAGGTCTACACCGGTCTCGAGAAGGGTGTGATCGATGCCGCCGACTACACCGTCTTCGCCACCAATGACGACCAGGGCCTGCACAGCTTCGCCAAGTATCCGTCTTATCCGGGCTTCCACTCATTGCCGATGGTGGCAGTATCGATGAATAAAGAGATCTGGGACGGTCTGCCGGTAGATCTGAAGGCGATCATGGAGACCGCGACCGACTCAATGGCCTATGACATGGTGTTCATTCTTAAAGCGCGCGACCTCAAGGCCGTCAGCGCTGCACGTGCCAATCCGGAGATCGACGTCATTGATATGGCGCCGGAAGAGCGTGCCAAGTTCCGTCGTATCGCTCAGCAGGAGTGGAAGGTGTGGTCCGAGAAGAACGAGCTGACCGGCAAGGTCTATGAGTCCGTGGTCACCTTCCTGACTGATCGCAACCTGATGTAACTCTCCGCGCGAGTTTCTCATGTGTGTCATGAGGCGCAGAGGAGACGGCCGGCGTGTCCTGAGGGTACGCCGGTTGTCGTTTACAAGGCGCCGTTCACAAGGCGTCGGTTACCAATGCTGTGAGTCAGCAAGGAATTCGATATGGCGGAACATGATGTGGCGTCGCCCGGCTTGCCGGAGGCGTCTGATGATCACGACCCGAATCTGGGAACACGTACGCCGCTGGACCGCTGGGTCGGCAAGGGCACGCGTGCGGCAGCGTGGGTGGTATTGCTGGCGATGGCGATCAGCGTGTTTGAGGTGGTGATGCGCTATGGCCTCAATTCGCCGACCTCATGGGTGCATGAGACGGTGATCTTCCTGGTTGCGACCAGCTTCGCGCTGGGCGGCCCGGCGGCGCTGGCCAACAACCGCCATATTCGCGTGCGCGTGCTCTACGACCTGGTCGGCGCACGCTTTCGCTACGCGCTGGACTGCTTCAATGACGTGATGACATTGGTGTTCTGCATGGCGATGAGCTACGCGGCATGGGTGATGTTCTGGCGTGCGTCGCACAGTCCACTGGGGGAGTGGCAGTTGGAGCGTTCTGGCACCTCATGGAATCCGCCGTTTCCGGCGATGACCAAGGGCGTGATCCTGTTCGCGCTGGCAGTGATGACCCTGCAGGCGCTGTGGCATCTGTATCAGACCTTCTTCTCGCCCAAGGCACCGGATGCGAATGGCGGCGCAAAGCGCAATGACGCGAGCCACGGCACGCATGAACAGGAGCAGCGCTGATGGATATTGCAACGGCTACGATGCTGTTGGTCGGCGCGATCTTCGCGTTGCTGGTCACGGGTCTACCGCTGGCTTTTGTCACCGGGCTAGTAGCGCTGGGCTATACGTTTGGCTGGTTCGGCCCGATGGCGCTGCCGCTGGTCACCAGTCGGGTCTATGGCTTCGTCACCGAGTATTCGCTGGTCGCGGTGCCGATGTTCGTGTTGATGGCGTCGCTGCTGGATCGCTCTGGTATCGCGAAGGATCTGTTCAATGCCATGCGGGTGATGGCAGGACGCCTGCCCGGTGGCGTGGCGATCCAGACCATCGTGGTGGCGTTCTTCCTCGCCGCGATGTCCGGCATCATCGGCGGCGAGATCGTGCTGCTGGGGATTCTGGCATTGCCGCAGATGCTCAGGCTCGGGTATGACAAGCACATCGCCATCGGCGTGGTATGTGCCGGGGGCTCGCTGGGCACCATGATGCCGCCCTCCATCGTGTTGATCATCTATGGCCTGATCGCCAACCAATCAATTGCTGATCTGTTCACCGCGGCCATCACGCCGGCCATCGTGCTGATGGCAAGCTATATCCTCTATGTGCTGATCCGCTGCCTGCGCAATCCCGCGCTGGGGCCGGTGATGCCTGAGGAAGAGCGGCGCGCCAGCTTCCAGAGCAAGCGTGAGCTTTTGAAGGCTGTCGGTGTTCCGGCGATCATCGCGGGGCTGGTACTTGGCTCCATCTACGGCGGTGTGGCCTCGGTGACGGAAGCCGCGGCGATGGGCAGCTTCGGCGTGCTGGTGGCGGTGATGCTGCGTGGTGAATTCTCCATCACCCTGATGCAGCGCGCGCTGTCCCAGACCATGAACACCTGCGGCATGATCATCTGGATCGGCATCGGTGCGGCGGCGCTGGTCGGGGTCTACAACCTGATGGGCGGCAACCGCTTCGTGTCGAGCATGATTCTGGGACTCGATATTCCGCCGCTGGCGATCATCATGGTGATGATGGCGATCCTGCTGCTGCTTGGGCTGTTCCTCGACTGGATCGGCATCGCGATGCTGACCCTGCCGATCTTCGTGCCGATCATCATTCAGCTCGGTTACGACCCGGTGTGGTTCGGTGTGCTGTTCGCGGTCAACATGCAGGTGTCCTTCCTGTCGCCACCCTTCGGGCCTGCCGCCTTCTATCTCAAGGGCGTAGCCCCTGAGGGCATCAGCCTGAAGGACATCTTCGTCTCGCTGCTACCGTTCATCGCCATCCAATTGTGTGTACTGGCACTGCTGTTGCTGTGGCCGCAGTTATCATTGTGGCTGGTCTAGGTGGTTTACAGCGCCTTCGGGGCCTACCGCGTAGACCTCGTCTGAATGATGTCGATAGTGTCACCTCACAACGCCTTCGCTCATGCGAAGGCGTTTCTGGTTGCGCTGCAATGTTGCGTAGTGCGAGAGACAAGAGGTTTTGCGCACTATTACGGTGCATAACTCGTATGAGGTTAGCACTACTGAAGATGAAACAGGTGGACTACCGTTACAGGTGCACCAGAGTGGCACATTCCCTGCAATGTTCTCGCTAAGCATGTTTCCTGGAACATGTTTTCGAGAGAACAGATGTCGCATTGAAAGGCAGGGCCGGATGCAGGGCTGAAGGCGCATAGGCGTCTTAAAAGGAGAGTACGCATGTCCGAGGTACAACCCCCATTACTGTTGCTGACGGATCTGGATGGTTCATTGCTGGACCACCATGATTACTCGCCTGGTCCGGCGCGTGCCTGGCTGACCCGATTACGGGCCAGAGGTGACTGGATAGTGCCGAATACCTCAAAGACTGCCGCAGAGCTTGCACCGCTCATGCAGTCACTGGGTCTGGCAGGACAGCCGTGGATCGCCGAGAACGGAGGGGTCGTGGCATTGCCGGCGCATTGGCTGGCAGCGTATCCGCTTGAGCAAGCGAGCGACCCGGACGAGCATGATCTATGCCGTGTTGCCGTCGCGACGCCGCGTAGCACGATTCTGGCGGTACTTGTGTCGCTGGAAGAGGAGTTTTCCTTTGAAGGCTTTGCCAGCATGAGTACTGAGCGCATCTGTGAACTGACGGGGCTCGCGCCGCAAGAGGCAGCGTTGGCGGCATGCCGCGATGCCAGCGAGCCTTTGATATGGCAAGACAGCCCTGCGCGCCTCGACGCTTTCAAGGCGCGACTGGCAGCCAATGATCTTCGTTTGACGCGCGGCGGACGCTTCCATCACGTCACCGGCCAGACTGACAAGGGCGTTGCAGCCCGCTATCTGATTGCCCGCTATCGACTCTGCGAACGGGTTCGTCCATGGACACTGGGCTTTGGTGATGGTGCCAATGACCTACCGCTATTGGCGGCAGTGGATAACGGAGTCTTGATTCCAAGTGAGGGCGACACCTCGCAGCGTGATCGCGAACTGGCAGAGTTCCCCGGACTGAGAGACGAGCGTCGCTGCTACCGAGCGAGTGCTCCAGGGCCTATAGGTTGGGTCGAGGGGCTGTCGCACTGGTTAGCGAATGGATTCACGCATCACGAATACGCCACGAGGAGCTGACATGAGTGATTTCTATCAGAACGGCATTATCACCAACTTCCATAACTTGACTGACCGTCCGGTGGAGGACCTCGAGGCAGACCTGATGCGCTTCTCGCGCAAGCGGCCGATGAGCCTCATTCTGCCATCGCTATATTCCGAGCTCGAAGGACCAGCACTCAAGCATATTGTCGATGAGCTGGCCCGTGTGCCTTATCTTAGCGAGATCGTCATTGGGCTGGATCGCGCTGATCGTGACCAGTTCGAGCACGCAAAGGAATTCTTCTCCCATCTGCCGCAGCATCACCGCATCCTGTGGAATGACGGCCCGCGCCTGCGCGCACTGGATGACGAGCTGACCGAGCATGGTCTGGCACCGATGGAGGCAGGCAAGGGACGCAATGTCTGGTACTGCTCCGGCTATGTACAGGCCTCCGGTATTGCCGAAGCGGTGGCGTTGCACGACTGCGACATCGTTACCTATGATCGCAGCTTGCTGGCGCGACTGATTTACCCGGTTGCACATCCGCAGTTCCACTATGAATTCTGCAAGGGCTATTACTCGCGTATCGCAGGCGGTAAGTTGAATGGGCGAGTGGCACGCTTGATGGTGACGCCACTGATTCGCGCGCTCAAGAAAGTTTACGGACCCTTGCCGTACCTTGATTATCTCGATAGCTATCGTTACCCGCTGTCCGGCGAGTTCTCGATGCGCACTGATGTATTGGCTGACATTCGCATCCCCAGTGATTGGGGGTTGGAAATCGGTGTGCTATCAGAGGTGCATCGTAACTACTCCACCAAGCGCCTGTGTCAGGTCGATATCGCCGATGCGTACGACCACAAGCATCAGCCGTTGTCGGAGGAAGATGCCCTCGGGGGGCTCAATCGCATGAGTCTCGATATCGCCAAGGCGATGTACCGCAAGCTGGCAACATTGGGCGTCGAGATTCACGGCGAAACCTTCCGTACCATCAAGGCAACTTATTACCGTATCGCGCTGGACCTGATTGAAACCTACTACAACGATGCCTTGATGAATGGCCTGACCGTCGATCGCCACAGTGAAGAAGCGGCAGTCGAGCTGTTTGCTGCCAATATCATGGATGCCGGCACTGCTTTCCTCGATAACCCGCGCGACAAGCCATTCATTCCCAGCTGGAATCGCGTGCAAGCCGCGGTGCCGGACCTTCTCGAGCGCATGCACGAAGCCGTTGAGCTGGATAACCAGTAAGCGCTGCTAGCTCATGCGTTACGCACCATGAAAAGAGGCTGCCAATGGCAGCCTCTTTTCTTTTACGGTGTCATCTGACGTGTGAAGTGCGAATGTGCTGCGTGATGGCGACAGCAGTGCTGGCAATGCGTCGTCATACCACCTCAATGGCCGGAGGTCGCACACTCTGCTCCATCAGCCAGGCGGCTTGATACGGGCGACGCGCCATGGCCGGATCGAAGGCCTTGTCGTGGCAAAGATGATCAGTGAGCGGTACGTTCTGCCAGTGCTCTGGTAGCGGTAATACGCGCGGCTGATCCGTCACATTGAGGGCGAACAGCAGACGGCGGCCCTCATGATTGACGCGCTCGAAGACGAAGAAATCTGGCCCGAGATCAAAGACCTGTTGCTGCGCATCAGGATGGAAGCAGGGCTCTTCGCGGCGAAGCTCCATACGGCGCTTCAAGGCATGGAAGACTTCGTGTGTCGCGGTATTGGGACTGGCGAGTAGCGCTTCCAGCTCGTCGCGCTGCCACTTGCGGCGATTGATGGCCCGCAGGTGACCATCGCGCTCAACCCCTTCCTGATGATTCGGGGTGGCGGTCAGCGAGTGTAGGTACAGGCCAGGAATCCCTTGCAGGCTCAACATCAGTGTCTGGCTGGCGATGAAGCGCTCGATCTGCCACGGATCACGTCCACGTCGTGTGCCCTTGAGAGCATCGAAGTAGCTGATGTTGAGCTCATACGGCGTATCAGCGAGGCCGGGGTTGGCACGCATGCTGACGTAGCCACCGAAGTCATGCACTAGCCTCACCAGCGTATCGCGTTCGTGATCCGGTAGTAGGCCTTCAAGTGCGCGGACGCCGATCCCGTCATGGCTGGCGGTGAAGTTGAAGTAGCTGCAGCCAGCGGGCAGCTTCGGCAGGCTGGTCGCCCAGGTGGTCAGGGCGCTGGCATCACCCGAGGTGAGCGTGTGAAGCGTCAGTGGCGGCAGCGTGAACTGGTAGATGAGGTGAGCTTCATCGGCCTGAGCCTTGCCGTCGATCGCCTTGAGGTTCTTCTCCGAGAGACGATCCAGGCCAAAGTACGACATGTTTTCGGCGTGCGGAACGTTGGTCTCGGTGATCAACAGGCTACCGGGGGCGAGATGATCGACGATGGCGCGCAGCAGGCGCACCACCGCATGCGTTTCTTCGAGATGAATACAGGAGGTGCCGAGGCGTTTCCAGAGGAAGGCGACGGCATCGAGGCGAATCATGCGTGCCCCCTGTTCGAGGTAATAGAGCAGAATGCCAATGAACTCGAGCAGTACATCCGGATTGCCGAAGTTGAGGTCTATCTGATCATCCGAGAAGGTCGCCCATAGATGGCGCAGGCCACGACGAGTATGCACCGGTGTGAGCAGAGCAGAGGGGCGCGGGCGCACGACGGCAGATACGTCGGTCTCGGGGTCCATCTCGATGAAGTAGTCGCGGCCTGGTTGTACACCCGCGAGATAATCGGCAAACCACAGCGACTCACGAGAGCAATGATTGATGACCAGATCGGCCATCAGGTCACGCTGTTCACTCAGGCGGCGGATGTCCTGCCAATCTCCCAGTGCTGGATTGACCTCGCGGTAGTGCACCACGCTGAAGCCGTCATCGCTGCTCCACGGGAAGAAGGGCAATACGTGGACACCGGAGAGGCATTCGCCTAGTTGACTGGTGAGGAAGTCATTGAGGGTAGCCAGTGGTGCTTCATCGGGTCGCTGCAGGCTATCACCGTAGGTGATCAGCCACTGGTCGCGTTCGCTCCAGAGCGCTTCTCCTGCCGCGACACGCGGGGCTAGCCGAGTGCGATGGAAGTCGAGCAGAGTCTCCATTCGTCGGAGCACTTCATCCTGGCGCTCAGGGTAGAGCTGTGCGAGCAACTGTTGTGCGTGCTTGAGAAAGGCGTCGTGTGACAAGGGCTGGCAGAGCGAATGAAGCGCGGATGAGTGAGCAGGAGGTGGCGTATCGGGCATGAACAATCCTCGAAGGCATCAGGGCATGTCACTTGACCATGCAAGACAACGGCCAGACTGCGTATGCCGACTGGCCGTTGTCTTGTCATCGGGCGTTTACAGAGCAAATACGGCCACAGTCAGCGCCGTTAGCCTAATGTCCGCTACTTGCGAATAACCCGATACAGAATCAGCAGAATGACTGCGCCTACCACGGCGATGATGAAACTGGCCAGGTTGAATCCAGTCACCTGTCCAAAGCCCATCATTGTGCCCACCCAGCCACCGATGACAGCACCCAGAATACCGATGATGCTGGTGACGATGATGCCGCCGGGGTCTTTGCCGGGCATGATGACCTTGGCGATAATGCCGGCGATCAGTCCAAAGATGATCCAGGCAATGATTCCCATGTCGCGTCTCCTTGCGTCATTCGTAAGTATCGTAAGTGTGAAGGTCATTCACATTGTGGGCGGCTGTCTTTGTGAGACTTTGCCGCCTGTCTTCAGGCTCAGGGTGAAGCGCGCGAATTTCAAGTTCACTCCCCAAGGCTAGCTTAGAAGTGATCTCACTGACATAGGCTCCCGTGCAAGCGCCTTAGCGGTTACAATAGTGGTCATTCCATGTTCTCTCGGCATCGCTGCCTTTTGTCCATTGCCTTTTGCTTCACGGCACAGGACGCAGCCGCCTCGCACCCAAGCAGGCCCCTTACAATGCACTGTCCCTTCTGCGGAACTCATGAAACCAAGGTCACGGATTCACGTCTGGTGGTCGAGGGTGATCAGGTGCGTAGGCGTCGGCAGTGTGCAACCTGTGGTGAGCGCTTCACGACCTATGAGACGGCCGAGCTGGTCATGCCTCGGGTGGTGAAGGGCGATGGTTCACGGGAGAGCTTCGATGAGCACAAGCTGCGCGCCGGCATGTTGCGTGCGCTTGAGAAGCGTCCGGTATCCTCGGAGCTTATCGAGGCGGCGGTCGAGCGTATTCGCCAGCGCCTACGCGCGACCGGTGAGCGCGAGATAGAAGCGCGTCGTATCGGGGATGAGGTCATGCAGCAACTCAAGCGCCTCGATCAGGTCGCCTATATTCGCTTTGCCTCTGTTTATCGTCGCTTTCAGGATCTCGATGAGTTTCGCGCCGAGATCGACCGCCTTGCTCAGGAACCGAATTTCTTGCCTGGTGAAGACGACGACCAGGTCTGACGCCGGGCGCTGACGGACCCCGCTTGCCTCTTATCATGTCTCCAAGGATTTGCATGTCTCCCGAATCCCGCGATATCGCCCATATGTCGCACGCCTTGCGTCTTGCGCGGCTAGGTAGCTACACCACTCATCCGAATCCACGCGTCGGTTGCGTATTGGTGGATTCAGATACTGATAGCGTGATCGCCACCGGCTTTCATGTGCGCGCAGGTGAGGGGCACGCTGAGGTCAATGCGCTCGCGTCTGCCGGTGAACGTGCAGTGGGGGCAGTCGCCTACGTCACGCTGGAACCCTGCTCACATACGGGCCGTACCGGGCCATGTGCTCGTGCCTTGATTGCCGCGGGCGTGTCGCGTGTCGTGATTGCCATGCGTGACCCGAACCCGCAGGTGGCCGGTCGCGGTATCGCGCTGCTCGAAGGAGCAGGCATCACCGTGACTGTCGGGGTAATGATGTCAGAGGCAAGGGCGCTCAATCCCGGCTTCCTGTCGCGGATGGAGCGCGGTCGTCCTTTCGTGCGCCTCAAGCAGGCCATGAGCCTGGATGGCCGTACCGCGATGGCTTCCGGTGAATCCCAGTGGATCACCGGCCCTGAGGCGCGAAGCGCCGTGCAGCGCCTTCGTGCACGTTCCAGCGTGGTAATGAGCGGTATCGAATCGGTCATCTTTGATGATTCGCGCCTCAATGTCCGAGCGGACCAGCTCGGTCTTGAAGACCACCCGCTGGGCATCGAGGCGCTGGCGGCTCTTCAGCCACTACGAGTCGTCGTGGATTCTCGCCTGCGCTTACCACTGGCGGCGCGTATTCTCGAGCAGGATGGTAGAACCTTGCTAGTTTGCGTTGCGGATAAGGCGTCCGCGCTGGCGGAGCGCCGCATGCTATTGGAAGCGGCTGGCGCTGAGGTGTTGTCCTTGCCAGCAGGAAAGGACGGTCGTGTCGATCTTGCGGCTCTGATGTCCTATCTCGCCGAGCATGAGCAGGCCAATGAGGTGCTGTTGGAGACAGGAGCGGTGCTGGCAGGTGCCATGCTGAGTGCCGGGCTGGTCGATGAGATGCAGCTATTCATGGCACCGACACTGTTGGGCGGTGAAGCCCGTCCACTGTTGGCACTGCCGGGACTGGATAGCATGGCCAATCAGCGCCGCCTTGAAATTCGCGAGATTCGTGCGATAGGTCGCGACTGGCGTATCACGGCAGTGCCTGCCACGTTGACGGAGGTCGAGACGTCGGATGTTGAGATAGAAGACGGGACAGGCGTTAACGCTGTAACGAGCGATTGAATTTGTCAGCCTGCGCACGCACTTGCCGCTGTCTGGCGACAGTGGCGTCGCGGGGAGCTGGCGCAAAACGAGGCGGCGGGGTACCCTGACGCCCGACTTTTTGATAACACGCGCGGGCCTGGTTATGGTCGGCGCGGCCCGTAAAGTGGAGCAAGCATGGCGCTATCAGGCATCGCAGCACTCGTCGAGGATATCCGGCAAGGCAAGATGGTCATCCTCATGGATGACGAGGATCGTGAGAACGAGGGTGACATCATTGTCGCCGCCGAGGCCGTGACTGCTGAACACATCAACTTCATGGCTCGCCATGCACGCGGTCTGATCTGCATGCCGATGTCGCGTGAACACTGTGAACAGCTCAAGCTGCCACTGATGGTTCAAGCCAATGGCTCCGGTTTTGGCACCAAGTTCACACTGTCCATCGAAGCCACCGAAGGCGTGACTACCGGCATTTCAGCTGCTGATCGCGCACGTACCGTTCAGGCTGCTGCCGCACGTAACGCGCGCCCCGCGGATATCGTGCAGCCGGGTCACATCTTCCCGTTGATGGCAGAGCCGGGCGGTGTTCTGCGCCGCGCAGGCCATACCGAAGCCGCATGTGATCTGGCCGAGATGGCCGGCTTTGGGCCGACGGGCGTGATCTGTGAGGTCATGAATGATGACGGCAGCATGGCGCGTCGTGAAGAGCTCGAACTGTTTGCGGCGCAGCACGACATCAAAGTCGGCACGATTGCCGATTTGATCGAGTATCGCATCAACAATGAGCAGACGGTTGAAGTGCTGGACAGTGAAGAGGTCGAGACGGCCTTTGGCTCGTTGACACTGCATTGCTTCAGCGATCGTATTCAGGGTCGTCATCACCTGGCATTGGTCAAAGGCACGCCGACAGTCGACGCACTGACGACAGTGCGCGTGCATGTACAGGACCCGATGCGCGATCTTCTCACTCTGCGTCAGCCGGGTAGCACCAGTAGCTGGGCACTCAATGATGCGCTGAGCGAAGTGGCCGCCGCAGACGCAGGCGTACTGGTACTGTTGGATACTGGCAGTGACCAGATGGATTACAAGGATCGTCTCGACGTCTTCTTCGGACGACGCCGTGCGCAGCGCACCAACGAGTCCGATGGTGCGGGCAACTATCTGACGACCGGTACTGGCGCTCAGATCCTACGGGATCTTGGTGTCGGCCGGATGCGTCTGCTCAGTTCACCGTGGAAGTTCTCTGCCTTGTCCGGCTTTGGCCTTGAAGTGGTCGAGCTGGTCGGCAGTGATGACACGGCGACTGATGCAGGCGCTGAGGCCGAGGGCGCGTAAGCGTTCCGGCAACCCCAAATGGCGGGGGTGGCAGCCTTGTTCCGGCCGTCACTCTCGGTATGAACGATATCCCCGCCCCGGTCTTCCGGGGCGCTAGCATTGTGGACTGACCATGCAACCGATTGCTCAACTTGAAGGCACTTTCACCAATGTCGATGGCCGTTACGTCATCGTCGTCGGGCGTTTCAACCACCATGTCGTCGACAGCCTGGTGGAAGGCGCGGTCGATTCTCTGGTACGCCACGGCGTCGATGAGGAAAACATCGATCTGATTCATGTGCCGGGTGCCTGGGAACTTCCGCTGGCCGTGAAGATGGTGCTGGCCAAGGTCAAGCCGCACGCCGTCATTGCGCTGGGTGCCGTGATTCGTGGCGGCACGCCGCATTTCGAATTCGTGGCGGGTGAATGCAATTCTGCCATGTCGCGTCTGCAGCTCGAGTTCAATACTCCGGTCGCCAATGGCGTGCTGACGGTCAACTCCATTGAGCAGGCCATTGAGCGTGCTGGCACCAAAGCCGGCAACAAGGGTACTGAAGCTGCCATGGCGGCGATGGAAATGGTCTCCTTGCTCAAGGCTCTCGGAGGTGACGCGTGAGCGAACGTAAAGAGCGTAACGAACGTGCACCGTCCAAGCAGCAGCAGGCACGTCGTGCCGCGCGTGAGTTGGCCGTGCAGGGCATCTACCAGTGGCAGATGACCGGCAAGAGCATGACGACGATTGAAGCTGAGTTCCGTAGCCAGCCGATCGATGATGACGTTGAACTGCACGAAAACTGGGTCGAGGTGATGCGCATCGCCGACCAGGCACTTTTCCACGAGCTGCTGCACAACGTGCCGCGCTTCCAGAAAGAGCTGGATGCCAGCATCAGCCCGCTATTGGATCGTCGCTTGCAGGATCTCGACGAAATTGAACTCGCGATCCTGCGTATTGGGGCTTACGAGCTATCCAAACGCATGGACGTACCGTATCGCGTGGCGATCAACGAAGGGGTCGAGCTGGCCAAGACGTTTGGTGCCACTGATGGGCACAAATACGTCAACGGGATCCTCGACAAGCTGGCAGTGAGACTGCGCAGCGCCGAGGTAACCCAGGCTCGCCTGCGCTGACATGCCGGGTGAATTCGAGCTGATTGCCCGCTACTTCCATCGTGATCTGTCTGGGGTTCCGGGCGTATTGATGGGGCCGGGTGACGACTGTGCACTCCTTGCTACCGGCGACGGCATGCAATTGGCAGTCAGTGTCGATACCTCAGTGGCGGGTGTACATTTTCCGCCGGATGCGCCGGCATCTGCTATCGGGCACCGGGCTCTGGCGGTCAATCTGTCTGACCTTGCTGCCATGGGAGCCACGCCACGCTGGGCATTGTTGGCATTGACACTACCGAATGTCGATGAAGATTGGCTGCATGGATTTGCCGCCGGTTTTCACGCATTGGCTGATCGGTACGGCATTGCGCTGGTCGGCGGAGATGTCACGAGTGGCCCGCTCTCCATCACGATTACCGTGCATGGTGAGCTGCCCTTGGTGTTGGGTAGCTCTTCGCTGGTACGTGGCGGTGTGAGAGATCCCGCTTGTCACGAAAGCCTCACTGACAAGCACATTGAAGACAGTGCTTCGCTGCCGATTCTTCGCCGCGATGGTGCCCGTGAGGGTGATCTTGTCGTCATTACGGGCCAGCCGGGGTTGGCACATGCCGGCCTTAAGGCATGGCAGACTGGGCAGCGTGATGTACTTGATCCCTGTCTTGCCGCCTATCTTCGTCCTGAACCTCGTATTGATGCTGGTCTGGCGCTACGCGAACTTGCAAGTGCCGCATTGGACGTGTCCGATGGGGTAATGGGCGACTTGGCGCATATCTGTCGTGCCAGCCAATTGTCAGCAGTTCTCGAGTTGGGTCAGTTGCCACTGGCGCCAGAACTCATTGCTGCGCTAGGCGAGCAGGAAGCCCAGCAGGCTGTACTCAATGGTGGCGATGACTACGAATTGCTGCTGACACTTCCTGAGGCCAACCTCGAGACGGCCATTGCGGCTCTGCACACCTTCAATCTGTCATTGACCGTCATTGGCCGTATGCAGACGACACAGAGTGGGACGCATCGTGTGTCTTTGCTGAATGACGGCGTCGAGCAGACGGCAGCAGGGCAAAGTTGGCAGCATTTTCCAGCGGATGATACTGCGGAGGTGTCTTCATGAATCGTGCACCTGCCAGTGTGTGGCGGCGGCCTGTTCACTTCCTGGCCTTCGGGTTGGGCAGCGGTACTGCACCCTTTGCACCGGGAACCTTCGGGACTCTCGCTGCGATTCCCTTCTACTGGATGATGGCAAGCCTCAGTCTATGGCCCTATCTTGCAATAGTGCTGGTAGCGTCACTGGTTGGTATCTGGATCTGTGATCGCACCTCGAAGGATCTGGGGGTTCACGATCACTCGGGTATCGTCTGGGATGAGTTTGTCGGTTACTGGATCACGATGGTGGCCGTTCCGTTCTCATGGCAGGCTGCCTTGTGGGGTTTCGTGGTCTTCCGAGTCTTCGACATACTAAAACCGTGGCCGATACGCTGGGCGGACCGCCGTGTGGCAGGTGGATTCGGCATCATGCTGGACGACATCTTTGCTGGTATCTTTGCCTGGTCGACGATGCATCTCTGGCTATGGTTCCACTGACGTTGATGGCTTCACCGACGTTGCTGGCGCCCGTTGTATGAATGGCTTCGTTACGCGATATATGACGTACTGCGCAGACGGTGCGATGCTTAAATAACGAGACACAAGGGATAATGACGATGGGCAAGGGACTTGTAACTGCGGCGGTAGTCGTCGCGATTGGTGCTGCCGGTTATGTTGGCGGTGTGGCTTATTCCAGTCAGCGTTTTGACGATGAAATGGCGCGCATGATTGCGGAGCTCGACAAGAGCTCTGATATCAAGGCGAGTCGTACTGATGTTGATAGCGGCTGGTTCGGGTCTACCGGTCGTGTCGAGATGGAGCTGTCGACTGGCGCAGAGCAAGGCCCCGTCCGCATTGAGCTGCCTTATGAAGCGGGTCACGGCCTGCTATCTACCCACATGAAGGGTAACGTCAAGTTGCTGTTGGGTACGCCGGCGCACGACGTCATCTCCGATGTCATCGGTGATGACAAGGCGATTACCTTTGATGGCAGTGTCGATAACCTCAGCGGCGCCAGCGACACTGTGCTGACACTGCCGGCTTTCGTGTGGCAGGACCCTGAGAGCGGCACGCGGTTTGACTTCAAGGGCGGTGAACTAACGGCCTCCCATGACGGTAGTGATGCTCCTGAAATCAAGGTCAAAGGTGAGATCACTCCCTTTGATATCATGAATGGCAAGGAAACGATCAGCGTCGGCACCCTGAGTCTGAATGGGCTCTACCGTGGTGAGGACAATGATTTCCGTCAGGATGACAACATCACGCTTGATACTCTGACCGTCGACAATGGCACGGGCCAGCCGCCAGTTGTCGCGACAGGCATCAGCTACGCTGGTGAGACGCGTCTTGATCCGACAGAGCTGCGTTATTTGATGAAACTGGCTGTCAAGGATGTGAGTGCTGGAGACCAGCAAATGGCGAGTGGCAAGCTATCAATGTCGCTTGATCGTCTGCAGGGCGCCGCTGTTTATGACCTCATTACTCAGCTGCAAGGGCTGATGGAAGAGGCAGGCAAGCCCTTTGAAGAGCTGAGTGAAGATGAGCAGATGGCGATGCTCGAGAAAGTTGAGGCGCCGCTGTTCACGATGCTGAGCACTTCCCCGCGTTTGACACTCGAGTCATTCGAAGCCAAAAGCCAGGTCTTTGGTGTTGATATGCAGGGTGATGGCCAGCTGATTCTGGACGGAACCGACATTACTGGCTTGAGCATTGCCGAGCTGCAGACTACGCAAGGCCAGCAGGCATTCCTCAACCGCATGAGTGGCCGTTTTGAATTCCGTAACGTGCCGCCGATGTTGGCGCTGATGGCAGGTCTGTCGCCGGAAGCTGCTGACAAGAATGTGGTGCTGACCATTGACGGTGACAAGCTGAGCATCAACGGTACTCCGATCTACTGAGTCTCTGGTGCAGTCTCTCTCGACGCTGCGATAAGTGCAGTATCGAGAGAGGTCCGTACGATGTTGTCACGATGCCCGCCTTTTGGCGGGCATCGTCGTTTCCGTATTCCCGTTTGTTACTGGACTTGATAAAGCGTGTGGTTGGCCGCATTGCAGACGTTAATCGCCTCAGCCGAGGCCCGGTTTCAAGAGGGTTACATGTCACGTCACGAAAAGACTTCCGATCACGACGATATTCTCTCTGGCTTCGAGGATGACACCCAGACCGAGGAGCATGACCAGCCGACGACTGGTGGCCTGGTGCCCAGTGGTGATCAGCTACCTGAGCGTCTTTATCTGCTGCCTATCCACAATCGTCCCTTCTTTCCTGCCCAGGTGCAGCCGCTGGTGATCAATAAGCAGCGCTGGGCTGAGACCATGCAGCTGGTAGGCAATACGCCGCATCATGCTGTGGGTCTTGTCTTTGTCGGCGATGTTGAGGTCGATGAGCTCGAGGTCGATAGCTTCCCCGAGATTGGCTCGGCCGTGCGTGTGCACAAACCGGAAGACGGGGAAGAGCAGGTGCAGTTCATCGCACAGGGCTTGCGGCGTTTCCGCATCAAGCGCTGGCTGTCACGCAAACCGCCGTATCTGGTGGAAGTGACCTACCCGCGAGAGCTGGTGGATACCGAAAGCGATGAAACACGCGCCTACGCGATGGCCATGATCAATGGCATCAAGGAGCTGCTGCCGATCAATCCGCTCTATGGTGAGGAGCTCAAACAGTATCTCAATCGCTTCAGCCCTCATGAACCGGGTCCACTGACGGATTTCGCTGCTGCCATCACTTCCGCCAAGGGGGCAGAGCTACAGGAGGTGCTGGAGTCTCTACCGGTGATGGAGCGCATGCAGAAGGTGTTACCCCTGCTGCGTAAGGAGATCGAGGTCGCCCAGTTGCAGACCGAAATCTCTCAGCAGGTGAATGCGCAGATGGAGAAGCATCAGCGCGAGTTCTTCCTGCGCGAGCAGCTCAAGGTCATCCAGCGTGAATTGGGTATCTCCAAGGATGATCGCGAGAATGATGTCGATACCTTTCGTGGCCGTCTCGAGGCATTGAAGGTGCCAGAGCGTGTCCAGTCGCGTATCGATGATGAGCTCGACAAGTTGTCGGTGCTGGAAACCGGCTCACCGGAATATGGTACGACGCGTAACTATCTCGATTGGTTGACCTCATTGCCGTGGGGCATCACCTCGACCGATCAGCTGAACTTGGCCCATGCGCGTACGGTGCTCAATCGGGATCATGATGGCCTGGAAGATGTCAAATCGCGGATTGTCGAGTTCCTCGCTGAAGGGACCTTCAAGGGTGACGTTGGCGGTTCAATCCTTTTGTTGGTCGGCCCGCCCGGAGTAGGCAAGACTTCCATCGGTCGTTCTATCGCTCAGGCTTTGGGGCGCGAGTTCTACCGCTTCTCGGTAGGGGGCATGCGTGATGAGTCGGAGATCAAAGGCCACCGTCGCACCTACGTCGGCGCGATGCCTGGCAAGTTGGTACAGGCACTCAAGGAAGTGAAAGTCGAGAACCCGGTGATCATGCTGGATGAGATCGACAAGCTGGGGCAATCCTTCCAGGGTGACCCTGCCTCGGCACTACTTGAGGTGCTTGATTCCGAGCAGAACGTCGACTTCCTGGATCACTATCTGGATGTGCGCCTGGATCTCTCCAAGGTGCTGTTCGTGTGCACTGCCAATACGCTGGATAGCATTCCCGGGCCACTGTTGGACCGCATGGAGCAGATTCGCCTTTCTGGCTACATTGCCGAAGAGAAGGTTGCGATCGCCAAGCATCATCTATGGCCGAAACTGTTGACTCGCGACAACATCCCCAAGAAACGGATCAATCTTTCCGACGCAGCGTTGCGTCAGGTGATCGAAGGTTATGCCCGTGAGGCAGGGGTGCGTCAGCTGGAGAAGCAGTTACACCGGATTGTGCGTAAGGCCGCCGTCAAGTTACTTGAGGAGGGGCTGGATACCGTCAAGGTCTCGGTCAAGAACCTCGAAGAATTCCTTGGAGCACCGATCTTCCGCAGGGAGAAGGTGATGGCGGGCGAAGGGGTGGTCACTGGCCTCGCCTGGACTAGCATGGGCGGCGCCACCTTGCCTATTGAAGCGACGCGGGTGCATGGGTTGGCGCGGGGTCTCAAGCTGACAGGAAAGTTGGGTGAAGTGATGCAGGAGTCGGCAAATATTGCCTATTCTTACACCTTGGCGAATCTGGCGGCATACGACGCTGAGCCTAATTTCTTCAACGAGTCATTCATCCACCTGCATGTCCCGGAAGGTGCCACGCCCAAGGATGGCCCGAGTGCTGGTGTGACCATGACGACTGCCTTGATGTCGCTGGCCAAGCACCAAGCGCCGCGCAAGGGGCTGGCAATGACAGGCGAGCTGACGCTGACCGGACAGGTACTGCCCGTTGGGGGAATACGCGAGAAGGTAATTGCTGCGCGCCGTAGCGATATCTTCGAGTTGATTCTGCCGCAGGCCAATCAGCGGGATTATGACGAGCTACCGGATTATCTAAAGGAAGGCATGATCGTACACTTTGCTGCCCGCTACGCAGATGTTGCCCGAATAGCCTTTGAGCCACGCGCTGGCACTGGGAAACACCACTGATAGATATGTGAGTTGTCTCACATACCCCTCACTAGACACACGAACCCCGCTATCCAGCGGGGTTCGTGTGTCTGGGAATATCATGCGTCAAAAACTCAAGTGCGGGGCGTGACCTTCACCTGGTGAGGCTTCAGATGGAAAAGAGCTTCAAGCGCATCCACATCAGATGAATTAGACAGGATCGAGTTGTTCCAGTACCGCGGCTTCGGCGGCATTGCGGCTGACACTGGCGATACCGTTATCGCGTCCTGATTCAGATTTGTACATCTGGCTACGGCCAATCTGCTGACTGTTCGCTGCCAATAGCGTGAAATAAAAGCGCCCATCCTTGGCGATTTCCTTGGTGAAACGCTTCTCTTCAATGGCATTCTTGCGCACGGATTCCACTCCGTTCAGGCAGCCACGCTTGTCGGCATAACCCTGGCTCTGGAGAATCTGCTCGCCATTACCGGCCTTGAGGGCAAAGTAGAACTTGTTGTCCTTGCCACGCGTGATGACAAATTTTCCGGCCATGTGTGACTCCTGTTCCTTGTGGAATGTATGGCGTCCCCGCGCCTGAAAGCATATGCCTGCAGGAAAGAATTCGCTGTATAGAGCGTATCGCCACGACTTGATGCTGCAAGCGAGTGATTCAACGATCCTGGCCATCATTCTTGTGTTGCGTCATGAGCCACGCAGATTTCAGGTGTCATTGATGGCGCTCTCTGGTAGGCAAATAGGGGCGTGGCGTGACAGAATTGCTACCAGGTAGATCTCGCTTGGCCTTCGCGCCGCGAGTCACCACTGGACACCAGTCACTAGTGACTGACCAAAACAGAAGCCGCTCCCGTAGGGACAGTTCCTCCCTTTTCAGGAGAGCGGCCAAGCATTGACGAGGACACCATGCCAGAGTATCGCTCTCGTACTACCACCGCGGGTCGTAACATGGCCGGCGCTCGCGCCCTGTGGCGCGCCACCGGCATGAAGGATGACGACTTTCAGAAGCCGATCATCGCGGTGGCCAACTCCTTCACGCAGTTCGTACCCGGCCATGTCCATCTCAAGGACATGGGCCAGCTGGTCGCACGTGAAATCGAGAAAGCCGGCGGTGTCGCCAAGGAATTCAACACCATCGCAGTCGATGACGGTATCGCGATGGGTCACGATGGCATGCTGTATTCATTGCCATCGCGTGACCTGATCGCTGACAGCGTCGAGTACATGGTGAATGCTCACTGTGCTGATGCACTGGTGTGCATCTCCAACTGCGACAAGATCACCCCTGGGATGTTGATGGCTGCCATGCGCCTCAACGTACCGGTCATCTTCGTCTCCGGTGGCCCGATGGAAGCCGGCAAGACCAAGCTACTGGATCACGGTCTTGATCTGGTGGATGCCATGGTCATCGCGGCCGACGACAGCGTCGATGATGAAACGGTCGCCGAGATTGAGCGCAGCGCCTGCCCGACCTGTGGTAGCTGTTCGGGCATGTTCACTGCCAACTCCATGAACTGTCTGATGGAAGCACTGGGTCTGGCATTGCCGGGTAACGGTACTGTGCTTGCGACCCACTCTGACCGTCGTCGCCTGTTCGAGAATGCAGGCCACCGTATCGTTGAGCTGGCACGTCGCTATTACGAAGGTAATGAAGCGCATCTGTTGCCGCGCGCGATTGGTTCGCGGGCCGCATTCACCAACGCGATGACGCTGGATATCGCGATGGGTGGCTCCACCAACACCATTCTGCACCTGCTGGCAGCAGCGCAGGAGGCAGAGATTGACTTCACGCTGTCTGATATCGATCAGCTGTCCCACAAAGTGCCACAGATGTGCAAGGTCGCGCCCAATACGCAGAAGTACCACATTGAGGACGTTCATCGTGCCGGCGGCATCATGGGCATTCTCGGTGAGCTGGATCGTGCCGGTGTCATTGATACCTCGGTACCGACGGTCTATGGCGATTCACTCTCTGCCGCACTCGAAGAGTGGGACATCATGCGCTCGCCTACCGATGCGGTGATCGAATTCTATCGGGCAGGTCCTGGTGGTATTCCGACCCAGACGGCCTTCTCCCAGAGTGCGCGTTGGCCGAGTCTGGATGGTGATCGTGCGAATGGTTGTATCCGTGACTATGCACACTGCTTCTCCACCGAAGGCGGCTTGGCTGTGCTTTACGGCAACATCGCACTGGATGGCTGTGTGGTGAAGACGGCGGGTGTCGATGACTCCATTCTGGTTTTCGAGGGTAGCGCCTATGTGTGCGAGTCTCAGGACCAGGCCGTTGCCGATGTGCTGGCGGACAAGGTCAAGGCGGGCGATGTGGTCATCATTCGTTACGAAGGACCGAAGGGCGGACCGGGCATGCAGGAAATGCTCTATCCGACGTCCTATCTCAAATCCAAGGGATTGGGCAAGGCGTGCGCACTGCTGACCGATGGTCGTTTCTCCGGCGGCACTTCGGGCCTTTCCATCGGCCACGCTTCCCCGGAAGCTGCAGCGGGCGGCGCGATCGCTCTGGTCGAGCATGGCGATACCATCCTGATCGATATCCCGAACCGCACCATCAACGTTCAGCTGAGCGATAGCGAGCTGCATGCGCGTCGTGAAGCGATGGATGCACGTGGCAAGGATGCGTGGAAGCCGGCGGCCAAGCGAAACCGTCGTGTCTCTGCTGCATTGAAGGCCTATGCATTGCTGGCGACCTCTGCTGATAAAGGCGCAGTGCGCGATTTGAGCAAGTTGGACTGACTCGGTAGCCGCTGACTCGGTTGTGCTGAATCAGCAGAGCAGCTTCATCTAGCAGTAAGCATAACGACAACGGCCACCCTGAGGGGTGGCCGTTGTCGTTACTGCGAATAGGCAATGAGAGATCAATCAGGTTTCTCAGATATTGTCACGCGGAGTTGAAAGCCTGCCTGGCACCAGTGCAGATTCAGGAAGGTGGGCGGGATCAAGGTCAAGAAAGCGTACACGATCGCGGCCCTGTCGTTTGGCTTTCTTGAGAGCATGTTGGGCCCGTTCCATCAGATCGACCTTGTTGGCCAGCGACAGCGTATCGGGTGCAGGGTGATAGCAGGTTAGACCGAGGCTGCAGGTGATGGGCTTGCCCAATCCATCCAGAGCATTGACTGCATGGCGAACGCGTTCTGCCAGAATGATGGCTCCACTGGAGTCAGTGCTGGTCAGCAAGGCGATGAGTGTGCCGTCCTCGCGCTGGCTGACGACATCGCTCTTGCGAGTAGCGTTACGCAGGATGGACGCAACCTGACGTAGAGCACGATCCCCCGCTGGTCGTCCAAACAGACGATTGAAGTCAATGAAAGCATCCACATTGAGCATCAGCAGTGAGAGCGCCTGGCCATGTCGAGCGCTGCGGGCAATCTCATTGTCGAGTTGCTGCTCTAGCAGTGGCATTGGAATGAGGTTATCCAACGGTGCGCTGGTAGTCGGGTGTGTTTTAGTCAGACACGCCAGCTTATGACGCAGCCTGACGAGGCTCTCTTCATGAGCCAGTTGCTCGCTGATATCCTGATGCTGGCTGAGGATGATCCCGGAATGGCCATCGACCAGATCGAGATTCAGCATCACCTCGACCATGAGTCCCTGACGGCCCCTATAACGATGGCGTTGATGGAAGTGGGTCAGCTCACCTTCACGCATGGCGTTCAATGCATTGCGACAGGCGATCATGTCTGTCGGGTGTGAAATATCCTCAAGAGATCCACGCCGCAGCTCGCTGGCTTCTATTCCCAGTAGTTGTGACAACGCCGAATTGAGACGTGTCCAGTGACCATGAAAGTCCATCATTGCCATCGGTAGCTGGCAGCGGGAGAACAGTAGCTCCATTTCCTGATTCGTTGCGCGTACGTGCTTTAGCTCTGTGGTGAGGCGTTGATGCTCATTTTCTCGATCCATCAGCTGTCCTACTGCCACACCCAGTGTGGCCACCAGCGCGCATTCACTTGGCGTGAAGTCGTGTGTTCTCGGTGAGGGATCACCAAAGCAGATAGTGCCAGTGAGTCGTCCCTCCGACCACACAGGAGCTGCCAGATAGCTTTCGAACGCCATGGTTTGATAGGCGGGGTGTGATGTCATGCCCTCCATCAGACTGATGTGCGGATAGGCTATGCAGGCGGCGTGTTTCACTACTGCACCGCAGTAAGTGGCCCCTAACGGACATTCTGAGCCTGCTTCTCTGCCTGGTGACGGGTTGATCGCTGCCGTGATCTCGTAATTGTTGGCTTCGGCATGACCAAGGATCCCTGTTTTCATACCGAGTAGACCACACCCGGTGACCAGGTGATCATGGAGTTGCTGAGACAGGGAGGTGTCAGGTGATAGTGATAACGCAAGCAGTGCGTGAAGATGCTCGGGTATCAGATGTTCGTTGACGATATGAGCAAGGCCGCTAGAGGGGAGAGGGAGTGATTCCTGCATCAAGTGATATCCTTATCCTTCACGTGGCCATGGCTTGAGGTAGGCCATAAGGCAGTAGTGTGTTGAGCAGGAAGAGACTTGTCCTCATATCTCTGCCGTCACTGCATCCTTCGATGATGAGACGTCCATCATTCAATTATGACGTGTTACCAGTGCCGATATTGAAACGCTCGTTCAACCTTGTACCCACGCAGCGGACCATCAAGGAGGGTGCGGTGGGTTTACCTCAGATAAAAGCAGGGCATGTCATCGATGGATGGTCGATGACATGCCCCTGATATTTTCTTCATGAGGCTCGCAATGTTCGGTTGCTGAGCCGTGAAGGCATTGTCCAGCGTGTGTTACCTGCCAGTCGCCATGGAGCGTGTGAATATGGTGCGAGCTAACACATGGCTTTCTCTGAGCGTGAATGATTTCGACTCAGGCAGCCTCGGCCAGTAATAGGACTGACTGTTCTTCAGAGTCGAGTAATTCCAGCGCTACCTCAATGGCGAACCAGTTGTCGTCCAGCCAGAGTTCCAGCGCTTCATTGCTTATACACATCGTCAAGTCTCCCCAAGAGTATTGGCAAACCAGTGAGTGTGATGGTGCACTGCTGGTGAGCAGCAAGTATCAGTATGGCGTGTCATGGGAGGGAGCGAAGGGAGCTTGCACGACGATCTTGTGTCAGCGTGTAGTGATAATGAGCGCAGGACATTACCCATGGTTTTTTTATCATGGGCAATGTCCTGCTTTTTCATTCTGTCATCCTGACTCTTGACCAAGACGGTCGATTCAACGCTTGGTAAATGAACGAATCAGACTGCGGATCAGCGAACGGCCTAGTTGGGAACCTAGCGCACGCATGACCGACTTGATCAGTGTCTCTAGCGCCCCCTGGCGTTTTCGTCCGCCTGACCTTGATGCACCTGGTCTTGATGAGCTAGCGCGTGATGAATCTGTGTTGGATGCCGGTGTGCGTGATGAGGCAGAGGCTGATGCTGCTTCATTGACTGAGCTGCTGGCAGGTGAGCCTGTTATCCCGGATGTGGATGAATGAGTTGTCTCGGCGATTGTGGCCTGTACTGCCAGGCGTGCTTCGAGACGTTCATGTGCGGACTCGCGGTCAACTCGCTCGTCATAGCGTCCGGCCAGTGCAGAACTGGTTAACAGCTCGGTTCGTTCAGCATCGGTCAATGGGCCGATTCGCCCGCGTGGTGGCGCGATCAGTGTGCGCTCTACCTGCGTTGGTACACCCTTGCTATCCAATACCGAGACAAGCGCCTCACCGACGCCCAATTCGGTAATTACCCGCGCGGTGTCGAGTGCGGGATTCGGACGGAAGGTATCAGCCGCTGTTTTGACGGCTTTTTGATCACGTGGAGTGAAGGCGCGCAGAGCGTGCTGGATGCGATTGCCCAGCTGTCCGAGTACATCATCGGGAATATCCGCCGGTGACTGGGTCACGAAGTAGACACCGACTCCCTTGGAGCGAATCAAGCGTACCGTCTGCTCCAGTCGTTCCAGCAGTGCCTTGGGAGCCGCATCAAAGAGTAAATGCGCTTCATCGAAGAAGAATACCAATACGGGTTTATCGGCATCGCCTCGTTCAGGCAGCCTGCGGAATAACGTCGACAAGAACCACAGCAGAAATGTCGTATAAAGGCGTGGGCTCTGCATCAGTTCACGCCCGTCGAGCAGATTGATAACTCCTCGTGCGTGCTCGCCGTTTCCCACGGTTGCCAGCATGTCATTGATATCGAGTGCGGGTTCGGCGAAAAAGCGTTCACCGCCCTGAGTGGCCAATACATGGACCCGTCGGAGCATGGCTCCCAGGCTTTGTGGACTGACGCTGCCATAGCGTTCTACGAAGGTATCGCGCTCACGCTCGATATGCTTGAGCAGGCTTATCAAATCCTTGAGGTCGATCAGTTCAAGTCCTTCACGCTTGGCGTGATCAAAGGCCAAATGCATCAGTCCACTCTGGGTATCGTTCAGCTCCAGCAGAGTCGACATGAGATCCGGACCCATGGAGTCCACGCTGGCACGCACAGCGTGCCCCCCCTTGCCATAAAGATCCCACAGACGGACGGGAGATGCCTGTGGCTGCCAATCATTGATACCCAGGCTCGCCAAACGCTCATCGACACGAGGGTGTGGTGTCCCTGCGACTGCAATCCCTGAAAGATCGCCCTTCACATCTGCCGTGAAGACAGGCACTCCCATGCGCGAGAATCCTTCGGCCAATACTTGCAGAGTGACCGTCTTGCCAGTGCCAGTAGCACCCGCAACCAGACCATGGCGATTGGCGAGTCGGCCGGCAAGTGCGATGTGACCCTTGGGGCCCTGTCCGGCCAGGCCACCGATGAGAACCTCATTCATGTTGTGCTCCCGCCATTCCGAGTATTTAATCTTGTAGAAGAAAAGACGAGCTGGCCCGTGTTGGTATCTTATGGTTACAACATGTTGCGTTGAGTAAAATAACGCAAGTGGATTTTCTCCAGATGGCGATCACTTTCTCGTTACACAGGATGTTGAAGGTCAGTAATTCCAAGGGATTTCTCATGGCTTGCGATGGATAAACGCGGTTTTTTGTGTCACTTTTGTATAGTTATTCTGGCGTTCCATGAAGAATTTTCAGAATGACTGCTTGAAAGTCTCTGTCGATGGTTCCATATCTTTAAGCACAAGCGCAGTGAGGATCGAAATTGATTGGCAGAAATGAGCGTGGCCGAGTCTATCGAGGTGTAATGAAATATAACTTCGGTATTGTTTTCCTCGTCATGCGCCTTCGATCCCATCTGTCCCTGAATCGTGAAAAGGCGCAGGCGGCACATTGCCTGGCTTCATCTGAGCCGGTTTCTGACTGACAAGGTATGTCAGTGTTGGAGAGACCCAAGCTCACCACCAACAGCCGTGTAGAACATCTACCGGCCTGTTGTACTAGACCGCAACTGGAGAACGGATCATGAAGAAGCTAACGACTATCTTGCTGGCGACTGCACTGACACTACCGGCTGCTGCGGCCTATGCAGAAGACCATGAGTCCAGCAACACTGGTTCTGCCAACACTGGGGCGAATTCCACCATGGTGGAGGGCGGAACTGCCGCTGGCCATGAAGGCGGCAAGGTGAAAGACGATACCCAGATGAACACTGATAGCGGCTCTGCCAACACCAAAGAAGATTCCATGATGGTGAAAGGTGATTCTGCGCAATCAGAGTCTGCCAAGCACGGCAAGGTAATGGACAAGAGTGATGATCACATGGGTGTCAGCCCAGAGTCCGGCTCTGCCAACACTGATGATGGCAGCATGAAGACTCAGTAAGCTTTCTCCGTTGGAAGGCTTATCTTTGAAAGGTGATCTATAGGGCTGCGTGACAGCATGAGTTGCCAGCACGACTCAGCTTGTAGCCCTACAGTGAAACGCCAGCTCCTCGCATTCGCGGGGAGCTGGCGTTTTGGCATGTGAGGTGTGTAGAGGTAGGGGCAGGTCAGTGAACGATACAGCGGCGCTATATCATCTGCGCCATTACCGGGGCGCTACCACCAGCGTGGACTGTGCGTGTCTTCACCGGCCAGTAGTCGCTCGCGGGCCATGAAGAGCGCCGCGATTGCTCGAGCTTCATGGAAATCCTCACGCGCCAGCAGTGCCGGCAATTCATCGAGTCGATGACGCTCGACAATCAACGGTTCCGGCTCATCTCCCGGCAGGCGTTTTTCATACAGATCACGCGCCAGCATCACGTTCATGCGGTGATCCATATAATTGGGCGCCAGGCTGAGCTCGGCCAGTGGCTCGATGTCGTGCGCGCCATAACCGCATTCTTCCATCAGCTCACGATTGGCTGCTGTCACGGGATCTTCCCCGGGATCGATCAAGCCCTTGGGTAGCGTCAGCACATACTGCTCTGGGCCGGCGGCATACTCACGAATCAACAGTACATGGTCAGGATCTGGCATGGCGACGATCATGACGGCTCCGTGCCCCCCACTCTTGAGGCGTTCGAAGCTGCGTGTGGCACCGTTGGAAAAGGTCAGTTCCAGTGCCTCGACGGCAAACAGGCGAGAGCGCGCGACTTCCCGTCGCGAGTCAATACGAGGAGGGATCATGTCACTGACATCAAGCGGAACACCGTTTGTGTGGCTATCGGAGCGCGAAGCATCGTCCATCGTGAGTCCTCGAGTCATAAAAAGAGTACCGACAAATAATACCGATATTGCTGCCTATCGTGGCAGGCCTCCGAGAGAGGAGCAATCGCTGTTCGTCTGAAAGACGGCGCTTTACCTGATACAGAAAAATCGCAACTTTTGATCAGGTTGGTGCATCAGTCCTGATGGGGATGTAGCAGCTGGACAGGCACGCTTACGATGCGCTCAAGACATGCGAAGGCACATGCCATGCTTTACACTATGAGCCCCCATTTCTCCTCCGGCTGACTGATACTGATGATTGACTGGAACACTATCGATACCGTGCTGCTCGACATGGATGGCACACTTCTCGATCTACATTTCGACAGCCATTTCTGGTTAGAGCACCTGCCACGCCGCTACTGTGAGTTGCACCGTCTTGACGCTGCGCTGCAAGCGGATCTCCAGGCGCGAATCATCGGAGAGTCCGGCACACTCAACTGGTACAGCCTGGAGTATTGGAGTCGCGAGCTGAAGCTGGATGTCGTGGCGCTCAAGCGTGAAGTTCAGCATCTCATCGGCTATCGCCATGAGGCTGAAGCCTTCCTTGCCTGGCTGAAAGAGCAACCCCAGCGTGTGGTGCTGGCGACCAATGCTGATCGTCACGGCATCGAGCTCAAGTTCGGTTTGACCGGCATGGGTGAGTACTTTGATGCAGTGGTGTCATCTGCAGATCTTGGCCATGCCAAGGAAGAGCAGGCCTTCTGGCATAAGCTGAACGAGATCGAGCCTTTCGATCCGGCACGCACCCTGTTCATCGATGATAATCCTCAGGTGCTGGAAAGCGCTCATACTTACGGTATTGCGCATCTTCTGGGTGTACGCCAGCCGGATTCCAAACAACCGCCGCGTGACTTCGATCGTGTGCATGGCCTGGATGGCTTTGCAGTATTGACGGCCGGTGGCGGCTGCGAGCAAACGCTGGGTGGGGCTAACAAGGAGATCGGATGAGCGAGCAGGTACGCATCGACAAGTGGCTCTTGGCGGCTCGTTTCTTCAAGACGCGGGGGTTGGCCAAGAAGGCCATCGAAGGAGGCAAGATCCACTATAATGGCGGGCGAGTGAAGACGTCGAAAATGGTCGAGATCGGTGCCCTTGTCGAGATACCCCAAGGCTGGGATCGCATTATCGTCGAGGTACTGACGCTGAGTGATCAGCGTCGTGGTGCATCGGAAGCTCAAAGGCTCTATCAAGAAACAGAGGACTCTCGTCTTCGTCGTGAGCGTGATGCTGAAACACGCCGCCTCGGCAATCAGGGCATGAGCCCGCCGCCGGGCCGGCCTGACAAGAAGCAGCGCCGCCATATTCATCGCTTTCAGCGACAGGATACTGATGGTTAGCCTTGTGCCATCTGGACTTTATCGCTGGCCCTTGGCGTCTAGCGCTCGCTTAGTCCACTGATGCAGTTGTAATACCGTATTTCCCCCCAATTTCATTGCGATGTGCCTGGCCTTCAGTGACCTGATGGGCCAGGTGCACGTCGTTGCCGGTAGAGATTGAGCGTTATCGCATGGCGTTGATGGCAGCAGATGACACTTGATGGCGACTGGCTCGAGGACCCTCTTAATGAGCGATCACGATATGCAAGATACCAACATGCAAGACCCTGATACCCAAGACACTGACCTTAAGGTCGAGCCGCCGGTGTTCGATCAGATTCAGCGTTTCCTGTTTGATGCGACCAACGTACGTGGCGAAATTGTCGCACTTGATAAATCGTATGCCGAAGTACTGGACCGCCACTCCTATCCGCAAGCTATCTCACGCCAGCTTGGTGAGATGCTGGCAGCTGCGGCGCTGCTGACGGAGACGATCAAGCTTGATGGCACCCTGACGCTGGAAGTGCGCGGTAATGGAGTGGTGCGTCAGTTGATGGCGGAATCCAATCCGGGTGGCGAGCTGCGCGCCATCGCGCGTCTCAGCGATGAAGCCGTACTGCCGACAGATGAAGCGTCACTGATGGAGTTGATCGGTCAGGGCCAGATTGTCATCACGCTGGACCCGCGTGACGGCAAGCGTTACCAAGGCATCGTGGCGATTGATCAAGACAATCTTGCGGGCTGTCTGGAGAGCTACTTCAGTCAATCGGAGCAGCTACCGACGCGTCTGTGGCTGATGGCAAACGGTCAGCGTGCCGGTGGCGTGATGCTGCAGCAACTGCCTAACGATGCCTCCAATCAAGACCCGGATGCCTGGGAACGTGTGACACATCTGGCTGACACTCTCAAGGCAGAAGAGTTGCTGACGCTTGATCAACAAGATGTCCTGCATCGTCTGTACCACGAAGAGACGGTGCGTATCTTTGATCCCAAGGCACTGCGCTTCGGTTGCACCTGCTCTCGAGAGCGTCTAGGTGCTGCGCTGCACAGTATTCAGCCAGAAGATCTGCGCCAGATTGTCGCAGAACAGGGTGAATTATCGACCCAGTGTCACTTCTGTCACACCCGTTATGCATTCAGTGCAATCGAGATCGAGTCCATCATCGAAGACCCGGAAGCCGATAGTCCGGTCGTTCACTGAGGTGATGAGTGCTAGACACTGAAGCAGGATGTCCTGGCAGAGACAGGGTAGACATTTGTCGGACATTTCTTTGCGAAGGATGAGATGTCCCCTGCGAGTCAGTGTTGCATCAATGGGCATTTCCGCCTGAGTGCCTTTTTGCGATAATGCCTTGCCAGCACAGGGCCGGACGCTCTGTGAGTGGCGACATGGCGCTGAGTCATGTCGGATTCGAGCAGCTGCAATCGGTACATAAAATAAGCCTGCGGCATGTACTGCAGGCATCTGGCTTCAGCCATCAAGAGAGAGGGCGGCCCTGGGCCGCGGAGACGCGAATGAGCAAGCATCAAGATAGTGCGGTGACCACTCACACCAATCTCAGCAGTGCCGAGTTGATCGAATTGGCGGTAGCCCGTAGTGAAGGTCGTCTGTCCAACAATGGCGCGCTGGTCGTCGAGACGGGCGAGCGCAGTGGTCGTTCGCCGAATGACCGTTTCATCGTCGATGAGCCGTCCACGTCCGACGCCATCGACTGGGGCAACGTCAATCGTCCGTTCAGCCCAGCGCGTTTCGATGCACTATGGGAGCGAGTCGAGGACTATCTTGGCGAGCGCACCAGCTTCGTCTCTGAGTTACACGTCGGCGCGGACCTTGAACACTATCTGCCTATTCGTGTCACCACCGAAACCGCCTGGCACAGCCTGTTCGCGCGCACCATGTTCGTGCGTCCAGACAGCTTCAATGCCAAGGACAAGAGCGAGTGGACCATCCTCAACGCGCCGCACTTTGTCTGCGACCCTGAGCGTGATGGCAGTAACTCTGACGGCATCGTGCTGATCAACTTCGCACGTCGTCGTGTGTTGCTGGCGGGTATGCGTTACGCCGGTGAGATGAAGAAAGCCATGTTCTCGGTGCAGAACTTCCTGCTGCCGGAAAAAGACGTCCTGCCGATGCACTGCTCTGCCAACGTTGGTGACGATGGTGAGACGACGCTGTTCTTCGGTCTGTCTGGCACTGGCAAGACGACGTTGTCCGCTGATCCGTCCCGCCATCTGATCGGCGATGATGAGCATGGCTGGGGCGAAGGCACCGTCTTCAACATTGAAGGCGGCTGCTATGCCAAGTGCATCGATCTCTCTCAAGAGAACGAGCCGGTCATCTGGAATGCGATCAAGTTTGGTGCCGTGTTGGAAAACGTGGTGCTGGATGACCGCCGTGGGGCTGATTATGGTGATGATCGGCTGAGCCAGAACTCGCGTGCTGCCTATCCGCTGGAGCACATCGAGAAGCGCGTACCGGAAAACCGTGCTGGCGAGCCGAATGCCATTGTCTTCTTGACCTGCGACATGTCGGGCGTGTTGCCGCCGGTTTCCGTGCTGAGCAATCAGGCAGCGGCGTATCACTTCCTGTCTGGTTACACAGCCAAGGTCGGCTCTACCGAGATGGGCTCTACCTCCAGCCTTGAAGCGACCTTCTCTACCTGCTTTGGCGCACCGTTCTTCCCGCGCCCGGCACGTGAGTACGCTGATCTACTGATCAAGCGTATTGAATCCTTCAGCTCGCGCGTCTATCTGGTCAACACCGGCTGGACCGGCGGCTCCTTCGGTGAGGGGGGCTCACGCTTCTCCATTCCGACGACACGCGGCATCATCAGTGCCATCCAGAATGGCTCCCTGGTTGATATCGAGACGCGCCACATTGATGTGCTGAACCTCGATGTACCGGTGCGTGTGCCGGGTGTTGATTCCAAGCTGCTTGATCCGCGTGATACCTGGCAGGATCGTGCAGCCTATGACGGCAAGGCACGTGATCTGTCAGCCAAGTTCGTCGAGAACTTCAAGAAGTTCGCGGGCGTGGATGCTGCTATCGTTGCCGCAGGTCCGACACTGGTCTGATGCGCGCATGATAGACGTGGCGCAACAGCGTCGCGTAAATGAAACGCCCCGCCCGGGTTCCCGGGCGGGGCGTTTTCGTGTGCATGGTGCAGATATTTACCGCTGAGGCTCTCAAGGACTGCCCCCGACGGCTAGCGATCGACTCGCCGGTGAGTCGAGCGCATCATCCGCCGAGCGCGGGTCTTCAGTGGTGTGAGCGTCTTCGACAACAAAGGGCGCGGGTGCTTGATACCACCAGCGAGTGGTCCAGGCACGCATGACGCGTTCTGGATACCAGGTCTTGCCAAGGCTTCCGTTATAGCGTGCCAATGCATCGGTGATGTCGCCTTTCTCGCGCTTGAGGTAGTGAGCCAGAATCGTAGCGCCATAGCGCAGGCTGGTGTCCTGATCGAGAAGATTGTCACTCGGCTCGCCGATTTCACGCTTCCAGAATGGCATCACTTGCATCAAGCCGCGCGCGCCGGCATGAGATACCGCAACAGGGCGGAAGGCGCTCTCCACCTGGATGACGGCCAGTATCAGCTCCGGCGCAAGGCCGGTGCGGGTCGCTTCACGGCGCACCTTGCGTAGCAGGTCGATACGCGCCGCGCGATCTGGCATATAGCGCTCAAGACGTTGCTGCATGCTCAGTACCCAGTGCAGAGCATCGATGGGGTCTTCGTAGCCTTCTGGCTCCTCAAGAGCCTCCCGCAAGCTGTCACGTAGCGCAGGTGAAAGGCCCTCTTCGGGAATTGCAGCGGCGGCGCGTACTGGTCCACTGATCAAAGTACCTGCGAGACAAACTGATAGCAGCAAGAGCGCGCCCAGTGCAGTGCGCAGCTGACGTTGCCATGTCACCTTGGGCACTGCATGGCGATCTATGCCACTACGCTGTGCTGAGGGAGTGTCAGATCGGCGCTGTTGAAATGTGGAATGAGGCGAACGGGAGACATCGTCCGCCGCAGTCGATGATGAGGTCATGCGCAGTCCCTGCGTGTATGTCAGTGCCATATTATGCCGTTTCCGTGGCGTTGACGTTAATGACTCGGTGCGCACTAATGAGGATCTTGAATAACGTGCTTCCAATGACGTATGCGTCTTGAACGACGACAGCCCGCCTCCGATGAAGGAGGCGGGCTGTCGTTGACTCGCTGACAGAGACTTAGCGGCTGCTGCGCTCGGCCAGGAACTCCATCAATGTATCGACGGGGATCATGGTCGCTTCAGCATCACGACGACCCTTGTACTCGTACTCGCCGTTATCGAGGCCACGGTCACCGATCACCAGGCGATGCGGGATACCCAGCAGCTCGCCATCGGCAAACTTGTTGCCCGGACGCAGATCACGGTCATCCAGCAGCACGTCATAACCCGCTGCCTTCAGTTCCTGATAGACACGTTCGGAAGTCTCGCTGACACGCACGGACTTGTGTGCGTTCATCGGCACGATCGCCACCTGGAATGGTGCAATGGATTCCGGCAGCACGATGCCGCCCTTGTCATTACCCTGTTCGATGGCAGCCGCCACCACACGCGTCACGCCGATACCATAGCAACCCATGGAGAGCGGCTGTGCCTTGCCATTCTCGTCGAGCACGGTGGCATTCATGGCCTCGGAGTACTTGGTGCCAAGCTGGAAGATATGACCCACCTCGATACCCCGTGCGATGTCGATGACACCCTGGCCATCCGGAGACGGATCGCCAGCCACGACATTACGGATGTCGGCGATTTCCGGTAGCGGTAGATCACGCTCCCAGTTCAGGCCGAAGTGGTGCTTGCCTTCGATATTGGCGCCGGCACCGAAGTCGCTCATCAGTGCGACACTGCGATCGATGATGATCGGCATCTTGAGGCCGACCGGGCCGAGAGAGCCGAAGCCAGCGCCAACGGCAGCGCGCACTTCTTCGTCAGTGGCCATGGTCAACGGCGCCGCGACCTGCGGAAGATGCTCGGCCTTGATCTCGTTGAGCTCGTGATCGCCACGCACCATCAGCGCGATCAATCCACCTTCTACGCCTTCGGCAGCCTTGACGATCAGCGTCTTGACGGTCTTCACGATATCCAGGCCATGTTGCTCGACCAGTGCAGCGATGGTCTTGGCGTTGGGGGTATCGACCAGCGTCATCTCTTGCGTGGCAGCCGCGCGCTCAGGTGTCTCACCCAGCGGTGCTGGCAGTGCAGCACACTTCTCGATGTTGGCCGCGAAATCGGAGCCAGTAGAGAAGGCGATGGCATCTTCGCCAGAGTCGGCCAGCACGTGGAACTCGTGAGAGCCTTCGCCGCCGATGGAGCCGTTGTCAGCGATGACGGGGCGGAAGTCGAGGCCCAGGCGCGTGAAGATACGCACGTAGGTGTCGTACATCACCTGGTAGGTCTCTTTCAGGGACTCTTCGCCGAGGTGGAAGGAGTAGGCATCCTTCATGATGAACTCACGTGAGCGCATCACACCGAAGCGCGGACGAATCTCGTCACGGAACTTGGTCTGGATCTGATAGAAATTGGCCGGCAGCTGCTTGTAGCTGTTCAATTCACGGCGCGCGAGATCGGTGACGACTTCTTCGTGAGTCGGGCCGACACAGTAATCACGTTGATGACGATCAACGACACGCAGCAATTCCGGTCCATACTGTTCCCAGCGGCCGGATTCCTGCCACAGTTCGGCAGGCTGGATGGCCGGCATCAAGACTTCTTGAGCGCCAGAGCGGTCCATTTCCTCACGGACGATGCATTCGACCTTGCGCAGCGTGCGCAGGCCCAGCGGCATCCAGGTGTAGAGGCCGGAGGTCAGGCGACGAATGAAGCCGGCACGCAGCATCAGCTGGTGGCTGATGACTTCAGCGTCGGACGGGGTTTCCTTGAGAGTGGAAATCAGCAGTTGACTGGCACGCATGGGCTCAGCGATCCCTCGACTTGTCGCTTTGATCGGTACGCTCCGCCGCGGCGGAACATGAACAGGCAGGGCTTCGGTGCGCCTTGTGAAGACGTATTGGCGAAGCAGACTGAGGCGCATTGTACTGCCGCGAGCCTTTAAGGGGCAAAGTGCGGTGTCAGGTAACCACAAAAGTCGCCTATCAATAATGGTGAAAGGCGCAAAAGCTAAGGGTGTTACGCGTATTACCTACGGCGCGATTCAGCGCACCGGCTGGATGGAAATGGATCAGGAGAATCACTCATGCAGTCATTCGGGCACCGCGAGGGACGCGCGGCACTTTCTCGTGACGAGCACGTGCAGGGCAGTGACGAGCGGGACGGTGCTAGGCGGCATAAGCGGACTGGACGATGGTTGACGTGGCTGATCTGCGTCGGATTAGGCGCGGTGTTGATGATTGCGCTGGCGCTGGTCAGCCATTCCCTGGTGAAGCCCTTCGTGGATGAAGGGGTGCACTTTGCCCAGATTCGCCAATTTCTGGAAGGCGATTGGAGCCAGCATCCCAAACTGACCACGCTGACGCTCTATCACGCCACCTTGGCTGTGGTGTTGATAGGCGTGCAGACACTAGGCGAGTGGTTGCATCTGCCACTGGCGGCAGCACTGCCAGATGGGCGTTGGCCAGGCATGCCTTCCGTCGACTGGGCGCGTGGCATATCCCTGGTGGGCTTCATGTTGCTGGCGTTATTGGTCTGGCGTCTATTGCCGAGCACTTATCAGCGGCTGGATCATGCATTGTCTCTTCCCCAGGCACGCCATGAGGCGAGTCGGCAATGCTGGCAATGGATCTGGCTACCGATCATCTTTCCGTATCTGGCGTTGGTCTATACCGATCCGTGGATCATCACGTTGGTCGCCCTGCAGCTGGTAATGCTGGTGCTACAGCGCAGAATCATGTTGCTGGTATTGATATTCGCCGGGTTGGGGCTACGTCAGGACAGTATCGTGCTGTTGGGGCTGTGGGGTGGCTTGCTGCTGTTTCTGACCCATCAGCAAGCCAGACAGGCGGCCTCGAGGGATGGCTCCTCTGAGGCCTTTCAGTCGCCGCTGAGGCTGTTCTCGACATGGTGGTCATTGTCTCAGCGTTGGTGGTGGGTGGCATTGATCCCCGTACTCGCCTTTCTGGTCTTCCTTGAGTGGAATGGTGGCATCGCGATGGGCGATACCTCACGACATCAGGCGGGCTGGCATACCGGAAATATCGGCTATTACCTGAGTGTGATCGGCATGGTCTTCCTGCCGCTATGGCTGGCAGATCTGCCCCGTCAGTGGCAGCTGGTACGTCAGCGTCCATGGTGCCTCGTGGCTTTGCTGGGCATGACACTGATACTCGCCACCACCTTCGGCGTGACTCATGACTATAACTTCCAGCTCTGGACCATCCGCAATCGCTGGCTATTGTGGCTGAGAGATCATCCTGCAGGGCTGTGGGTCACCATGTTGCTGTGCTCAAGTGTGGCGCTATGGTGGGTGCGCGCACCGCTCAGATTGGGACACGGCGGGCTGCTGCTGCTCATGCTTGCGTTGATGATCTGCACACGAGAATTGATCGAGACACGCTACATGCTGCCGCTCATTACCGTGTTTCAGTTATTGCGTGTACCAGAACGCCCCGCAGTAGAACGTGCGATGACGTTATGGGCAATGGCGATGGGAGCGATGCTACTGGCGGGATTGGTGCTGATACGTACCCTGCCATGAGCGACAGGGCAGGGTGACGGGATAATCGAAAGCATGATGACAGTGTGGCTAGTGAGGGGCCTGCGCCGCAGCAGGCTTGCCGGACGGTGTCTTTTTACGTGGCAACTCTGCTACCCAGGCATAGGCCGCTTCTCGCTCAGCGGGTGAGAAGTGCTTTACCTCCATCGAGCGGACCAGATGTTTGCTGAACTCGGTGACATGTCGTAGCCAGTCGGCTTTGCTGATGATGGCTTCACGCTCAAAATCACCGAGATGACGAAGTGCGTAGCCGATATCATTGAGAAGAGCGGCGGGCGTGATGAGCCCGAAGCGCTCGATCTCCACCAGTAATGAAATACGGCCATGACGCGCGAGCCGCTCATCACATTCCTTGATCACGGGCGTCAGCGAAGCCTGATCTATATTGCCTTCCAGTCGGAGTGCCACGACGTGATCGGCAGGACTCTTGAGCAGTGTCAGCATGGGTAGGCTCCTACTCCTGATAAAAGGGGAAAGCGATAGTGCATCGCTCCCCCTTCAGTGTAGTCGCCCGTCGCACTGATAACCGGTCGACAGCCGTCAATTTTTTCAAAATGTGGTGCTTGCGCAGCGTTATTCGCAGCGTGATGGACGCAGTCCGTACCACAGCGGCAGTGCGACCAGCAGGCTGCCACCCAACAGGTTGCCGATGCCAGCAGGAATGATGTTCCAACGCATGGCATCCCACCAGCCGGGACCTTCACCCGTCGGCATGATCATCGAGAAGTAGGCCATGTTGGCAGGGCTATGCTGGAAGTTGCCGGCCACGAACAGACTGACTGCCAGAAAGATGGGGATGAACTTGTCGATGATGGTTCTGCCCATCACGGCCAGAAACGCCGCCATGCCTACCATCCAGTTGCCCAGCATTCCCGAGAGCACCAGCGAGAACCAGCCTTGCGCGCCGCCCACCTGCTGATAGTGCATCTTTTTGGCGACTACGCTGCTCAGTAATTCCTGGTGTTCCGGCGAATAGACCTGCGCGAGCGAGACGACCCAGCCGGTGAGTGCCGTTCCGATCAAATTGCCTATCCATGCGAGTACCCAGAACTTGAGGCCTCGACGTAGCATGTCAGTGCGCGAGCAGTGGAGCGCGCTGACCGGCAAGATGACATTGGCCTCGGTAAACAATGCTGCACCGGTGAGAATGACCAGGAAAAAGCCGACCGAGAATCCCAGCCCTTGCAGAAGTAGTTGTATTCCGTGGGTCTCGACGCCAGTTGATAGCAGGATCGAGAACAGTGCGCCCATGGTAATGAAGGCGCCGCCGAGTATGGCGAGTACCAGAATACGGGGAGCGGAGAGGGTGTGAATGTGCTCGCATGCCTCCTTGCATATTTCCTGCGCGACATCGCGCGAAGCGATGAACTGTGTTGCAGGGCGTGGTGAGGTGTCAGGCATGCGGTTTTCCTTTCCGTGTGTAGGTGAAATCTTGTGTAGGTGAGACCTAATAGGCGAAGAGTGTCTCCCGAGGAACCTGAATTGGGGTAGAAGAAGAGAGTGTAAACGAGAGGGGCAGCAATGGGCGCATGCCACAGGATACTGATAAAGATGCCACATGAAAAAGCGCCGCTCCATCGTGAGATGAGGCGGCGCTATTGAATCTGGGTGCTGCTCGATTTGACACTGTACTAACATTATCTGGTGCGGCCAGCCGGACTCGAACCGGCACGCCCGAAGGCAGGAGATTTTAAGTCTCCGGTGTCTACCGATTCCACCATGGCCGCGCAGACTGGCGGATAACTTATCATATTTCAGACCAAGGTCAACTTTAATACGCAGAAATTACGGGCTAACTGGTTGTTCTACAATATATTTGAAGCTTGAAAATGTGATCTGGTAAAGGCAGGGCGCGACGAGGCATCAGGCATTGAGATAACGAATTGGGGTGGGGCAGGATAAAAACGAAAAAAATAGCGTGCAATAGTTTGAGACAAGTGCTGGGTATGTAGTTAGAAATTGACGACCCGAGAGGAGAGGGTGTCTACACCATTTCAGAGTGAAACAGGGGATGTTTCATTGTCTGAAATGGAGGCTGGAGTCGGAATCGAACCGGCGTACACGGAGTTGCAGTCCGCTGCATGACCACTCTGCCATCCAGCCTCAATGATCACGATGACAGGCTACGCTGTCGTCTGATCCGAGGAGTCTCTACTGATGCTACGTAGACACATGAGTCGTGAAATAGTGAATGAGATCTGATCTGGCCGATGTTGCTGCCAATGATCTTATCGCATGACTTTTTCACTGGAGCGGGAAACGAGATTCGAACTCGCGACCCCAACCTTGGCAAGGTTGTGCTCTACCACTGAGCTATTCCCGCTGAACTCGAGGTCGAATTATACGGATAATTCCCATGCTGTCAAACAGTTAATGGAAATCCTTCTCTCTGAATGAAGGGGGGCACAAGGAGTGGGCACATGAAGTGGTGCGCTCGTTCAAAGTGGCGGGAGCGTCTTTTTGATGGGCTGTAACGAAGACGCCCACAGGCAGAAAGCGCTGTGGGCGTCGAGAGTCGATCAGTGCGTGATCGGACTAGATGGAACGTACCAACTCTGGCCAGGCTGCACGTAGGTAAGCGATCATCGACCACAAGGTCAGCGCAGCCGAGATATACAGTAGCCCCAGACCCGCGTCGCCCCCCGTGCTTTCGGGCGCAAAGAACAGCAGCATGAACAGCGCCAGCATCTGAGCGGCTGTCTTGAGTTTACCGACCCAGGAAACCGCTACACTGCCGCGCTTGCCAAGCTCAGCCATCCACTCACGCAGCGCGGAGATGACGATTTCGCGACCGATGATGATCAGGCTCGGGATGGTCATCCACAGACTATCGTAACGTTCGATCAGCAGGCCAAGTGCCACGGCGACCATCAACTTGTCGGCTACCGGGTCGAGGAAGGCACCGAAGGGTGTGGTCTGATTCCAGCGGCGGGCAAGATAGCCATCGAACCAGTCAGTGATGGCAGCCAGCGCGAAGAGCAGTGCGGTGACAGGCAGGCTCCATGCATAGGGCAAATAGAAACACACCACCAGCAGCGGAATGAATACGATGCGGATCAGAGTCAGGATATTGGGAATGCTCATCGTGACGGCACGAGTCCTTGCATGAAGCGTAGGTGGCTGGGCGAAATGAAGGGCAAGAGTTGCAAGAGAGCCGCTCCGCTAGCGCCGCACAAGTCGCCTATTCTAGCCTGCCAGCGACACATTCATCCATGCCATTACGTGTGATATTCGGTCATAAAGTTGTCACTACTGGCCTCAGCCCACACTGCTGGGCAGTAACGGCCTAGCCATGCAGTGACTGATGAATCTGTTCAGCAAGTGATTCACTGATACCCGGCACTCTTGCCAGCTCCAGTGTTGAGGCCTGCTTCACGCCCTGCAGCCCGCCAAAGAAGGTGAGCAGTTCGCGGCGACGCTTGGGGCCAACTCCCGCAATTCCCTCAAGACTGGACGTACGCCGAGCCTTGTCGCGCTTGGCACGATGACCCGCAATCGCAAAGCGGTGCGATTCATCACGAATATGCTGGATGAGATGCAGTGCTGGCGAATGGCTGTCGAGATCCAGCGTGTCGTTGACCGTTTCGATGAACAGTGTCTCGAGGCCCGCCTTGCGCGTCGTGCCTTTGGCGACCCCCAGCAGAATGATGTCTGTCACGCCAAGTGTCTCGAAGACGCTTCGCGCCATATTGAGCTGACCCTTGCCTCCATCGACCAACAGGATGTCCGGCCGTTTGCCTTCGCCGTCTTGCAGACGCTTGAAGCGGCGCGTCAGTGCTTGCTGCATGGCGGCGTAATCATCGCCCGCCGTCACGCCTTCAATATTGAAACGACGATAGTCCGATTTGATCGGCCCCTCATGATCGAACACCACGCAGCTGGCGACCGTTGCCTCGCCATGGCTGTGCGAAATATCGAAGCACTCGAGACGCTTCGGCACATCCTCAAGCCCCAGTGCGTCACGCAGTGAGAGAAAACGATTGGAGAGTTGCTGGCGGCTGGCCAGTTGAGTGGCAAGTTGCTGCTCGGCGTTGGTCTGGGCGAGCGTAAGCCATTGAGCACGATGACCGCGGACCTGATGGGCCACGCGCACACGGCGTTCCGCTTTCTCGCTCAGGGCGCCCTCCAGGAGGTCAGCATCCTGAAGTGCGAGTGATGTCAGCACTTCATCCGGCATTTCCCTGTCCTGTCCCAGATAGTATTGGCTGACGAAGCTGGTCAGCAGTTCACTACTGGTGAGGTCCAACCCATTGCCGGGTGAGAAGTGACGTGCGCCGAGCATGCGGCCATGACGTACCGAGACCACGCTGATGCACAGCCCGCCAGGGCGCTCGGCAAGCGCAAGAATATCGGCATTGCCGGTGCCGGTATCGACGTACTGCTTCTCTTGCATGCGCCTGAGCTGGGCTACCTGATCGCGCAGCCTGGCTGCTTCCTCGAATTCAAGACGCATGGCAGCGTCTTGCATCGCCTGACTCAGCGCATCAGTCACCTTGTCGCTCTGCCCATTAAGGCACATCACGGCATGCTCCATGTCGCGGCGATAATCCTCCTTGCTGATGTAGTCGACGCACGGGGCAGTGCAGCGGTTTATCTGATATTGCAGGCAGGGGCGCTCGCGATGCGCGAATACCGAGTCTTCGCAATTGCGTAACCGGAAGATCTTCTGCATCAACGTCAGTGACTCACGCACCGCAACACTGCTGGGATAAGGGCCAAAATAGCGGCCATCATTGCGCTTGTGTCGTACGCGCTTGAATTCCAGGGCCGGATAATCGTGATGGTGACTGATGAAGACGTAGGGATACGACTTGTCGTCTCGCAGCAGAATGTTATAGGGCGGGCGCAGTTCCTTGATCAGGGTCTGTTCCAGCAGCAGGGCTTCTGTCTCGCTGCGGGTAATCGTGACCTGAACGTCGGCAATGCGTCCTACCAGTGCCTGAGTCTTGGTGTTCAGGCCGGTATTACGGAAGTAGCTGGCCAGTCGCGCCTTGAGGCGCTTGGCCTTGCCGACATAAAGCACCTCGCCGGCGGTATCCAGCATGCGATAGATACCGGGCGCTTCGCTGACATGCTTGAGGAAATGACGTGCATCAAAGCCGGTCGCTGCGCTGCCTTCAAGCAGTGCACTGCTGGCATCGCTGGTGATCAGGCGGCTGGAAACACGCGCGGCATCATTGCGTTCGCGATCATGTTGCAGGCGCAGTGTCTCGTCGATCGGCTGGTCATCAGGCGCGCCGCTGACATGATCAGCTGCGGGGGTGTTGGTGGGCTGCTTGGCCATGTGACTCCTCGTCTGGCAATGCCACAAGTCTATCAAAGATGATGGACGTCTCGTCATGCCGTGACATGACGACTGCGGCATGACGGCTAGTCCATGACATCCGGGCCATGACATCCCAGTCATCACGTCCAAGCCAAAAATGACAACGCCACCCTGAAAAGGATGGCGTTGTCTGGCGCTCGCAAGCGATGTTGTTGCGCCGCCGTCGGCTGTTGCCTTGCGATCAGGAGTCGTCGGGACGGTCCAGCGCATAGTCATCCAGCAGCTTGTGGCGCATTGCCAGGTGCGTCATCTCCACATCACTGGCCACCGCGAGTTTGTCAAAGATACGGTAACGATAAGTATTGACGGTCTTGGGACTTAGATGGAGGCGATCCGATATCTCGCTGACACGATGGCAATTGACAATCATCATGGCGACCTGGAGCTCTCTGCTCGATAGCTGCTCGAACGGATTGCTGCGTTTGGTATCCATACCGGAAAATACCAGGCGTTGAGCAATCTCGGGTGACAGATAGCGCTCACCACGCGCCACCTGGCGTATGGCACGAATCATCTCATCGAAGGGCGTGCCCTTGGAGATGAAGCCGAAGGCTCCCGCCTCCAACAGGCGTTTGGCGAAGGATTCCTCGAGATAGGCGGTCAACACGATCACTCTGACATCAGGCAGGCTACGCACGATCTTCTGTGTCGCCTCCAGGCCGTCTACGCCAGGCATGCGTATATCCATCAGTACGATATCCGGACTGTGTTCACGGCAGAGTTTGATCGCGGTTTCGCCATCCGAGGCTTCTGCAATCACCTTGAGCCCTTCCTCTAGCTCAATGGTACGGACGATGCTGGTACGCACCAGATGGTGGTCGTCAGCGACAAGAACCTTGATCAAGGTGGCTCCAGTAGGGATGTCAACGGGTAAGTGAGTGAAAGCGGCTTTCAATGTACCCATTGGGACTGGGCTTGTCGATGCCCACTGTTACCCTATGCGTCGCATGCAAGATAACCACTCAATGAAAAACATCAGGACGCAAGGGTGTCATTCAGACGTGATATCGGCATGAGGTCTCTCCATGAGCATTGCCTTCGCCAAGCGTGTACGACAGCGTCGGCGTATCGACTGCATGACATGCGGTAAAGAGCACAAAGCGCAGCAAAAATAAGAGGTTGACGACGTATTCGGTGCTCTGTAACATGCGCTGCATTGTGAAGAGGGGCCTTAGCTCAGCTGGGAGAGCGCAACACTGGCAGTGTTGAGGTCAGCGGTTCGATCCCGCTAGGCTCCACCATCATCACCGGTATGAGTGGTATGGTTGCTTCATGATGGTACTGTCATGTTTTCTGAGTGCAAGACATCAGGAAAGGCAGTCTGATTCGGGGCCTTAGCTCAGCTGGGAGAGCGCAACACTGGCAGTGTTGAGGTCAGCGGTTCGATCCCGCTAGGCTCCACCAGAATTCTTGAAAAAGCGGTCATCCTTCAGGGTGGCCGTTTTTTTGTGTCTGAATTTTCATGTCCGCATGTTTGGTGTATTGCCCCCCCCCAGCCCAAGGGGCGGAGGGAGCATCCTGTGAGGGCGCTGCAACGGCATCAGACGAGTACTACCTCCGAGCAGCACTATCATCCTATCGACGAAGAGCCAGCGTCGAGACGCTCGAACAGAATCAGGTGATCTGCCTGAATGCGGAGAGTGACCTCCTGCCCCGGCTGATAATCGTGGTGGCTGTTGAAGGCCGCCTCAACTTCGCGACCAGAGGGAAGCGCCAGGCGATAAAGCGTGCTGGTACCGGCAAAGGTGGCACTTAGTACCTGTGCTTTCAGGTCTGTATCCTGAGAGGCGCCTTCGGCGAGTACCAGATCATCCGGGCGTAACAGCACATCAACAGGCGTGCCTACCGCGTAGGCATAGGCACGGTTGCCCCGAATCGTGCCAAGTTCCGTCGACACGCTCTCGCTGTCATTCAATATGCCGGGAATGAAGTAGCCCTGGCCAATGAAGTTGGCGACGAAGCGGGTGGCTGGCTCATGATAAAGATTGAAGGGCGTATCCCACTGCTGAAGATGCCCAGCATGGATGACGCCTATCTGATCGGCCATCGCAAAGGCTTCGTTCTGATCATGCGTCACCAACACCGCACTGATACCAAGATGCTTGAGTATACGTCGCACCTCCTGACTCAGCTGACGGCGTAGTTCGACATCCAGATTCGAGAACGGCTCATCGAGCAGCAGAATGCGTGGCTCTGGTGCCAGCGCGCGTGCCAGTGCCACCCGCTGTTGCTGGCCGCCAGAAAGCTCATGCGGGAAGCGCTCGCCGAGATCGCCGAGCCCGACCAGCGTCAGCAGTTCCGCAACCTTCTCATGACGTGCCGTCTTGGCCATGCGCCGCACGCCAAAGGCCACGTTGTCGGCGACACTCAGGTGAGGAAACAGTGCATAGTCCTGAAACACCATGCCGACCTGGCGTTGTTCTGGTGCGGTCAGATGCGTCGCACTGGAAAGGACTTCTCCCTCGAGGCGTATCTCACCGATGGCGACCGGTTCGAAGCCGGCAATGGCACGCAGTAGGGTAGTCTTGCCACAGCCCGAAGGGCCGAGCAGACACGCGATGTCACCCTTGTTGAGTGAGAAGCTGATATCGCTCGTCACCACGGTAGTGTCGTAGCGACATTCGAGCGAGTCGATCTGTAGAAGCGGTTGCATGATGGCAGGTCAATCCGAACGCTGAGGGCGGGAAGGGCGCCGCTGGTGCAATGCTCTTGAGGCAATCATTGGCACGTGTATCAGAGCACGCATGTAAGCACTTGCTTGTGCGCATGTCGGAGCGCGTACTAGAGCACTTGATGGATCAATACGATGCAACCGCCGGCAGGGATGCAGGCGGTTGCGTCATGCTTCGCTTTGCTACCAACCCTGAGGTCAGCCCTGACGGCCCAGCATCAGGAATTCCAGCAATGCCTTCTGCGCGTGCAGACGGTTGCCCGCTTCTTGCCAGACAACCGCGCGCGGATCATCCAGCAGGCCCATGCTGATTTCTTCACCGCGGTGTGCCGGCAGGCAATGCAGGAAGATGACGTCAGCAGCGGCCTTGTCGAGCATGGCTTCATTGACCTGATAACCGGCGAAGTCAGCTTCACGCTTGAGCTGCTCTTCTTCCTGACCCATGGAAGCCCACACATCGGTGGTGACCAGGTCTGCGCCCAGCACGGCTTCCTGCGGGTCACGGTGAATGCTGACACGGCCCCCAGCGGCGGCAACGATTTCGCTATCCGGCTCGTAACCTTCCGGGCAGCAGATGCGCAGCGTGAAGTCGAACTGACGCGCCGCGTTGATCCACGAATGGCACATATTGTTGCCATCGCCGATCCACACGGCAGTCTTGCCCTTCACGGAGCCGCGGCATTCGGTCCACGTCATCACGTCGGCCAGCAGCTGGCAGGGATGATAATCGTCGGTCAGTGCATTGATGACCGGTACGGATGAGGCATCAGCGAAGGCTTCGATGTCAGAGTGAGCGAAGGTGCGGATCATCACGCCATCCACCATCTCTGATAGCACGCGCGCCGTATCACCGATCGGCTCACCACGGCCCAGTTGGGTATCGCGCGAGGACAGGAACAAGGCATGGCCACCGAACTGGGCCATGGCGGTTTCGAAAGATACACGCGTACGCGTGGAAGATTTTTCGAAAATCATCGCCAGCGTTCGGTTGGCCATGGGGGTATATACCGGGCCTTCCTTCTTCAGCCCGTCCTTGATGGTGATTGCGCGCTGGATGAGGTAGTCGAGTTCTTCCGGAGAAAGATCAAGCAAAGTCAAAAAGTGCCGGGTGGCCATCGAACGGGCTCCTGTCATGGTCTCGGACAGCGGCATCGAAAAGGGCGCCATGCGTCGGTGCAAAATGAAGTAACCGACCGTCACGGCGCCCTGATGGCGCTGCCTGTCAAAAGAGCCATCCTAGCCAGCTGAGCGAGCGGGCGCAACGCTGCGTCATGCTCTCTATACTATCTCTGCAAGCACGCAGAGAAGTGGGGGGCAGACAGCAATGTCTACCTGAGGCAATATCGGGGGCTGAATTCGTAGCTCACCCCCAGTAGAATGAGGGAATGACACTCACGGGCATGCGCCCACCGTCCGAGGATCTCACATGAGCACCACCATAGAATCGATTGAGAAGCAGATTGGCGATAACCCGATTCTGCTGTACATGAAAGGCACCCCGCAGCTGCCGCAGTGCGGTTTCTCTGCCCAGACCGTTCAGGCCGTGATGTCCTGTGGCGAGCGCTTCGCGTTCGTCAACATTCTCGATAACCCGGATATCCGTGCCGAACTGCCGAAGTACGCCAACTGGCCGACCTTCCCGCAGCTGTGGGTCAACGGTGAGCTGGTCGGCGGCTGTGACATCGTGGTTGAGATGTATCAAAGCGGCGAGCTGGAACCGATGATCAAGCAGGCCGTTCAGGAAGCACCTGCCGAGTGATCGGATGTTGATGCATACCTGTCGATAAGCCCTTGTTGACGGGCAACTGTTGATAAGTGCTTGCGAATAGACAATGGCTGCATTGATAGCAGAATCAAAAACGCCCCCATAGCATCGCTATGGGGGCGTTTTCATGGCGCGAACAAGCCATGACGTCAAAGGGGAGCAGAACTCAGGGTGCGGATGCTTCGCTATCCACGACTGGCTCGTTCATGCCCTGTTCTTCCATCGCCAGGTCCCACCCTCCCAGGTCCTTGTAGCGGTTGACCATGGAGCAGAACAGCTCAGCGGTGCGCTCGGTATCATAGCGGGCCGAGTGTGCAGCGGCGTTGTCGAATTCGATGCCGGCAGCGCGACAGGCGCGCGCCAGTACCGTCTGGCCATAGACCAGGCCCGCCAGTGACGCGGTGTCGAAACAGGAGAACGGATGGAACGGGTTACGCTTGATACCACAGCGTTCCACCGCTGCATTCAGGAAGCCCTGATCGAAGGCGGCATTATGGCCGACCAGTATCGCGCGCGTGCAGCCGTGGGCCTTGATGGCCTTGCGGATAGGGCTGAAAATTTCGCCCAGCGCCTGGCTTTCGACCACCGCCACCTGCTTGCGTACCGGGTTGTCCAGATCAATGCCGGTAAAGTCCAGCGCCGACTGCTCGACGTTGGCGCCCTCAAAGGGTGCCACGTGAAAGGCGTAGGTTGCATCCGGCACCATGTTGCCGTGTTCATCCATGGTCAGCGTGACAGCAGCAATCTCGAGCAGTGCATCACCGGCAGCATTGAAACCGCCCGTCTCAAGGTCGACCACTACCGGCAGGTAGCCACGGAAACGCTGTGCCATCTGCGTGCGCTCGCTCGCCTGGGTCATCAAGATCTCCAATCCCGTCATTGCATCTCGTGCTGCGCCGTACATGTTGCCGACGCTCAAAGTGCGCAATTGTAGCAGGGCGTGGGTAGCAGGGCGATGGCGGCGGCGATGGCAACCGGTTCGGAAGAGGCGGCACAGGCGGCTTGATGAACGTCAGGTGTCGGAGATCAGCCCTTGTGGGCAGTATCGGTGAGGTGCCAGCCTCGCTATAATCGGCCTCACATCGCGAATCGGATGGATGGGCAGTGTCGGTATCGAGATGCTTGTCTGTCATGTCCGGGCGATCTCATCCCCCTGCGGTAACCTCTGACGAGGTTACCGCAGGTACTACAAGCATCAACTCAGGAGTCAAGCATGTCCGACGTGAAAAAGGTCGTTCTCGCCTACTCCGGCGGCCTGGACACTTCAGTCATCGTCAAGTGGCTGCAGGAAACCTACAACTGTGAAGTTGTGACCTTTACGGCTGATCTCGGTCAGGGTGAAGAAGTCGAGCCGGCACGCGCCAAGGCAAAGGCTCTCGGCGTGAAGGAAATCTACGTCGAGGATCTCCGTGAGGTGTTCGTTCGCGATTACGTCTTCCCGATGTTCCGTGCCAACGCCATCTATGAAGGCGAGTACCTGCTGGGCACCTCCATTGCACGTCCGCTGATCGCGCGTCGTCTGGTCGAGATCGCCAACGAGACCGGCGCTGACGCCATCTCTCACGGTGCAACCGGCAAGGGCAACGATCAGGTACGCTTCGAGCTGGGTGCCTACGCGCTCAAGCCGGGCATCCAGGTCATCGCGCCGTGGCGTGAGTGGGATCTGAACTCCCGCGAGAAGTTGATGGAATACTGTGAAGAGCACGGTATCGAAGTCGACTATGCCAAGAACAAGAAGAAGTCGCCGTACTCCATGGACGCGAATCTGCTGCACATCTCCTATGAAGGTGGTGTGCTGGAAGACCCGTGGACCGAGTGCGAAGAAGACATGTGGCGCTGGAGCGTCAGCCCGGAGCAGGCGCCGAACGAAGCGACCTACATCGATCTGACCTACACCAAGGGCGATATCACTGCCGTCGACGGCAAGGAAATGGCCGCTCACGAAGTGCTTGAGCTCCTGAACAAGGTCGGCGGTGCCAACGGTATTGGTCGTCTCGATATCGTCGAGAACCGTTACGTCGGCATGAAGTCGCGTGGTTGCTACGAAACACCGGGTGGCACCATCATGATGCGTGCTCACCGTGCCATCGAATCCATCACGTTGGACCGCGAAGCGGCCCACCTGAAGGATGAGATGATGCCCAAGTACGCTGAGCTGGTATACAACGGCTACTGGTGGAGCCCGGAGCGCCGCATGCTGCAGGCTGCCATCGATGAGTCCCAGAAAGTCGTCAACGGCGACGTGCGTCTCAAGCTCTACAAGGGCAACGTGATCGTCGTCGGCCGTCAGTCTGAAGATTCGCTGTTTGATGCCTCCATCGCGACCTTCGAAGACGATGCGGGTGCCTACGATCAGAAAGATGCGGCTGGCTTCATCAAGCTGAACTCTCTGCGTCTGCGTATCGCTGCCAGCAAGGGTCGTGGCATCGAGTAAGGGACTATCGAGAGATGCCCGTAGGGTGAGACTGGCCAGTACGTGCGAGTGCTCACCTGACCCGAACGAGTATCTGTCGGGCCATCATGGCGCCGGCCCTTCCTGTAGCATTATCGCTGCTGGAGGGGCCGGCGTTGTGCTATCTGGTCAGTCATCTCACATCGGACCCCATGCGCAGGAAGTGCTTCGCATCGATGGCATGCAGATGGCCTGTTGCATCGGCGCGTGACTGTTCACGGTCAGGGCGGCGTGCGATGCTTGTCGCCCGTGTTTTTGACAAAGCAATAACTCATCAAATGTCAGTTTTCCGAGACCCTGTTTTTCAATAATCCATTTCTCGGAAACCATGGCCTGTCCGCTATCTTCATCAACGAGACAGTAACTCTTTATTATTATCATTATTTTCATAATGATTGCCGGTAACACTGTTACCGTGCCACGCAAGGGATATTCATCATGTTGGGAATGCTCAAGAAACTGTTTTCTGCTGGCGAGCCTGCCCCCGTCAAGGAGCCGGAGTCCACTGAATATAATGGCTATCTGATCGTGGCAATGCCGCAGAAACATGAGGGGCAATATCGCGTCTCTGGGCTTATTCGCAAGCCATTAGTGGTGAGTGATGACAACGCTGGCGAGCCAGGAGATGGCGAGATGCTAGAGCATCGCTTCGAGCGCTCCGATACCGTACCGTCAGAGGAAGGTGCGATAGAACTCACCTTGCTCAAGGCGCGTCGTACCATCGATGATCTAGGCGACAGTATCTTCACGCGTTAAGCCGCCGTCCTCGCAAACGCTGGATGGGTAGGTATTGACGTATTGACGCGATTTACTGACACCACGCTATCAGGAGCACGACATGATCACGGTTCACCATCTGGAAAACTCGCGTTCTCAGCGCATCCTGTGGCTGCTGGAAGAGCTGAACCTTGAGTATCGACTGGAAGTCTATGCGCGTGATGCCAACAGCATGCGGGCACCCAAGGCCCTGCGGGAAGTGCATCCGCTCGGCAAGTCGCCTGTCATCACTGACACCACCCTGACGGGGGAGAGTGGCGAACCGGTAGTGGTCGCGGAGTCAGGTGCCATCATCGAATATCTGGTGGATCTCTACGCCGCACAGAGTGCTGGCAATAGCGCGCACCTGCGGCCTGTCGTGGGTAGCCGGGCAGAGCGCGATTATCGCTTCTGGCTGCATTTCGCCGAAGGCTCCGCGATGACACCGCTGCTGATGCGATTGGTATTTTCGCGTCTCGACAAGAAACCGGTACCCTGGCTGATTCGTCCGATTGCGCGACTGTTGGCCAAGGGCGTCAATGACAACTTCATCACGCCGGAGTTGAAGTCGCACCAGGCCTACATGGAATCTTGCCTTGAGGGCCGACACTGGCTGTGTGGTGAGCATCTCACGGGGGCTGACATCCAGATGAGCTTCCCGGTTCAGGTCATGGCCTCGCGTCAGGGGCTTGAGGGGTATCCGAATACCCAGGCATGGTTGGCACGGATTCGTGAGCGTGAGGCCTATCAGCGAGCCGTCGCGAAGGGTGGCGAATTTTCGATGTAACAGCGTTACCAGTGCCATTGATGGCCGGAAGTTCATGGTAGGTAGCAGGCAGCCAATGACGGGCCAGTCGTAGTGTGGAACTCATCTCGGAGTAGATGGGCATAAAGGGATGTTTGACAAGGAGTTCACCGGGGGCGTTGGCATGACACGCAAGAGTCTGCGCGAGCAATCGCTGGAGTCCACTATCCAACAGCTGAAGCGCGACAAGGCACGCCTTGAGCGGCGTCTGTCAGGGCTTGAAGAAAAGCTCTCGGCGACCCTCGATGGCACCGGTCTTCGTCTGTGGCAGTTGGACGTGCCCACTGGCAAGCTCACCATCTTCAACTACCGTTGGGGCCGCATGCTGGGCTACCAGCCCGGCCAGCTGAATGCGCAGTTCGACGTCTGGCGTGATCATCTTCACCCGGGAGACCGCGACGAAGTACTCGCCAATCTGGACGACCACCTCTGCGGACGCACCGAGGTCTATCAGGTGGTACATCGCATGCTGGCCCGCGATGGCAGCGTGACCTGGGTGGCAGACCGCGGCCGCGTGGTCGAACGTGACGCCGAAGGCCACGCGCTTCGCCTACTGGGCACACATGTCGATATCAGTCATGAGAAAGACTACGAGTCACGTCTCAACGCGCTGGCCAGCACCGATGCCCTGACGGGGCTTGCCAATCGCCAAGCCATCAATGGCTGGCGCAAACGGCCGCTGGCCGATGATAGCGTGCTGTTGTTCATCGATCTGGACGGCTTCAAGCAGGTCAATGATCAGCTCGGCCACCGCGCGGGTGATGAAGTGCTGGTACTGCTGGCGCATGGGCTGAACGATGAGCTTCACCAGCTGGGTATTCACCATCATCTTTCGGCCCGTTATGGCGGTGATGAATTCCTGTTTCAGCTGCCGCGCATGACCCCGGAACGGGTTGAGATGATCACGCGTCGCTGGCTGAAGCGTTTCGAGCGACCTCTTGAAATCAATGGTGGGCTGGTGTGTATCGGCCTGAGTATTGGCGCCTGTTTCGGGCGCGATGCCGACGGCAGTTTCAATACCGCCCTAGAGCATGCCGATCAGGCCATGTATTACATCAAGCGCAATGGCAAGCATGGGGTCAACTTCCATCGTTCTGGCGCGTCAGCGCTGTCAGAGGAAGCGGTCAATGAGCGCGTGGTGCATACGGTGCCATTGTCCCGTGATGCAGAAGTGGCATTACAGGAGCTCGAGCGGACATCTTCACGAGGGACTGAGCCGAAACTTGTCTCGGCGCTGAAACCCACAGGTCTGAAGATTGATACTGTCAGCAAGTGACTGTCAGCAAGTGACTGTCGCGAGTGATATGAACTCCATGAAAAGACCCTCGAGCGTCAGACGCCGAGGGTCTTTTCATGTCGCATGCACCACACTCTATATTGATGTCATCCATCGCTGCGTCATATCGACATTCATGGTGACAAGAAGTGATCAGCGGTTGTCACCACCGTTTGTCATCCCCGTTTGTCACCACCGTTTGTCATCCGGATCTGGCATGGTGGTTACCAATCGATTTCTTGAATGACAATTTTCATCAGTCGGGGCACCAAGCCTCAAGGAGACAGGGATGTTCAGCTCTGATGGTATGCGACAGTTCATCAACCAACCGCGTCAGGTCGTCGGTGATGCGCTGGCAGGTCATGCGCGGCTATGTCATCCCGACGGCAGTGGTGTGCGGCTATCCGATCCCGCCAGTGGCATGCGGCTGGTCATCCGTGATGACTGGCGGCGTGAACATGTCGCACTGATTTCGGGTGGTGGTTCTGGTCACGAACCTGCCCACGCAGGTTTCGTGGGGGCGGGCATGCTGACAGCTGCAGTCTGCGGCGAGTTGTTCGCCTCGCCGACGGTAGATGCCGTGCTGACGGCGCTCAGAGAGGTCACGGGTGAGGCGGGGGCACTGCTGATCGTCAAGAATTATACCGGCGATCGCCTCAACTTCGGGCTAGCGGCAGAGCGTGCGAGTCAGGAAGGACTCAAGGTCGAGATGGTCATCGTCGCCGATGATGTGGCGTTGCCCGATAACCCGCAGCCGCGCGGGCTGGCGGGTACGTTGCTGGTGCACAAGATTGCCGGTGCGCTGGCGGCGCAGGGGGCCAGTCTCACGGAAGTGGCCGCCGTCGCACGCCGTGTCGCTGACAGCTGCTCGACCCTGGGCATGGCGTTCACCGTGGGACGCCACCCTGGCAAGCTGCGTGAACAACGTGCGCCGGAGCTGGGCCTGGGTATTCACGGTGAGCCGGGTGCCAGAACGCTCGACATGAGCACCATCCCTGCTGGTGACGAGGCGCACAGCATGATGGATATGGTCGTGACGGCGCTGCTGGAAGGCCATGCCCGCAAGGAAGCCGCCGGCACGCTCCCCGCCAATGGCCACCTGCTGATGATCAATGACCTCGGTGGATGCTCGCCGTTGGAGCGTGGCGTACTGCTGGCGGAGGCACTGGCACATCCTTCGCTACAGGCGTTGGGTATTCACGCTGTCGTGGGTCCACAGCCACTGATGACCTCGCTGGACATGCAGGGCTTCTCGCTGACACTGCTGCCGCTTGATGAGTCGCTGGAATCGGCACTGGCGGCCGAGTGTGTACCGGTAGCGTGGCCGGGTGTGCAGCGCGTCAAGCCGCTGACCTACCTGAGCCTTGAGCATGCTGATACTCAGTCTTCAGCCCAGTCCTCAGCACAGTCTGGTTCGGCCTCCACGGCTGATGGCAATGGAGAGGCGGGCCAGCGCGCCAAGCTAGCCTTGCCGGGAGATGCGCAGGTCGAGCAGAAGTTGAATGCCGTACTGGAGACACTACTGGCCAGCGAAGACGCGTTGGACCGTCTCGATGCCATCAGCGGTGATGGTGATACCGGCAATACTTTCGCCAGCGGCGCCAATGCCATTCTTGAATCGATGGAATGCAGCGAGCTGGCCTGTGGTGATGCGGGCCAGCTGATGACGTGCATCGGGCAACAACTTGCACGTGGCATGGGGGGCTCCAGTGGTGTGCTGCTGTCGATTCTGTTTACCGCAGCGGCCACGCGCTGGCGTGAGGAGGGCAGTGCCCTGCCGGTCAAGCACCGCTGGCATGCGGCGCTGTCTTACGGGGTGGCCCGCATGCAGCATTATGGCGGTGCTGCGCGCGGTGACCGCACCCTGCTGGATGCCTTGCTGCCAGCCCTTGAGGCGCTAGACACTCCGTCGGAGTGTGTTGACTGGGCCGCGATGGCACAGGCAGCCAGGCAGGGTGCGGATGCCACTGCCGAGATGACGACAGGGCGCGCGGGGCGCTCCGCTTACGTACCGGCAGAGCACCTTGCCGGTCACGGTGACCCCGGGGCAGAAGCCACTGCACGTATCTTCGAAGCGCTGGCGGATGTCGCCGAAGAACCCGCCTGCTGAGCACTGCCTGACAAGATTACCCGCGCGTGAGAGAGGCTAGCTTGCCGTCTTGCGCGTTGGCAGGCGAATCAGACGTGTCGCGATGGCGGTGCCCAGCAGCGTGATGCCCATGCCGGTGAGGATACGGGCGTCGATCACTTCATTCAGCAGCACATTGCCCCATAGCAATGCGCTGACCGGCACCAGGAAGGTGACGGAGGTAGTGGCCGTAGCGCCGGCACTCGCCAGCAAACGGAAGAAGATCAGGAAGGCGAGGCTAGTACTGAGCACGGCCAGCGCAATCGCACTGCCCCAAGCTTCAAGGCTGACACTGGTGGTTGGCCACAGCCATAGGCCGGGAATCAGCAACACCAGTGATGACATCGTGGCGCTGCCTGCCGCCAATACCGGTGACGGCAGATGGCTCAAGCGCTGGCGCGAGAAGTTGGAGGCGAAGCCGTAGCAGAAGGTCGCGCCGAGGGCCGCCAGAATGAACCAGCCATCACCGCCGAGCTGGAAATCGAGGCGATCACTCGACAACACGTAGACACCGCCGAAGGCCAGCGCCAGCCCCAGATACTGCTGCTTTTGGATGGGCGTGGCGAAGAAGGCCATGCCCAGCAGGGCAGTGAACAGTGGCGTGGTCGCGTTGATCAACGAGGTGAAGCCTGCCTCCAGCTGGGTGGTGGCCAGCGCCAACAGGCAGAAGGGTAGTGCCTGACTGGTCAGGCCCAGTACCATCAGTGAGCCTTTATGATCCCACACCATCTTGAGGCGGCCAGCGCCCAGCAGCAGTGGTGCCAATACCAGCGCCCCGATACCCATCCGCAATAGAATCAAGGTGACGGGGCCAAACTCCGGCGCTGCCACCCTCATGAAGATGAAAGACATGCCCCACAGGGTGGAGAGCAGAACAAGACGCAGGGCATCGCTGGGGGACATGGTGATCTCGACTGGATAGAGAAAGACGGGCTATCAGGCTAATCGCTCTCGCCCATGGCGTGAAGCACGTTCTTGTGCCTTCTCGTCGTCTTCTATCTTGCTGCCTTCCTCGCTGATGCTCTTGTCAGCGTCCTTGCTGGTACACCGCAAGCCTTCTTGGATCGTATGGCGGTGTTCAAGGCCTCGCCAAACCCGCCAACGACCTCTCGCGTGGCTGCTCCACCGCCGACATCCTCAATGTCATTGCGGTGACTGTTGTTCAGGCGCAGCAACACACCCCGCAAGACTGAGTTTCTTCTTCTTTTTCTTCTGATTAGCCGCTCACGGCGGATATGGCAAGCGAAAGCCTGGTTAGTTTTCGATATGAATTTGTCTAATGGGCTTCCATTTCAGAAAAATACTTCGTTGTAAAAACGTGAGCTATAAAAAACCATGATGTTATAGATGAATGAACGACATCAATAGTATGGTTAACCAAGATTTATAGAGTGGCTTTTTATTAATTCAATTTTGGTGATCGTATGATAATTTCTTATACTGAGATGTTGGGTAAATTGTGTAAGTGGACTTTTGTTACAACCTTGTTGTACTTGATTATTCTACAGTATAATGGGTTTTTACCATATATTGAGATCGATGATGCTTTGATTCCTCCTTTAGAAGGTTATCGTGACCTGATCGAATGGATTGTTTCTTTCGGTATGATGCCTCTGTTAGGTGCACTTATGGCTTTTTTTCTAAGTACTTTTTTTGAGGCTCATGATAAAATCGCAAAAGCAATTAAGTTGCGGTATCTATGGGAAAAAGATTTTATAGTCAAGCCAATGCTCGATAGAGTTGGATCGGATTTACCATTGAATCAAAAGCGGGTTAGAGAAATAATGGCCGGCTTATATTATCCTGAAGTGAAAAATATAGATCCTCATCATGTACATGTTTTCTGGCGATATGCACTACTATTTTGGGTGTTGTTTGAACATTTATGTGTAGTAATTATATCACTGCTTCCTATAATTATTTTGACTGATAAAAGTGCTTATCTAATAATGTCTTATGCAATTATTGTTTTTATATTATCCGCCGCACATTGGTACTTTGTTGTAGTAAAAAAATCCAAAGCACAGGCTCGACAAATTCCAGAAGCTATAATAATAACCTATTTGAATAAACACCAGGTGATACTATGAGATATTACATCGAAGGTAATGAGGTACGTGCAGAGAACACAGCAAAGCCTTATACCCAAAAATCTTCAGCTGTAAATGATTATTTGAAGATAATTGTAGACGATCCTTCAGTATTAGATTTTGGGTGCGGGAAGCTTAGATATTCTGACACTTTAGTGAAAATATCTTCTAGAGTGACTTTCGTAGATTCTGAGGTTCAACTAAATCGTACCCAAGCAGTCAGAGGGGAACTAACCTCTGTTAAAAAATATGTAGAAGATAATTATGATGGATGTTGTTCGATAGCCTATGAGAACTTAGCAAAGCACGACGAAAAATATAAACTGATCATATGTACAAACGTGCTTTCTGCTATTCCTTGCAAGAATACCTTGGATGATATAGTGGTTCATATGCATAGATTGTTGATGCAGAATGGGCGCGTGATTATTGTTAACCAATATAGAAGTTCTTATTTTAAAAAATATGAATCAGGAGTTAAATGGTTATATGGTTATCTTCATAGAGGGTTGAGAGGTGTGACATATTATGGGGTTGTAGATAAAATTCAGGTCGAAGCACTTCTCGGTAAATACAATTTTGTTAAAATAAGATCATGGTATGTCGGTGAAAGCTTATTTACAGAAGCAAGGGTGGCGCTTGTTTGATATTTTTGCAATTGTCTAAAGTTTGCAAATGAATAGTGTAAAGCATCACATCCCCTGATCCCGACACGCTAGCGCCATGTGATACACGATTTCATTGGCGAGGGCGTTGTCGAGGGTGCGTTCGAGGTCGATGATCCGCTGGTCGGGTTAGTAGGTGCTGAGGTCCAGCCCGACGCCGAGGCCGAGGATAGCCTGGCGGCCGGAGCGGGTTTGCTGCGCGACAACTTGATTGAGATGGCTGTCGAGGTAGTGCTCGTCATTGGCCATGTTGGTAGCGCTGTTACAGGGGCTGCCATCGGAGATGACGACCAGCAGATGGCGTGCGCCTTCGCCGGCAGAGACGTTGTCGGCGATGATGCCGCATAACCTAACCCACCCAGTCAGTGTCACATCAGCATGACGGTAGTCGGAGTGGGCTTTTGGGGTCATGAGCCATCTGAAGACAAACCATTAGTATGTCACTGGAAATCAGCATTGTTATCTTTTGGATAATGATGATTATCATATGCAGGGTATCCGCATTGTTTTGTCGTGGTCAGGGTCACTTGATAGCAAGAAGCGATCGACCCGATGTGCTGCGTCAATTGCTTCTTGGCCCACATTTCGTATGATCATCCCCCATCAGCACCTGACGTTTGTGTCGGGGTGGCGCTTGGCGAGGCAGCACTCTTTCGAGAGTGATTCACTTCGTCGAGCGCTCCGTGCTTATTCTTCTTCTGGAGTCCGATGATGTCCGAATCCTTTGTGCTGGCTTGCCCGCAGTGTCTTGCTCTCAATCGCGTGGCCACCGAGCGTCTGAATGACAACCCCACCTGCGGAAGATGCAGCGGTGCCATGTTGCCCGCTGAGCCGCTGGAGCTGACCAGCGCCAACTATGAAGCACTGGTCGTGCGCAGCGAGATGCCGATCGTGATCGACTTCTGGGCCACCTGGTGTGGGCCGTGCAAGACGATGGGGCCGATCTTCAATGGCGTCGCCGCTGAGATGGGCACCAGGATGCGCTTCGCCAAGATCGATACCGAAGCTCAACAGGCATTGGCAGGTCGTTTCGGCATCCGCAGCATCCCGACCCTGATGGTGATGAAGAAGGGCAAGGAGCTGGAGCGTCAGGCTGGCGTGATGCAGGCAGGGCAGCTCAAGCAGTGGTTGGCGCCGCACGCAGTAAAAGCATGATGCTTATCTGACCTGCCCGACTGGCGGGTCATTCGGCGTAGATCATCTTACGTGTCATGCCGCCATCGACGATGTGATTCTGGCCGGTGATGAAGCCGGCCTTGTCCGAGATCAGGAAGGCGACCAGCGCGGCGATGTCCTCGACGTGACCGACGCGGCCCACCGGATGCTGGGCATGGTCTTGCGTGCTCAGCGTCTCTGACGGTGCCGTCTTCTGCCGGCCGGAGACGTCAATCCAGCCAGGGCTGACGGCATTGACGCGAATCTCGGGCCCCAGGCTCATGGCCATGGCGTGGGTGAGGGCGACGATACCGCCCTTGCTGGCGGCGTAAGCCTCTGTGTCCGGTTCTGATTGGATGGCGCGGCTGGAGGCCATGTTGATGATGCAGCCACCGTGTTCGCGCAGGTGGCGTGCGGCATGCTTGGCGGTCAGAAAGCTGCTGGTCAGACTGGTATTCAGCACCTGATGCCAGCGCTCCAGTGTCAGCTCCTCCAGCTTGCCCTGAAAGGGGTTGGCAATCGCGGCATTATTGATCACGGCGTCCAGTCGTCCAAATACCTCAACCGTCTGCGCGATGCTGGCCGCGACGGTGGCTTCATCGCATACATCGATAGCTTGAAAGCACAGTCGTGTGCTGCTGCCTTCCTCCTCTCTCTTGCGCTGCTCGGCAAGGTATTGCTCGCCAGCCTCACGATCGATATCCACCACCATTACCCGCCAGCCATTGGCGAGCAGGTGGTCACTGATACCACGTCCAATGCCTTGCGCGCCGCCGGTGATATAGGCCACTTTTTCGGTCGTCGTCATTCAGTTACCTCGTCGATTGGCAGGGGGCGATGGCAGGGAATGCCGGGTCATTTCGCACTATATGCGGGCAGATAGTGAGGAAAGGAAGCGGCATCCCAACAGGCCACCTCTAACCTATATCTGCCATTTTCATGAGCCATTTTGATAAACCATCATCAAGAGCGGATGCGGAGAGGCGTAAGCTGCCACAATTGGCATGGATGACACCTTCGCAAAGCGGCTTATCCGCTCGGGAACTCGCCAGTCGCAAGGTTGCCTGAGGCGCGTCATTTCTCTGCTCAGGCGCGCTGAGCATCGCCTGCGGCGTCCAGCGTCACAAGGAACAATCATGAACAATCGTATGCAGCACTGGCTTTCGGCACTGGCCGTGGCAGTGATGCTGATGGCTACTGTTGGCTGCAATGAGATTGGTACACCGCGTCCCACGAGCGTGGCCACCTTGCTTGAGTATTCCGAGGCCTGGCAGGGTGAACAGGTTGCCGTGCAGGGCAGGGTACGTAGAAAAGGGGTACCGATACGTTACTGGCTTGAAGCTGGTGAGCAGCAACGCATCGAGGTGCACCCTCCTGAGCGTATTGGTGCCTACCTGGGACGTGAGGTGCAGATCAGTGGTCGCTTCGAATTCAAGGTCGGCGGTGAGCGTCTGATCAGGATTTCCAAGATCACGCCCCTCGACAGGATATCGCCAGAGGAGTGAGTGAGCACTGGCTTGCCGCTGGCGATGCGTTTCAAGACACGGCCCTTTCAAGATAGCGCCTTTTGAGGACTGAGCTATTCGAGGACTGAGTTATTCGAAAACTGAGTCCTTTGAAGATCGAGTCGCTGAAGGTTGAGCCAATGATGAAAAACGCCCCAGCGGACAATGTCCACTGGGGCGTTTTTCATGCTGCTACCAGCGCCTGAGTCATCGCTGTATCAGACCTTCTTGACGAAAATCGACTTGAGCTTCATCGGGCCAACACCATCAACCTTGCAATCGATATCGTGATCACCTTCCACCAGGCGGATGTTCTTGACCTTGGTGCCGACCTTGACGACAGAGGAGGTGCCCTTGATCTTCAAATCCTTGATCACGGTGACGGTATCGCCATCGACCAGTTCATTGCCATTGGCATCGCGGAAGACGGGCCCTGTCTCCTCGGTCGCTGCCGCTTTTGACCACTCGTGGGCACATTCAGGGCAGACATACTGCATGCCGTCATCGTAGGTGAATTCGGAATTGCAGGCCGGGCAATGGGGGAGGGCGCTCATGGCGATGTCCTTGGCGGTCCGCCGAGGCGGATGACGTAATGGAAGAAGGCACGCATCGAGCTCAAGCGGTGCGCGAACGCCGGCAAGCCTACACCGATTGCCGAGTAGCATCCATGGACTGCGGCTCTTGGTCGCAACGGTGGCCGTCAATATCGGGACATCAGCACTTTGCCATCAGCACTTTGCGATCAGTACTTTGCCATCAGGGCCTGGCCGACTTTCGAGCCATTGGCACGGCCCAGTTGACGACTGATCCAGTCGCCGGTGCGCGCAAGCTGTGCGAGATCCACGCCGCTGTCGATGCCCAACCCTTCCAGGAGATAGACCACATCTTCCGTCGCAACGTTGCCCGAAGCGCCCTTTGCGTAAGGGCAGCCGCCCAGGCCCGCCACGGAACTGTCGATGACCGCAACCCCTTCTTCCATCACGGCATACAGGTTAGTAAGCGCTTGCCCATAGGTGTCATGAAAGTGTGCGGCGAGATGCGCAACAGGCACCGCGCGGGTGACGGCTTCCAGCAGGCGCTTGGCCTTGAACGGTGTGCCGGTACCGATGGTGTCGCCCAACGACACCTCGTAGCAGCCCATGTCACGCAGCTCGCGCGCAACCGCGGCGACCTGTAAAGGCGAGATGTCGCCTTCATAGGGGCAGCCCATCACGCAGGACACGTAGCCGCGCACTCGCACGCCCGCGTCCAACGCACGTTCCATCACGGGTGCAAAGCGTGCCAGTGACTCGGCAATCGAACAGTTGATGTTGCGCTGCGAGAAGGACTCACTGGCCGCACCAAACACCGCCACTTCGCGCACGCCGCATTCCAGTGCTGCCTCAAGTCCCTTCAGATTGGGAGTGAGGGCGGAGTAAGTGATTACTGACGTTGTGTCGGTTGCTGCCACAGACTCGCTCAACGCCAGCATGATCTCACGGTGATCCGCCATCTGCGGTACCCACTTGGGGGAGACGAAGCTGGCGGCTTCGATATGGCGCAAGCCACTCTCCGAGAGCTTGCGGATCAGCGCTAACTTGGTCGCCGTATCGACGGGCATTGATTCATTCTGCAGGCCATCACGTGCGCCAACCTCGACAATACGGGCCTTATCAGGGAAGTGCATGCTTACTTACTCCTTGCTGACTGTTGCCTTGCTGCCCGCTTCATCGAGGGCAGCATCCTGATGGGCAGTGAATTCAAGCAGCACATCGCCCTGGGTGACACTGTCACCAGCGCTGAAATGGAACTGGGCTACCTGGCCATCCGCGGGCGCGCTCATGGTGTGCTCCATCTTCATGGCTTCCATCACGAGTAGTGGTGTTCCGGCGGCGACATCTACGCCCGCCTCAACCAGCTGCGCCACGACAGTGCCGTTCATCGGTGCATTCAGGGTGGCTTGTGTCTCGTGCTGAGCGTGGTCCACAGCATCGGCGCGACGCCACAGCATACGTGACTCACCTTGCGGGCTTGCCAGTACCATTACCTCACCACCCGTGGCAGGTGCGTGGCTCGCTTGCTGGCGGCGGCGATGACCATCGAGCGTGATCGCGATCGCATTGCCCGCCAAGAGGTCGAGGTGGCCTTCATGCGTTGTAGTTGCTGTCTCTCCACTGGAGTGAGTGATCACTTCAATCTGCCATTGGTGTGCCGACGTAGACGCCGCACTGGCATAGGGGCGACGTGCAATGACGTGAGCTACCTTGTCGCTGCTCTCATCGGTATCCGCATCGTGGGGTAGACACAGCGCGAGGCGTATCTGTTGGCGAGTGCCATTGCGCCAGCCATCGCGCCGCGCCCACGGGCTAGCGGGTTGCCCACTATGGCCTTCATTCGCGGCCTGTTCCGCGAGGCGCGATAGTGCCAGTAGCGCACTGGATGCCACGGTAGGGTGATCAAGCTCAGCGACAGGGAAGAGGCTCGCATGGTGACGCTCGATGAAGCGTGTATCCAACGTGGCTGATCGGAAATCGGCATGTGCCGCCAAGCGCGTCAGGAAGGCGCGATTGGTGGTGACACCCCGTACCTCGAGTGCTGCCAGTGCTCGCAGCAGGACTTCCAGCGCCTGCTCACGTGTCGGGCCGAAGGTGATCAACTTGGCCAGCATCGGGTCATAGTGCATCGAGACTTCATCGCCTTCGGCGACACCGGAATCGAGACGTACCTGGCGGGCATCAAGGCCAGCTCCGTCGAGATCCAGGCGGAAGCGTTCCAGTACGCCGGTCGCCGGCAGGAAGTCGTTGTCCGGGTCTTCTGCGTAAAGGCGCGCCTCGAAGCTATGGCCTTCGAGTCTTAGCTCATCCTGCTGGCGGGGCAGAGGTTCGCCACGGGCGATGCGCAGCTGCCATTCGACGAGGTCTTCGCCGGTGATCATCTCGGTGACGGGGTGCTCGACCTGCAAGCGGGTATTCATCTCCATGAAATAGAAGGCACCGTGCTGCTCGCTACCGGCGTGCGGTGCATCGAGCAGAAACTCGATGGTGCCGGCCCCGACATAGCCAATCTCGCGTGCTGCACGCACTGCTGCCTCGCCCATTTCACGACGTAGCGCTGAGGTCAGGCCAGGGGCAGGCGCTTCCTCCAGTACCTTTTGATGGCGGCGCTGCACGCTGCAGTCACGCTCGAAGAGATAGACGCCGCTTCCGTAAGCATCACAGAACACCTGTACCTCGACATGGCGCGGCTGGGTCAGATACTTCTCGATCAGCATGCGTTCGTCACCGAAGGCGGTACGTGATTCCCGCCGACAGCTTTCCAGCGCCGCCTGGAAGTCGGCGGTATCTTCTACCACTCGCATCCCCTTGCCACCACCGCCTGCACAGGCCTTGATCAATACCGGATAGCCCATGCCATCCGCTTCTGACTTGAGCAGCCCGTCTTCCTGGTTGTCACCGTGATAGCCCGGCACCAGCGGCACGCTAGCAGCTTGCATGCGCGCCTTGGCAGCAGACTTGTCGCCCATTGCGGCAATCGCGCCTTCGGGTGGGCCGACGAACACCAGTCCGGCCTCCGCGAGGGCGCGTACGAAGGTGGCGTTCTCGGACAGAAAGCCGTAGCCGGGGTGCACGGCATCGGCACCACTCAGGCGCGCGGCAGCGATAACCTTGTCGATATCCAGATAGCTTTCTCGTGCACTGGCTGGGCCGAGACGTATCGCTTCATCGGCTTCGCGCACATGCAGGGCATTGACATCGGCATCGGAGTAAACCGCCACGGTGCTGATACCCATGGCACGAGCCGTACGCATCACGCGGACGGCGATTTCACCACGGTTGGCAATCAGTAGCTTGCGGATCGCGCCGCAACCGGCGGGCAGGTGCTGTTCAGTATCGCGGTTGGCGTTCATGGCAAAATCCCGTGGTGAAGGTGAAAGTAGAGTCGATAGATGGAAAGGCGATGATCAAGGACACCCTCAATTCAGGTCATCACCGTATCCAGGGCGCCGGCGTGCCAGCAAAGAAGGCGGCGAGTCCCGCCTGGCCTTGCTCGCTGACACGCAGCTGGCTGATCGTCTCGCAGCAGCGCTCGCGGATGGCATCGCCATCATCGTCATGCGGTCCCCTCGCGACCTCAGCAAGCAGTGCCTTGGTCGCGCGACTGGCCTGTGGTGAGGTCGCCAACATCAGGTTCAGCATCTCCTCGATGCGCGCATCCAGAGTGTCGCCAGCACAGACCTCATGCACCAATCCGAGATGCTGCGCGGTATTGGCATCGATGACTTCAGCCGTCAGGGCGTAACGCCGCATCTGCCGCGTCCCGATTGCGCGCAGTACATAAGGGCTGATCACCGCCGGTGCCAGGCCGATACGGACTTCAGAAAGGCAGAAGCGTGCGCGCTCGGTGGCCATCACGATGTCACAGCAAGCAGCGAGTCCGACGGCACCGCCGAAGGTGGCACCCTGTACACGACAGACACTCGGGCAGGGCAGGCTGTCCAGCAGCTGCATCAGACGTGCGAGTTCTCGTGAGTCGGCGACGTTATCCTCCAGCGAATAGTCGACCATGCGCTGCATCCAGCGCAGATCGGCCCCGGCCGAGAAACTCTTGCCCTCGGAGGCCAGCACGACAACACGCACCTCATCTGATGTGGCCAGTACGTGCAATTGCTCAAGGTGGCGATTCAGCTCACCAATCAGGACGTCATCGAACGCGTTATGCACGTCAGGCCGCGTCAGCGTGAGCGTGGCTATCCCGCGTGCATCGATCTCAAGTCGGCTGAACTGGCTGGTGATACTCATCGCGAATTTATCCATTCTGTTAGCAAGAAGATTATTTATATGAAAATGTATCGCTCTTTACGTCTGTGAAATAGATTCGCAAGTTACATGCGGAAGACACCGAAGCGACTCTCCTCTATCTCGGCATTCATCGCTGCGGCCAGTGACAAGCCAAGAATGTCACGGGTCTGCAGAGGATCAATCACACCGTCATCCCACAGGCGCGCACTGGCATAGCTCGGATGGCCCTGACGCTCATATTGATCACGTATCGGTGCCTTGAAGTCTTCTTCCTGCTGCTGCGGCCAGTCACGTCCTTCGCGCTCATGCTGCTCGCGTTTGACCTGCCCCAGCACATTGGCAGCCTGCTCGCCGCCCATTACCGAGATACGGGCGTTAGGCCACATGAACAGCAGATTGGGATCATAGGCGCGCCCACACATGCCGTAGTTACCGGCACCGAAGCTACCGCCGATCAGCACCGTGAACTTGGGCACCTTGGCACAGGCCACGGCCGTCACCAGCTTGGCACCGTGCTTGGCGATGCCTTCGTGCTCGTGGCGCGAGCCGACCATGAAGCCGGTGATGTTCTGCAGGAAGACCAGCGGAATCTTGCGCTGGGCACAAAGCTCGATGAAGTGAGCCCCTTTCACGGCGCTCTCCGAGAACAGCACGCCGTTGTTGGCGATGATGCCGACTGGATGACCGTGGATGTGTGCGAAGCCGGTCACTAACGTCTCGCCGTAATAGCGCTTGAATTCGTCGAAATCGGAGTCATCCACGACGCGGGCGATGATTTCCCGTACATCAAAAGGCTTCTTGAGGTCCGTGCCGACGATGCCGTAGATCTCACGCGGATCAAGACGCGGTGGGCGCGATTCACGGAGTGCCAGCGTGCCCTTGCGTTGCCAGTTGAGGCGCGAGATAGCGCGGCGTGCCAGTTGCAGGGCGTGCGCATCGTTATCGGCCAGGTGATCAGCGACACCGCTGATCTTGCAGTGCACCTCGGCACCGCCCAATGCTTCGGCACTGATGTCTTCACCGGTGGCGGCCTTCACCAGCGGTGGGCCAGCGAGGAAGATGGTGCCTTGTTCACGCACGATGATCGATTCATCGGCCATTGCTGGTACGTAGGCACCGCCTGCGGTACATGAGCCCATCACCACGGCGATCTGCGGAATGCCTTCGGCCGACAGGGTGGCTTGGTTGTAGAAGATACGACCGAAGTGGTCGCGGTCCGGGAAGACCTCATCCTGGTGGGGCAGGTGCGCGCCGCCGGAGTCCACGAGATAGATGCATGGCAGGCGATGCTTGCGAGCGACTTCCTGTGCACGCAGGTGCTTCTTTACCGTCAGCGGGAAGTAGGTGCCACCCTTGACGGTGGCATCGTTGGCGACGATGACACATTCGATACCACTGACACGGCCAATGCCGGTGACAAGCCCTGCGCCGGGCACTGCACTGTCATAGACCTCGTACGCGGCCAGTGCTGATAGCTCCAGAAACGGTGAGCCCTCGTCGACAAGATGATCGATACGTTCGCGCACGAACAGCTTGCCGCGCGATTCGTGGCGCAAGCGGGCCTTGTCGCCACCGCCTGCCGCTACCGTTTCCAGCAGCTGATGTAGACGATCGACCTCGGCCTGCATCGCTGCGTCATTGGCACGAAACTGGTCGCTGCGTGGGTTGATCAGGGAAGTCAGAATGGCCATGCGGCAGCTCCCTCGAGCGGAGAAGGTGGACAGGAAAAGAGGAGGGTGAGAGACGTGTTCAGGGACTCACCCATCAGCGTCATGCACTCTCGTTGAACAGCTCACGACCGATCAGCATGCGACGAATCTCGCTGGTGCCTGCGCCAATTTCATAGAGCTTGGCATCACGCAGCAGACGGCCGGTGGCGTAGTCGTTGATATAGCCATTACCGCCCAGCAGCTGGATGGCATCCAATGCCATCTGAGTCGCCTTCTCGGCGCAATAGAGGATAACGCCAGCGGCATCCTTGCGAGAGGTCTGGCCGCGATCACAGGCATTGGCGACGGCATAGAGATAGGCACGGCAGGCATTCAGGGTGGTGTACATGTCGGCAATCTTGCCTTGTACCAGCTGGAATTCACCGATGGCCTGACCGAACTGGTGACGCTCGTGCAGATAGGGCACCACGATGTCCATGCAGGCCTGCATGATGCCGATAGGCCCGGCGGCCAGCACGGTGCGCTCGAAATCGAGACCGCGCATCAGCACTTTCACGCCACGGTTGACCTCGCCCAGCACGTTTTCTGCGGGTACCTGACAGTCCTGGAAGACCAGTTCACAGGTGTTGGAGCCGCGCATGCCGAGCTTGTCGAGCTTCTGAGCGGTGGAGAAGCCCGGGAAGTCATGCTCGATGATGAAGGCGGTGATGCCTTTGGAGCCGGCGTCCGGATCTGTCTTGGCATACACCACCAGGGTATGGGCATCCGGGCCATTGGTGATCCACATCTTGTTGCCGTTGAGCACGTAGTGATCGCCGCGCAGCTCGGCCTTGAGTTTCATTGAGACCACATCGGAGCCTGCGCCCGGCTCGGACATCGCCAGGGCACCGATGTGCTCACCGCTCATCAGCGTTGGCAGGTATTTGGCTTTCTGCTCCGGCGTGCCGTTGAGCTTGATCTGGTTGACGCACAGGTTGGAGTGCGCGCCGTAAGACAGCGCCACGGATGCACTGGCTCGCGAGATTTCTTCCATCGCGATGCAGTGAGCCAGATAGTCCATGCCGCTGCCGCCATCTTCATCAGGGACGGTGATGCCGAGCAGGCCCATGTCACCAAACTTCCGCCATAGATCATTCGGGAAGGCGTTGGTGGCATCAATCTCAGCCGCCCGCGGTGCAATCTCGTCACGTGCGAAGGCATTGATCTGGTCGCGCAGCAGGGTATGAGTCTCGTCGAGTCCAAAATCCAGCGGCGTATAGAGGCTGTGCATGGTCGGGATTCCCTTGAGTGAGAGACGATGGCGAGAGGACAGAGCATGAATTCACTCTAGAGCAAAGTTGACGTTAACGTAAAGGTTGTAGTTGATCGTTTTGACCAATGTCGCACGGTGTAGTGAGAAAGCCAGGCAGAGGGGCCATTTCTCGACTGACAATCCTTTCGCTGGATAATTTTTTCGCCGGATAATCGGCCGGCTGGTAATCTTGTGTTCATACTTGTACACCACGCTCCAGGCATCTTGGCCATTTCTCGCCTGCCTCTCACCCTGCAAGAAGGACCTTCCCGATGAGTGACGACAGCGTCCCGGCAGTTCGCTTCAGCGATCTGCACAAGGGCTTTTCAGGTCAACGTCTCTTTGAAGGCATTGACCTTGAATTGCCACGAGACCGTATTACCGCGCTGGTCGGTGCCAGTGGTTGCGGCAAATCGACCTTGCTACAGCTGATCAATGGTTTGATCCGGCCGGATGCGGGTACGGTGGAGGTATTCGGTGCCGCGGTGGATTACGAAAATTTGCCTGCGATGCGCCGGCGAATCGGCTATGCGGTACAGCAGATTGGCCTGTTTCCCCATCTCAGCGTGCGCGATAACATTGCCATTCTGGCCGACCGGGAGCACTGGGAAGCGTCGCGGGTCAAGGCGCGCATCGAACGCCTGTTCTCGATGATGGATCTCGACCTGGCGCTGCTGACGCGCTATCCGCATGAGATATCGGGCGGCCAGGCACAGCGTGTCGGGCTATGTCGCGCCATGATGCTGGAGCCGCCGTTGCTGCTGCTTGATGAAGCCTTCTCGGCGGTCGACCCGATCACGCGTATCGAGGTACATGCTCAGTTCCAGCGCATGCAGCTGGAAGAGCCGCGTAGCGTGGTGATGGTGACGCACGACATGAATGAGGCGCTGAGCCTGTCTGACCATATGGTCGTGATGGCACCTGGCGTGATCTTGCAGGCTGCCAGCCCCGACACCATTGCCAGCGCACCGGCGGATGAGCGCGTGGCCCGACTATTGGAGGCGCGCGCATGAAGACGCTGATATCCCATGAGGCAGCACGTCGGGCACGCCACGGGCGTCCCGCTTCATTGTTGGCGAGTGCATTGTTGGCGAGTGCATTGCTGGTCACGACCCTGTTGATGGCGAGTCTTGGGGGGCTACTGGCAAGTCCGGGCGCCATGGCCGCAGACGATGTCGCCCAATGGCCGGCTGACAAGCCGATCGTGGTGGGTTCCAAGGCAGACCGTGAAGGGCAACTGCTTGGCGAGATCTTCTCTCAGGTATTGGAGGAAGCAGGCTTCACGGTTCAGCGCCGTATGGGGCTGGGACAGACCATCATCACCTATCAGGGGTTGGCGGAAGGTGAGCTGGATGTCTATCCCGAGTACACCGGCACGCTCGCTCACGCGATTCTCAAGCTGGACAGCGTACCGTCGCTTGAAAAGCTCGATGAGCTGAGCCGTGAACGCGGTCTCAAGGTGCTCAAGCCGCTGGGCTTCAACAACACCTATGCCGTCAGCATGCGTCGTGAGCAGGCCGAATCACTGGGAATCAAGACCATCGGAGATCTCGCGGCGCATCCGGAATTGTCATTGGCGATGTCGCATGAATTCATCCAGCGATCGGATGGCTGGCCGGGATTGGCTGCCGCCTATGATCTGGCGCAGGTGCCACGTGGCATCGAGCACGGCATCGCCTATCAGGCGCTGCGCGAGAGCAAGATCGATGGCACCGATGCCTACTCGACTGAAGGTGACATCAAGCGCTTTGACTTCGTGCTGCTTGACGATGACAAGCACTATTTCCCCGAGTATCTGGCGGTGCCTTTCGTGAATGCCGCGCTCCCGGACAAGGCGGTGGCCGCGCTCAATCAATTGGCGGACAGTCTGGATGAAGATTCCATGCAGGCGCTGAACGCTGAAGTCTCAAGTGATGACAAGAGCTTTGCGCTAGTAGCCAGTCAGTTCATTCAGCGCGAAGGCATCACGAGTGAACAGCGTGTCGTCAGCGGTGCCAAGTGGGACAAGCTGGGCACCAATCTGATCGAGCATCTGCAGCTCACGATCTCGGCGCTGCTGTTGGCATGTCTGGTCGGCTTGCCGCTATCCCTGATGGTCTATCGCAACCCCAAGGTGTCACGCGTCGTTCTCTATGTGACGGGGCTGCTGCAGACGATACCTTCCATCGCGCTACTGGCACTGATGATTCCGTTGTTCGGGATTGGTGTCGTGCCGGCGGTAATCGCACTGTTTGTCTACTCGCTATTGCCGATCATCCGCTCTGCCATCACGGCGCTACTGACGGTTGACCCACTGCTGGTCAAGGTGGCGCGTGGCATGGGGCTGACCCGACGTGAGCAGCTGCGTTACGTCATTTTGCCCCTGGCGACGCCGAACCTGCTGACCGGTATCAAGACAGCCGCCATCATCAATATCGGTACCGCGACGCTGGCTGCCTTCATTGGTGCGGGTGGCTTGGGTGAGCCGATCGTTACTGGTCTGTCACTCAATGACTATGATCTGGTGCTGTACGGCGCGATTCCGGCAGCCTTGCTGGCGATCTGCGCCGAGCTGTTGTTTGAGCTGTTCGAGCGGATGGTGATACCGGCTCACATGCGGGGGCTGAAGGCTCGTTAATTATTAAAATCTAATATGTAAAGTCATATGACAATCAGTCCTGACTACTTTACAAGGTGTGCGGAAGTCAGGTAGCTCACGGGATCAGAAGTTTATCGTTGACCGTCGCTGCGTGTAAGATGTACTCCATAGTGAGAAACGGCTGCCAGAACACCGGCAGCTCTATTGACTCATCAAAGGAGATAACCATGCGTATCAAGACTTTGCTCCCGATCGCCTTGATTGCAGCAACGCTGGCGCTGAGCGGCTGCGTCCTGCTTGATCGTGGTCACGGCGGTGGTCATCATGGCGGAGGGCACGGCGGCGGTCATGGTGGTGGTCATGGCGGTGGTGGCGGTCATGGCGGTGGTGGTGGCCATGGTGGTGGTCGCTAGTGCGGCATGATCGATAAAATCGTCAGTACCGCTCACCTGTTCGTCTCTTGTATTGACCCCGGAAGGAGCTATACGTTTTTCAGTACTGAAAGCCATGTGGCTCCTGAAAACCGTCTTTTCGCTGTCGCGAGAAGGCGGTTTTTTCACGTCTGGCCGATGGTCTCGAATCTCTCGCAAAACGCATGCAGCACCACGGTGACAGCAGGGCCAGCCTGCTCAGTAAGACCAGGGGTGATGTCTTCATCAATACTGGTACCGTGCTGCTTGCAGGCTTGCGTATGCGTGGGAATTGAAAGCCTGATAACAATAAAACGCTAATATTTATAATAGTGAGACAACACTGTCGCAACTTCTGTACAGGGTGTGCAGGAATCAAGGAAAGCCGCTAGCGGAGGTTTATCGTTGGCGGCAGACTGGAGTAGAGTGTTGGCAAGAGTGAAGACTCGCTGACCCATGTCTGCCAGTCTTCTCGTTCCATGAATCATGAAAGGAAAACCTCATGCGTATCAAGAATCTGTTTCCGATTGCCCTGATTGCTGCCACCTTGGCACTGAGCGGTTGCGGCCTGTTTGATCGCGGTCACGGCGGCGGCGGCGGCGGCGGCGGTGGCGGCGGTCAGCAGCACGGCATGATCGACACTGGCTCACAGGCATCCCACCTGTCCTGAGCTTGAAGGAAGCCACCTGTCTTTCGTCTTTGAAAGGCGTGGCCTCTTGAAAAACCGCACTTCACGCTATCGCGTGAGGGGCGGTTTTTTTATGGCTGCTCGTTGGTCATTGTCGGCATGTCGCAAGTCCTTGCATCAACGAAGAGGGCGTTACAGTGCATGCAGTGCCACGATGGCCGGTGGGCTGCCATCGAGTGGCCACTCGACGCGCGCCTCAATGGCATAGACTTCGCGCAGCCGCTCCATCGTCAGTACCTCTCGAGGACTGCCGCTGGCGGCAAGCCGACCCGCATGAAGTAGCCAGACATGAGTCGCATGTCGCGCTGCCAGACTTAAATCGTGCAATGCCACGATCACTACCCGCTGGTGCTCACGCGCCTCGCGGCTCAACCAGTCGAGTACTGACAACTGAAAGTGGAGGTCTAGCGCGCTGGTCGGTTCATCCAGCATCAGAAGTGTCGGTTCACGCACTAGTGCTTGAGCAATGGCCACGCGTTGTCGTTGTCCGCCAGACAGCTGGCCCAGTCGCTGTGACGCCAATGGTGCCAGAGCCAGAGCCTCGACCAGATGTTCGCAGTGGGCGAGATTGGCAGCGTCATTGTCATGACCTGCCAGACGTCGTGCCAGTAACAGTGATTCAAAGACCTCAAGCATCGCGCCTGTCTCACTCAGCTGAGGGAGATAACCGATGCGCGCTGCGCGCTGCTGAGCTGATACATCCTTCAATGCCTCACCGTTGAGCCACACCTCGCCTGTGGCCGGCAATAGGCCGGCGATGGCTTGCAGTAGTGTCGATTTACCTGCGCCATTCGGGCCAAGCAGTGCGGTCAGCTCGCCAGGTCTTGCTCGTAGTTCGGGCAGATTATCCAGTATCCGGGTGCGCCCACGAGAGACACTCACGTCGCGAATCTCGAGGCCCGCAGTCTGTGTGCACAGGGGAGTCATTGCTGCTGAAACGCTCATCCGTCGAGCCCTCTGCGCTTGAGGATCAGGCTGACAAAGAACGGCAGGCCGATCAGGGCGGTAATCATGCCCAGCGGCAGCAATACCCCTGGTACCAGCGACTTGCTCAACGTTGAGGTCAGTGACAGCAGCAGTGCCCCCAGCAGAGCTGACAGTGGCAGAAAGCGTTGCTGCTGCTCACCGACCAGCAAGCGTGCGATATGCGGCGCGACCAGGCCGATGAAACCGACGCTACCGACGAATGAAACGGCAGTTGCGGTAAGCAGTGCGGTGCATAGCAGGCCGGTGAGGCGTAGGCGGCGCACGTCAACTCCCAGCGCGCGAGCCTGCGCTTCGCCGAGACTCAGTGCGGTCAATTCGCTGCGACGGCGATGAAAGATGACGCCGCAGACAAGGATTACCACCGACAGCATGGCAAGGCGTGGCCAACTGCTGCGCTCCAGACTGCCCATCGACCAGAATATCAACTGCTGCAGCGCCTCCGGCGATGCTACGAACTGCAGCACACCAAGCATCGCATTGAAGAAGAACATCAGCGCGATGCCCAGCAGTACCAGCGTCTGTACGCCGATACCAGGTAAGCGCTGGGCGCTCCACAGTATCAGCGAGGCACCGAGCGCAAAGATGAATGCATTCAGTGTCACGCCGAGTC